>CALULY010000004.1 GCA_944321635.1 uncultured Bacteroidaceae bacterium | reverse complement strand
CAACTTACCGTCACAATCCAAATATTCCATGAACTATTTTTATGAAAAATTTTAGGAAAAGAAGGAAAAGACTGATTTGCAAAAACTTACAAAAGGAAGTTTTTGCAAGGGGAAGAAGAAAGGAAATATAAGACATTCAAATCCCAAAATGGACGAGAAAAGAACGAATGAATTATGGAAGTGACAGCATGAAGCAAGCCATCCCACAGACCGTCTATATAAGTGAAAGGATATGGTGTCATTGACCCGATATTTATCCAAAAAACTTATGATTTACGGGTACATCAGGGTAAGCAGCGACAAACAGACTGTGGAGAACCAGCATTTTGAGATTAACAATTTCTGTGAACGAAACAAATTGGTGATCGACGGATGGATTGAGGAAACCATCAGCGGAACAAAATCCTATAACAAACGTGGGTTAGGCAAATTGCTGAAACGTGTCGGGAAGGACGACCTCATCATCTGCGCTGAACTGTCACGACTGGGGCGAAACCTTTTCATGATCATGGAGATATTGAATACGTATAATTGCGTCAAGTAATGGAACAATTGAAATAATATCTGCTCATTAAATTGTTATTTTAAACAGAAAATGCACCTTTTAAGCTAATTTTAGTCATGATTTACCATGGAATAGTTATTCCATGCTTGCAAAAATTCTTTTTCTTCGATGAGGAAATCATATAAAAGTATCAGAATAACAGCTATTTATACTGTTGAAATTAGTAATCGCCCAGTGCGTCTTGTTCTATTACTTCAGCATGACTTTAATCCCAAGATGCAAAACCTCGGATACTTTTTCTATAAAGGCCTTTTTCATTGGATTGTTGCTATGAGTAATCAACAGCCATCCTCCTCCTAAATCTTTTTGACTTTTGCCATATTTCGCATCCCTCCGATTTGAAATCACCGGAACCTTACAGAACTTCAGGTTATACTCTTCCACTACTTTACGCACCTTTATCACCCCGATTTTCCGAACTACCGCAACCATCGTTTCCGCAGCATTCTTTTCCGCAATGACAGTTCCATCCGGAAATACCACAGACATATCTCTTGCCGGCCCTCTATCAAATTTCTCATCTGAACGACCTCCCTGATTTTTATGCGTCACTTCAGGGTCAAGCACCATTTCTTTGGCATCCGTAAGTTCAGCAGTAAAGTTGCGCTTACGGCTAAGATGAACACTTAAGGGTTGTCCAGGCACATAATCCACCACCAAAACCAACTCCCTTTTTACCGGTTGTAACGCAGGTTCTATGGTCTTACTCAACACCGGAAGAATTTCTTTCTTAATGATGTCCTCTTCCAATTCATTTGCCTTCTTCTCAAGGTCTTCATTTACAGGAAGCCCCTCTTTGCGAAGAGTTTCCATAGCTTTGTATAAATCGCTTAATCGTGACATAAGTTACTTGATGTTTTCGATGCAGATATTCAGATTTACAATCTATTTTAAAGACGCTTTATGAGTTCTTCTTAAACCGAAGCACCTTCTTTATAGGATAATAAACCACCCATTGGGTTATCGTGTCATCCCTAAATAGTTTCTTCTTCATCTGCTTATCCATGATATGGTCTTCTCCATGCAACAATATATCTCCGGTATCCAAATCCCTTAAACAACCTTCATCATCCAATTCACCTTCCGGACAGGCTTTCCACTTATCCATATCGGCAAGCTCCAACAACATTAAATCAGCCATTGAATCACGTCCGTTGGATAGCAACAAATATTTATAAGGTCTGAATACAAACGGAAAACGGTTGCCGTTTCGCGAATAAATTCCATGATCATTGTCAACATCAAACTTTACAGATGGATTGATGGGAAATGTCCCATCGCTATTCTTTTGCAAATACTTAGCTGCAGTAGTTTCCTTTAAAGCACGAGTTTCCCAAATAAAATCCTTCGAATGGCTATAGTCAGTCCCTTCTTTTCCGAAATGTTCCACAAGGTCGCCAGAATATGTCAATTTCAAAACTTCATCTGGATTGATACCATCCAAAACATCTGTGTCATCCACTACAGAAACCTGCGAGCCTTTAGTCTGCTCCAAGGCATACATGACGGGAGGCAGCTCCTTCTGTGTAAGCAAAACCGGCCAGTAAAACGCAGCATTGTTCCAGCCCGTATCCACCTCTGTCACAGGATCCTTATATTTCTCTCCGTTCTGCCGAATAAACATAATGACAGGTGCATCTTGGGCTTTGCTCCTGGCTGGCGTCAAGTCTGTGCGTCCATCGTGGGGGGAATCCGCCCAACCGCCATTGGCACGCACACGAGACATATTACGGTTCGTCCGATGCAAAGCATACACTTTATCCCCCGACAGGTCTGCACAATATTCTACAGCGCACATCATTTCCCTGACATCATTTTTCCGGTCTTGATTATGATGTTTGGCATCATACACGTATGTACTTTCTATAAGCTGAAGTATTTGCAAGACTTCCTGCTTGCTCATCTCAAAGAAGCCGTCAGCGTCCTGATTGGCATAATTCCTTGAATTTTCTATTAAGAATTCTATTTTCTTCACGGTCTTTCCTATTGCACTATTCGATCCCGTCCAAAAGCCAATAGGAAGTATGCGTGCCTGTGACTTCAAAATCAACGTATTGGATGCCTTAATTTTCTGTGGGGAACACGGTTTGATGTTCTTGTCATAACCGATAAATATGGCATTCGTTTCCATCTTGTCCTTCCCGGCAAGGAACCATTCTCTCAACTGGTTGTCCAAATCGTTCATACGAACCAAAATCTTATAAATCATAGCTGTAGTATGAAATCTTGTCACCGCCATATCCTCTTTCGAGCGTGCTCCATACATACGTGCATGTTGCAACACGGTATCTTGCTGGAAATTTTTCGGATTGCGCCCATAGAAGAAGCAAAGCATGTTCTTAATGGTAATGCCCCGATCCAAAATGCTTCCACCTATGAAAATATTGGCATCGGCACCCAATTCCAGCTCTCCGGTTTCTTCATCAAGCAGCGAAGAAACTTGCTCATCCGAATTGACTACCTGCACATGATATCCTTTATTGTCTGGATTCAGTATCTTCTTGACCTCCTCCAATACATCATCCTTAGAAGGGAGTTCGACATTCATCAACCCCTCAGCCCGGCCTTTTCGATTAGATTCTACAAAATCATCATATACCATATCAATGGCAGACCACACGCGAAGATCTGATTGATCATTTTCAATGACAGCCTTAGCTATATCATCAATAAGCCGACTAATGAGTTTATATTGCCATTCATGATTTTTCTTGTCCACCTCCACATGTATCAAGGCACTGGTAGCGTAGTCCTTTTTTCCGCCTTTCGCACTTGAATCCTCCGTACGGCCGTTCCCATGAAATAATAGACCAACGCCGTGGTCAAGTCATACACGTTGAACGAAGATACAGGGTTGTTGATATAGCGTTTGTCCTCATGCCCCATTACGTCCATGCATTTTTGATCAACCTGATGAAACAAATGGCTATACATGGATTCTGGATTTTTGGATAACTCAAAATACTCCTTGCCTCCTATATACCTATCATGTATAGGCACCAAGGTAGTGAAACGTGGCCTGAACGGTTTGACCACATTGCCATTCAAGTTCAGTTCTCCTTGTGGTTGCAAATAGAGGCAATAAGGTGTTGCTGTCACCTGCAAATAACGGCAGTACACAGGAATCTTGCGGAAGTCGTCAATCTGTTGGCTGATTTTGGCCATTTCAGTTTCCCTATTTTGGGGTATAGGACTTCCATCCTCGCCCATCTGCGCTTCCAATTTTACAGAACGGTAATTCCGACTGGCAAAATCGGCCTCATCATCCACAACAAGCACTTTCTTTTGTTTCATAAACGGACAATGCACTTGGAACATATCTATCAAATGCGAAAGATTGGTAGATTGCTTTTTACAAACAATCACGGTCTTGCCCCGTTCTACTTTGACTTGCTTCAAGTTCTTCCACACATCCATGATGTCATAGATATTGATGGTCGCCTTTTGACTCAAATCATCAGACGCCTTAAAGAAGCGATAGTCGTTCTTCATCCGTCGAATGGTCTGCTGGGCAAGGGGCTTCGTACCTTTCGTGAATACCACTGTGACATCAATACCCATGTCAAAGGCTAGCCCTATGATGTCCTCAAAGGTATCCGTCTTTCCGCACTGAATTTTGCCCAGCAACAAACCGGGTTCCTCGGCATGTTCACCCTCCTCCAATAGTTGTGACACTGTATCTTCAATGCATTTCTTCTTTTCATCAGGCATTGTCCCAAAAGGATAGTTTGCCACCAACGTATCATAGATAGGTGTCTCACTATTCATGGCTACTTCCTTAGCCTCTTCTGCTGCTTTAAAAGCATCGTATTGGCGTTGCATCCATTCGGGAACAGAATGACCAAAGTCTTTTACCGTCTGTATGGCCACTTCACATTCCTGCAACGTATTGTATTTTCGTTCGTTCATATATTTTACACTATCAGATTAAGATGTTAATCAAGGCTTTTATATAAATGCCACATAATTTGACGCTAATGTACAAAATTATTAATAGGGAAGCAGAATTAATACACAGCTTTTCCAGAAATATAGTTATAGCACTTTAATGTAATGATGAACGACACAATCCATCAATACCGATGCGCTATCTGCGGAAATTTCCATGGTACCAGATAAAAACAGGTTATAAACAAGTAATTGGGTAAAAATAAACGCTATGACTTGATAATTAAATATTAAATGCTTTCCTTTGCTTCATCATGTCTATGAATAATCGACATATAAAACATCGTCTGTTCTTATCTGTGATGCTTGCGCTTTGCACGCTGGCAGCGACGGCGCAAGCCAACTTCCGCGAGCCGACCGTCAACACTGTCTTGCCAAAGTTTGAAATGAAAAAACTTGCAAGCGGCGAGCCGTCCGACCCGGCTACCGACTGGACTCTCGGAGGGGAGGGGAAAGTGCTGTTCAGGAATGACACGTTGTGTTATTTTTATGAAGGCACCTGGATTTCATCACCTGAACTGGAAGCGGCAAACTACTGCGACTTGGAGCTATGTATGGAACTGACTGCCATCTCGACCGGGAGCGTGTACAACTATTCCGTAACCTTGGAGCATAATGGCACAGAAATAGCAGTCGCCACCTCCAACAAAATAGACCTGCAAAAAGACAGGTGCGACACTTGCATTGTCACATTGCCGCAACTTGAGAGCGGTTCTTTCAGAATAATAGTGAAAGGCATCGGTCGTGATGGGCAAACCATCAGCCGTGCTTTGCTTGCCAAAATCAATGTACGCGGCAAATACTCCGTTAAAGAGCATACTCCTGAGGTTGCCAACACCTCGTTCACCATCCCGATGCCCGCAGGCTATGACAGTTGCCTGGCGGATGTCAAAAAGGCAGAACGTAACACTTCGGCAACAGACACGCTGGCATACTTCGGGTTCCTGGGAGGGGATTATACCGGGGCGACGACCAATGCCACGAACACACAGACAGAGGCCAATTTCTTCCAAGGCATAAACAGAAATTATCCAGTCGTTTTTTCTGTTCCCTTAACTACAATGGGCATCAATGATTCTGTATACGTAAAATTTAAAGAAAGAAAGTACCATCCGTCCAATATCTATGCATACCATGTGATATATGATGCCGACACTGTGGCTACGATAATGCAAGACATGGAGCGGAACGACGATGATTGGTATGAACACTCTTTGTCTTTTGCTCCAGCATCTCCATTTGGGGTGCTAAAGGTCGTGTCTGAGAATCTGAAGGAGGGTGTGTCCGAGCAATGGATGTTCCTCGACGACCTCCTCGTCACCCAGAAATCCATGTACAGCTACCGCTCCATCGAGGGCTTCCCGAGGGAAGAGAGCGGCGACTTGACCGTCAGCGGGCTCAACTGCAACGAGGACTACCGCGTGCTGCTGCAATACGTTGACGAGGCGAATGCCTACGGCGAGACGGTGGTGAGCGAAGTCATGGACATCAACATCAAGACCACTGGCGAGCACAAGGCGATGCAAGAAGGCGAAGTGCTGGAGCTTGATGGCGACTTCGAGGGGTCTGTGATGATGGACGGCAGTTGCCAAATCAACGGCACGGGACGCATCATGGGCGAACTCTGCTATGCGTTAACCTACCGCACGGACGAATGGGAGGCGGTGGGGCTGCCTTTCGAGCCGCGCTTGCTCGGTGCGTTCATCGGCGGCGAACCCTACTACCTGCGTGAAAACGTGGACTACCACCTTCAAAGCTATGCCCCAGACGCGGCGGGCGGATACTCATTCCGCAGGAAGGGACGGTTTGAGGGATTCAAGGGCTATCTCGTCAAAGTGCCATCGACACTGACGCAATATGACGAAAACACGATTTACATATATTCCGAAAAGGGGATTGAAGTCAATGCCCCGAGGACATACACCTACACCGAGACGTTCACACACCTTGCCAACCCGTGCACGTACGCATTGGATGACCCGTGGACAGTGTTCGGTGCCGAGATGATTTACCGCTATGACGGGACTGCTTTCCGACTGTGCACGACGGCCGACACGGTGAAGCCGTTTGAGTCTGTCATAGTCTACAACGGAGGACCGAACACAGCCCCGAAGATGATACGCGTTGATGGCTTCTCTTCCATCGAGGGCGTAACAAACGAAGTGCTGCTGTCCGTCAGCGACGGTTGCTTTGCCCTGCACGGCTACGAGGGGCGGGTGACAGTCACTTCGCTTGGAGGGATGACCATGCACGACGGATGGCTCGGCGACGGTGAGGATTTGAGCCTGCCGGCAGGGGCATATCTGGTCACGTATGGCGGACGCACGACAAAACTGATTTTATGAAAAGACTGATACTCCCGTTCATCCTCTCGGCCGCATTCGCGCTCAACGCTGCCGCCTACGACAACGTATTCGACAGCGACATATTCGACAACCAGACACCCAACGAGGAGGAGCTGGAAGACGACTGGTCAAGCCAGGAAACAGTCGGCGACATGGGACTAGCCAACCCGACAAGCATCACGGTCGCCTGCTCGCTGGCATACCTGCTCTACGCTTGGAGAAAGAGGGGGTGAATGCCGACAAGGCAAACCCTTGAGATTTTTACAGCCACAGCGGACGGTGCTCAACAACGGTCCGATAGCCGGTGGAGAGACATCCCATGTTTTTCAACCTTGCTCGCATCACTGCAATGTTCAGGATGTGCGGCTGATACGAAAGCGGCGCGGGAAGAGGTCCCCGCGCCGCTAATATTTTCACAACACCGTGCGTTAATCAAACTTGCCGTAGAGTGTCGGCAACAGATGCCTGTCACCCAGCGTGTTGTCAACCCGTGCGACATTGAGCCAGAATTTGTTGTCGCGCACGTCTTCTACCGGATATGCCGCCTTGACCCTCGTGTATGAGTGCGGCCAGCTGTCGTTGACGATCTCATACTCTGGGTGTGGCGCGTTGACCAGCACGTTGTCGTCTTTCGGGTACTTGCCTGCCTTGACTTCCATTATCTCGTTGTAGATGGACTCCATGCAGCGGACAAAGCGGTCAAGCTCCTCAAGGCTTTCGCTCTCGGTCGGCTCGACCATGAGCGTCCCGTGTATTGGAAATGACAGCGTGGGGGCATGGTAGCCGTAGTCCATCAGACGTTTGGCGATGTCATTCTCAGAGATTCCTGTCTCGTTGAAGATTGTCCGGCATTCGAGGATCAGTTCGTGCCCGACAAACCCATTGGCGTTGTGGTAGACTATGCCGTAGGTGTCCTTCAGCCGCGCTGCAAGGTAGTTGGCGTTGAGTATTGCGTGCTTCGTCGCCGAGGTCAGTCCTTGCTCTCCCATCATGCGGATGTAGCCGTAGGTTATCGGCGTGATGCCCGCGCTGCCGTAGGGTGCTGCCGAGACGGTGTTCAACGCCGAGTTGATGAACGGATGGTGCGGCAGGAATTCCACCAAGTGTTTTGCCACGCAGATAGGGCCTACGCCCGGTCCTCCGCCGCCGTGCGGGGAGGCAAATGTCTTATGCAGGTTGAGGTGGCACACGTCGGCACCGATGTACCCTGGATTAGTAAGCCCCACTTGGGCATTCATGTTGGCCCCGTCCATGTAGACTTGCGCCCCGGTGGCATGGATGATGTCACAGATCTCTTTTATCTGTTCTTCAAATATGCCGTGCGTCGAGGGGTAGGTGATCATAAGCGCGGCAAGGTCATCCTTGTGCTCTTCGGCCTTTGCACGCAGATCATCTATGTCAACGTTGCCACGGTCGTCGCATTTGCATATAACGGGAGTGTAGCCCGCCTGCACCGCAGATGCCGGGTTTGTCCCGTGTGCCGATGCCGGGATGAGCACTTTGTCGCGGCAGCCTTCGCCACGGCTCTCGTGGTATGCACGGATGGTGCGCAGACCGGCGTACTCGCCTGCCGCTCCCGAGTTGGGCTGCAGGCTGACGGCGGCGAACCCTGTGATGGTTGCCAGGTCGTTGCTGAGCTTTTCAAGCAGCTCTGTATAGCCTTGCACTTGCTCTGCCGGCGCGTAGGGATGTATGTTCATGAACTCCGGGCGGCTCAACGGCAGCATCGTCGCAGCAGGATTGAGCTTCATTGTGCATGAGCCAAGCGAGATCATGGAGTGCGTAAGCGAGATGTCCTTGCGGTCAAGCCGCTTGATGTAGCGCATCATCTCGGTCTCCGAGTGATATCTGTTGAACGTCGGATGGGTGAGGAACCCGCTCTTGCGTGCGAAATCACTGCTGATTGCATTGTCATAGGCGACCTCCTTGTGCAGGTCATTCTCGATGTCCTTCTCCGCGCAGATGGCAAAGATGTTGACCACCGTGTTGGCTATCTCGTCGGTAGTCACCTCATCGGTGCTGAGCCCCACCTCACCATTGGGGAAGTAGAAGAAGTTTATGCCCTTGCTTTGTGCTATCGTCTTGAGCTGCATCGACGAGAGATGTTGCGGCAAACGGATGCGGAGAGTGTCGAAATATTGCTCGTTCAACTGTTCGTAGCCGAGCTTGCGCAGTGCCTTGTCGATGAACACTGCGTAGCTGTGGATGCGGCGGGCAATGTCTGTCAGTCCCCCCTTGCCATGGTAGACGGCGTACATCCCTGCCATCGTGGCGAGCAGTGCCTGTGCCGTGCAGATGTTGGACGTTGCTTTCTCGCGTTTGATGTGTTGTTCGCGGGTCTGGAGTGCCATGCGGTAGCACAATTTGCCGTACCTGTCCTTCGACCAGCCTATTATTCGCCCGGGCATATTCCGCTTGTATTCGTCCCTTGTAGCGAAGTATGCCGCCGCCGGCCCGCCGTAAAACATCGGGATGCCCATGCGTTGCGTCGAGCCGAACACGATGTCAGCCCCCCATTCACCCGGAGGAGTGAGCAGCACCAAACTCATTATGTCAGCGGCTACTGCGACCTTTGCGCCGGCTGCGTGCGCTGATGCGACAAATTGCTTGTAGTCCTCGATGCTCCCGTCGGCGTTGGGATATTGGATTATCGCGCCGAAAACATCCGGTGTGAAAGCGAATTGCTTGTAGCTGCCCGTCTTGATCTTGATGCCTTGTGGGATGCAACGGGTGTGCAACACCGCTTGCGTCTGGAAGAATGTCCGCTCGTCAACGAAGAGTGTGTCCGCCCCATCCTTGACTTGTTGCCTTGTGCGGAGCGAATGCATCATGGTTGCCGCCTCGGCAGCTGCGGTGGCCTCGTCCAGAAGTGAGCAATTGGCCAAAGGCATGGCGGTGAGATCTGACACCATTGTCTGAAAGTTGAGCAAT
The DNA here is from genome assembly GCA_944321635.1 of uncultured Bacteroidaceae bacterium. GTDB lineage: Bacteria > Bacteroidota > Bacteroidia > Bacteroidales > Bacteroidaceae > Avibacteroides. Next base: position 127,992 of record CALULY010000004.1, on the reverse strand, counting down.
GCCTCAAGCCTCCCTTGCGAGATCTCCGACTGGTACGGCGTGTAGGAGGTGTACCACACCGGGTTCTCAAACACGTTCCTTTGGATGACGGCGGGCGTTATGCAGTCGTACCACCCATGGCCTATCATCGAGGTGAACACCTTGTTTTTGCCGGCAAGTGCGGCGATGTGTTCAGCATATTCGCGCTCAGTCATCGCCTTGTCGAGATGCAACGGTTCGTGCAGCCTTATGTCCGTAGGCATTGCCTTGTCTATGAGTTCGTCGATGGAGCTTACCCCGATGGCTTCCAGCATGACTTTTTCGTCCTCAGGCCGGATGCCGATGTGGCGGTACTGCAATTTGTCGTTTTTCATGTCCTTATGTTTTGGTTTTGAGGTTTGTACTTGTCGTTCAGATAAAAAATGGGTTGTTGCGTTTCTCGTAGCCTATCGTCGTCGATGACCCATGCCCCGGGTAGACAACAACGTCATCAGGCAGCGTGAAGAGGCGGTTGCAGATGTTTTCCTTCAGCTCCTCGAAGTTGCCTCCTTGCAAGTCGGCACGTCCGATGCTGCCTTGGAATAGCACGTCGCCCGAGAAAAGCACCTGCTTCTCACGGCAGTAGAATGCGAGACTCCCCGGGGAATGGCCCGGGACGCAGATGGCCTCGAGTTGCAGGTTGCCGAACCGGATGATGTCGCCATCGAAGAGAGGGGTCTCTATCGGCTCCTTTATCTCAGGAAAGGTCAGGCCGAATGCCCGTGCCTGGTGAGGGGCTTGCTCCAACCAATATTCGTCGGCGGGGTTCGCCTCTATCCCAAGCCCGTAGGTCTCCTTGATGAACTTGCACCCAAACACGTGGTCGAGGTGCAGGTGGGTGCACAACTGGTGCTTGAGGGTCAGGCCTTTTGAGGCGATGTAGTCGCGCAGGAACTCTTTTTCCTCAGCGTACAGGCATCCAGGGTCTATCAATACCGCCTCCTTGGTGTTGTCATACGCCAAGTAGCAGTTGACCGGGAGCATATTGAACTCGAATCTTTTGATTTTCATCGTATGGATTAAACTAAGGGTACAAAGACTATCTTTTTCGTCTGGAAGAACTCTTCGTCAAAGTAGTCGCTTATCTCCGTCACGTCGCAAACGTGCTTGTACTGGCTGACCTCCTCCGTCACGTCGCCTCCCTTGAGGCATATCACCCCGTTGGGCAGTGCGTTGTGGCAGTCGGCACTGATGTTTTTGCGTGTCATGTTGATGAGTTCGCCGAGGTTCATCACGGCGCGGCTGACCACGAAGTCATATTTCCCACGCTCGTCCTCCAGCCTTGAGTGGCTGAATGTCACATTGTCCAGTCCTATGCAGCGTGAGATCTCGGTCGCGACTTTTATCTTTTTTCCTATGCTGTCAACGAGGTGGAACGTCGTGCCTGGGAACATGATGGCCAGAGGTATGCCAGGCAGTCCTCCTCCCGTGCCCGCATCCATGACCTTTGTCCCGTCGTTGAAACGGATGAGCTTCGCTATGCTGAGCGAATGCAGGATGTGGTGCGTGTAGAGGTTGCCTATGTCCTTGCGCGATATGACGTTGATCTTGGCGTTCCAGTCGGTGTAGAGTTCCCCGAGGGCGGCGAATTGCTGCCGCTGCCTTGCGGTCAGGTCAGGGAAATGCTTGATTATCTGCTCCATGCCTTGCGGTGTGTCTTGGTGTAGGTTGTTGTCACAATGCTTGTTGCGGCAAATGTAATCCATTTGCCCCGCATTGCGAAATGCCTTGACGTCCGGCTTACCGCTCGATGTGGACGACTGCCCCGCTCACCGGGTCGAACTCTATGCGGATGGTGCTGTTCTTGTTGAAGAGCACGTCACCCAGCACTTCAGTCCCGCCAAACTGCGTCACGGGCAGTGTCGCTTCAGCCAGCGGCTTGCCCCCCAGCATGACACTCACCTCGGCTTTGCCCGGCACGTTGTAGACCACGCCCTCAACCTTGTCGTTCCTGTTGTTGACGGTGTTGCCGAGCAACGGGTCAACGGGCACGGTCTCCAGGTCTTTCACATGGATATATATGGGATCGCCCGACAAGTCGTCAGAGTCCACCAGCCCGAACCGCTCCGAAAAACGCCTGATGACTGCACCGTCCTCGCCGGCGGCCGGGTTGACGTGCAGCACCACCTGCTTGGTCGTGACCGTCGTCGTGCCGACGAACGGGGCGAGGAGAGCCTTCTCCTGCTCATCAAGTTTCGCCATTATGAGCTTCAGCGATTCGTTGTCTCCCGGCATAGTCTCTGCCTCGCCGCGAAGCAGCAGGTTGCGGCTCTCGCGTATTTCAAAGATCTCGCGTGCCACCAGCTTTGCTTTGCGCGCGGTCGATGATGCCATGAGCATCTCCTCCGTCATGTAGGCCTCGATGCGTCCTGCCTTGTCGCTGCGCACGGTGGGTGTGAACGCTTCTTCCTCGATGTCCTCCAGTTCGACGTTTATGCCCCTGATGATGCCGTCGTCGGTCAATGTGACGAGCGGGGCGGTGTACTTGGGCTTGTATTTTATGAAGAATGCCTTGTCCTTGTCAGGCACTCCCGCCGCGTCCACCGTGCAGCGTGTGATGCGCCACCGTTCCGTCGGACGGTCGCCCTTGTTGGTGATGCCCAATTCGCTCTGGGCATATTGCGAGAACTCGCCTGGCTCGTAGGTCTCCCTCTCAAGGTCAAACCGCACCTCGATGTATGTCTTTGGCAGAAAGTAGGTGACTCCCCCATCCTCCAGGCTCATGCCTGGGGCGTAAGGGCTGACCTGGGCTGCCGCTCCAAGCGGCAACAGGGCTGCCAATGCTAATGCTATCTTGTTCATGGTGAGTGTTGTTGTTTGCGATGTAAATATATGTATTCTCGCACAAACAGTGCCGCGATGTGTTTGAAACTTTGTGTTTATTTCACCATTCGACGACACGGCGAGGCAGCAGGGGTGCAAGCCGGGTCCCGTCCTGCTGACGTGCGGACAGTGCCATGCGGCGATGCAAGGTAGTCCCGATGGCCACGTGGAAAACATACGATGTTTTGGACGAAATCATCGTATGTTTTGGCCAAAAAGGTCGTATGTTTTTTCGGGAAACATTGAATGTTCCCGGCCAGATTACCGTGTGTTTCCCGCACTGCCACAAGGACAGTCTTGCGGCAGTGCCAGACGCTCGTGCCACGCCATCAAGAGTACGTGCGGACAGGTGACACGGCAAACACCAATCGTGCGTGACATCTTTTCCGGTTCATCGGGAGCAAGTAGAAAAAACACGGGCGGTGCTGTCCGCGCCGCCCGTGCCTGTGCATTGATTGCTTGTGTGCCTTACTGGATGCCCAGCTTGGTCTTTACATCAGCAGTGACATCCACGCTCTGTTGCTCGTTGACAAACGGGATGGGAGTCTGGCTGAGGTCGAAGATGTAGGTGAAGCCTTTTTCAGTACCTACCGCCTTGAGTGCCTCGTTGGCCTTGCGGATGATGGGCTCGGTCAGTTCCTGCTGTTTCTGGCCAAGGATTTGCTCGACTTCTGCCTTGAACTCTTCGCCGCGCTGCGCAAGGTCTTGGATCTCCTTCTCACGACGCTCGCGGATGCTCTGTGGCAAGGAGTCGCGCTGAGCAATGTATTCGGTGTACTTTTTCTGCATTTCCTGGTCGGCTTTTTGTATCTCGTCGACGTATTGTTTTTGCAGCGTTTCCATCTCAGTCTTCGCAGTGTTGTACTCTGGCATCAAAACTATGATTTCGGACATATAGACGTGACCAAACTTGAAGTCTTGTGCCATTACCCCGAGAGGGAGGGCGAGCATGAGCATGATAAGAATCTTTTTCATCATTGTTTTGTTATCTTTTTGTTGTTATGAGGCAAATATATGTATTATAATCAAACATTCTCGCATCGTGTCGGCAAAGAATGCTCACTGGCCATAGCCCATCTTGTCGAGCACCTCATTGCTGATGTCGGCTTTGGGCGATGCAAAGATGATGTCCACCGCCGTCGCGCGGTCGATGACCATGGCATAGCCCTTGGATTCAGCTATCTCTTTGACGGCATTGTAGAGCTCGTCCTGTATGGGTTTTATAAGACTTTCGCGTTTCTTGAAAAGTTCTCCCTCGGGACCGAAGTACTGGCGCTTGAGTTCCGCCGCCTCTTTCTCTTTGTCAAACACCTCTTGCATCTTCTCCTCCTGTTGCTCCTTTGAGAGGTAAACGGCCTCGGATGCATAGTTCTTGGCCAAAGTCTCGGCTTCCTTGGAGATTGCCTCTACCTCGCTCTGCCATTTGCGGGATATTTGGTTCAACTGCTCGCTTGCACGCTCGTAGGCTGGCACGTTCTTCAAGATATACTCCGTGTCGATCAATGCGAACTTTTGCGCGTTTGCCGCCACCACCGCGACGACGGCCAACGCCATTGTCAGAATGAGTTTCTTCATAACTGTATCGGTTGGTTGTTGTTTCACATTTAGAATTCCTGTCCGAGTATGAAATGGAATTGGCTGCCGCTGTACTGTTTGCTGCCAAACACAGGGTCGAAACCGTAGGCCCAATCGACACCCATCAACCCGATCATCGGGAGGAATATCCTCACACCGATTCCCGCCGAGCGTTTGAGGTCGAATGGATTGAAGTTTTTGACATCATGCCACGCATTTCCGGCCTCAAGGAAAGCGAGTGCATAGACCTGCGTCGATGTCTCAAGCACGATGGCCTGCCTCAATTCGAGCGTAAGCCTCGTATAAGCGTAGCCCGTGGTGTAAAGGTTTGGCGTGAGACTGTTGCTCTCATATCCGCGCAATGCGATGGTCTCCGTCGCATAGCCGCTCGAATAGCCAGACATCCCGTCACCTCCCACGTCGAATGTGCCGAATGGCGACTTCTTGTATTTGTTGTAGTGCCCGAGTATGCCGAACTCAAAGCGTGTCATGAGCACCGGACATTTGGATTTGGACGAGAGTGCCGTGTAGGTCTTCAGACGGAACTTCCATTTGTGGTACTCCACCCACTTGTGCATACTGTTCTGATCATCCTGCCAGTTGGGATCACTTGGCGATTGGGCATAATGCGAATAGTCCTTGCCCGTGATGAGCGAATAGGGAGGGGTCAACTGCGCCGACACCATGAACTCCGAACCACGACGGGGATAGATTGGGTTGTCCACCGAGTTGCGAGCCCACGTGATGTTCAAGCTGAGGTCGTTGCACTCGCCATTGGTGACGGCAAAGTAACGCCAATCCTTGAGCTTGTAACGTTGGTAGGCAACCTCGGCCGAGATAGTGAAGTAGTCGTCAGGCCACTTCAACCTCTTGCCGAAAGAAAGCGACGCGCCCCAGATTTGCACCGACTGATCGGGATCATAGTAGGACTCATAGCTGTTGTAGTTGTTATAGTAGCTGCCATAATTGTAGCCCCCGAGCATACTGTAATAGTTGTTCAAGTAGGCAGAGTTGTAATACAAATCGCTGACATCCGTCTGCTTGGAGTAGTAGAGTGAGAACGAGAACGAATTAGGTCTCTTGCCACCAAACCAAGGGTCGAAGAACGAGATGCTGTAAGACTGGTAGTATTGGGCGTTGGTCTGTCCGCTGATGGTCAACGTCTGCCCGTCACCTTGCGGCAGGATGCCCTTGTAGTTGTCCGACCGGCGGAAAAGGTTGCGGGCGGAGAAGTTGGTGAACTTAAGGCTCAGCTTGCCCACGATGCCTGTCTGCCCCCATCCGGCCGAAAACTCTATCTGGTCGTTGGCCTTTGACTCGAGGTTGTAGATCATGTCAACCGTCCCTTCCTCGGGATGCGGCTCGGGAACGATGTCGATGGTCTCCGGGTTGAAGTGTCCCATCTGGGCGATTTCACGGTAGGAACGCTCCATGTCCTCCTTGCTGAACAATGCTCCCGGCTTTGTCCTCAGCTCACGGCGGACGACATAATCATAGAGGCGGTCGTTGCCATTGATTATCACCTTGTTGATCGTCGCTTGCTGTCCCTCGTAGATACGCATCTCAAGGTCGATGGAGTCGCCCTCGATGTTCACCTCCACAGGGTCGAGCGAGTAGAACAGATAACCGTTGTTGTAGTAAAGGTTGCCCACAGCATCCTCGTCGGTGTTGAGACGCTCGTCGAGCTTCTTTTGGTTGTAGACATCCCCTTTCTTCATGTCGAGGATGTAGTTCAACCAGTCGGTCGAGTAGAGGGTGTTGCCCACCCATGTCACGTTGCGCAGGTAGTACTTTTGTCCCTCCTCGATTTTCATTTTAACGTCCACCGTCTTGCTGTTGTGCGGTGTAACGCTGTCCCACACTATGCGCGCGTCGCGGTAGCCCAGTTCGTTGTACTTGTCGATGATGAGCTGTTTGTCCTCCTTGTACTTTTCCTCGATGAACTTTTTGGGTTTGAAAAGCGTGAGGAGATAGCCCTTCTGGCTCGTTTTCTTCATCGTGCGGCGCAGTTTCTTGCTGCTGAGCACGCTGTTGCCCTCGAATGTGATGCTGTTGACCTTGACCTTTTCCTTTTTGTCAACGTACACATCGATTATCACCTCGCCCTCCGCCGACACATCATCGCGCTGGGTGATGTGGACTTCAGCGTTCTTGAAGCCTTTGTCGTCAAAGTGGCGTTTGATCAATTTCTCTGCCCTGTCGATGTAGTTCGGTGTGATCTGATTGCCTTTGGCAAACTTGGCGATGTCCTGCACATCCTCTTTTTCGCCTTTCTTCAGGCCATGGTATCGGACATCCGAGATGCGGGGGCGTGGTGCAAGGGTTATCTTGAGCCAAATCTTTCCACCCTCGATTTTAGTCGCCTCGATTTTCACGTCCGAGAAGAGACCGTGCCGCCAGTAGCGTTTTGTGGCTTCGGTGATTTCTTCGCCAGGCACCGAGATCACTTGCCCCACGGCAAGGCCTGAGATGCCGAGCAGCAGGTAGTCCTCGGTATTCTTTATGCCTTCAAATTCTATGCCCGCTATTTCATATTTCTTTGGATTGGTCGAATAGATGATGACCGGCAGATCGTCCGGTGCATCGTCAGATGGCCTGTATATCAATGGTGCATCGTCGTCCTGCTGCACAGGCGGCGTGGTGGTGCGGTCTTGTTGTGATTGGATTTGTGCCTTCGCCGCCACGGCGGTGAGGGCTATGATGGATATTATCGTCAATAACTTCTTGTACATCTATATCTGGGTGTCTGTCATACGTTTCACAATTGTTCACTTGTCTTGCCAAACCGCCTCTCGCGCTGCTGGTAATCGTAGATGGCCTTGTAGAAATCCTCCTCCTTGAAGTCGGGCCAATAGGTGTCGCAAAAGTACAATTCGGAATAAGCACACTGCCACAGCAGGTAATTGCTCAGTCTCACCTCGCCTCCCGTGCGTATGAGCAGGTCGGGGTCAGGCATATAGTTGGTCGCCAGATGCCTCGTGACGCACTCTTCATCGACATCTGCGGGCGTGAGCAAGCCTTGCTCGACCTCGGAGGCTATCTGCCTGGCGGCATTGGTCAGTTCCCAACGTGACGAATAGCTGATTGCCAGCGTCATGCACATCCTGTCGTTGGCGGCGGTGCGCTCAATGCACTGGGCGAGCCGTGCGCGGACGTTGGACGGGAGACGGTCTATCTCGCCTATGACACGGAAACTGATGTTGTTCTTCATGAAAGTCTCCTCCTCGATTTGGTCTATGAGGAGTTGCATGAGCGAGGCCACTTCGTCGCTGGGCCTGCTCCAATTCTCTGTCGAGAAGGTGTACAAGGTCAGCCATCTCACCCCTGCGCGAGCCGCTTCTTCCGCCACCAGGTGCACCGTCTCCGCCCCTGCGTTGTGACCGAAGCTGCGCGAATAGCCGCGTTGCTTGGCCCAACGCCCGTTGCCATCCATGATGATAGCCACGTGCGCGGGAATGCGCGAGAAATCTATTTTATCCTTGTAGGCCATGTCTGCTGCCTTGTTTTCGTCACAGTCTGTTGCAATTCTTGCATCTCGGGAACACGTCGTAGGTTATGAACAATGTCATGAACGCGTACGTATCCTTGTTTTTTATTCCTCTCGACTTTATGTTGTACGGGTCATTCAACCTCAACCCGTCCCGGTTTGTCACATCCAGCTTGTCGGTCATGCTGAACCTCATCGTGAATTCCAGCCCGACGTTCAACCTCCGTGCCGCCTTCCACTTGACACCTATCCCCAGCGGGAAATTGAGCGCGCCTGTGAAGTCGGCCGGCGCGGGCGCAAACGTCAACCCCAGTCCTCCGAGGATGTAGGGGGTGACACGCTTGGTCCCACGGTGAGCATTCCCCATGCCATAGGCAAGGAAATTGTACTCAAACTGCGCACCCAGGTCAAACAATGTCCGCTTGAACGAGACCTGCCCCCCCCCCGGGTACTTGCCTGCAAAGTCCCTCGTGTCGCCGGCAATGCCCGCAACGGCGAAATCATACTTGACCGCCATGTGCGGATTGAGTATCTGCCGGGCAACGACACCGCCCGCAAGCCTCATGTCTTTGAAAGGACGCGACCAGTTGGCATCACCCATGTAGAAGCTGCCACCGAGCATCCCTCCTATCTCCATCTTGTACTCTTCCTCCTGCCCTTTGACGGACAGCGAGCAGAGTGCAAGCATGATTGTCAAAACGAGCGTTCCAAGAGCCTTGTGCTTCAATCCTTCCGTCATTTGCATCCATAGGTAGTCATAAAATAAAAACGCTCTTTCACTCAATAAATTGCCACCTCGCGACACAAAATCACAGCCCCGCGCCGGCATCGGCGAAGCCAAGCCTGTTGACCCTGCCGCGCCACACCTCATCACTCCGACCGTCCTCGCTGCTGAACACCATCCACAACCATCCGTCACCGTCCACGGCTGCCGAATAGGCAGTGCGTCCCTCAAACGAGTAGTCGAGACGCGCGTCGCGGAGCTTCTCCCTCCACACCAGACCATAGTCCTCGGAAGTGAAAAGCCTCGTGAGCTTCTCACTGTCGCCCGAACCGAAAGCCAACGTCTCGCCTGCATAGTGCAAAAGCGTCGGCAATGTCAGTTTGGGAAGCCTCAATGTCGATGCCCCTTCCATCTCGGTCCATCGCAGGCCGTCAAGAGTGTACCATGCAAAAGACGTAGTGTCGTTGATTGACGCATCAGGGTCCTCAGTCCCCATCACGCACAACCTGTGTTGCGAACTGTTGGTGGCCAACGGCAATTCAAAGCCCGTGAAGTTGCCAACGGGGAACGCCTCCGGCACTTCGCCCGCATCACCGTCCCACGACTGGCCGTCATGCGTCAGCCTGAACCGCCTCGTGCCGCCGTCATCGACGATTGCCACGAGATTGTCAACGCCACCCACGGTGACAGCCCCGACCAGAGCCGTGACAGAGCCGCCGAGTGCCGTCTCCGACCAACTGATGCCGTCAAGCGAAGCCATGACCTTGCCGGCCGCATCCACCATGAGGATTTGGCCGCCAAACACCTGGGCAGAACCGACAACAGCGCCGGCCATGTCCGCGCCAAGGAGCGTCTCGCTCCACTGCGCAGAGGGATTGCGCCAATTGTTCTTGTAGACAGCCACCCCGTCATCAGTCTCGGCCAGCGTCACCAACTCGTCACCCAGCACCACAGTCCTTGTCAATCCAGTCACAGCACCTGACGAAAACGAGTCCGACACCTTGTGCCAGACGAGCGAGTCGGGTTCGACACGGTGCACTGCAACCTTGATAGTGTAGACACGCGCCGACACCTCATCGCTGGCATAGACCTTGATCCTGACCGGCTCGGTGAGATCCAGAGAATCCGTCGAGCTCCATATAGTCTCGCGTTCACCCCCGTTGCCGTCATCCTCAAGCAACACGCCGTAAGCCCCCGCCGATGTTATCGTGATGGGCATCTTGTCGATGCGGCTGCCAAAGGGCAAAGAGTCACGCAGGTATATCAACCTCGACACCTGGTCTATCGTGAATTGGAAATTCTCCGCAGCATACGTCACAGTGTCCCGCACCTCGACCATCTGGCCTTGGGCGTTGCGCACCAAGTCGGAGGTGTAGGCCACCACCGGCGCGCCAAATTCGCATGACTTCACCAGATTGTACTCCGAAGGTTCCGCGATGTCCTCTGTGCCGAGGCAGGAGGACGCAAGCATCACCACCGCAGCAACCGACAGCAATGAAAGCACTTTGCCGATGTTCATCTGTTCCAAAAGGTATAGTTGTTCAAAGTCGCGAAGATAAGACATTTATCTTTTCACGTCCATCCACCTGCCAAGTTTTATGTTATTTTAGTTTTTGCATTGTCGGGGCAAATCATTTGAAGACGAAACACTTAGCCCTCTTTCAACCATCCACGCGCTTCAATTGGCGGGCAAATGCGGAAGAATCGTCCAGCGCATCTGGAAAATCCGCCATGGCAGCACAAAAACTCTGTTTTTAAGCTAAAAATATATGTTTGCAGCTTAAATCTATATGTTTTAAACCTAAAACTATATGTTTTCAACTTAAAAAAAAGTTTATGCGCCGGGCTGCCGGGTTTCCACTGATTGCCACCACCAATGGATGCACGTCGCAGCTCGCCAGGGCAAAAACAAAGCGGGCCGCCATCCTGATGCAGGATGACGGCCCGCCCGCCTTAAGAGCCTGCCACGAGGCATCAAAACCCCGCACGGCTCATGCCTTCAGCGTCAACGCACGATGAACTTGACAACTTTGTTGTAGCCTTCGCCGCTGACAACCATGAGGTAAGTGCCTGCTGCCAGACCATCTGTCGGCACAGCCGTGATGCTGCCAGAGACATTGACGACACGGAGCACTGCGCCTTGCAACGAGACGACCTTGATGCTCTGCACGTCCGCGCCTTGCCCTGCGACCATGACGCTCTCGCCGGCTGCCACAGCGGTAGGAGCTACGGTAATGGCATCGACGATTTCAGATGCTATGCCGTCGCCCTCGGCATCCTTGCCGTAGACCTCAAACTCTACCACCTTGGTAGAAGTGAAGAAGCCCGGAGTGACACAGAGCGCAATCTTTGCGGCCTTTGGAGCATCCTCCAGGTTGAGACGTACCTCTTTGTCGGGATCAATGTCAGTCAGCTTGGAGAATGACGTGCCATCGGTCGAGACCTCCAGACTGACTGCCAAGGGGACAGTGTAGTCGACAGAAGTGCCTTCTTCGTAGTCAAGCATGAGAACTACTGTCGAGAGTTCCTTGAGCCCGCCAAGGTCATACTCAAAACGTGCGGCACTGGTCCCATCACCGTAGTTTGGAGCAAAGAACGACGCATAGTCGCCGTCGGTCACATTAGCCAATTCGCCACGGTCATCAGGCGCGCCCCACACAGACTCGACATCCGTGAACTCGGGCATCTTGCCAGACACGAGGTTGGCCATTGCCGGATCGGTGACAGTCACCATGAATGTGGTGTAGACCATGTATGACCCGTTGACGAATGTCACTGTCACGTTGGCGACGTTTGCAAGTCCGGCCGACTGCAACGTGAGGGTGTAGTCGCCGTCCTCGCTGTATTCAACGTCCGAAACGGTCACGATGTCGGGATTGTCAGACACGGCTGTGATGGCAAAGTTGTCCTCGGGCGTAGTCTCGCCGAAGTCGAATGTGCCCTTCACCTCCAGTGTCGAGTTGGTCTGCAATGTCTGCGGCTGGACAGTCTCGATTGTCAACGGGCTCTCAGCACCGTAGGCCTGGAACTCCCATATACGTATCGTTATAGGCATGTCCTCATCATAGGGGACAAAGCGGACGTAGCGCGCGACGGTGGGCTTGATCCAATCTTCGTGTATATCCTCGCTGCCACGGTCACTGGCATCGACGACTTCAGTCCAAGAGTTGAGGTCGTTGCTCAGCTCGATGCGGTAGTTGTTGAGGTTGTCAGTGCCGCCCTCGTTGGTGTTTGCGTCGTAGATCCTGAACCAGTAGAGCTGGTAGGGTTGCTCGAGGTCGATGATGACCCAGTGCTCTTTGGCACCGCCGACACACCATTTCTGGTGAACTGACAGGCCTTGGTAGCGGCCGTCGATGATGTTCGAAGCCACTTCGCCGGATGCCGAGATCTCACCGCTCACTGAATGGATGGTCTTGCCCTCGGCCACGTTCTCGAGTTGCTTGTCGCTCGAGACTTCGACAAGGTTGGCCTCTGTCTTGTTGGTAGTGCCCACCTCGTTGGAGACCTTTACGGTAATGGAATAAAGTCCCTCGGCATCAAAACGTATCACCGCCGTCGCACCGTCCTGGCTGACAAGTGTCGCGCCCTCGGGTGCTGTCCACTCGTAGGACTTAGGCTTGTTGTTGGCAAAAGCGGTGAATGTCACTTGCGTGCCCGGGGTGACAAGAGTCTTGGAAGCTGTGATGGAAACCTCGGGAGCGGTCATTTCCGGGTAGCTCTTGGTCACGGACACTTCCTGCCCTTGTTTCATGTCTTTGGTGACGGTGACGACAGTCACATCAATGGAGTTCTCACCATCCTCGCGGACAAACTTGGGGACATAGAACGCTTCGTCGCGTGTCTGGCCCACAAGGGTCTTGACGCCGTTGCGCTCAACATACACGTCAAAGTGGTCAACATTGTCGTAATCGGACGGAGCATCCCAAGTGATGCGCAGGTCGGCCTCCTCTTCGCCAAGTTCGTTCTCGACGGTGAGGTTGGAGACTTGCAGCGATTTAGAATAAGACGACGGGATTATCCCGAGCTGCCCGAGACGTGCCTCATAGTTGGAAGCGGCGGCAGATGTCTTGAAGTTCAGCGCAATGACCGAGACGGTCTTGCCTGCCAACGACGAGAGGTCAACCTCGGCGACAGTCCATCCGTTGACGTTGCGCGTCTCGCTCAATGGGAATTTGGTGAAGGCATTGCCATTCTCGGCCACGCCAAGTTGCAACTCGATGGAGCCTGCGGCCGAAGTCTTGTAGACGAGCTGGAACTTGTCTCCACTCTCGATTGCAATGCGCGTCTTGTAGAGACGTGCCAGGTGGTCAGCCCCAGCCGTCATGTTGCCTTTGACGAGTACGCTGGTGCCCACGTTGTAAGCATCGTCCCAATCCAACGAGAATGCGAGGTTGTCAGACGACGAGGTCTCGACCCACCAACGCCATGTCGGCAGGATGCTTTGCATGCCACGGTGGTACCAGTCCTGTGTCGCTTGCTTCTCGCCCTCGACGAAGCGGTACTTGCCTTGTCCGCCGCTGAAGCTGGTGACAAACGGTTTGGTCTGGATAGTGCTGCGTTCCTGTATGGCATTTGCCAAGCCCGGCCAGCTGTTGCCCTGGTCACGGGAAGTGGTGTTGGATGGATCGCCCTGAGTGTTGACCCAGAAACGCGACTCATTGGCAGAGACTTGCTCGATGGCGTGGTATGCCTCACGGCCGCAGTTGTTCTCCGTGTCGAGGATGTCGTTGACGACCTGCTTCCAGATGTGTTCCTCAGGATTGAAAATCTGCAACGAGCTGGCGTGACCTATCTTGGGGAATACGCTCTGGAAATAGGAAGCATTGCCACCGAGGCCGCCCTGCGCCTGCTCAATGCCGGAATAGAGCTGATGGAAGAAGTCCTCTTTGGATTTGCCTGCGGATTGGAAAGTGTTCCAATTGGACTCAATCCCATCGCTTGATGCCGAGCCGTAGTTTGCCATGTAAGACACGTTGTCGTCAATGTTGAGCAACGACATGACTCCGGACGCCGACGTGCTGGTGTCATACCATTGCAACTCCATGTCATAGTTGCCGTCGGCATGGGCGCACTCATAGAAGTAGCTGATCCAGCCTTCCCACTGCGACTTGGTGCTGGCACCGGTCTCTTCGTTGAGGAACCAGCCATCAAAGCCGTAGTACTTGGCGATTTCATACATCTTCTTGGCTATCGGGTAGACACCGCCCTCCTCTTTCAGGAACTGGTACACCCACTCGGGATCCCCGCTGTAGTATTGCGGTGGGAAGAACACGTTGCCGAGGACTTTTACGCCGTTCATGTGGCAAGCGTCGATGACAGGTGCAGTAGGAGGCACGATGATGCCCTCACCCGCCGATCCGCCCCACCACACGATGAGGTCCATGTACTGCCAATAAGTCGGGTTGTAGCCGATGAAGTTGTTGGCACCCTGTGACGGCGTGGTGCTGCACATGGGGTTCATCGTCAGGCAGGCTGCCACCTTGCCATCCGGGAATTGGAATTCATTGGCCTTGATGCCGTCGTCCCCGATACGTGGCTGGAGCTTGACCAGACTGCGGTTGAACTTGGCATCAGGGTCGGTTTCGGGTGTCCAGTTCTCAACATACTCTGGATGCCAGCACCCTCCGAATGGTTGCTGGGCAAATCCGCCCACGGCAACCATGGAGCAAAGCAATGCTCCGAATAGTTTTTTGCTGTTCATTTGTTAAGCTTTTAGTGTTGTGATTTCACATTGTTCAATCCCAGAAATTGTTTGGCGTGTTGCGGTTGCCATTGTCATCGTTGGTGTCCTGCACATCCCACCAGACACGAGTGCCCTGGTTGACACCGGAAGGCATATTTTCGCTGTTGTAGTCTATCTCGCTCTGCGCATAGCCTACCCGTTTGATGAATTTCCCATTAGGAATGTTGCCGTCACGGTTGTTCAAATGATTGTTCAGGCGCGGATAGTCCGTGCGACGGAACTCCGCCCAACCCTCGTTGCCGTTGGGGAAGATGGCCAACCACTTCTGAGTGATGATCTGCTCGAGCTGGGCTTCACGGTCACTGCCTTCAAAGGGATTGGCCTCGCCGTTGTATATCTTGAGGCTGCTGATGTAGCCATCCGCCTCGTCCGGCATGTGGTAGTAGTTGAACGACTCACGAATTCCCTGCTTGAACAGGTCTTCCACAGTGCCGTAGGCATCCGTCCAGCCGCGCAGCGTCGCCTCGGCAAGGAGGAAGTTGAACTCCGCATAGCCGAACCAGATGTAGGGACGCGAATAGCTGAACCAATGCGTATCAGACAACACCTTGCCATTGTTGTGGTCAACCTTGAGCGGCGAGTAGACATCGGTCATGTTGTTGACATTGTTGTCCCCTATGGCGCAGCCGTGGTACTGTGTGTTGGGCATCTCGCGACCCGCCTCAAGGAAGTTATAAGGTGTCGGCCTGTACCAACAGATCTTGCAACGCGGGTCGATGGTGTCGCCCGTGTTGGCGAGAGCCGCATCCTTGTCAATGAGGTTGTTGTAGGCCTGCTCCATGTCAAGCGACATCACGACATCGGTATAACGGAAGCTGCAATTGGCAACCTCGTTCTCTCCGCCGCCTTCGTTCTCACCTCCCATCTCTATCGGTGCATAGTTTGGGACGGTCTCTACGTTGTCATCCTGCGACTGCATCATGCCTCCGGGGTGGGCAAGGGCTGCGAGAGCCTCTTTCTCTGCCCGCTCAGGGTCAACATTTGAGATGCGCAATGCCAGACGCAAGCGCAAGGAATTGGCGAAACGAACCCATTTCGCCTCGTCACCGTTGAACACTTTGTCCTCGCGGTCGGCGAATTTGAACGAGCAAGTCCCGGGCTGTATGCTGTCGGCCGCTTGAGCCAACATGCGGAATAGCATGTCATAGACTTCCTCCTGTGTGTTATAAGGGGCTTGTTCCGGCGCGGCCATTCCTTGGACATAGACACCAAAAGGTATGTCGCCATAGGTGTCCGTCATGGTAGATGCCAAGAACGCGTACCATATGCGGGTCATGTAGAACGCATTGCGGTAGGCATCATGGTCAATGAACCAGAATGTATTGACCAACGACTTGTACTCCTGGGAGCGATCCTTGTAGAAATGGTCCCAACGCATCGCAGACCATCCGTCAGTGTAGACATAGTTGGGCGAGCCATTGAAAAAGTTCGGTTCATTGTTTGCAAAGTAACCTGCATAGATGTCGTGTGTAAGGTTGGTCGTGCGCTGGTAGTCGTTGACCAAGCCCTCATAGGTGAACTTCTTGAACACTTGACCGATAGTTGACACGCCGCTCTGCAAACTTGCCAAGTCCTCTGCAGAGATGCTGCCCGGCATATCTATGTCATCGGTGTTTACCGCCGCATTGGGATCCGTGCCCGTGCTCACCGGCTCATCGTACGGGAATGTATTGATTTCCTCAAACCCATCCGTGCAAGACAGCACTAATGCCGAGGCAAACAATGCCGCCGCGCCGAGCCCGAGCAGTCTGTTGTTATTTAGTTTCATCGTGATTATACCTTTATATTATATAATGATTAGAATCCAACATTGATCGAGAATCCGAGCGTCCTCGTATATGGCACCGCCGTGTAATCCAATGCCTGCGAGAACATCGTGGTGTCAAATCCTCCCTCGGGGCTCGTACCGGGAGTGTGCTTCTTCAAGTAGCAGAGGTTGCGTCCGACGAATGAGAGACGGAGCGACGAGACGTGAATCTTCTTGAGCCATTCCTTCGGGAAAGAGTAGCCGAAAGACAACTCTTTCAACTTCACGTAAGACGCGCTGTAAACATACTCCTCGGCCGGGGCATTGTCACCACCGATAGAGCGATAGTACTCCTCCGCGTTGATTGGCGTCGTGTTTGGCGTGCCGTCCTCGTTGACACCGGGGATGACAATGCCCTCCGCCGGGCGGTACTCGGTGCGTTTAGCCGTGCCGTTGGCGGTGGCGATCGCCTCGGAGAAAGAGATTATCTCACCACCAAAGCGCATGTCGATCATTGCCGACAGCGTGAAGCCCTTGTAAGTGAATGACGGCATCAACGACATCAACAGCTTGGGCTGGATGTTGCCGATGGGTTCGCCGCGCTCGCCGGACGTGTCAAGCAGAGGCATACCGTTGCGCAGCACCACATTGCCGTTGTCGTCACGCAGGTAACGGGTGTTGGGATAGATGTTGCCGAGCTTGCCGCCCTCCTCCGCGCCGACATCGACAAGCATGTTGTCGTTGCGGTAGTTGAAGCTGATGTAATTGACATCCCCGTCCTCACCGTGATAGAGCTCCTCGACCGTAGTGACATTGTGCGCAAGGCTCATGTCGAGGTTGAACTCAAAGTCCTGTGTCCTCACCGGCGTGGTGTAAAGCATCACCTCGACACCTTGGTTGAGGATCTTGCCGGCGTTGATGTACTTCCACTCAAACTCACCGGATGTCGGGATAGTCATGATCTGGTTCTTTGTCATGCTGCGATACCACGTGAAGTCAAAGCCAAGACGGTTGTCGAGGAACTTCATGTCAAGTCCGACCTCGTAGGCCGACGAGATTTCAGGCTTCAGGTCAGGATTGGCCTTGATGCGCGGATAAGTCACCGTAGGCCCGTTCAGCCCCTGCGTATAGGTGCGGTAGTTGTAGAGCACGTAGGGATCAGTGTCCTTACCGACCTGCGCCGCCGACACACGCAGCTTGCCGAATGTCAGCCAGCGGGGCACGTTGAGGTCAAACGACTTGAACATGTCGGAGAACACCCAGCTCAGGTTGGCAGAGGGGTAGAAGTAGGAGTTGTTCTTCTCGGGCAGCGTCGATGACCAGTCGTTGCGCGCCGTCAAGTCGAGTGACACCCACTCGTCGTAAGCGAATGACAACGTGCCAAACACCGAGCGTGTCATCCTCTCGGTCTTGTCCTGCTCGGCCTTGTTGACACCCAAGGCTGAGTTGTGATACCACACCTCGGGATTGGCCATGTTCTCAGAGTAGCCCGTCAGGCTGCCCGTGCGCTGGTACATGATGTTGCCGCCGAGCGAATAACCGATGCGGTACTTCTCGGCTATGGTGTTGTGACCCATGATCATGCCCTCGATGTTGTGCTCGTAGTAGTTGTCCTCGATGGTCGTATAGGAGTTTTTCGTCGGGTCGTCGATGCCGTTGGTGCGGTTCATCTCCTCGATGCCCGTGTGGTAGTAGTCAAACGAGTACTTGCCCGTCGCATACAGCCACGGCGTGAAGTCCAACCTCACCGTATAATAACCGAATGCCCTCCAACGTTCATCCATGTTGCTGTACTGGTAGTTGATGTAGTAGGGATTCAGCCTCTGCGGCTGCGGTGATACATAATATATGTGGCGCGTGTCGTCGCTGCGATAGGTCTGCAACATGCTGAGTGGCACGCTCCTCGGGATGTACAACAGCTGGTAGACCTCGCCGCCCTTGCCGAACTGCGGCCTGTTCTCCGCCTTGGTGCGGCTCAGTGACACTTTGGCATCCATGCTGAGCCATTTGTTCATCTTCATGCCGCCCTTGAGGTCGAGGTTTATCTTGTTGAGTGTCTCACCGTCAAACAGGCCCTCACTGTCCATGTAGCCGAGGGATGTGCGGAAATGAGAGTTTTCGTTCGTCTTGCCTATCGCGACATTGTGCGTCTGGGCGAATCCGGTGTTGAAGTATTCCTTGAATTTGTCGCCATAGTCCTTGTAAGCATACGTTCCGCCGCCCGGCAGCCAGCTCGGCACTTCGTGACCGTCCATGACCCCGCCGAATGCTTCAAAGGTATTGGCGTCGTACTGCCCATTGCGTCCTTGCCCGTAGGTCGTCTGCTGGTCGAGCGACGATGCGACTTGCGTCCACGTGAAGTTGCCCGAGTAGGTCACGCCAAAGCCCTTGTCCTTGACACCCTTCTTGGTCGTGATGAGGATGACACCGTTGCCGGCGCGCGAGCCGTAGAGTGCCGCCGCGTTAGGTCCCTTGAGCACCGAGATAGACTCGATGTCGTCCGGGTTGATGTCAATGGAAGAGCCGCCACGGTCGATGCCGCCAAAAAGCGATGCGCCCGAGTCGTTGTTGTCGCTGAACGGTACGCCATCGACGACCCACAGCGGCTGGTTGTTGTCAGTCAGCGACGAGTTGCCGCGCAACGTGATCTTGGTCGAACCCGACAACCCCGTGCCGGCCGTGCTGATTTGCAGGCCTGCCACCTTGCCGGTCAGCGCGCTCGTCACCGACGGGTCGCCCGTCATGTTGAGCTTGTCGCCCTTGACGTCCTGCACGGCATAGCCCAGCATCTTCTTCTCACGCTTGATGCCAAGGGCGGTGACGACCACCTCGTCAAGGCTCTGCGTGTCCTCGCCCATCGTCACATTGACCTCCGGCCTGCCGCCCACGCGGGTCGTGACCGTAGTGTAACCGACGTAAGTGAACTCCAGCACGGCATCCTCGCCCGACACCTCCAGCACATAGTTGCCGTCCAGGTCTGTGATAGTCCCCTTGCCCGTGCCGCGCTCGACGACGTTGACACCGATGAGGGGCTCGCCCGCCTCGTCAGTCACCGTGCCGCGCACTGTCTGCTCTGCCTGCAACGGGCTTGCCGCCACCAAGGTCGAGGCAGCAGCGTCCTGGCCGGGAGCCGCCTGCGCCGCGAGGCCTGAGGCGAGCAAAGCGGCACAAAGCAGGAAACGCCCTGCCCGCGCCGTTTTTAAATTGGTAACTCCAAAATCCATATTTCAAACATTATTTGTGTTAATTCCTGACATTCTACCGGGGCGGTTCACTAACTAACCGCAAAAGGGCGTGATTTACGTCACGTGCACGCCTCACATCGCGGCGCGAACATAAACATAAATCCACAAATGGCAAAGCGAGCCAACCGATTATTCACCGCCAAAGCCGCCGCACCCCTGGTCGGACGGACAAAATGCTTTCATTTTGACACCCGCGCCATTTCACGCGCCACGCCGGCGCGGCTGGGATGGCGGGCATCATCGCCCGACGCGGCAAGCCATTGCGGCAAGGGGAAAACACGGTGCGATGCGGCGCAAAACCAGATGTGGTCAGGGGGAAAGTCGGTTGCCCTCTGGGGAAAAGTTCATTCAAAACTTTTGTTTATATATTCAAAAGTTCTGTTTATACAAACAAAAGTTTTGAATATATAAACAAAACTTCTGAATATACTTTATGTCAGACCTCATGCAACTTTATGTCCTACCTGACGGGACTTTTCCCTTATCCCCCAGGAAGTTTCCCCTTGACCCGATGCCGTTTCCCCCAAGCGTGCCGCCCGGGACTGGCGGGGAAACGATGTTTGACGGAAGTAATTATATTTGCACGACCAAAACCCAAAGACGCAAAATGAAGACATCGCTCGCAACACTCCTCCTGACGGTCCTGCTGATGGTGCTTGCCGCACCGGCGGCATACGGCCAAGCCAAGGTCAAACCACGGTCGGGCGAGGGGGTGGACGCATTCCTGCTCCGCAACGGGAGGCAGCCTAAGAAGTACAAGGCCGCATTCTTCGAACTCAACAAGGGCAAGCTCGGACGCGGCAACACGCTGCTCAAGGGCGTGACCTACACCATCCCGCCCGTGGGGCGCGACCTGCCGGACGAGGTGGACGAACCGCTCTTCGGCAAGCGGCTGGCAAAGGTCAAGATCAAGTCGAGGGAACTGGAGGATGCCTGCTTTTACATCGTCAGCGGGCACGGCGGCCCTGACCCCGGCGCGATAGGCAAGGCGGGAGGGCACGAGTTGCATGAGGACGAATATGCCTACGACATCGCACTGCGCCTCGCCCGCAACCTCATGGAGCGGGGGGCAAAGGTGCACATCATCATACAGGACGCAAAGGATGGGATACGCGACGGCAAATATCTCTCCACCAGCAAGCGCGAGACGTGCATGGGGGCGGCCATCCCGCTCGACCAGACCGAGAGGCTCAAGCAGAGGTCGGACAAGATCAATGCGCTATACGAGGGCGACAAGGGCAGTTATTCCTACTGCCGGGCGGCGTTCCTGCACATCGACAGCCGCAGCAAGAAGAAGCAGATGGACGTGTTCTTCTATTACCAGGAGAAGAACAAGAGCCTCAGCCGTCCCCTTGCCGAGACGATCAGGCAGACATTCGAGGCCAAGTACCGCCAGCACCAGCCCGGGCGGGGATTCTCGGGGACGGTGAGCACGCGCGGGCTCTACGTCCTCAAGCGGACAGAGGTGCCGTCGGTCTACTTTGAGCTGGGCAATCTCCAGAACGTCAACGACCAGCGCCGCTTCGTGCTGAGCGACAACCGGCAGGCGTTGGCCAACTGGATAACGGAAGCATTCGTCAAAGACTACAAGGCGCACCGGCAATAGCCGCACGCCGCCATTGCTTGCGACAACATCCCCGAGGGGGAACAACAAATAATCGAGCTTATGAAAGTACTACTCATCAACGGCAGCCCGCGCCGCAACGGCAACACACGCAGGGCATTGTCAGAGGTCGCGTCCGCCCTCAACGAGTGCGGCATCGAGACCGAGGTCATCAACATCGGCACACGCGCCGTGCAGGGTTGCATCGCCTGCGGGCAGTGCAAGGACACGGGACGGTGCGCGATGGGCGACGAGCTCTATGAGACCGTCCGTGCCAAGGCCGAGGCGGCCGATGGGTTGGTAGTGGGTTCGCCGACCTACTACGCAGGGCCAAACGGTTCGCTGTGCGCACTGCTTGACCGTCTGTTTTATTCGGCTTCGGACGTACTGCAATACAAGCCCGCAGCATCCGTTGCAGTCTGCCGTCGCAGCGGTGCCAGTGCCAATTTCGATAGGTTGAACAAATACTTCACCATCACCAATATGCCCGTCGTCTCATCAAACTACTGGAACAACGTGCACGGTGCCACACCCGGCGAGGTGGAGCAAGATGCCGAGGGACTGCAGACCATGCGCATCCTCGGCCGCAACATGGCTTGGCTGCTCAAGAGCCTGCACCAAGGCGGCCAACAACCCCCAGTGCCGGAGAAGAAAATCAAGACCAACTTCGTCCGCTGAACGCAAGGCGGCACACAAAGCGATCGGGCGGCCAATCAGATTGGCCGCCCGATCGTGCTTTGCTCAAAAAGTATAACCCACCGCAAATGACGGGAGATAAAGGTCCGTGATGCGGTAGTCAAACCGTGCCTCGACGAATGCCGTCCCGTGCCGCAAAGGGAAGTCGAGACCGCCAGCCGGGGTAAGTATCATTGAAAATGGATTTTTTGCATACACTCCAGTGGGATTTGTCCAAATTGTTTCCCCAAAACTATTCGCCAACATATCATACCAATCAAATCCAAAACTCAATGACATATATGGTGTGAACTTGCGTTTCTCCTTGAAATTGACTTTCATGTTTAGGAAAAGCGAAGAGCTGCCAACCCCGTTGTCACTATGATTAAACTCTGCAACGATGCAGTTAAGCCCGACCCCAAACGAAAATGCTTTGTTAAGCCTATAACGCAAGACGGCCTCACCGCCTGCACCCCACGACACATAGCCTTTTGCATTGTAGACATCATGGAAACCTCCCGGGCTGACTATGGCCTTTAAGCTGAAGTCCACACTCCACGCGTCGACTTATCCCGACGCATCTCTCTAAAAGTCGGCTCACCGGCAAGGAGTGACAGAGGCAAAAGCGTGAGCAGTGCAAACAAAACCCTCCGCATGATTCATCCATTTAGAACGTATAGCCCACCGCCAGTGATGGCATGTACATATAACTCACTCCGTAGTCAAACCGTGCCTCGACAAAGGTCGTCCCACCACGTTTGAGGGGGAAGTCGAGGCCGCCAGCCGGAGTAATGATGAAATAAGATGGGTCGTCAACGTAAATGTCACCTCGTTCCGACAATCCACTCTCCATCGTAGACAGCACATCGTAACCAAAATTCAATGAAACGTATGGCGTAAACCTCTTCTTCTCCTTGAAATTGACTTTCATATAGATAAAAGCCGAGGTAAACCCAGTGCCATAATCCGCCTTGTTCCATGCATTGACATAATCAAACCCGATGCCTGCCGTGAATGCCTTGTTCACACGGTAGCCAAGTGTCATCTCGCCACCCAATGCGCCATATACATAGTCGCTGCCATTGACAATGCTGCAAGCACCTCCTGGGCTACCAATCAATTTGATGCTAAATCGATGCCGCGCGTCGATTTATCGTGCCGCATCTCGCAGAATGTCGGCTCCTGGGCAAGAAGAGGATAGGCAAGGAGGGACAATATGGTAATTATAAACAACCATTTCATAATGGCTGCTTTTAAGGTTGTTGTGAACAAAGCTCAACGAGATCAAAACAATTAATTCGAGTACGGTTGTTCCCGTTATTTTTCTCTAAATACTCTTTGCCTCCCGTTGCTATGGTAAATAGATTTTTGATTTACTATTTGCAATAATATATACTACCAAATCTATTATCAATAGAACATTGCATTTTAACTCTTCTCACATCAGAC
The DNA here is from genome assembly GCA_944321635.1 of uncultured Bacteroidaceae bacterium. Lineage (GTDB taxonomy): Bacteria > Bacteroidota > Bacteroidia > Bacteroidales > Bacteroidaceae > Avibacteroides. The sequence continues at coordinate 104,900 of CALULY010000004.1, read as the reverse complement.
ACTACCCCACTTCCCCTTTCTTCTTCAACCCATCGACAAACAGCAGCAGGCGGTTGATGACGTTGACCTCGCTGACCCCGCTGTCAAAGTCAAGGGAGAGCATCTTCATCGACGGGCAGAGTTGCCGGATGCGCCGCTCAACGCCTTTTGAGATGATGTGGTTGGCGATGCAACCAAAAGGCTGGAGACTGATGACGTGATCCACTCCTTGCCGCGAGAGGGACATCACTTCCCCGGGCAAGACCCACCCCTCGCCAAACTGGGCATTGAGGGTGACGACCTTGGCGGCTTCACCCGATTCCTCAAAGATGTCCCTGAATGGCGTGTAATGGCGGAAAGCCGAGGCGATGGCATCAACCCTTGCCACACGGCGGCGCACCAGGCCATATATCCACCCGATCAGCTTGTCAGGGACACGTTTGTGCGACATCCCGCTGTCTTGCTTCACTTTCAAATTGACGAAACTCTGGAGGAAAAAGTCGGTCAAGAGCGGCGGCACGACCTCTATGCCACGGTCTGTGAGCCACTCGCAAACGTTCTTTTGAGCGAAAGGATTGAACTTGAGGTAGATTTCCCCGACAATCCCCACCCTCGGCCTCTCACCGTCGAGAGCGGCAGAGTCAAACTCGGCAGCGGCACTTGCGAGCATCCGCAGCAATTCGTCCGACGAATTGTGCGAGATGGGCACGGCTGCTGCGGCAAGCCATTTGTCCCTGAGAGCGGCAGCAATGCCCCTGTGCCGCTCACGGACGACCGTCGCGTTGTAGAACTTGGCGATGCAGTCACTGTACAACAAGGAAGTGAGCACGACAGGCATTATCTTGAACCAATTGATGCAGAACCCCGGTTGCAGGTTGCCCAGCCCCGAACCGAATGTGAGCGAGACGACTGGCACGTTGGCATAACCCGATTCGGCAAGGGCATTCTTTATCAAAGCTATGTAGTTGGACGCACGGCACTGTCCCCCCGTCTGTGTGATGGCCACGGCCGTAGTGGCAGGGTCATAGCGTCCCTCCTTGAACGCCTTAACGACGTCGCCAACAATCAACGTGGCAGGATAGCAGACCTCGTTGTTGGCGTACCTAAGCCCCCAATCGCACGATGCTGCGTCGCTCATCGGCAGATTGTCCACGTCATAGCCTGCCAAGCCCATCAAAGGGGGTATGAGCGGAGAGATGAAAGGAGTGAAAAACGGAGCGATGATCTTGCGGCGGCGGTCGCCTTTCATAAAGGGCGGTGTCGTCACAAATGGCAAGTCCACGTGCCTTGCATCAGATGCAGACAACCGCAGGCTCTCGATTGCCGAGCGGACACGCAGCTTGAGAGAGCCGACATTGCTCACATCATCTATCTTGAGCAACGTGAGTGCCTTGCCGTGACGTGCAAGCAACGAGCGCACTTCGTCTGTCAGGAAAGCATCAGGACCGCACCCGAATGATGTCATCTCCATGAATTGCACGTCCGCGCCCTGCATCGCAGCCCATTTGGCCGCCTTGAGGATGCGGTTGGCATAAGCCCATTGCGGCACGAAGTGCGTGTCATCGAGGTCTATGCTCTCGCCCCTCACGATGTCATCAGTGATTACATCCACCCCCATGGCGGCAATCATGTCGGACAGGCGGTGTTGTATCAGTTCGTCAGAGTGGTAGGGACGGCCGGCAAGCAGCACTGTCATGCGTCCGGCTGAAGAGCTTTGCGACAATATCTCCTTGTCACGCGCCGCAATCCGTGCCTCAAAATCATCCATAGCCTCGGATGCCGCGTCAAAAGCACTGTCTGCCTCCTTGCCATCAACGCCCCACCCTGCCAGATAGTCCCGGCACTGCCGGCGCAACAACCGCTTGTCCTTGAAGTTAATTGCCGGCGAATCGACCGGTACGGCGGTCTCCTGCACGTTTTTCACTACTTGCGAATAGCCTGTCACTATCGGGCAATTGTAGGAATTCTGCCCCCCTTCGAGCTTTTCAAACACCACAAACGGCATGAAGATGCGGTCAACGCCGCGCCTCTCCAAGTCATCGATGTGGCTGTGCACGAGCTTGGCGGGGAAACAGATGTTGTCGGACATGACAAGGTTTGCCTTGGCCTCGTAGGACGCGAAACCTGACGGGGCTGACAACACCACCTCTATGCCGCAATGGGTGAACAATGCGTGCCAGAAGGGATACTCTTCATATATATTCAAGCAACGCGGGATACCAATCCTCCCCTTGGACGGCACGTCGCATCCCTTGCGGTCAAACAGCAGGGCGAGCTTGTCGGCGTAAGCGTTAGCACCCTTAACCCCGTTGCGCCCCTTGTTGTTGAACACCCTCTCGCACCTGTTGCTGGAATAATAAGTGCCACCGCCAGCGAAACGGTAGACGGAGATCTGACAGCAATTCTCGCAACCGTGGCATTGACGGTACGCCACCGTGCACGACGAGCGGTCAAGCAGCTCTGGCACGCTGGCCGAAGAGGCGAAACGCCGTGCATGGATGGCACAACCCACCGCCCCCATCAGTTCGGGATGGTCTGTCCGCGCCACCTGCACGCCGACAACCTTCTCAAAGGCACGGACGACAGAGTCGTTCCTCATCGTGCCGCCCTGCACGACAATGCTCGTGCCGAGCTCAGAGGTGCTTTTCAGTTTCAAGACCTTGTAAAGGCAGTTTTTGACAACCGAGTAGGAAAGCCCCGCTGCAATGTCCCCCATCGTCGCGCCTTCCCTCAAAGCCTGCTTCACCTTGGAATTCATGAACACGGTGCAACGCGTGCCGAGGTCGCAAGGATGCGCCGCATGGCAGGCCATGGAGGCAAATTCCTGCACCGTCACGCCGAGCGACTTGGCGAATGTCTCGATGAACGAGCCGCAACCAGAGGAACAGGCTTCGTTGATCTCTATGCGGTTGACGACACCGCCCTCGACGAACATGGCCTTCATGTCCTGCCCCCCGATGTCAAGGATGAATGACACGTCCTTGGCCAAGTGCCTCGCGGCCGTGTAGTGCGCCATCGTCTCCACAATCCCCTCATCAAGGCAGAATGCGGCACGTATCAAGTCCTCGCCATAGCCCGTGGAACAGCTGCCTGTGACGATTGCTTCCGTCCCTGCCTCCTCACATTGCCGCTGGAAAAGGCGCAAGCCTTCCTCGACAGCACCGACAGGATTGCCCTCGTTGGGGCGGTAGTAGGAGAACAGCATCTCATCATCCTCGCCCAACACCACCACCTTGGTGGTCGTCGAACCGGAATCTATGCCTATCGTCACGCGTTCTTTTCCGGGACGAAGTGCTCTGGTCTTGACGGCATGGGCGGAAATCCTCGCCTGCCAGCCCGCATACTCATCGTCGCTGGCAAAGATGGGATCGAGGCTGCCCTTGGCGATTTGCACTCCGTCGAGCGATGCCATGACATTGGCCCGCAACGCATCCAGACGCACGGCCGCCGCCCCGTCGTCCGCCAACGCCGCCCCCCAGGCCGGGACAAGGTGGCTGTCGACAGGAGCGAACATCCCATCGGCCGGGATCTTCAGATAGTCCGCGAATGCCTTGCGCAGTCCTGACAGGAATGACAGCGGCCCGCCGCAAAGCATCACGGGGGCTTTGATTTCGCATCCGTGCGCCAGCGTCACGACAACCTGCACTGCGACGGCATGGAAGATTGACGCGGCTATCTCTTCCTTTGGCACATTCTTGGAGATAAGGTTTTGTATGTCCGTCTTGCCGAACACCCCGCAGCGCGACGCGACGGGCCACGTCCTTGCAGCCTTTGCCGCCAGCGCGTCAAGCTCTGCCGTGGTCACGCCAAGCAGTATCGCCATCTGGTCGATGAAAGCCCCCGTCCCGCCGGCACAATTGCCGTTCATGCGGAGGTCTGACACTTCGCCTTTGTCAATGAACACCACCTTGGCGTCTTCGCCGCCAATGTCTATCATCGTCGAGACTTCCGCGTGGTTGGCGCGGACATAATTGGTGGCGGCCACCACCTCCTGCACGAAAGGCAGCCCGCAACGCTCGGCGACACCCATGGCCACCGATCCGGTCAAATGGACAACCGCCTCTGAGGCCACCGTGGAGACACGCCCGAGGAGCGACGACAACGCCTCGCGCACACGGGCATTGTGACGCTCGTATGAGGTGAAGACGACATTTCCTCCGCCATCCAGCACGACAGCCTTGATTGTAGTCGAGCCTATGTCAAGCCCCAGTCTGAAACTGCTTTCCATCAATCAATCTTTTTGTCCCTTGATCAATTATGTTTCCGTGGGCAAAATTACCACGATGTCACAATACAATAAAGTCCAATATTGGGGGTAAACTGTGCAATTTCAACTGTCACGAGCCGCCACACCTATTATTTTGTTTGAAAGCATCAAAACATTAGTTAATTTCACCGCATGGACGACGACAAGACAACCGACTTCATGCCTGTGCGCATAGCACGCATCGGCCGCGCGGAAGCGATGCAAGGGCTGGTGTCGATGCAGCGGCTGTTCACTTTCCTTTGCCGCAACGGCGAGGCGCGGGCGGAGCTGATGAACCGCACGTGCCGCATCGCCAGAGGGACATTCATCCTCTCGTTCCCCTACACCCTGCTAAAATTCGGGCAATGCAGCGAGGATTTCGACGGATTGCTCGTCGAGACCTCCGCCGACTTCCTGCTTTCCGTCGTGGGAGGCATGGACGTGCGCGACAGGCTTGCAATCAGGCAACGCACCGTGTTCACCCTCAGTGACGAGGACATGGGGACACTCGACCTGCTGGGCAGGGCGCTGGAGGACAAACAGAGGCTCGTGGCTACCGGAAAGCATGCACCGCGCAACGAATTTGACACGGCGGCACTCACCGCGATGTCGCAAGCCTACGCCGCCGAGGCGGTGTCTGCCATCATCGACGAGGCACGACAAGGCAAGACAGATGAGAGGAGCGCGGACACGACACTGTTCAACGAGTTCATGATGTCGCTTGTCAAGCACTGCAAGACGGAGAGAACCGTCGCCTACTATGCAGCGCAGGCAAGCCTCAGCCCCAACCATTTCTCGGCCACCATCAAATCAGCGTCGGGGCAACCAGCGATGTACTGGATAAAACTCGTGACATCGACGATGGCCAAGCACTACCTCACCGCCACGAGGATGAGTGCCAAGGAGATTGCCGACGCACTCGGATTCCCGGACCAATCGACATTCGGCCGCTACTTCAAATCCATTTGCGGCATCTCGCCCGCCGCCTACCGCGAGAAGATGCGCGACTGAGCCGGCGCGGCACTGCCAACCCGGCCATTGCGACAGGTGACTGTCTGCCGGCAAAGCCGCAAAACCTGCCAGCCGCGCAGGAAAAGTCTGTTTTTAGCTTAAATCTATGTAGTTTTAAGTTGAAAACATATAGACTTAAGCTAAAAATATATAGTTTTAAGCTAAAAACAGACTTTTCCTGCTGCCAAATGGAGGTTTCCGCGCCTTGCCACAGTGCCATCTGCCCGTGGCAAGGGCTATGACACGCGAGGCGGGGAAACGGAAAGGTGAACACCGTGCCTACTTTTTGCCTACCTTAGCAAGGCAATCCCCGGCCGCAGGCCGCAAAAAGACAGGAAGCATGACGAGAATCCAGGCACACGACATGACACGCCACCCTATGCCGCTGCTCATTGTCCTGGCATCCTTGCTCTGGCACACCGTGCAAGCACAAGGGCTGTCAGAACTGAGGGAGATGACATCCGATCAATTGGCGGCGATGGGCGACAGGTGTTTTGCCGACAACCGGATCGACACGGCACTGGCGTGCTATGGCCTGCTCGTCACACGCCCGGCAGGGGAGGATGAGGAACAGCGCAGGCGCGTCATCTCGGCGTACAACAGCATGGGCATCCTGTACATGAACGCGGGGGATTACAAGAATGCCTACAACAGCCTGCTTGACGGGCTCAGGATGGCGGAGGAATGCGGCGACACGGTCGTGACTCCCAAGCTTTACAGCAATATCGGGAACATATATTATTACTTCCACGAGTACGAGATGGCCAGGGACTACTATGCCCGCGCCCTGTCCCTTTGCCGCGACCCGGGGATGGCGGACGGCTACTACAACAACCTCGGGCTGGCAATGTCAGAACTCGGCAAGCTGGACAGTGCATCCGCGTGCTTCCGCAAGGCACTTGACATCTGCCTGGGTCAGGGGAGCGACCGCTCGGCTGCCATCTACAACTCGCTTGCGTCGCTGCACTTGAGGGCGGGGCGGCATGACTCGGCCCACTACTACCTGTCCTTGTCGCTGCGGGAAGCGAGGAGGCTGAGGCAAACGAAGTATGAGATACAAAACTTGTCGGACATAAGTGCCCTCTACACCGCCGAGGGGCGGCGCGACTCGGCACTCAACTACCTGCACCGTGCGGACTCGCTCGCGCGGCACTACGGGGCACTCAAGATTGTTGCGGCCAACTGGCTGACAAGGGCCAACCTTGCCGAGGCGGAGGGCGACTATGCCGACGCGCTGGGCTGCTACAAGAGATATGCGGCGTTGAATGACTCGATCCTCAACGCAGGGGTCTTCGGCGACATCACCCAATCGCAAAGGCTGTATGAAATAGCGAAGACGGACAAACAGATAGAGGAACTGGTGACAAAGCAACGGACACGCGAGCGCATCATCTATGCTTCGCTCGCCGCGCTTGCGGTGCTGTCGGCGGGGCTGTGGTACATCTGGCGGCAAAAGCGCAACCTCAACAGGGCCTACACCGTACTGGTCGAGAAGAACGTCGAGATCTCAACCCTCAAAGGCGGCGTGCCAGCCGGCAAACACGACGACAAAGCCCCGCGCAAGGACTATGCCGCCAACGCGGGGGACGGGCTTTTTGACCGCATCGAGGCGGCCATGCACGACCCGGGTCTGGTGTGCGACCCGGAATGCAGCATCAACAAGCTGGCGGCTGCCGTGCATTCCAACCACACATACGTGTCCCAAGCCATCACCAAGGCGACCGGCAAGAACTTCCGCCAGTACTTGAACGGGTACAGGGTGAACGAGGCGATGCGCATCTTCGCAAGTCCCGACGCTGAACGCTACACCCTCGAATCGGTCGCGTTGAGAGTTGGGTTCAAATCCCGCACGACTTTCTACAACGCATTCCAGGAGATGACGGGCGTCACACCGGGCTTCTACATGAAATCATTGCGCGAAAAGCACAAAAACACGGTATAGGGGGCGGACGACATCCGTTTTCTTGTTCAAATTATACAAAACTGCACACGGCAGGCGGCGATGCAATGCGGTGCGGGATGGTTTTTCATTAGTATTGCATCGAGATGTTTAACCAATCAAATTTGACCTGACATGAAGAAATCACTGACATTACTCGTCCTCATGTCCTGCCTTTCGCTCTTGACCAAGGCGCAAGGGTTGCCATTGGTGGAGGACTTCGACGGCGAGGCTTTCCCGCCTGCGGGCTGGACGCAGCAACAATTTGCCGGCGAGCAGAGTTGGACCAAGGGGACAAACCCCGTGATGATGCACGGGAGCGGGTCGGCATACGCCATGATAAGCCAAGCCAGCACCACCGCCCTCGTATCCCCTGCGGTTGACATTCCATCGGGCGTGCAGGCAAGACTGACGTTCCAGACCAAATTCATGTACCCCGACCCAACGGCGACGTATGAAGTGTGGGTTTCCAACAGCACATCAGACGACGCGGGTGCGTTCACCGTGCTCAAACGATTGCAGGGTGACGACGAGATCAGTGACAGTGAGTGGAAGGAAATCTCGGTCATCATGCCCGACGAGTACAGTGGCGGGAACGTTTATGTCGCTTTTGTGACGAGCTGCACGGCGGCCGGATTCTACGCATGGGCGGTGGATGACGTCGAGCTCGCCGAGGTGACGGACGATCCTGTGTTCCGTGGAGACGGGACATTTGACATCGGCACGGTTTCCAACAACCTGCCTTCCCGACCGTCAAAGGCTATGCCGTCGCCAACAAGGGCGGCGCCACGCTGCAAATAACCTCTGTGTCCTCGGCAATCGACGGTCTCTCGACAAGCAACCTGCCCCTGAGCATCACCCCGGGAAGTACTGACACGCTGGATGTGACGCTGGACGCGAGATCACTCCCCGCCGGAGCGTATGCGGGCGACTTCGTCCTCGCGACCAATGACCCCGACAGGCCGCAAGTCACCGTCAACCTGACGGCTGAGGTGCATGAGACTTTGATTTGCGACTATGTTGACGAGAGTTTCGACGCATCCACGCAGCTGCCGGACAGTTGGCAGGTGAGCCCGGCATCAGGCGCATACGCTTTCGCGGTCAAACCCGGACGTGGGATCTCGGGAAGCAATTGCTTGACAGCCGAAGTGTACAACGCGGCACAAACTGCCTCGGTAAGGACGGCTTACGTTGCCATGGGCGCGGCACCGAGACTTGCTTTCAGTTACAAACTGACAGATTGGGCTTTCTCAGGGACTGGCACGCCGACATCGGCGGACAAAGCGTCGATGCGGGTCAATGTCTCCCGCAATGGCGGCGCGACATGGGACGAGGTGCACACAATGCCAGCAGGACAGCACACCCCGTCGGCGGACTTTGCATCGGTCGAAATCCCGCTTGATGACTATGCCGACGGGATTTGCATGGTGGAAATCGAGTTCCGGCAAGCGGTGAACGGGGCGGATTTCTACGTTGACATCGACAATGTGTCGGTGGGCACGCCGCCTGACATTGACCTTGCAGCCGTCTCACTGGGCGGGAACGCGATCCCTACGGTGGGTGTCCCATCGACATACGCCGCACGTGTCAGGAACGCGGGCCTGAACACCGTGCAAGAATATAGCGTTGTTTTGTCTGACGGAACTGGAAGGCAATTGGCCACCAAGCAAGGCAAAGACATCGCGCCCGGTGAGACGCAGGAGATTGCATTCGACTACACGCCCGAAACAACTGGTGCTGCCCAACTTTACTTCAGGATTGACGCGGCTGGCGACAAACGTTCCGCCAACGACGAAAGCAACCATCTGCAACTGACAGTGCAACCCGCAGGGATAACTCCCGTGGCAATCGGCGACGGGGCGGCACTTATCGACGCTCCGGTCAATTTCAGCCAGGCGGAAAGCCTGACCCAGACATTGTATTTGCCCAATGAAATAGGCACTGACGGCGGGACTATCACCGGATTAGTCTACGAGGCGAGGATGTCTGCATCCCACGCCGGCGAGGCTATAAAGGTCTGGATTGGCGAAACGGGCAAGACTGATTACGCTGACTACCTGCGTGTCAGCCCCGACAGTCTGACGCTCGTGTTTGACGGGACGGTAGATTTCAACAGCACAGACGGTGGTGAAGTCGTTGTGCCGTTTGATACGCCCTACAAGTACGGAGGCCGCACGCTTGTCATCTATACTTACAGGCCTTGGTCGGCGGCCTATTCTTCAGAAGATTTGTTCTACGGCACGGAAACAACAGGCTACCGGACGTTTTCAACCGGCTATCTCTGGGCGCAGGTTGACCCTATGGACCCGTATGTTACAATGAGCCCCTACAATCATGTGCCCAATGTGACGCTTTTGACCGACCTCACAAGCACGGGGTCGCTCGTTTGCACCGTCACCGACGGTAGTTCGCCCGTGGCAGATGCCGAGGTCCGCCTCATGGGGGGCAACCTCACGACAAGAACTGACGACGAAGGGCGGTTTGAGTTCCCACATCTCACGTCGGGCGGCCATAAGATCGAGATAAGCAAGTTCGGCCATCTGACCACCACCATCGAAGTGGACATCACCGCAGGCCAGACCACGCAGCGGGAAGTCTCCTTGCCCCTCGTCGTCGGATACCCACTGACAGGCCGCATCACCGGAAGCGACACGGACGGCAACGGCATCCCGGGCGCGATAGTGGCGTTGAGAGGCTACGAAGATTACAGTGCCGTGACCGACAGCAAGGGTGATTTCACTTTCCCCGACGTATATGAGGGCGAATATCAAATATTGGTATCGGCCGGAGGCTACGACACTTACTCCGGCGAGGTCGCAGTGTCGGATGCCGTGGTCAAGGACATTGCCCTCGTTGCAACGCCTTTCCCCGTCGCGGAGGTCAGGACGGAGATGACGGACGGTGAGATCTCTATCTCATGGGATGCGCCCGAGGCGGTGACACAGTTCCGCTATGATGCGGGAACACCTGACAGTCAGACAGGATTCGGAGGAGGAACGAGCTACGGCATCTTTGGTTCCGCCCATCATGTCGGCGCGACGCTCACGGGAGTGTCGTGGTATCTCAGCGATTGGGGCGGACTGCAAGAGGCTGTCAACCTGTTTGTGTTCGCCTTGGGTGAGGACGGACGGCCGACAAACGAGATGCTTTTTGAGGCGACGGGGGTTGCAACGGGCGTGAACTGCTGGAATTCCTACGAATTTCCCGCCCCGGTCGAGGCTCCTACGGGCTTTTATGTGGCCATCGGGCGCGAATCTGGATACTTGTCACTCGGCGTGTCCGAGCCTACAGGGGACTATCCATTCGTCGCCGGCACCCAGTTTTACAGCGGCGACTACCGCACCGGCACGTTCATAGCCGCAGAGGAAACGACGACAGACGGGACGGAAGGGCAGATGACAAACTACATGATCCGCGCCGAGGGCATATCCCACGGGGAAATCATAGTGCCCGGTCAGCCGTCAGCCATGACACAACCGCGCATCCCGTCGCCCTCCGGCTACACGGTGCGCCGCCTTGTTGACGGCACGGACGAGAGCCAATGGGTCGAGGTGGCATCTGGCATGACACAATGCCAGGTCTCGGACGACTGGCACAGCTTGGCGGACGGGAAAACATACCGCTACGCCGTCACGGCAACCTACCCTGCCGGCAACACTTCGGCGGTAACGTTCTCGGAGGCCTTGCCCAAGGGGATGGAAGTCGCCTTCACCGTCAACCTGTCAACCGACACAGGAGAATCGCCACAAGGAGCTGTCGTCACCATGGAGAGTGCAGACGATGCCGGGCGGGCATATAGTGCGACGGCAGACGGCGCGTCAGTCACGTTCCCTGCGGTGTGGCGCGGGAGATATAGCATCACGGTGGAGAAAGAGCACTTTGACAAAGTGTCTTTGTCTGACGTGACCATCGACGACGAGGGACTGTCTGTCGATGTAGTCCTGGCCGAAAGCATCATAGCCCCCTACGGCCTCGACGTCAAGGTAGCAGGCAGCAACGCGACACTCACCTGGAACAACGCTCCGACAACGTTCTTTGACGACATGGAGGGGCATGAAGACTTCGCCATAAGCGACATTGGCGGCTATACCCTCCGTGACCGGGACGGGCAGCCCACCTACTTCTTCAACGACATACACTATGACAACATGGGCTACGTCGGGTCGTTCATCGTGATGAATCCCTCGATGACGACGCCGGAGGCTAATGCCGGCCCGTTCCTGCCGTACAGTGGCGAGCGTTACCTCGCTTGTTTCTGCACCCGCACGGCGACTGCCAACGACGACTGGCTGATATTGCCGCTGTTGCGTATGACGCAAGGCTCGCAGCTCAGCTTCTACGCGCAAAACTTCACCGTGGGCTATGACATAGCACGCTTCAAAGTCGGCGTTTCCGTCAGTGGCACTGAGCCGGAAGATTTCACGATAATCTCTGATGGTGCTTACGAACTGGCACCATACGGCGAGCAAGGACTGCGAGCGTCGTGGGAAAAGCTCACCTACGACCTTGGGGACTTCGCGGGACAAGAGGTCTACATCGCCATTGCCTGCGTCTCCGACGACATGACATCCGCCCTCATGATCGATGACATAGCAGTCACCGACGGCGGGGAAGCACCAGGCAGCCTCGCGCCCCGGATGCCGCAGCAAGAGACGGGCAGGGTCGGCTACAACATCTTCCTTGACGGCACGCAGCAGGCGGCGGGCATCACAGAGCAGGCATACGAATTCACCGGCCTCACATCAGGCGTCCACACGGCAGGGGTGCAAGCCGTCTATGCCTCGGGCGCATCTGATGTCGTCAGCATAGAGTTCACCGTCACCGACGGCAGCGGCATCGACGAGGCAGGCACGACGGAGGCAGACGCATGGTTTGATGACAGAGCGGATGCATTGCACGTCGGCACGCCAGCAGCTGGTGCTGTCGTGGCAATCTACGACCTCGACGGGCGGCTCATCGTGACCGGCCGCGCAGACGGGGGCATGGTCGATTGCTCGGCACTCGCCCCGGGCTGCTACATCGCCCGCATAAACCGGACTGATGGTCTGGCCATAGTCAAGTTTGCCAAGGACTGACCGGCCACGATGCCTGACATGGCTACCGTCACCGGCGGAGGCAATAAAAGGAATAAGGGAGGAGACCGATGCGGTCTCCTCCCTTATTTTCCACAACAAGCCACGGTCACTCGACAGGCAAGCAGTCAACGTAGAGAGATGGCGGGAAGTGCATCCCGACGACAGTCAACCCCTCGTCGCAGGCATACTCCATCATCGCGCGTCGCGCGCCGACTGCACGCTCCTTGTCCATATCGTAAGAGGCGCAGTACTCCGGGTAACTCGACTGGAGTGCCACCCCGTGCATCAGATCACCGACCACAAGCAGCCGCCCGATGCGGTATGCCGTGTGCCCAGGCGTATGCCCCGACGCGTCAAGTGCCACAATTCCGCACGGGAGACTGTCCCCATAGTCGAAAAGGTGCAGACGCTCCCCGTACTTACCCAATGTCTCCATGGCCTGAGCACCCTTGCCATCGGGCATCTGCCGCCAACCGTCATACTCCTGCCGTGCGACATAGACCTGAGCACGGTCAAACGCCACATCGCCATCCAGCAGCATCCCGCCGATGTGGTCGCCGTGCAAGTGCGTGAGCATCACGTAGTCGATGTCCCCACCGCCAAGCCCCAGCGAATCAAGTCCCGCCATCAGACGGCTGTCCGCCGCACCATTGCCCGTGTCAAACAGTATGCGCCGCCCGCCGCATTCGACCAGGAACGTGCTGACCGACGACGGCACACCCTCCTGCAAGCCGAGCCGCGACATGAGACTGTCGGGGGCATCAAACAGAGCCGGCGGCATCAGCTTGTCCCCCTCGTTGTCTTTCAACCAATGCACCTTGATGCTGTCGAGCACAAGGGTCATGTCCGCGCGCGTGACAAGCGAATCCGCTTGAGCCTGCGGCGCACCATCGCCGCCCGTGCTTCCCCCGCACGAGGACAAAGCGGCAATGGCAAACGCCGCCATCGCCGCACCATGTTTCAATTTGCTCATAACTAACGGTTTTTACAGTCATTACCTCGCCGCTAAGATAACAAATCACAGCCTCAACCCCAAGCGCACCCGCCCCCGTCACACAGTAGCCTTGCCGCCGTGCCCAAGGGCATAAAGCCCGCATTGACGGACGAAAACTTTATTTTTAGCCTGCAAACACATAATCGCAAGTTAAATCTACATAAACTAAACCTGCAAATACATAAACTTAACCTAAAAACAAACTTTACTCCCCACCCTGTCCATTGTTTGTCCCGCCACGCCGCGACAGCGTGCCGCCTTTACGGCAAGACGCGCAAACATCCAAAACGCGGCAAGGCGTGGACGCGCTTTCACGGCTAATGCGTATCTTTGTGGGGACAAACCTGGTGCAAACAAGGGCTGAACGCAAGGGACAAACACATAGTACCACAAGCAACAACCACCGCAACATGGAGAAGAACACAAGGCGAAACATCATCGGCGGCGTGGCAATCGCGCTGGCATTGGGCATAGCCGTGACGCTGGCAGTCACGGAGCAAAGGGCGATGACACCGGGCGACGAGGTGGAATTGACCGACTCCACGGAGGTGGAACAACTGACGTGCGAGTATGGGATACCGGTTGACGACTACGACATACGCTATGGCATCGTCGAGGACAACCAGACCCTCTCGACGCTGCTCCGCTCGCACGGGCTGACACCGGGCGACGTCCACCGGCTGACGGAGAAGGCAGAGGGGACATTCGACGCACGCAAGATCAGGAGCGGCCAGGCCTATGCGGTGTTTTATTCCCGTGACAGCGTGGCGGAGGTCAGGTACTTCGTCTACGAGGAGAGCCCGAGGAGCTACGTCGTGTTTGACCTCGCGGGCGAATACTCCGTGCGCCGTGGGGAAAATCCCGTGGAGTGGCAACGCAAGACGGCGAAAGGCAGTGTCGAGACCTCCCTGTGGGTCGCCATGCAGGAGGCGGGTGCGTCGCCGTTGCTGGCGGTCACGTTGTCTAATATCTTCGGGTGGACCATCGACTTCTTCGGACTGCAAAAGGAGGACGGTTTCAAGGTGATTTACGAACAGGAGTATGTCGATGGCCACGGTCTCGACAGTTTCCACGTCATCGCGGCATCGTTCACGCACGGGGACAGCACCTACTATGCCATACCGTTCACCCAGGAAGGCGAAGAGCTCTATTACAACGAGCGCGGCAACAGTCTTGAGGGGGCGTTTCTCAAAGCCCCGCTGGATTACTACCGCATCTCTTCGCGGTTTTCCAACAGCCGTTACCACCCCGTGCTCAAACGCTACCGCGCACATCACGGCGTGGACTACGCCGCACCTACGGGGACACCGGTCTATGCAATAGGCGACGGCACCGTCATCGCCAAATCCTACCAGGCCGGCGGGGCGGGCAACTACCTCAAGGTGCGGCACAACAGCGTCTACACCACTACCTATATGCACCTTTCGCGCTTTGCCAAGGGCATAAAGGTGGGGTCTAAGGTGAAACAAAAGGAAGTGATAGGCTATGTCGGTTCGACGGGACTATCGACAGGACCGCACCTTGACTTCCGCGTCTACGAGAATGGCAAGCCGATAAACCCCTTGCTGATCAAATCACAACCCAAGAAGCCAATCTCGGAGTCAAACCGTGCGGCCTTTGCCATCGTGCGCGACTCGCTCGTCACCGCACTCGCTGGGCTCTGAGACCGCACTCCGCGCCGGCGGCAACAAACAAGACGGGCGTCGCCATCCCATGACATTGAGATGGCGACGCCCGTCTTGTCAAACGCCACTGCTCACTTGGCGCGCTGCCACCGCCACGCGAGTACGATGACGAGCAGGGCATAGACGACCTTGACCGCACATCCCGCAACGATGAATGCAAGGGTCTTGTCCATGTCATACATCCCGCCAGCCGTGACACCAAAAGATATGTCGTCAAAAAAGCGTGTCACGGGGAACAGGGCAAAGAGAACCTTCAACCCGCTCCCGACGTTTGTGGGCAAGATGAACAGCCCAAGCCCCACGATGTCAAGGAGCGCGAAGATGTAAGTCCGCGAGATCTCATAGCGATGTGCGACCTCAGTCGAGACGCCAATCTCATTAAGTATCTCCCAGTCCAGACCCGACGACAGGAATGTCGAGATGACAAACACGGCCATGCCGCACACAGACATCGCCCGCAAGCTCATCCGCCCAGACATTGCCACGCCCCAAAGCCAGAAAACTATCATCACACCCGACATCGCCATCAGGAACAACGCCGGTGTCGGATAGGGATTGACCGCCGACAGCTGCACGTAAGCGGGGATAAATGCGCAGTAAAGCATCGCCACAATCCCCATAGCCGTCACGGCCCACGTCCCAGCCGTCAGCATCATCAGGCGCGCGAGCAACGACTTGCCGTCCAAACGCCTGGCCGGCTTGTGCTTGCCGCCCGTTGCCTTAGTCTTTCTTTCCATTTGCTATGATTGTTTGATGAGGGTGCTAAAGTAGCAATTATCAACGACAAGGCAAAATACTGCCGGCAGCGTCGTACGCGGCGGGCGGGGCATCCGATGTTGCCGCCAAAAACATTGTATGACAACAACAAAAACATTGCATGGTAATGGCAAAAACATTGTATGCTGTTCGTGGAAACATTGTATGCTGTTCGTGGAAACATTGTATGCTGTTCGTGGAAACATTGTATGCTTTTGGCAAAACGGTCGGACGCATCCCGACTGACGGCAAAATGCTGCCGCGTCACCACAGCCGGCCGCTGGCGGGAGCGTCCGAACCAACGTAGTCATCCACCATTTGCAACACGGTTTGCCCATGCCGCTCGTAGGTCTTTGGTCCGAAGCAGGGGACGGCGAGCAACTCCGTTTTGGTGCGGGGAAGCGTGTTTGCGATGCCAATGATGGCACGCTGTTGCAGCACGGTATATACCGGTTTGCCCTCACGCGCCGCCTCGGCGTTGCGCCATGCGATGAGACGGGCGTAAAGGTCGGGATGCGCCACGTCGGATGCCGCCGGCTGGGTGGCGGCGGGCTTGGGGCTTTTCCTCTTTTTCGGCTTTGATTCCGCCGCCGACAACGTGGCAACCGACTTGGCACGCAGGTAGCCGTTCATCGTGAAACCGCCCTCCCTGACCTGTGCGAGCAGTGATGATTTGACGAGCATCAGGCGGCGCAGCTCGGTCAACGCTTCGTCAAAGAGCTTGCGCACTTCCTTGTTGTCGGTGTCCGCCTCCATGGCCTCGGCATCGGCGCACATCGGGGCAAGATGGTCGGCGAAATATGCCGCCGCGCTCCCGACCCTCGCTGCTATCGCGTCGTCAGTCTCTGGGTCGGCGGAGGCAAGCACCATGGCGGAATACTGCTTGTTGAACCTCCCGGCCACCGACACCAATTCGTCGGCAATCGCTGCGACCATCGCCCGCAAGCGGTCTGCAAGGTTGGGATACAGCTTGGAGAAATGTTCATCGACCACCCTCGACAGCCGCGACGCTGCACGGCGCAGGCCGTTGCAATCAAAGAGGTCATCCAAAAGGCGGGTGAAATAGCGGCACTTCATCTCATGCAACCGCTCCTCGCTCGGTGTGTTGCGGCGCGCTGCATACATGAATTTATCCACTTTGCTATCGGTGATTACGGCACTTGCATTCAATGGCGTGCCCAGCACCATGCCTTCCAACGTCTTGCAACGACTGAGGGCGACGTAAGCTTGTCCGTGCGAAAACGACGCGGCAGCGTCGATGACGGCGTGCTCGAAGGTGAGCCCCTGGCTCTTGTGTATGGTGATCGCCCACGCGAGTTTCAACGGCAGTTGGGAGAACGTCCCCTCCACCTCCTCGACAATCGCCTTGGTGGCGCGGTCGATGACGTACCTCGCGTTGGTCCACTCCTCCCGTCCCAGCTCGACCATCTCACCTGTCTCGGCGATGGATACGGTCACACGGCCGTCATCAATGTCCTCGACGCGCCCGATCATGCCGTTGCAGTAACGGATGCCATCGGTCATCCCATTCTTTACAAACATCACTTGCGCCCCGACCTTCAGGACAAGCTGCTCCTCCGTCGGGTAGGAATAGGCGGGGAAGTTGCCCGTGATGGCCGCCGCGAACGTGTGTTCCTCGCCGGGAAGTTCTGCCAACCTGGCCTCGTTGACCTGCCTCGCAGCTGCGTTGTGCGTCGTAAGGCGGATGTAGTGCCCATCATCCGGCGGGACAAACCCCGGGACATAGCGGCTGTTGAGCAGTGCCAGGGCTGCGGCATCGAGCCTGTTGTCCCGCACCTTGTTGAGCAAGTCGAGGAAACGTGCGTCGCTCTGGCGGTAGACCTTGGTGAGTTCGATGATGAAGAAGTCTGTCGCACGCAGGGCATTGCTTGAAAAGAAGTAGGGGGTCTCATAACTGTCCCGCAACAATGCCCAGTCTTCATCCTTGACAACGGGAGGCAGCTGTCCGAGGTCGCCTATCATCACCAGTTGCACTCCACCGAATGGGCGGGAACGGTCGCGGAACTTGCGCATCACATAGTCAATAGCGTCGAGCAGGTCGGCACGCACCATGCTTATCTCGTCGATTACGAGCAAGTCCACCGTGCGTATAACCTCCAGACGCTGCTTGTTGTAACGGAAATCGTAGGTCGCCCCGCCCGACTTAAACGATGTCTCGGGCAGGAACGGGGCAAACGGCAGCTGGAAGAACGAGTGTATCGTCACGCCTCCAGCATTGATCGCGGCTATGCCGGTAGGTGCAAGGACGACCATCCTCTTGGGACTTCGTTCCTTGAGTTCGCGGAGAAAGGTGGTTTTGCCCGTCCCGGCCTTGCCCGTGAGGAAGAGATTGGCGTCAGTAGTCTCGACGATGCGCCACGCCGTCTGCTTCTCCTGGTTGATGTCCATGCTCATAACTGTATGGTACGGGCAGTGACCGGTTCGTTGAGGAACACCGAAGCGTTCTCCTCGAAGCATTCCGCAGACTCGGTTGTCAGGTAGGTGCAGGAGCCACCCTTGCAGCATTTCTCCTCAATCTCCGGATGCCGGCGCAGGTAATCGGCAAGGCTCTCGGCCACATGGCCGCCCTGTGCCAGCAGCCGCACGCCTTGCGGCACGGCTTTACTGAGTTTGTCCATGAGCAACGGGTAGTGCGTGCAGCCCAGGATCACCGTGTCTATCGCCGGGTCCGCGCCGAGCAGTTGCCCGACATATTTGTTGACGAAGTAGTCAGCACCCGGCCCCGCCGCCTCACGGTTCTCGATCAGCGGCACCCACATGGGACACGCCACCGATGTGACTGCTATGTCCGGGAACAATTTGTGCAACTCCATCGGGTAGGACTGCGACCTCACCGTCCCTGGCGTGGCAAGCAAGCCCACATGACGCGAGACGGTCATGCTCCCGACGCACTCCGCCGTCGGGCGGATGACACCGAGGACGCGGCGCGATGGGGCGATGACGGGCAGGTCTTGTTGCTGTATCGAGCGCAACGCCTTTGCAGATGCCGTGTTGCAAGCCAGGATGACAAGCGGGCAACCAAGCTCGAAAAGCCGCACTACCGCTTGGAGCGTGAACTCATAAACTATGTCGAAAGAGCGTGTCCCGTAGGGTGTCCGCGCATTGTCGCCCAGATAAACGTAATCGTAGGACGGGAGGCGGCTGCGAATCTTCTCAAGTATCGTCAGCCCGCCATAGCCCGAATCAAACACACCTATCGGCCCCGCCGTCAAGTCAAACCTTGCATTGCCCATCTGCGTCAGATTTAGTCATGCCCGGCGCAGGACATCCCGCGCGCAGCACCGCAAAGTTAAGAAAAAAGCACCGCACGCCGCACACAGGGACATCCGGCCATGCGGGCAAAAGCATTGCATGATACCGCCAAAAACATCGTATGATTTGGCCAAAATCATTGTATGCTACGACCGGAAACATTGTATGCTAATGGGGAAAACATTGTATGCCGCCAAAAGCAACCTGCAAAGAGAAAACAGCGAAGTCGCACGGCAGCCCTGCTTAGACTTGGTGCAATGTTTGCTTACATTTGCAAATATGCATCCTATATTTGTATAACCGAGGTTTGACATGGCACCTAACAACGACACCCTCCGCAAGTCGCTCCAATCTGCATTGGACGCTCAAAAGTCACAGGTGGAAAGGAACAGGCTCGGGCAATTCGTCACACCAGACAACCTGGCGGAAGACCTGATACGCCACATACGCCCTCTGACAGATGGCAAGGTTACGACTATGCTTGAACCGGCCATGGGGCTTGGCTCTTTGTATGCCGCATTCGTGAAGACATTTGGTGAAAAAGCTGGAAAGAGCGTGGGGTACGAACTTGACCATACATACCTTGACACTGCAAGGAAGCTCTGGAACGACCATGACATCGAGATAAGGCAAGGTGATTTCCTGACGGCGCAGCCCGACACGAGGTTTGACATGATTGTTGCCAATCCGCCCTACGTCAGGCATCACCACATCCCGGCAACGCAAAAAGCAAGGCTTAAGTCAGAGGTGATGAAAGCCACGGGAATAAACCTATCGGGATTGGCAGGGTTGTACTGCTACTTCCTGATGCTCTCTACAAGATGGTTGAAGGAAAACGGGCTTTCATGCTGGCTAATCCCTGCCGAGTTCCTGGATGTCAATTACGGCACAGCCGTCAAACACTACCTGACTGAGCAGGTGCAGCTACTGGAGATACATCGATTCCGCGAAGATGATTTGCAATTTTCTGACGCTCTTGTCTCCTCTTGCATAGTGATATTCAGGAACTCAAAACCCAAGGCTGGCAAAGTGGCATTCACCCAAGGCAAAGACCTGAATGCACCGTCAAGCATCAACCTCGTTGATTGCGGCCGTCTCAGAAGCGAGGCAAAATGGTCAAGGCTGTTTGAAAGTGAGCAACCGACGGCAAGCAACGCCCCAAGCCTCGGGGAGTTCTTCACCGTAAAAAGGGGAATAGCGACGGGAAACAACGACTTTTTCATCGTTGACTTGCAAACAATAAAGCGATACCACCTGCCACAACAATTCTTGCTTCCGATACTGCCAAGCCCGAGACTGCTCAAAACCGACACGATAAAGGGCGACGGCGACAGGATGCCCCTGCTGGACGAGGGGTTGTTCCTGTTCTCGTGCGACATGGGTGAAGAGAGATTGATGAAAACATGGCCTGATGTCTGGAAATACATTGCCCACGGCATCTCGCAAAAAGCAAATGAAGGATATATATGCAGTAAGAGGAATCCGTGGTATGCGTGTGAACGGCGCAAACCCGCGCCGATAGTCATCCCGTACATGGGAAGGGAACAGACAAAAGGGCGCAGCTTCAGGTTCATAAGAAATGAATCCATGGCTTTGACCACCAATGTCTACCTGTCATTGTACCCACGCGCTGACCTTGAAGGCATCTTGCAAGACAAGTTGCTTTTGGAAAAGATATGTGAGACACTCAATGCCATTCCGATAAAACGGGTCATGGATTGCGGCCGCACCTATGGCGGAGGACTGCACAAACTGGAGCCAAAGGAATTGATGAGTATGCCTGTGCCTGAAATAAGGGATGTTTTGACTAATCACACTGCTCAAAGGCAATCATTACTTTTCTAATATCCTGCCAATTTCCCAAATCATCGCCCGTTTGACAAGGCAAGTTGTGCCATTCTCACTACATTTGCCCGACACAAACTACTGACGGAATGGGCGAGACGTTGAAGAGCAAGACGGCACAAGGCCTCATCTGGGGGGTGATAGGCAACGGGGGGATGCAGGTGGCAAGCCTCGTCTTCGGCATATTCCTCTCCCGCCTGCTCTCGCCCGCCGATTATGGCATGGTGGGTGTCCTGACGGTGTTCTCGGCAGTTGCGGGGATATTCATCGAGGCGGGCTTCATCACCGCCATCGTCAACAAACGGGAGGCGACGGATGATGACTACAATGCGGTGTTCTGGTTCAGCTTCATCATGGGATTGGTGCTGTTTGGCGTGCTGTTTGCCGCCGCCCCGTGGATCGCGGCATTCTTTGGTCATGACGAATTGAAGCCCCTCGCCCGTGTCTTGTTCCTGAGCATCATCTTCTCATGCCTTGGCACTTCGGCGGCGGCCTACTACCTGCGCAATCTCAAGGTCAGGCAACGCAGCCTCATACAACTGGTGGCCATCATCGTGGCCGGCACTGCCGGCGTGGTGATGGCGTGGCTCGGCTGCGGATACTGGGGCATAGCGGTGCAGACCATCCTTTACATCGCGCTCAGCACCGCCGGGATGTGGCTGCTGTGCCCGTGGAAACCGTCGTGGCACATAGACCTGCGTCCGCTGCGCCCGATGCTGTCGTTCAGCACGAGGCAGCTGGCGACGGCGTTGTTCACCCAAGTCAACAACAACATCTTTTCTTTCCTGCTCGGCCGCTTTTATGCCATCGACAAGGTGGGATATTACACCCAAGGAAACAAGTGGACGGTCATGGGGACACTCACCCTGCAAGGGATGTTGAACAGCACTGCACAGCCCGTCATGCGGCAAGCCCGCGACGACAAGGCGAGGTTGGTCAAGGTGTTCAGGAAGATGACGCGATTCACTGCGTTCCTCTCGTTCCCGTTGATGCTTGGCCTGGGCGTGGTGTCCGAGGAACTCATCCTCATCGCCGTGACATCCAAGTGGCTGCCCGCCGCCCCGGTGATGCACATACTGTGCGTCGGGGGTGCTTTCATGCCCCTTGCCACGCTTTTCGCGGGACTGATGAACAGCATAGGCCGTCCCAACATCTATATGTGGAACACCATCGCGCTCGGCATCGCCCAACTCTGTTGCGTCATGGTCAGTTTCCGCTACAGGTTGGGGACGATGCTGGCGGCGTATGTCACCATCAACACGGCCTGGCTGGCGGTGTGGTGGTGGTTTGCCCACCGTTACATAGGGCTGGGGGCGGGGGCGTTCCTCGCTGACATCCTGCCCTACCTCGCTGCGGCTGCGGTGTCGGTCTACGGGGCGGCGTGGGTGGCGCACGGGATAACGAATGTCTATGCCGCCTTGGCGGTGAAAGTCGCCGTCGCCGTCGCGGCCTACGTCGTCATCATGCGCTTGTCAGGCTCGGTGATGTTCAAGGAATCCGTGGATTTCATATTCCATAAAAAGAAAGAGTTATGACCAAAGTCAGCGTGATAATGCTCGCCTACAACGTAGGACCGTACCTCGAACAAGCCATCAAGGGTGTCGTGAGCCAAAAGACCGACTACCCCGTCAGGCTCATCGTAGCCGAAGACAACAGCACCGACCGCACGCTTGAGATAGCCCGGAAGTGGCAATCGCTGTATCTGGACATCATCGACGTGGTGCACAACGAGACCAACCTCGGGCTGCAACGCAACTTCATGCAGGCCTATGCCAAATGCGACAGCGAATACGTGGCAATCTGCGACGGGGACGACTATTGGTACGACCACCACAAGTTGCAGGCGATGACGGACTACATGGATGCGCACCCGGGGTGCGCCGTGGCATTCCACCGTGTCGTGAACTACTTCGAGGACAATGGCACCAAGAGCCTGTCAAACGGCGGGCAAAAGGATGACACAAGCATCCTCGACATTTCAAGAAGCAACTACATCACCAACAGCTCGGTGATGTACCGCCGCAGCAACCTGATGGAACTGCCCGGATGGTTGGCCGAGGTCAAGTCGTGCGACTATGCCATGCACGTGATCAACGCCTGCCATGGCTACATACACTACTTCCGACGGCCGATGGCAGTCTACCGCCAGCACGGAGCGGGCGTGTGGAGCCTGAAGCACCTCACCGACCGCGAGAAGAAACTCAACATGGCTCTCGATGTGCGCAAGCGGCTCATCGACCACTTGCCGGCGGAGCAGGACGAGGCAAGGGAGCTCATCCGCGACGCATTCACGCGGTTTGCCTTGGCCGAAGTCGCATTCAGCCGCGCCCACGGGCTTGACGGTGCAGCAGAGAGGCTCGTACGCCGCGTCATGGACGTGCAACCGACGTGGACGCAAGACCGGTTGCAACAAGCCATCGCACACGCCGCCAAGGCATCACGCCCCACCCTCGGCAGGCATGTCATGCGGTGGATGAAGACGGCACGCGCCGCCGTGTCGTGGTTTGTCCCGCTGCCCAGGCCATAAGCAAGCGGAGGTGTGCTGAAAGGCATACGGCCGTCCCACAAAAGACATAGGATGTTTCCGCCATTACCATACAATGTTTTTGCCCTTGGCATACAATGTTTTGACCGAAAACATACAATGATTTCTCCCACCCCGCCGCAAGCTACGCCAAGCCCCTCCGCCTGCCACGTCCATGGCTGACGGAGGGGCTTGCCATTAGTCCCTGAATTTGTCGCGGCCAATCTAATGCCCAGCCTTGCGCGATGCCATGTCTGCGATGCCGCGTGCTGCCGTCTCAGCGGCACTGCCAGTCCCAAGGAGACGCATCATCTCGCCGTAGCCGTCGAGCATACGGCGGCGGTGGCCGTCATCATCGATGAGGCGGCGCAACTCGTCCGCTATCCTCGCCGGAGTGGCACGGTCCGCGATGAGTTCGGGCACGACCTCGCGGCCGGCGATCAGGTTGACGAGGGAGATGTGCTTGACCTTGATGAACAGCCGCTTCAAAAGACGCATGAACTTGCCCGCCTTGAGGTAGTAGCACACGACCTGCGGAACGCCGAATACCGCCGTCTCCAACGTCGCCGTTCCCGAAGTGACAAGGGCGAAACGGGCGTGCGACAGGAGCTGGTAGGTCTCACCGAAGACTATCCTTGCCCTGGTGCCGCGCAGCTTTTCATCATAGACGGCGCGGTCAAGACCCGGAGCACCGGCCACTACGGCCTGGAATTGCGGGAACTGCGATGCCGCCTCCAACATACGTGAGAGGTTGTCACCAATCTCTTGTCGGCGGCTGCCGGCGAGGATGGCTATCATGGACTTGTCCTCGTCCAGACGATTGCGACGCTTGAACTCCGCCTCGGTCTCGGTATATGCCGCGCGGAACGCCTCCACCTCCTCCCTCGTGGGATTGCCCACATAGTCCAACCGGTAGCCGCGTGCGGCATAGAAGCCGACTTCAAACGGCAATATGGAGAACACCCTCGTGACATAACGCTTGATGGAACGGATGCGGTGCTTCTTCCATGCCCATATCTTCGGGGGAATGTAGTAGGCGACGGGGATCGTCGTGCGGCGCGACACGTGCCGTGCCACCGAGAGATTGAAGCCGGGATAATCGACAAGGACGACGACATCGGGCTTCTCAGCCTCGATGTCCGCCTTGCATTGCCTCATGCCTGCCATGATGGTGCGCAGATGGAGCAATACGGGGACGAACCCCATATAAGCCAGCGTGCGGTAATGCCTGACCACCCCGCCCCCCTCGTGCGCCATCATGTCCCCGCCTATGCAACGGAAGCGGGCCGAGGGGTCGATCCTCTTGAGCTGGTGCATGAGACCTGCGGCGTGGAGGTCGCCAGACGCCTCGCCTGCGATAAGGTAATAATACATCTTCCCTGGCTCACTCGGCGGAGAAGTCCCAGCCCTGCATCATCTCCATCAGTGAGTAGGCGGTCATGTCCACGGTCGTCGGCGTGATGGCGACGTAGCCATTGTCCAATGCCCAATGGTCTGTGTCGGTGCTTTCGGGCTCGTCGTTGCGGTATTCGCCCGTCATCCAGAAGTGTTTCTCACCGTTTTTCCTCTCCAACGCCTCGAACTCGTCCTGCCAGTCTCCGCGTGTCTGGCGGCAGACCTTTATGCCTTTGAACTCGGCAGCCTTGGGGAAATTGACGTTGAGGCACGTCCCAGCCGGCAACCCCATCTCAAGCACACGGCGCGTGATGGCAATGATGTAAGGCTTGAGAGGCATGAAATCGGCACTGGGGCTGTGGTCGCAGAGCGAAAAGGCGATGGACGGGATGCCCTTCAACGCTCCCTCGATGGCCACACCGACGGTGCCTGAGTAGTGGGCATTGACCGACGAATTGTCACCATGGTTTATGCCGCCCACGATCAAGTCGGGTTTGCGCTCGGGGAACAGCACATGCAAAGCGAGTTTGATGCAATCAGCCGGCGTGCCGGAGCATATCCATCGTGTCACCCCGGGTTCTTGCAAGTCCTTGACCAGCTTGATCGGCAGCGAGGATGTGATGGAACACCCGCTGCCCGAGCGTGGCGTAGCGGGAGCAAGCACCACGACATCGGCAATGGTGCGGAGGAAGCCTATCAATTCGTTGAGCCCTTGGGCACGATACCCGTCGTCGTTGGAGACGAGTATCAACGGTCTTTCGTTTGTCATCGTATCTAATTTTATTAATCTTGCCCCAAAGTTAGGATTTTTTCGCCGATTGCTTGCTATGGCACAACGGGACAAAGGATGAGGATCCTGGCGAGGCGGGCGGCATAAGCCGGCAAATCGCTATCTTTGCACCTACCTATGGCAACGACAGAGGGAAACATGGAAAACATCGTCAGGAGCATCCGGCAGACCTATCCGGTCTCCGACGAGGCACTCGCAGCCTTGACATCGCGGATGCGGCGCGTCGATGTCGCCAAGGGCGTGACCTTGGTGCGGTCGGGCGATGTGTGCCACGAGGTTTATTTCATCGAAAAAGGGATAACCCGCTCTGTTTTCCACCACGACGGGGTGGAAACGACGACATGGTTCAGCATGGAGGGTGACGTGACATTCGGCATGGATTCGCTCTACTACAACTCCAGGTCGGTGGAGAGTGTGGAGACGCTGGAGAGATGCACGCTCTTCACCGTCACAAACTCGGTGCTTGACGACCTCTACCACCGCCACATCGACATAGCCAATTGGGGACGTGTGCTGCATCAGAACGTGAACAAAGTGCTCAGCCACGCATTCGCCGACCGCTTGCAACTGACCCCTGCGGAACGCTACGAACAGTTCCTGAAGAAATTCCCCGGTCTCGTCAACCGCGTCAAGCTGCGCTATGTGGCAGACTTCCTCGGCATTTCCATCTACACATTGAGCCGCATCAGGGCCAGCATCTGACGGTGCGCCGCCTCATTTGACTGCAAAATCCACAGTCACGACGACCGGACGGTGATCGGATGCGTCGGGGACGTTGACGACATCGGCACTGACGACCTCAAGGTTGCGTGCCGAACCCCGCATCACGCCTATGTAGTCGAGGCAAGCCGTAGGGAGGTCTGCCGGGAAGGTGTACTGTCCCGTGTTGCTGATCAACTCAAACTCCTGTTGCATGGCTTGCAGCGCGTCGTCGCCCGGCTCCATGTTCCAATCACCGGCGATGAAAAACGGTTTTTCCCAGCCAGCGGCCGCCGACCCTATCAGACCGACCGACTCCATGCGGTCAGTCTCGTTGAGCGAAAGATGGGTGCAGGCGAACACATAGTCCTTGAATTCCACAATCAACAGCCGCCGCGCCTCCTCGCTGCCCGGCAAGGCGACAGTCCTGACCGAGAGCGGTGTCTGCTTGCTCAACACACCTATGCCGTAGCTGCCTCCCTCGAAGTCGATGGCCTTGGCGAATGTCGCCCGCATCCCCGTCGCACCCGCCAGCGACGCCAGCAGGTCACGGCCACGGCTGCGGCGCGTCATGCTGTCGAGTTCCTGCAACGCGACGACATCAGGGTCGGCATGGGCGATGACCGAGGCTATGCGTTCATAGTCCATCACGCCGTCTGTCCCGATGGCGTTCCTGACATTGTAGGTCATAAGCCGCACCTCGCTGTCCTTGGAATTGACGTAGCTCAGGAAAATGGTGGCCGCCACGATGGCGATGAAAAACATTAGGTTGCGCGTCTTCATTGCTCCTCCGCTTTTTGTTCTGACGGCGCAAAGATAGTGCAAGGCGACGCAAAACGCCTGCCGCCGCCCTAAAAATCAGGCGTACCGTCCTCTGCGCCACTGCGGCGGATCTTTTTATGTGGGACATAGCCGGACGCGGGCAAAGACACCGCAAGCACCCGCCACTACCCTGCCGAGGCCCGCGCGACATCATCTTTTGTAAGTGCGACTAACAATCTTTGTAAATGCCACCAACAACTCTTGTAAGTCGCACTTACAAAGCACCCTGCTCCGCCAGCCCCCTGCCCTGCCGCCACGGCGCGGCAAAAAAATGCGGGCACGATGCCTTGTGTCGTCGGCATCAGTGCCCGCTGAAGTAGTTTTTGCTTTATGCCGGACTCGCACCGGCTGGTGTTGTTTGGCTTTCGTCCAAAAGCAACATGGCAGGCGATGCCCGCCCAGTTCAGAATTTGTAGGTGAAACCTATCTTGGCGAATGACATCCCGTAGCCGAACTCACCCATCAACGCCCAGTGCGGATTGCCCTTGAAGTAGTAGCGTGTACCGATTTGCGCGCCGAAATAGAGTGCATCGTCATACTTGAAGTCACCTCCAAGCGACAGCCCCGCCCATGTGTCGAGGTTGTCAACGAACTCATAGTGGAAATTGGCCTGCGCCGCGAGCATGAAGCGGTCGTCAAAGTTGAGCCCCGTCGCAGCACCAACGCCAATGCCTCCCTTGCCTTTGCAGATGCCATCGAGCACATTGATTTCCCACTTCAAATCAAGGGGGACACCATGCTCACCTATACCGACACCGAGGCTCAGGATGTTGTCCTTGCGGCTGAAAGTCCCTTGCGCCGACACCGCCAGCGCGGCGAGGGCGACACAGATAGTCAAAAAGATTCTTTTCATCACACTTATATTTTTGATAAACCAACTTTCCGAAAACTTCCTATGCAGGTTGTTGTATTGGCAAATATATAAAAACTGGTACCAAACGACGAGTTTTATGACAAAAAGATTGGCGAAGCGTTAATGTTAGTGAATTAATGTGCGCAACTGGACAAAACATCTGACATATAGGACATCGACGACCAGGCATGGCTGCTCTGGGACAGACTCTCGGCACGATAGGTGACAAAACAAAGCGTCCCCTCGCGGAATGACCGCGCGGGGACGCTGCAAAGTCTGTGAGCACCAGGCTCAGTCGCGCCGCGTCAATCGGCGAGCTTTGCCTTGATGAACTCGCGGTTGAGGCGAGCTATGTTGCTGAGGGAGACACATTTCGGGCATTCAGCAGCACACGCGCCTGTGTTGGTGCAGTTGCCGAAACCGAGTTCTTCCATCTTGGCAACCATCGCCTTAGCACGGCGGGCAGCCTCCACCTTGCCTTGCGGCAGGAGAGCGAGCTGGCTGACCTTGGCTGCTACGAAGAGCATGGCTGAACCGTTCTTGCAAGCTGCCACGCACGCACCGCAACCGATGCAGCTGGCCGCGTCCATTGCCTCGTCTGCAACCTCCTTGGGTATGAGGATGGCATTGGCATCTTGCGCCGCGCCGGTGTTGACGCTGACATAGCCTCCAGCCTGCATGATCTTGTCGTATGCTGAACGATCGACCATCAAATCTTTGATCACGGGGAAACCTGCAGACCTCCAAGGCTCGACAGTGATTGTGGAACCGTCCTCAAACTTGCGCATGAACAGCTGGCAAGTGGTGCAACCGCCTTCCGGACCGTGCGGATGGCCGTTGACGTAGAGTGAACACATCCCGCAGATGCCTTCACGACAGTCGTGGTCAAAGACGATCGGCTCCTTGTGTTCCTTTACCAATCTCTCGTTGAGGATGTCCAACATCTCCAGGAATGAAGTGTCGCCGCTGATGCCTTCCATCTGGTGATCCTCGAAATAGCCTTTGGAGTGTGCGTCCTTCTGACGCCAAACCCTGAGTGTGAAATTTATAGTCTTTTCCATTTTGTGCTGTTTTAAGATTTGTAGTTACGCGTTTGGACTTTGACGAATTGGTAGTTCAAATCCTCTTTGACCATCTCGGGAGCTTCACCGCCGCCTTTGTATTTCCAGCAGGCGACATACGAGAAGTTGGCATCATCGCGCTTAGCCTCGCCTTCCTCCGTCTGGTACTCTTCGCGGAAGTGCCCGCCGCAAGACTCCTCACGGTGGAGAGCATCATAAGCAATCAATTCGCCCATGTCGATGAAGTCAGCGACACGCAACGCCTTTTCGAGTTCGGTATTCATTCCGGTCTTTTCGCCCGGGATGTAAACCTTAGTCCAGAATTCCTTGCGGATGGCTTCGATTCTCTTTATGGCTTCCTGCAATCCTTCCTTGGTGCGTCCCATGCCTACAAACTCCCACATGATGTTGCCAAGGCGTTTGTGGATTGAGTCAACCGTCTCATCGCCCTGCACGGCCATGAGTTTGTCGATGCGTGCACGGACATTCTTCTCAGCCTCTTCAAACTCCGGGAGGTCTTTGGAGAAGCGTGGCACGGTGATCTGGTCAGCCAAATAGTTCTGGATGGTGTATGGCAGCACAAAGTAGCCGTCCGCCAAGCCCTGCATCAACGCCGACGCGCCGAGGCGGTTAGCACCGTGGTCGGAGAAGTTGCATTCACCGATGGCAAACAATCCCTTGATGGTGGTCTGGAGTTCGTAGTCAACCCAGATGCCTCCCATCGTGTAGTGGATGGCGGGGTAAATCATCATCGGGGTCTTGTATGGATTCTCGTCCGTGATTTCCTCATACATCTGGAAGAGGTTGCCGTAACGCTGGCGGACAACGTCCTCGCCGAGGCGGTCGATTGCATACTTGAAGTCGAGGAACACGGCCAAGCCTGTATTGTTAACGCCATAGCCTTTGTCACAACGCTCCTTAGCTGCACGAGAGGCAACGTCACGCGGCACGAGGTTGCCGAATGCCGGGTAACGGCGTTCAAGGTAGAAGTCGCGGTCTTCGTCAGGTATGTCGTTGGCCTTCTTCGTCCCTGCTTGCAGCGCTTTGGCATCTTCAAGTTTCTTAGGCACCCAGATGCGGCCGTCATTGCGGAGCGACTCGGACATGAGCGTCAATTTGGACTGGAACGAGCCGTGCATCGGTATGCACGTCGGGTGGATCTGCACATAGCATGGGTTGGCGAAATAAGCACCGCGCCTGTAACACTCGACAGCGGCAGACCCGTTGCAGGACATGGCGTTGGTCGAGAGGAAGTAGGTGTTGCCATAACCGCCGGTAGCAATGACGACGGCGTGCGCTGCATAGCGTTCCAATTCACCTGTCACAAGGTTGCGGACGATGATTCCCCTTGCGCGGCCATCGATGATGACGAGATCCATCATCTCGCGGCGTGTATAGAGCTGGACATTACCTTTATTTACTTGGCGGCTGAGTGCGGAGTATGCACCGAGGAGGAGCTGCTGCCCCGTCTGTCCCTTCGCATAGAACGTCCTGGAGACCTGCGCGCCACCAAATGAACGGTTGTCCAACGTGCCGCCGTACTCACGGGCAAAAGGCACGCCCTGTGCGACGCATTGGTCGATGATGTTGTTTGACACCTCGGCAAGACGGTAGACATTAGCCTCACGGGCACGGTAGTCGCCGCCCTTGATGGTGTCATAGAACAGGCGATAAACCGAGTCACCGTCGTTCTGGTAGTTCTTCGCAGCGTTGATACCGCCCTGCGCGGCGATGGAGTGCGCTCTGCGCGGTGAATCCTGGATGCAGAAATTCAGCACCTTGAAACCCATCTCGCCGAGAGACGCTGCGGCAGACGCGCCTGCCAGTCCTGTTCCCACCACGATGATGTCAAGACGACGTTTGTTGGCCGGGTTGACGAGCTTCTGATGAGCCTTGTAGTTGGTCCATTTCTCTGCCAATGGGCCTTCAGGTATCTTTGAATCTAATATTGTAGACATAATGTTTTATGATTACGTGAATTAAACCGGTTGATTAGAGTGATTTGAAGTAGAAAGCTATTGCTACGACAGCGAATCCAAGGCAGACGATGGTCGCATAGACATTGGCAATCACCTTCCAACGGTTGAACCAGATGTTGTTGTTCCAACCGAGCGTGTGCAGCGCGCTCCAAAAGCCATGGGTGAGATGGAACCACAAAGCGACGAACCATACCAAGTAAAGCACCACGACTACCGGATTGCTGAACGTGGCGGCGATAAACGCATAGCCGTCATGCACACTCGTGTTGGCCAAAGACTGACCCGCACCGACAGCGCAAGCGGCCACATTGACAGTCTCGTTGCCCAGGATCTCCTGCAACTGCATATTGTACCAGAAATGGTAGAGGTGGAAGCACGCTATGCCTATGACGATGATGCCAAGCACAAGCATATTCTGCGACGCCCACTCAACGGACTTAGGCTTGTCAACGACCTTGTAACGCTCGCTGCCACGCGCCCTGCGGTTTTGCATCGTCAGCCAGAAAGCGTAGATGATGTGAACGAAAAAGCCCGCCGCAAGCACCAACGTTCCAACGAGGGCGTACCAATTGGCACCCAGGAAACCGCACACGGCATTGTAGCCCTCTGCGGAAATCAAGGCCACGATGTTCATGCACACGTGAAACGTAAGGAACAGGATGAGGAAGAGCCCCGAGATGCTCATGACTACTTTCCTCCCAATAGTTGAACTACTTAACCACATAAATTTAATTTTAGTTATTGAATCGTTTTAGTTTTTACCGTCCACAAGGGTTGAACATTAGACACTTGTCAACTCATGCAAAAGTAAGTCAAATTGTGCAACGAGCAAAAAATGCGGAAATAATTCTCCAATCCCGCCACACCGCTCACAACTGCCTCAGCACCACCCCGCCCGCGCCGACAGACAGTCTGGCACGCACGCCGCACACCACCGGTTCGTTGGCATCGACGTGCCCAACAGGGAAACCAAAGCACACCGGATAGCCCCTCCCGGCAACCATCCGCGCCACCAGGTCATACACCCCGCAACCCATCGTCAGGTCGTCCTCATAGCCCGTGAATTGTCCCACCACCAGACCTGCCAGGCGGTCGAAGACACCACCGAGCTCCAAGTTCCAAAGCATACGGTCGATGCGGTAGGGACGCTCGCCCACATCCTCAAGGAATAGTATGGCTCCCTCCGCCAGCAAGTCGAGTCCCGTGCCGCGCAGCCCTGCCAAGACCGACAGGTTGCCGCCCGTCACCACCCCCTCGGCCTCACCGGGGCGGTCCAATGGATGCCAGCCGCAAGCCACATCAAAGCCCTTGCCGCCCAACACCTCGAACAGATGCCGCACGCAGCAATCATCCCAGCCGCGTCCCACAAGGTGCTTGAGCATAGGGGCGTGCAACGAGGCGCACCCATTCGCGCCGAGCAAGGCGTGGATGGCCGTGATGTCGCTGAATCCAACGACCCACTTGGGCGACCGCATGAAGCCGCGCAAGTCCAAGTCACGCAGCAACTGCACTGCCCCGTAGCCGCCCCTGCTGCACACCACCACCCTGACAGACGGGTCGTCAAAGGCGGCCTGCAAGTCGGCGAGACGCTCCGTCCGCGTCCCCGAGAAGCGGCCGTGGGCCCCACGGGCATGGTCGCCGACCACCACGTCATAGCCCGCCCCGCGCAGCATCTCCGCCCCGCGATCGACCAGCACGGGGTCAACGCACCCCGACGGCGAGACGATGGCTATCCTGCCACCGACCCCAAGCGGCGCGGGCACGACAGGCCCGCCGCCAAACATCAGTCCTTTCCGCATACCACACAGATTGTCAAGTCACGGCCGCCGCACGACGCGCACGCCCGGAAGCGGGGCAAAGTTAAGGATATTCCCTCCACACCGCGACGCTGGCAAGGACAAAGGCACGCCGGGTGCGGCATAAAATCCAGGGACACCGGACCAAAAATCCCAAAGGATAAGACCTAAAGTCGCTTTGTCCGGCGAATAAAGTTCATTCAGAACTTTTGTTTATATATTCAAAAGTTCTGTTTATATAAACAAAAGTTCTGAATATATAAACAGAAGTTTTGTTTTTACTTTATGTACGGGGGTAACGGACTTTTTGTCCGGCCCCGTCGGACTTCAAGTCTGACCTGAGCGAAATTCATGCCTAAGGACAACCTGCTTTTGCATCCGGCACGGCGCGTCCAGCCCCTGCCCGAGGGGGCACTGCACCCGCCATTGCAGTGGCGAGGCGGCACGTGGCGGGGGCGGGACGGGGATATTTGATTTGCCGCATTTTTTGCTACATTTGCAAAGACCGCTTGCCGGAGACGGCGGGCGGCAAGCTATTTATCTAACCAACAAAACAATTACGACTATGGAAAAGAGCTTGAAAGGCACAAGGACAGAGAAAAACCTGATGACATCGTTTGCCGGCGAGTCGCAGGCAAGGATGAGATACACCTACTTTGCAAGTGCGGCCAAGAAAGAGGGCTACGAGCAAGTCGCGGCAATCTTCCTTGAGACCGCCGAGCAGGAGAAGGAACACGCCAAACGTATGTTCAAATGGCTTGAGGGCGGCAAGGTCGAGATCACGGCATCCTATCCCGCCGGCGTGATCGGCACGACGTTGGACAACCTGCGTGCGGCTGCCGAGGGCGAGAATGAGGAGTGGACGGCGGATTACCCGCACTTCGCCGACGTCGCCGACGAGGAAGGTTTCCCGGAAATAGCGGTGATGTACCGCATGATCAGCGTCGCCGAGCGCGGCCACGAGGAACGCTACCGCGCCCTGGCTGCCAACATCGAGGCGGGCAAGGTGTTCGCCAAGGACGAAGTGGTCGTCTGGCAGTGCCGCAACTGCGGTTTCATCTTTGAGGGACGGGAAGCCCCGAAGGTTTGCCCGGCGTGCCTGCACCCGCAAGCATACTTTGAGGTGAAGAAGAACAACATCTGACAGCCCGCCGACGGGCTGACGAGCACGGAGGGAGGCCTGACGGGGTTTCCCTCCTTTTTTATTGCCCCGACGGCAAGGCGGGGAGAGCGCGACTGGATGTTTGCACTAACTTTGCCGCGCCGCCCGGGGAAGGGTGGCAAGGACTAATACATATATATAATGGTAAAGAGCATACTTGCAGTAGGCCTCGGGAGTTTCGCCGGCGGGGCGGCACGCTACCTCGTGATGCGGTGGGTGCAGATCAAGGTGACTGGCGGCTTCCCGCTCGGGACGATGGTTGTCAACGTCGCGGGGTGCTTTGTCCTCGGGCTCATGGCCGGGGTGCTCGGGCGGCTGGGTGTGACCAATGGCTATGTCAAGCTGTTTCTCACCGCCGGTTTCTGCGGAGGGTTCACCACGTTTTCCACTTTCATGGGGGACAACATGGTGCTTGCCCGTGCTGGCGACGTGGCAGGCATGGCGGCCAACATGGCACTGAGCATCGCTGCCGGTGCGGCGGCGATGTGGCTCGGGGGCTGCGTGGCACGGATCTGACCGCCGCCTTGGTTGCAGGATGTGCAAAGCAAAGGCGTGCGCCGGTGGACGGTGCACGCCTTTGCTTCACTTGCCTTGGCGGCATGATGCTGCGGGACGGCTGTCAGCCGAGGTGGTTCCATCCCTGGGCTTTGAGCTCCATCTCGTTGCCGTCACGTGTTATGAGTGCCATGCCCAGTTCTGGGCGGCAGATGTGCCCTATCATCCGCACGCCTTCCATCTGCGCTATCTTCTCGTGGTCGCCGATTGGGACGGTGAAGAGCAGTTCGTAATCCTCGCCACCGTTCAGGGCGCAGGTCGTGAGGTTCATATTTAGTTCCTCCGCCATCACGGCCGTCTGGTAGTCTATCGGTATGTGTTCCTCAAAGACACGGCACCCCACCCCGCTCTGCTTGCAGATGTGCATCAGTTCGGATGAGAGGCCGTCGCTGATGTCAATCATCGCAGTCGGCTTCACCCCCGCCTGTCTCAACTGCTCAATCACGTCGCGGCGGGCCTCGGGGCGGAGCTGTCTCTGGAGGATGTACTCACGTCCCGCGAAATCGGGTTGCACGTCGTCGTTGCCGCGCAGGGCGGCTTTTTCGCGTTCAAGCAGTTGCAAGCCCATGTAGGCCGCACCAAGGTCTCCGCTGACACAGATGAGATCGGTCTCATGCGCGCCGCTGCGGTAAACTATGTCGGCGGGCTCGGCGTCCCCGATGCAAGTGATGCTGATGGTCAGTCCGGTCATCGACGATGTTGTGTCGCCCCCAACGATGTCAACCTTGTGGTCTTCGCAGGCGATGCGTATGCCGGCATAGAGGGCATCAATGTCCTCTATCGAGAAACGTTTGGATATGCCGAGCGAGACGGTTATTTGCCGTGGCGTGCCATTCATTGCATAAATGTCGGAGAAGTTGACCATCGCCGCCTTGTAGCCCAGGTGCTTGAGCGGCGTGTAGGTGAGGTCAAAGTGTATGCCTTCGAGCAAAAGGTCGGTGGTGACGAGTGTCGCCTTGCCTGCCATGTCAAGCACGGCGGCATCGTCCCCTACCCCACGGCGGGTGGATGCGTTGACGAGCTCGATGCCTTCGGTCAAGTGGTCGATGAGACCGAATTCCCCGAGTGTGGCAATCTCTGTTCTTTTCGTTTCAGTCATTCCTATGTGTCTGTTGGTTGCGGTGTATTCACGACCTCCTTATGAGCTCGCGCATGATTGCGGTCATCTTGGGCTGCGCGGCATCTGCGGCTTTCTGGACTTCTTGGTGTGTAACCTCCACTATCTTGCCATCCACGCCGAGGTCTGTAACGATGGAGATGCCAAACACTTTGATGCCGCAGTGGTTGGCTACGATGACTTCGGGGACAGTGGACATTCCCACGGCGTCGGCACCGAGCCTGCGGAACATACGGTACTCCGACGGCGTTTCAAACGTCGGGCCTTGCGTGCCGAGATAGACCCCCTCGCGGACGGTTATGCCGAGCTCTGCGGCGATTTCCTTTGCTTGCGCGATCAGTTTCTTTGAATATGCCTCGCTCATGTCCGGGAAGCGCGGGCCGTAATCTATGTTCCTTCCGCGCAACGGGTGTTCGGGAAAGAGGTTGATGTGGTCGGTGATGATCATCAGGTCGCCTATCTCAAAGTCAGGATTGGTGCCGCCACTGGCGTTGGAAACAAAGAGGGTCTTGATGCCGAGTTCCCTCATCACACGGACGGGGTAGGTAACATCCTTCATCGAGTAGCCCTCGTAGAAGTGGAAACGTCCCTGCATAGCCATGATTTCCTTGCCCCCCAGCTTGCCGAAGATGAGTTTTCCGCTGTGTCCCTCTACGGTCGAGACAGGGAAATGCGGTATGTCCTTGTAGGCTATCTCCTGTCTTTCCTCGATTTCGTCGGCGAGCCTGCCGAGGCCAGTCCCGAGGATGATGGCGGTTTCAGGCCGCCTTTCCGTCGCTTTCATTATATATGCGACGGTCTCACATATTTTCTCTAACATGACGTTTTATTATGTTGTTGAACTTTTCTTCCTGCCCGAGTAGGAATTTCACCTTGACCGGCAGGACGTATGTCTTGTCCTTTGCTTCCCCGAGTTGCTCCATCATGGGACGCAGCCGGGCGGCATCCTTCTCGGTGGTGACGATGATTTTGTCGTCGCCGCGCATTGACCGGAACGCCGACACCACACGTTGCAGGTCGCGGCGTGTGAAGCTGTGGTGGTCTGGGTAGTTGATTGCTGTCACCGCCCCCGCCCTTTTCTCCAGTTGCATCTTGAGTTGGGAGGGGTTGGCTATGCCCGTGACAAGAAGGACGGAGTGCCTTGCCGTCAACGACGACAGGGGCAAAACGTCACCGCCGCCGTCCATCCGCTGCAAATCACCGTAGGTAAGCGTGGTGAAGAACAGCTCCTGGTAGGGGAACGGTTTGAGCTCGTTGATGGCTATGCGGTAGTCTATAGGCGCCATGTCCGCCGGGCATTTGGTCAGGATTATGATGTCGGCGCGATGTTTCTCTGCCTTGTTCTCCCTGAGCCGTCCCGCCGGGAGCAGGGCATCGCAGGTGAACGGCCGTTCATAGCTCGTCAGCAGCACCGTCAACGAGGGTTTCACGTAACGGTGTTGATAGGCATCATCAAGAACCACCGCCCCGGGCCTGTCCTCGGAGGCGAGCAAGAGGCCGATGCCTTCGGTGCGGCTCTCGTCCACGGCGATGATAACGCTGTCGCCGAACTTGTCTTTCATCTGTTTGGGTTCATCGCCTATGGCAGCGGCATCCGACGATCCGTCCGCCAGGATGAAACCATGCGTCCGCCGTCCATAGCCCCTGCTGAGCACTGCCGTGCGGCAAATGCCTTTAAGCACTCCCGCCACGTGCTCGGTGTGCGGTGTCTTGCCTGTGCCGCCTACGGTCAAATTGCCGATGCAGATGACTGGCAGCGGGAAAACACGCGACTTGAGCACTCCCCAGTCAAACAGTTTGTTGCGCAACAGCACGACCATGCCGTAGATGGCGGCGAATGGCAACAACAGATAGTTTATTTTGACCGGACGGTTGCTCACTGCGTCACTGTTGCATCATTGAATTTCTACGTAGAAAGGCATCCTCGCCTGCACCGGGTCGGTCTCATCCAATTCGTAAAGCCAACGCAAGTCCTTGACCATGCGTCCCACCTCGTCGTCGCCGAGCAGCGACGCATAACCTGACGGCAATGCACCCAGCACATTGTCAAGCACCGATGGTTTGGCGGGATAGGAGACCAGAGTGCAGTCGTCAATCTCAGCCAGTTCTTTGGCCTTCGCTATCGCTTCGTCGAGGCCGCCGAGTTCATCGACCAGCCCCAGGTCTTTTGCCATCTTGCCCGTCCAGACACGGCCCTCCGCAATGGCCTTGATCGCCTCGGGCATCATTTTGCGTCCCTCGGCACACCGCATGACAAAGAGCTCGTAACCATCGTTGACGCTGCGTTGCATGAGTGCTTTCTCCTCCTGGGTCATAGGCCGGTCGAGCGACATCACACCTCCGAATTTATTGGTGCTGACCGTCTCAAACGAGAGCCCCACCTTGTCGTAAAGTCCTCCCATGTCGGGCACCATGCCAAAGATGCCTATCGAGCCTGTCAACGTTGTCGGCTGGGCGAATATGTAATCGGCGTTGCACGAGATGTAGTACCCTCCAGACGCGGCATAGCCTCCCATCGACACCACGACGGGCTTCTCGGCCTTGATGTCCTCTATCTCCTTCCAGATTTGTTCCGAGCCGAATGCGCTGCCACCGGGGGAATTGACGCGCAGGACGACCGCTTTGACATTCTCGTCCTTGCGCAACCGCTTCAGGTCGTTGATTACGCGGCGCGCCCCTATCCTGTCCTTGGCCTTTGTGTCGTCGATGTCGCCTTCGGCATAGTAGACCGCGACGACATTGCCGCTCTTGTCCTTTGGCACATTGCTATGGTAATTGATCATCGCCGCCAGCGACAACGTTTCAAGGTCGTCGTCCTCGTCGATTCCCACCTTCGTTTTGAGGTATTCGGTCATATCAGTGCGGTAGGCAAGCGAATCGACAAAGCCGCAATCGACGAATGATGTCGCCTGCTCCATCGCGATTCCCCGGTCGGCGTAGGCATTCAACTGCTCGATGCTCACGTCGCGGGAGGCGGAAATGTCTGACAGGAACGTGTCCCATATCGACGAAGTGAACGCTTTCACCTGTTCCCGGTTGGCATCACTCATCTTGTCAAGCACGAAGGGTTCGACGGCCGACTTGTAGGTCCCCACCTTGAATACCTGCATCTCCACCCCCAGCTTGTCGAGAAGCCCCTTGTAGGACACAAACTGCGATGACATCCCCAGCCAGGTAATAGCCCCGCGCGGGTTGAGCAGCACCTCGTCGGCGGCACTTGCGACGTAATAGCCGCCTTGGGAATAGTTGTCGGCGTAGGCTACGACAAACTTGCCCGTTTCTTTGAACCCCACGAGCGCGTCACGGATTTCCTCAAGCGTGGCAGGCGATGCGGCCAGCGCGCCGATGGTGAGGTAGATGCCTTTTATCTTGTCCTCCTTGGCAGCTTTCTTGATGCTCGATGTGATGTCGTCAAGCCCGTAAGTCTGCATGGCATCATCCACCCCGAAGAATGACAGGGGGTCATCAATCGCACGCTCGGCGACCACGCCGTCAAGGTCGAGGCAAAAGACCGAATTGTCACTGACAATCGTCTCGCCCTCGTCGAGTGACATCATGCCGGCAACCATGCCGATGGCGATGAGAAACAACACTACCGACGAGATGATGATGCCAACAACCGTCGCCAAGGTGAATTTGATGAAATCCTTCATAACTGTCCGATTCTTTAGTTTAGCCTTTGATGCACAAATATATGATAAATTAGCGAAAACCGCCCCCGGCAACGGCCTTTTGCAACCACGGGACAGCCTCGGACAAAGGACAAAAGACACTGGACGCACCGGGAAAAGTCTATTTGCAGGCTAAATCTATATATTTTTAAGCTGCAAATACATAGACTTAACCTGCAATTATATGTTTTTAGCCTAAAAACAAACTTTTCTCCCTGCCGAAACGAATTTTGCCAGCCGACACACGGGCATCCATCCCCGCCACGCCGCAAATCCGTGCGGGCGAGGCACGTTGCACGGCTGACGAAACCTTTATACATTTGCTGGCAAGATGGCGGTTGGAAGGTTTTTGACCATAACGACATCCGTGGACCTCGTGCGCATCGCGCCCGACCGGATTGTCTACATCTCATCTGACGGCAATTACTCGACGATTGTCCAGGCCGACGGTGAGATGCGGATGCTGTCATGCCAGTTGGGGCAGGTCGAGAGGACGATAGCCGCGCAGCTGGGGACGGACGGCAACCTCTTCATCAGGATAGGCAAGAGCCTCATCATCAACCGCAACTACGTCTACTACATCAACATCCCCAAGCAAAAGCTCACCCTTTCGGACGCTGCCACCTTCAGCCACACGGTGGTGGCTTCAAAGGAAGCGTTGAAACAATTGAAAGAACTGTTGGAAAAGGAGGCAAACGGCCTATGAAGGAACTAAGAGAATTGCGCGACGACGAGATACGCATCGTCGGAGGCGACCGCCCCCGCCGGAACAAACGCCGCCCCATACTGTGGATTGCCTCAGCCGTTGCGGCAGTGGCAATCGCGATTGCTGTCCTAATCTTGGTGGCACGCGGCGGGCAAGATACACCCACGCAGCCGCAGCACGCGCCACAAACATCCATTGCCATCGCTCCAGCGGACACGGTGCAGCACCTCGGACGCGAGACCGATGCCCGTGCAGCCGGCTTCACCGAACTCATCGACACGGCCATCAACGACGTCCCGCTATGCCTATATATCCCGCACAACGCGTCGATGACCCTGCACGTGGGCAGGCTTGACAAAACAGACAGCACCATCGTGTTTGCAGCCCAGGCAGCCGACATCCGCGCTGACAACGGCGGCATCGTCGGGGCGTTTGTCCTGGCAGGCGAACCGCTGTCATGGGGACTGTCTAAGAAAGGCTACTGCGCCGTCATCGGCGACACGGTGACTATCGGCATGGCGGACAACTCGCCGCTGTTTGAAAGGGCGACAGAAACGGGCGGTTACTTCTTCCGCCAGTACCCGCTGGTCAGCAACGGACAGCTGGTCGAGAACAACCCAAAGGGCAAATCCATCCGGCGCGCCATCTGCGACCGCCAAGGGGAAATAATGATGGTCGGGACGCTGGACACGGAGTCGTTCCACGATTTCTCGCAAGCCTTGGTGGACCTGGGCGTGGATCAAGCGATATATCTCGTCGGGGCATCCTCCTTCGGCTGGGCTGTGGACGGGAGCGGGATGCGGCATGAATTCGGGAATGAGAACACATATACCAGTGGCCGTCACAAGATGTCCGACAACATCAGCTACATCGTCTGGAGGCGCAAGTGAATGCGTCTGACGGCATCATCCACGCCAACGCCCGCAGGACGAAATAGGCGGGACGGCGGCATTTCATACAACGCAGGGCGGCTTTCGTACAGCCGCCCTTTTTTCATGCTGCGGTGAAGTGCTTTTCCCACAATTTTGCATACGACAAAACGAAACGACAAGACATGAAGAAAACCCCGCTCAATCTGTTGACCGCCGCACTGCTTGCCACACTCGTGGCAGCGTGCGGCAAACCTGCCACAAGCGGTGACAGCGGACAGTGCAACGCAGTCTACCACTGGAAATCCACCTTCGCGCCTGACGCCACGGAGCTTGACTGGCTCGACAGGCACGATGTCCGGCGCATCTACATCAAGATGTTTGACGTCGCCATCGGGCATGACGACCAGAAGGGTGAGGACGCGCCGGTCCCGATTGCCACCACACAGTTCGCCGCCCCCGTCCCCGACGGCATTGAGGTCGTCCCTGCCGTCTTCATCACCCTTGATGCCCTCTACGGGATGGGAGGGCAGACGGACGAATATGCCGCGCTGATCGTCGAGAGGGTCAAGGCCATGGCGCGGTACAACCGTCTCGGACGTATCAAGGAGGTACAGTTTGATTGTGACTGGACAGAGAATTCGCGCACGACCTACGCCGCCCTATGCAAGGCGGCACAGAGCAAGTTGCACGAGGACTCGATGCAACTGAGCATCACGGTGCGCCTGCATCAACTGGAGGAGGATGCCATGCCTGTGGACAGGGGAGTTCTGATGCTTTACAACACGGGGTCTTTCAAAAATGCCGAGACACGCAACTCGATACTCGATGTGGACGACGTGAAAGCATACGTGAAAGGCAAAATGGAATACGGCATCCCGCTCGACTACGCCTATCCCGCATTCGGATGGGGCGTGATGTTCCGCGACGGAGACTTCGAGGCTCTCGTCTCCAACCCCGACAACATCGTGCTTGACAAGGGACAAGAGCTGCGGCGGGAACGGGCATCATACCAAGACATAATGCAGACAAAACGTCTTGTGGAGCAATGCCTCGGCCGTCCCGCACGGGGCAACATCATCTACCACCTTGACGAAGCGCAACTGAAACACTACACGGACGATGAGATCGATAAGATTTACGCTGGCGATTAGCATCCTGTTCGCCGTGGCAACGCAAGTGGCGGAGGCTTGCGGCTATGATTACTACTATCCGCGTTGTTACTATATGTTCCGGGTCATGGACTTGGAGGGCGAACCGTGCGATGACCCGTTCGCCTACAACAAAGGTGCAAAGGACAACTGCCGTGAGTGGCAACGGCTGGCGGGCAGTGGTGTGCCGCTGGAGGACATATACCAGGTCGTCTACAAGATACCTTTAGAGCCGTTTGACTCGTTGCGCACGGCGAAAAGCTACAATGGCGGCAACCGTTTCATGCTGTGGTTGCGGGCGGATGGCGGCGACGCGGCAGAATTCTTGTACGTTGCCAAGGTCAATGAGGTCGTGCGTGGCAAATACAACTCGCCGTGGTACTACCCGACAATGCGGATGGGCGGACCGATGACACTCGATGAAATAGTTGACAAGTCCCTGTCCCAGAGCGGCAGGTTGCGCGACCGCTGGTTGTTGCAAGCCATGCGGGCGATGTTCACGCTCGGGCGATACGACCAATGCATCCAACTGTGGAAAGAGGACATTTCATCATTGCCCGAAGACAATCTGATGAGGCGGATGGCGGCAGGCTATGCAGCGGGCAGCCACTACCGCACCGGGCACAACGAGGAGGCTTTGCAACTCTACGCATGGGCGGGAGATGCCTGGGGCATGTTTGCCTGCGTGGACGAAAAGGATAAGGGCAGCTTCGTTGACAAACTGCGTTTTGTCTATGAGTACAGTCCCAACAACGACTACCTCCGCGAGGAGTTGCAGAGATATATCCGCCATCTGGAGCCGACAGGCCATTATTATTGGGGCGACACCAAAAGGGACGTACCGGAAGAAGCATTGCAGCTCAAGTCACTCGCCTTGCAAATAGCGCAGGACAGCATGGTGGAGGACAGGGCAATGTGGCTCTACGCCGCAGCATTCATCGCCAATTTGCAGGGCAACGCAAGGGAAGCGTCCGGCATCCTCGCCCGCGCCGAGAAAGCCCCCGCCTCGCGGGTGGTCAAAGAGAGTGTCAAGGTGATGAGGATGTACCTCGATGCCAAAACGATGCCTAACGACAGCCGCTATGAGCAGCATCTCCTCGCGCAACTCCGCTGGCTGGACGCGAAGGTCGCCGCCAACCTGTCACAAAGGGTGGCCGACAAAGTGTACAACATTGACAGCAACCAGAGCTTCTACTACTGGAACGACATGATGCGCCGCATCGTCCTCGGCGAGATATGCCCCCGTATGCTCGATGCCGGCAAACCCGTCCGCGCTTTGCAATTGGCGGGCATGGCTGAATTCCGCCTTGTCAACCTGCTGGAAAGGAACGGGAGCTTCGCCTTCCCCGCATGGGCCAGCGATTTCCGTTGGCACAATTACAGCAATGACTTCTTCATCATGGCCGACACGATAGACCTTCAGAGCCTGAAGGCTTATCACGCCCGCCTGTACAATCCGACGGACGCATTCGACACATTCACCAATGCGCGGGGCAAGGGGGCAAGCTACGTCGCCGACATCATAGGGACGCGCTGCTTGCGTGCGATGGACTATGCGACAGCGGTGCAATATCTCGGCCAGGTGAGCAATGCTACAAAAGCAGAGTTGAATGTCGAGATGGACCGCTCACCGTTTGACTTGAGCAACAAACGGATTGACGGCGGGAAAGATTTCAGGCTGCAATTCGCCCGTGAGATGCTGTCGCTCCAGCAAGACATGAAGCGGGAGGCTGATCCTGACTCACGCGCCAAAATGATGGTGAGGTATGCCACCGGCTTGCGCAATTCCTTCGGGAAATGTTGGGAGCTGACGCAGTACTACAAGTGGACGAGCGACACAGAGACGGATGGCCTGCACTATGGCTACGGGGTATTCTGCGGGGAAACCCTTTGGCAAGTGGGGCAGGACAAGGCCAAAGCCCTGGCACTGTCAGATGCTCTGCTCCGACTGGCGTTGGCTACCGCCACCGATGATGAGTGGAAAGCCCGGACACTATGCGACTTCGGCAACCTGCGCACGGCGGCCGAGGAGTACGGGGACACTGATGCAGGCAAGAGGGTCAGGAGCAGTTGCGACAAGCTCGTTGACTACCATCTCGAAAGGGACGCTGACTTGCATCTGTGATCTCACCCCTGTCACAAAAACAAAAGCCCCCGCGCGGCGTACCGTGCGGGGGCTTGATTTGTGTGGTCAAGTGTTCAAAGGGTCATCATTTGACCTCGATGCTCTTGCGGACAGTGGTCTCTTCCTTTTTAATCTTCGGAAGGTCGATGTTCAACACACCATTCTCGACTTTAGCCGAGATGTTGTCTTTGTCAACATCGTCAGGCAGGACAAGTGTCCTCTGGAATTTGCTGTAAGAAAACTCCCTCCTGAGGTAGCGGCCATCCTTGCCTTTCTCGTTGTCCTCGGTCTTCTTCTCCACATTCACAACGAGGTTGTTGTCCTCATCGACGTGGACATTGAAGTCGTCCTTGGTCAAACCAGGAGCGGCAAGCTCCACTTTGTACTCGTTCTCCGTCTCCATCACGTTGACGGCCGGGAGTGTCGAGTTGACTCTTTCTATCCAATTGTTGTCCATGAAGTCATTAAAGAACCCTGGCAACCAGTTTTGATTCCTTCTAATCAGTGTCATATCAAATCCTCCTTATTTTAGTTTCACTTTTGTTTCTTATGAACCTCCAGCCCTCGTCGGGTTTTCGATTCACCTACATAAGTGCAATGTGCGTGCCAGAAGGGA
The DNA here is from genome assembly GCA_944321635.1 of uncultured Bacteroidaceae bacterium. Lineage (GTDB taxonomy): Bacteria > Bacteroidota > Bacteroidia > Bacteroidales > Bacteroidaceae > Avibacteroides. Next base: position 60,206 of record CALULY010000004.1, on the reverse strand, counting down.
TGCCGCGCCCGTTTTGTCCACCATCCTGCCCGATTGGCGCGAATGGTGACAAATTTGCAGGCGGCGTGCCGTCTTTTCACATCTGATGAAGTCGGGGATTGCCCTGTGTCAAAACTGCAAAGCGACGGTTGCCGCGCCGCCTTCGCCAGTGGCGAATGCCGAGAAGCCAACGGTGATGTCGCTGCCGGCCTTGCGCCTTTTGAAGATGCGGCTCGTCCACGGCAACAGCCAGTAGCCGACCCGCGCCGAGAGGATGCCTATGCCCGCCCCGGCAAACACGTCGGTAAGCCAGTGACGCTCGTTGTAGAGGCGTGCCACACCTATCAAAGTCGCCACTCCGTAGGCGGCCGCACCGTAGCCCCAACCATACTCCTCGCGCACCACTTCCGCCCCCATGAACGCGGTGGCCGTGTGCCCTGACGGGAACGAATTGCGTTTGCCGCTGTCGGGACGCTTCTCCTTGACGGTGTATTTGATGACATTGACGGCAGTAGCCATCGTAGCGGCCGAGACGGCGAGCACCATCGTGCGGTCGATGTAATCATGCTTGGCCTCCGCGCCGAGCAGGCTCAAGCCGTACACCGAGGCTATTGGGAGATACTGGATGTAGTCGTCTGCGTAGGTCTTTTTCCGCCCATGGAAGGAGTAGCCCATCGCCTCGTGCACCTTGTCGTTCATCTTGCCGAATCCCTTGTTTTTCACCCCGATGCTCCCCAAGGTGATGAGCACGGCGGGGGCAATGAACTCGGTGGCCTTGATGCGGCAATCCTCATAACCCTCATAGCGGGTCGAATCACCCCTGTGCTTCAACGTCCTTGCCTGACCCTGCAAGGCGACAAGCAGGGCGATGGCGATGATTAACAGCTTGCGCATGATGTCGTTGTCGGTTAATAATTTGCGCAAAGGTAGGGAAAAAACCGCACGGCCTCCGACCCTCCGCCGGAAAACATCCGACCCAACGGGCAAAAGGGTCTTTTGTAACTGCGACTTACAAAGGTTGTAAGTGGCAATAACAACCCTTGTAAGTCGCACTTACAAAAGACATTGCCGCAGCGGCCCGCCGGCCGCCCGTCACTCCATGAAGAGGTAGTTGCCGTTCCACAGGCAGTCGCAGAAGACAATCTTGCCCCCGTCACCGCCCTCGTGCGTCGTCACCTCCTCGACACGGTTGTGCCCGACGACCTGGGTGAAGCCGTGCAGCGGGTCGGCCAGTTCGTCGCTGTCCGCCCAAAAGATGCCGCCGGTCGTGCCCTGCTTGCCGCCGCGCAACTGCCCCACCCTGCACAACGCCTCCACCTGGCCGTCCGACGGATTGTTGAGCTGGTCGGCGATGGGGCGTGAGATGTCGCCCTTGAAATCATTGACAAACCACCCGTGGGCGATGCCGGCATGGGTGAAGATGGTGCGCCCGTCCTGGAAGGCATATTGGAAGGCGTCGATGTTTTCAAGGAACAACAGCGAAGCCTTGTCCCCTATCTGCCAGTCGAAGCGTGAGCAGATGGGCGCGTCAGTGCTGAAGTAGTGCAGGTCATGGTTGCCCAGCAGCAGCACGACATCCGAGGGGCGGGCACGCCGCAAGGCGATTATCGCCCGCAGGTTGGCAAGCAAGTCCCGGCGAGGCACGTAGTCTATGGGGTCGAGGTAGTCGCCCAGGAACACGACACGGCACGCGGGATGCGACTGGACCACTTGTCTCCAGTAGTCCAGTCCGTGCACATCACCGATGACTGCGGTAGGCCTCGTCACTTCGTTCACACTTTTCATCTTTATCGTCAGATGCCGTCACTCGGCAGCTTTGAAGTTGAAGACTGGAGTTATGGTGTCCGTGATTTCCACGGTGTCCCTTATGTTGGCTATGATCTCATCTTTCGGCTTGTAGACCATGGGCGACTCGTCCTTGGTCTCTTCGTTGACCGTCTCGCTGTAAATGCCGGCCATCGAGCGTGCGTAGTCGTCGAGGCTGATCTGCTTGAAAGCCTGCGCACGGCTCATCACACGGCCCGCGCCATGCGGTGCAGACCAGTTCCAGTCAGGATTGCCCTTGCCCAGGCAAAGAAGTGCGCCGTCGCGCATATTAAGGGGGATGACGCACCGTTGCCCCTCGCGGGCTGAGATAGCGCCCTTGCGGATGATGTTGTCGTCGCCTATGTAGTTGTGCACGCTCTCAAACGCCTCCTGGGCCAGAGCCTCATCGTCAGCAGGCAGGTTGCCGGAGGCGCGGAGGTGGTCGGCTATCAGGTCGGCAATGAGCCTGCGGTTGATGACCGCCCACTGCTGGCACAGGCGCATATCATGCAAATAGTCCTCGCGCGCCGCCCCCTCGACATAGCACAGCTCGGCAGGCATCAGCGGTCGGCGCATCTTGAACGATGAGTGGAGGTCTGCGATGACCTTTTGCAGTTCGCTGCGACGCCCGGCTGCCTTGTATTCGGCGATGACGCGCTGCTGTTCCTCCATCAGCTCCGCCCACCCGGACTGGTTTTTCACGGCAATCTTCTGGTATATCTCCGCCACTTGCTTGCCAAGGTTGCGGCTGCCGGTGTGCACCATCAGGTAGAGCCGCCCCCGGGTGTCGCGGTCGAGCTCGATGTAATGGTTGCCACCACCGAGAGTGCCTATGCCTTTGTAGAGCCGCTTGCTGTCCCGCAGCTCGCGGTAGCAACGCAGCTGCATGACAATCTGCTTGGCGGCTGCGTAACGGTCCATATATTTCTGCGGCAGGATCACATCCGTCCGCTCCCTCACGTTGCGCCCGGACGGGATGCCTGCGGTGATGTAGGTGTGCAGGGCGTGGAAATCGATGTCCCCCGTGCAATGCAGCGGCTGCACCAGTATGCCGCACCCGATGTCAACCCCGACGATGTTGGGGATTACCCTCTGCCCGAGGTCGCCAGTGAAGCCTATGACACAGCCCGCACCGGCGTGCACGTCGGGCATGATCCTGACCTTGCAGCCGCTGAATGCGTCGATGGCCATCAATTGCTCTATCTGCTGCACCGCGCTCTCCTCTATGTTGTCGGTGAAGATCTTGACGTCGTGTCCCTCGATGGTTCTCATAATCTCGTCCTCCATTAATACTTACTTGCACAAAGATAAGGTGCCCCATGTGCGAGCCGACGGCACATGATGGAGAAAATGCCGCCCCGCACAAAAAAACATTGTATGCCACGGCCGTGGCATACAATGTTTCGGTGATTAGCATACAATGATTTTTGCCGTCGGTCCTGATGCCCTGGCGGCGACAGGGCGGGACTGATGCAGGACGGTCGTCAGCCGCCGATTTGGCTTATCCAGTAGTTGACCCTCGCGCCTACCGTTTCGGCATCCACCGTCGGGAGTTCTTCGAGCAGCACATAGCCGTTCTGCCCGGCAGTCTTGCCACCGCAGCCGATGCGTTGCAATGTCCTGGCCAGCGCATCGCTGTCTTTTCTGCGGTTGGCCAGTTGCAACAGCACCTTGCCGGTGGCCTTGTCCTCGATTATGTCCATGTAGGGAGTACCTTCGTCGGGAGATTGGAACTCGCAGGCCAGCATATCCCAGTACCAGATGAAGATCTTCCAGCCGGGATGCGCGCCCACTGTGCCTTTCCAATCGCACGTGCGGTGATGCCGCTCCAGGGCATCGAGCAGCGAGTCCACTATGCCGATGACGTAGCGTTGCATCTCAGTGTCCGAAAACAAGGTTGCAACAAACCGCTCTGCCGGGATGTCCGCGTAGGGGGCGGCGAGGTTCTGCCACCATGTCCCGGCGTTGCGTCGTCCTCCCTTGTCCCACTTGAGGGGTTTGGAGAAGTCCGGGTCGTTGCCATACGCAGCCTTGATGCAGTAGCGTCCTTGGAAGCGTGAGATGATTACCACCCCGGGATTGGCATCATTGCTCAAATCCATCCAGCCATCCTGCCCGGTGAGGCCTCTCAACCGCCATCCCCGGCCGTTCCACCGCGCGACGGCCTCGTCCCAAAGCGTCTTGTCCTCGACGGCATCCGACGCCTCGTCCTGCGGGGCGGATGATGCTGCCTCATCTACCGTTTTTGTCGGCTGCGAAATTACACCCGCAGGCATGGAAAGCACGTTCAAATCAACCGAAAGACGTTGCTCCTTGTCCTCAGCACCGCCTTCGCTGCCTTTGGCATTGCGGTATGCGTCCGAGAAGTTCTCAAGCGTTGCCAACTTATACTTGCCATCGAACTTGAAATCGTCGCCATAAAGGTCTTTGCGAAACGCTTCCACAATGGCAAAGAGGTTATCCAACAGCGGGTCGGGCGAGTTGCTTTTGCCGGCGAGGTTCTCGGCTTTTTCCTCGTCGGGGCATTCGTATTCGATCAGCTCACGGACCGCGTTGCTGACAGTGGCTATGTACTTGGAGTCGCAGTGCATTGCCACGTACGAAGTCTGGAACTCCAGGCGGATTTTCTCCTCATCCGACAGGCTGTGGTCTTTGATGACGTCGCAGAGGGTGTGCAGGAATTCCTCGTATATCCTTAGCTTTTCCTCGAATATCTTGGCAGCTCGTTCCCTCTCAATGTCGGTGTCGCTCTGGCCGCGCAGCAGGATCATGGTGATTATGGCAGTGATGATTGTGCCTAACATTGCGGCAAACATCTCGTACCACAGTTCCTTGCCGGTGAATAGCCGCAGGTAGACGGCAAAGACGCAGGCCAGTACGGTGAGCACCACCGTTATTGCGATGATTTTGTTCTTACCGAGTTTCATTTTGGTCTTGGTTTATTGTCTTAGCAGTTTCAATATGTATGTCGCCGCCTCGGCATCGCAAGCCTTGAAGCCGTCGGTGAAATTGCGGTCGGGATGCTTGTCCTTGAGCCTGTCGTTGTCTATGACGAGCGTGTCGTTGGCAAGTCGCTTGATTTCCTCCAGGACTTCCAGGGATTTGTCAACGCACTCCCTACCCTCGAAATCGAATGATATCGTCACGACGCAGCCCGTCACTCTCGGGGTCTCCTTGGCTATGCGCAGGACGGTGGGGACAAGGCGCGTCCCGGTCTCGCCGCCGAGCGTGGCGACTACGACCACTTTGCCGGTGTCTTTGGTTATGAGGTCGCGCAATGCCGCCTCTTGCTCTGCTTGGCTACCTTGCAACGTGATGGTCCGTGCTTTGTCGCCGTGGCGGGCAAGGCTGTCGGCATCGGTGTCAAGCATCGCTAATTCTGTTCCCTCGGGCAGCTGTCCCGACAACGAGGCGGCAATGTTGCAGCCGCCTCCTCCGATAGCGATTACAAGATTATGCCTCGCAATCTTATCCGCTTGATGCCTGACCCAATGCTCACGGAGCAGCTGCGCGATACGGGCTTTGTTGCGTGCCACGCCGTTTGCTTCCCACCGCCATGACGCAGGGTGTTTGACGAGTTCAATCACTACGTCGTGGAATGCGAGTTCCTTGGCCTTGCAGTAATTGCCGAATGCAGTGTATGCCAGCTTGCTGAGGAAGATAATGACATCGGGCTTGATTTCGCCAATGATGCCTGACAATGCCTCGCCCGAGACCTCATCGTCTATCGGCTGGGGACGGAAGCCCTTGCGCCGACCATCATTGTAGGCGGGACGGAGGTAGTAGTTGTAGAACGCGGCCTCTGACAATCCCGCCTCATGCTCGATGCCTGCCTCGTCCAGCACCCTGTCCATGATGTCAAACACCTTGTTGAAAGTCGGGTAACTGATGTAATTGCCTACATCCGTCTTGCGGTAGTCGGGGATGAGACGTGCGTCACCGGCCTTGTACCACCGCTCGGCGTCGCGGAAGTCACTGTGCTCCGCGTCATTGTCGTCGAAATAATTGCTCTCGCCGATTAGGAGCAACTTGCCATGCTGTCCGTCCTCGCGCCAGAAGTGTCCGCCCAAGGCGGGAATAAGGTCGGGAAATCTGACGAAGATGCCTTCTTTTACCGTGCCACCACGTCCGATGTTGTTGAATCTGTCGTCTGTCATGATGTTTTTATGTTTTGATGGTTAGTGTTGTTTGTCGGAATGTCGTTGAAAGAGGTGGCGGGGATGCCGCCACCTGCATGGGTCATTTCTTGGGGACAAAAGCATACATTTGGGCACTGATACGCTTTGCTTCACCTCCTAAAAGCCTTGCTGCTTCATTCATCTGACTAAAAGACTCGAATGTCTGTTCGTTGCCATTAGGAAAAATCAGTTTGTACATGATGTTAAGGTTTTAAGTCCGTCCCCCAACCCCACGGGGACATCATTATTATCAAGGCGGGTGCGGGGCTGCATCGTCCGTTGCAGGGGCGGTGGCACTCGCCGTTTCTTCATTTCAAGTCGCTCGTGTCGGGCTCGGGCAATGTGTATCCTTGGCTGTATCCCGCAGCATCACAGGCTTTGCGCACGTGGTCAACGAGGCGGTCAATATCGGCTGGGCTTACGTACGGGGTTTGCAACCGCTCTTGCCCACCGTAGTGCCAGAAAATCATGTCGCCCTTCCCGCACAAGACTTCTGCCCCTTCAGCATCAATCAACGTGCGCGAATCTATTTGGGTCGAGACGCGGAAGGCGGCAGTTTCGGAGAACGCATCATTTATGTCTTTTGTAACAATGTCCGTGGTCACACGTTGCGTCGATATGATGAGATGTATGCCCACCTCACACCCAAACTTGGCGATGTCACAAGCCATGATCTCGAATGCATGGCCGTAGTGCCTAATGATGTCGGCGTACTCATCTATTATCATCACCATACGTGGCAGGTCGCGATGCCCGTCCTCAGCACTGAGACGTCGCATAGCAAATGCGCTGTTGTATGCTCCAAAGAAATGTAACCCAGCCTTTGCCATCAGCACGCGACGGAGCTTCATCTCGGCATAAAGCGAGCCAAGAGCCGCGAAGCCTTTGCCTGCATCATTGATGATGGCATCCCCACCGTCAGGCATCTGGGCGAGGAAGGATTTGCCCAGTCGGGCGTATGCGCCAAACTCTACTCCTTTTGTATCCACAAGTATCAGTTTGACGTCCTCGGGGCGTTGCCGGCAGAGCAGGGATGCGATGATGCCATGCAGGAAGACCGACTTGCCCTGTCCTGTCGCGCCGCCCACGAACAGGGAGGACACAGGACAATGTTTTAAAAAAGGGATGGTCAAGTCTGCGACCAAGAACCGTCCGCCCACTCCCTCGCCTGCCACGAATGGCTGCACGCCGTCTGCCTTCCTCCACGCCTTGCTCTCAAAGGCGCGGCGCAACGAGAGGAACTTGCGGTCGGCGCGGTTTATCTGCAAATCGAGGCATCGATATTTGCGCGGCAAAAAAGCTGGGAGGTCGGTAGACACCGAGGCATGGCCATCGCGTTTGATGTCTTTGAATATACCATATATTATAGTCTCAAGGTCTTCCCGTGTGACAGCCTTGCCTCGTGTCCTCGGCTCCAACATGATGCGCCACTCGTCATGGCTGCATCCCGTCTTTACATTGATGCAGTAGGTATTGACTTTGACGCGCCGGGGCAATTTGTCCGACGAGATGCCGAATTTGAGTTCCGACACCTTGGCATTCGTCCCCTCGGTCGCCTTGATGATGATGGATTTCACCCTCTCGACCTCTTCATCACTGATTGCCGGGGCTGCCTCGTCCGCCATCGGCTCAAAAATCTCCACTGGCGGCAACCTGTATTCTGCCGTCTTTCCCGCCATTACTTCCTTTTCCGTGCTCATGATGTTTGCTGTTTTAAGTGAAACATTGGATTGAATGCTTTTCCCCTAAAGGATTTCCAGCATGAAAAACGCTCAATCCCTGACGCAAAGTAACGGCGATGTCGCGCCAGCTTGCAGCACAACAAACGAATAAGCCTGAAATAAACGATTGTTTCACCCGATGGCATCGACCGCAGCGCGGTGCGTGCAGGCGGCAGGAGCAGGCGGCTCGGACGGGGTGTCCGACTGCCCGATGCGGTGTCTCTCATGTCTTTTGCCATGGCGGGCGTTGCTTGACGTTCAACAATGCAGGCAACGCCTCCACAAGACGGACGTAGAACCGCTGCCCAACGTCGTCAAGGCCTACCACAGCCGTCTTATCCAAGGGAGCGATTCTACGCAGAAAGCGCAGGATACACTTCACCCAATGGATAAGTCTGATCAGCCCGTTGTGGTCTTGGTGTGGTAGTTTGACGACGTTTAGGCTGTGTGTCCCGTCGCGGCGGACGTGTCCGCCACGAAGTCTTACAAATGTAGTGGTTTTATCCGGATTGGCAAGTTTTTCTGTCAATGCCACTCGCCGCACCTCCTCCAGCCGCACAAAAAAACATTGTATGCCACGGCCGTGGCATACAATGTTTTTGGGGTTAGCATCAGATGTTTTTGCCCTTTGCATACGATGCAACAGACAGCAGCGGGGCAGGCCGCAGCCAACTGTGTCAGTCGCCGGGGTCTGCCCATGCAATCAGGTCGCCATCGGCATCCACTACACTCTTGGACATCCCAGCTATGCAGGCGAACTCGCTTGCCCCGACCATAGCGCAAAGGTGCGTCATGATCGGCTCGACCTCGGCATACCGCTTGCCGGGGAATGCGATGTGCATCATGTGATGCCACTTGCCGCCGTCCCTCACGGCGTACAGATTGACCACTGCCTTGCGGTCGAGGAGGTATTTGCCAACGGCCTCCAACGTCTCATCGTCTGACGGCATATCGACACAGTAGCCGTCGCCGAGCGAAAGGGGCAAATCCCCTGCCTCTGTCATCTTATAAATCATGCCTCCTGTCCCTTGCTTGCGTCATTCCACTCTCACCACTTGCCAATCATGCTTGGGGCGTTGCTGCCATGACAAGAGGCAGTAGCTCTGGTCGTCGGGGATGAGGATGTAGGTTGCCCCGTCGATTTTCGACTTGCCCTTTATGAGCTTTGCCTTCCAGCGCGGCATCCCGTCGGGGATTGCGTAGGAGTCGGCTATCCCGGCATAGCTCATCTCCATGCGTTGCAGCAGGAGGTCGCGCAGGTACGTCCGCCAGTAGTCGTTGCTGGCAAAGCAGTCGTACAGGTCTTCATTGTAATCCAGCAGCCACCGCTTGGCACATCCGAAGTTGTAGGACCAAGAGCCCCAGACGTTGTAGTAGTCGTTGCCGCCGACTGTGAGCAATGCCCGCTTGAAGTCATCCGTCACCGGCGCATCGGGGTCGAGGTCTGATGCGATAATCTCCTGGAGCTTTTGCAGGCGGTCGCGGTCGAAGTTGCCGGGAGCGTCGCACCCGATGCAGTAGAGCGGGAAGCCTATGTCGCCCTGGCAAAAGGCGGTGTCCTCGGTGGCATGGATTGCCTCGCGGTTGGCATCGTCGGCAACGATGATCCGCGCCTTGAGGATCTCCTGCCTGACCTGCTTGCCGGCATGGCGGGCATTGACCGTGTGGGTCGCGAGCCAGGGGTATATGCCGCCGCACCCTTCGGCCAATTCGCCTACGAGGGTGATTGCCGCGACGAAAGTGGCGGGGCTGTCGATGGTCGAGTTGCGGACTATGTTGTTGACGACCCGTTGCCAATCGTCGCAGGCCCTGTCCCACCTGTCGTCACCATCCGTCCGTTGGCCTTGCCGCATCAGGTATTCCGTCTGGGCGAACAGCAGGACGTAGTCGGAATAAGCCATCTTGTCTTTGTAGGCAAGGTTCAGAAACCGCTGCCCGTCCGACATCTTCCACGATGCCGCCCCGCCGTCAGCATCCCCATGCGGCACGTATGCATCGAGGCAGGCGGTCAAATAGGCGTAAGCATCCTCCGTGAAATCATAGGGATTGACCGTCGTCGCGTCGCCTGCCAGTTGCTGTATGCGCCGCTCCGCCTGTTCCCTTGTCTCGGGTTTGTAGCTCTTGGCATAATGATTCATTGCCATCGCCGCGATGAAGTGCTGGATGTGCCGATCTGTCTGATGCAGCGCGGACGGCATCCCCCAGAAAAGGTCGGTCCACACCGTGTCGATCCTGTGGGCAAACGTCTCTGTGACTGGTTTGCCAGCATCCCACCCGCATCGGTCCACCTTGCTGTTGAACGCTGCCTTGAACTTTTCAAACGGTGTCAACTCCAGTCCACGGGCATTCATCCTGATATAAAGGTCGTCTGTCAAGCCCATCTCCTCCAACGAGGTGAAACAGAACGTGATGGGGCACTGCTCCACATCGCCCGTGAGTGCCTCCCAATAAGTGCCTTCATCGCCCGACATCGCCGCGTCAATCATGTCAAGCATCCCGAGCATAGAGTCCACCGACGGGTCGGCCAGCCATGAGAGCCTGAACCACCGCAGGTTGCGGATGGTGGCGAAGATTGTGCCGCGCCAGGCATGGTCGGGAATGGTACAGTACGATAATTCATGGCAGAAATTGCGTGCCGAGACGCGGGTCTCGTATGCGAACTTGCCTAACGTCTGCTTGACCCCTGTGTCTGATTTGCCCTCCCTTTGCGCCACGTACCAGTGGAGCAGGAACAGCGTGGTCAGACGCTGCTGCCCGTCCAGCGGGGAGATGACGCCGCCGGACAGTGAGCCGTAGATGAAATCGAGCATTACCGGTTCGCCGCGCAACGCCGCAACGAGACGGGTGACGAAACGCTTTCCCTTGTCCCTCACCTCCTCATCGTCGCCGCGTCCGCCCTGGGTGTAGGCACGTTGGATGATGGGTATGGTGATGCTCTTTATCTCAGGGTCGGAGATGATACTCCAGAAACTTTGCTTATTGAATTTCATGGTCTTGCTGCTTTAGATATGGTTGCAATGTCAGTTTGATGTTGGTCAGGTATGCCTCCCTGTCCCTCCTGTCCCAGAATGTCATGCCCTGCGGGTCGGCGGTGTAGTACTTGTAAAACACCCTCTTGGTGCAGGCGGGGATGAATGTCCCGTCCTGGTCGGCAAGGAGGATCTTGGCACGTTTCTCGGGGAAGAAGCTGTTGTGATAGCTCCTGTTGAGCCGTGCCTGCAACAGACAGAGGTTGGACAAGCTGTCTGTTTCGCCTTCCTCAAGGTCATTGGCGAAGTAAGCATTTATGTCACTGTAAAGTTTGCCGAACGTCTCGGCGTCATCCCACGCATCAAAGGCGTCGATGCGTGCCCAGAATGCGTCGTCGACATACGCTCTCTGCACCTTGAGCCACTCCCGCCGCTTGGCCGGGGTATCGGGCTCTTTGGGATTTCGAGGATGGATATGCTCGATGTCATGCCCCCCGCCGGCAATGAAGTCGGCGAACGGGAAGCGTGCCGTCTCATTCTGTTGCTGCATCATCGTGACTATGTTGTGCAACAGCAGTATGCGGCGCAGGCGACGGTCGCCGTAACGGATTTCATCATCGCCATTCCAGTCGATGCTCTTGCGCACCTCCTCGTCGAGACGGGCAGCGAAATGGTCTTTCTCACTGTCCATATATGCATCCAGCAACTCACCCACACGCCAGCATCCGGTGTTGAGCAGGTAGCCGGCCAGGTGGTAGTAGCGTTTGTCGCTGAACAATTCGCGCAGTGCAAGGAACATGCCGTGCACCTGCTCCCACTGTCGGTTAACGAATGCCAGTTTGTCGTAGCCATCCCTCCCGTTGTCGTCGAAAAGACCTTGGAAGTAGCGGTAAGTGAAATAGGCATCATCCGCCTTGTCGTCACGTTTGTTAGCCAGGATGTCAAGGACATAGCCGATGCGCGGCCGCTGCTTGTTCTCGCGGCCGTTGATGAAAGCCCAGAAAGCATCGTCAGCCAACGCCTCCTCCATCATGTCCCACTGCGTCGAGATCTCAAGCTGCCGCAGGCGGATTGCCTCGCTGTCGCCGCTGTCGGCGAAGTTCGACGAGTTGAGGAACAACGCCTTGACCAGTTCGGCACTGGTGAGCGGGATTTTGTCCACGTTGAGACGGATGAAGACATCCTCCTCGTTGTCGCGATTGTCGCCGCCCTGCTCGATGTCATACCAGATGAAACGGCAGTGATGCAGCAGCTTCGAGCTGAAAGCATAGGTGTCAAAGTCTTCACCCCGCGCTTCAAACCACCGGCAGATGCATTGCCATGCCTTGTTAATATGCCAATAGTCGATGTTGCGCCGTGCCTCATCGTCATCGTCAAGCACTGCCAGCCAATCGGAGTCGCTGCCACGGGTCTCATAGTCGATAGTGAATATCTGTTTGCGCCGTGCCTCGACGTACTGGCGGTTGAGCCATGTCAGGATGAGCTTGATTGTCGTCAGCCGTTGCTGGCCGTCTATGAGCCGCCAGCATTGATTGTCGGAGTCTCGTTTGAGCACCAAAGGCTGGAGGCAGTACCACCCCTTGTCGTCTTTGCCCGGGCTGAAACTGTCGATGTCGTTCAGCAAATCAGTGACCTGCGTCTCACGCCAGCGGTAGCCCCTCTGATACTTGGGGACGAAGAACCGCTCGCCCAGCAATTCGCTCACCGAGCGGAGCGCGTCATCCCGTCGTCTGTCGTTTTCCATAATGATAAGTTTTTAGTTGTGTCGTCCATATATCCCTGTCGCGGCGGATGCCTGTCGCACGCCCACCGACCGTGCGGCAAAATAAATGCCGCCCTGTGCCAACGCAAAGCATAGCCACAATGTTTTCCATCCGATGATGCGAAAAAACCGTGCCGCGCCAGTCGTGCCAGGTGCGGTAAATATAGTTGGAAATCCCCTTTTACCCCCCCCAGACTGTTAAATAGAGTTAACACAACATCCTACCCCGCCGCCACGGCACAGCACACCGCACGCGTCCGGGCAAGGCACAGGCTGCATCATGCACGGAGGAAAATCCGCCCCGCGTCTGGCCTAAAGTTACACAAGGACTGACATAAAGTTGCATTGGGTCAGGCCCAAACTTCAAAAGGGTCGGACATAAAGTAAAAACAAAACTTTTGAATGTATAAACAGAACTTTTGTTTATATAAACAGAAGTTTTGAATATATAAACAAAACTTCTGAATATACTTTAGGTCTGACATTACATGACTTTATGTCCTACCATACTGGACTTTTCCCCTGACGCCGCCGAAGTTTTCCCTTAGCCCAAGGGCGCGGGATGGCAGCGGCAGCGGGATTTTTCCCTTAATTTGCAATGACAAACCAACAAACGGCTTTATGAAACTGATTTCATGGAACGTCAACGGACTGCGCGCGTGCTGCGACAAGGGATTCCGTGACGTGTTCGCGGCACTCGATGCCGACTTTTTTTGCTTGCAGGAGACCAAGCTGCAAGAGGGGCAGCTGGAGCTGTCATTCGACGGCTATGAGTCCTATTGGGACTATGCCGACAAGCGCGGCTACTCGGGCACGGCCATCTTCACCCGCCACACGCCACTGTCCGTGTCGCACGGCATAGGCATCGACGAGCACGACCACGAGGGGCGGGCCGTGACGCTGGAGATGGAGAGGTTCTACCTCGTGTGCGTCTATGTGCCTAACTCGCAGGACGGGCTGCGCCGCCTCGACTACCGCATGAGATGGGACGACGAGCTGCGCGCCTATCTCGTGCGCCTGGCTGCCGACAAACCCGTCATCGTGTGCGGCGACCTCAACGTGGCGCACAAGGAAATCGACCTGAAGAACCCGAAGAGCAACCGCCGCAACGCCGGCTTCACGGACGAGGAGAGGGATAAGTTCTCGACGCTGCTCGATGCGGGGTTCATCGACACTTTCCGCCACTTCTACCCGGATGCCGAGGGGATTTACTCATGGTGGTCCTACCGCTTCCGTGCAAGGGAGAAAAACGCGGGGTGGCGCATCGATTACTTCCTCGTCTCCAGATCCCTCGCCGACGACTTGCGGGGTGCGGCGATACACACCGAGATCTACGGCTCTGACCACTGCCCCGTCGAGCTCCAACTGGACGACAGATTACTGCAATAATATAATGGTATGAAAGCGGTAGTAGATGACAAGATCCCCTACATCGCCCGCGCCATCGAGAGCGTCGCGGACGAGGTGGTCTATCTCCCCGGCAAGGACTTCACGCCCGACGTCGTGGCCGATGCCGATGTGCTGGTCGTCCGCACCCGCACCCGATGCGGGCGCGAACTGCTCGCCGGCTCTCGCGTGCGGTTCATTGCCACGGCTACGATAGGCTATGACCACATCGACACGGCATGGTGCGCCAGTGCCGGCATAAGCTGGGCCAACTGCCCGGGATGCAACGCGGCGAGCGTGGCGCAGTTTGTGCAATCGTCGCTCATCCTCCTCTCGCGGCGGCACGGCCGCGACCTGCGCGGCATGACGCTGGGCATCATCGGTGCCGGCAACGTGGGCAGGAGCGTCGCGGACATGGCGCGGCGCATGGGGCTCACGGTGCTGCTCAACGACCCGCCGCGTGCCGAGGCCGAGGGCGGGGCAGGATTTGTGACGCTCGATGAGGTGGCACGCCGCGCGGACATCATCTCGCTGCACACGCCGTTGACACGTGGGGGCAAACACCCGACATGGCATCTGGCAGATGATGCATTCTTCGCTGCGCTCGCACGCCGCCCCTGGCTGCTCAACACCTCACGCGGCGAGGTGGCGGACACCGAGGCGGTCAAACGGGCACTGGACTGCGGGGCGATCTCAGACGCTGTGATCGACGTGTGGGAGCATGAGCCGTCCATCGACCTGGGGCTCATGGAGCGGGTGTTCCTTGCCACGCCGCACATAGCGGGCTACTCCGCCGACGGCAAGGCGAATGCCTCGCGCATGACGATGGACAACATCTGCCGTCACTTCGGCATCGAGAACCATTGCCGCATAGAGCCGCCCGCCCCCGCGCAGCCCGTCATCGAGGCGGCAACGATGGATGACGCGCTGTTGGCCATATATGACCCCACGCATGACAGCGACGCGCTGCGCCGAGACCCGTCCCGGTTTGAATGGCTCAGGGGCAATTACCCGCTGAGGAGGGAGGCTGGGGCGTATGAAATAAGACTGCCAAAACAAAAACCAACCGCACGATGAAAGGCAACAACGACCGCACATTGTCCGCCAATGCTTACGACAAGCTGTTGGAAAGCATCGGCGACACACTCAGGCAAGGACGCGAGAGGGCTTACACCGCCATCAACACCGCCATGCTAAGGACAAACTGGGAGATTGGGCGATACATTGTCGAATACGAGCAAGGGGGACTGCAACGGGCAGAATATGGGACAAACCTGCTTGACCGCCTCTACCGGGACCTTACCGCCGCCTATGGGAAAGGATTCAGCAGGAGCAACATCGCCAAGATTAGGAAATTATACCTTTGCTTCCCAATTGTACAGACACTGTCTGCACAATTGTCGTGGAGTCATTACGTAGAAATACTCAAGGAAGAGGACGAACTCGCCATCAGCTTCTATGCCAAGCAATGCGAGATAGAGCATTGGAGCGTTAGGGAATTGAAACGGCAGATGAGAAGTTGCCTATTCCAACGCCTCGCACTCAGCCGTGACAAAGAGGGCATATTGCAATTAAGCCGGCAAGGACAACAGCCACAGTCGCCACAAGACATCATCAAAGACCCTTTTGTCCTTGAATTTGTCGGTCTGCCTGAACAAAGCACCTACCTCGAAGGGGAATTAGAGGAACAAATAGTGCGCAATCTTGAAAGTTTCCTCCTTGAAATGGGCAAAGGTTTCGCATTCATCGGACGGCAGTACAGGATAAACATCGGTTCACGCCATTTCTATGTTGACCTTGTGTTCTACCACCGCATCCTCAAATGCTTTGTCTTGATCGATTTAAAGCGAGGGGAAATAGGACATGAAGACATCGGACAGATGAATTTATACTTGAATTATTTCAAAAAAGAAGAAAATACCGAGGGAGACAATGCACCCATCGGAATAATCCTCGGTGCATACAAAGACCAAGTATTAGTAGAATACGCCTTGCAAGGCATATCAAACCAGATGTTCGTCAGTCGCTACCAACTATATCTCCCAGACAAGGAACAATTACAAAACGAATTGCTCAGGCTGCTATCAAACGCCTAAACAACAATCATCATGCTCAACACAAGACCACACCAGACCATACTCCCATTATGCCTTTCCGTCCTGCTCCTGTCATCATGCGGCAACGGCGGGGGCGACGAGAGGATCAGGACCATCGCCGTGCCCACGGCGGTGACAGTCACTATGCCAGAGGTGCCGCAACGTTTCGTGATAGCGGGGGACACGGTGGATCTGACAAGTTATGAGAACCGCGAGAGGCTGGACCGCGAACTGATCGCCTTCACCTACTCGCACACCAACACGTTGCTCGGCATCAAACGGGCGAACCGCTACTTCCCGCTGATAGAACCTATCTTGCAGCGGCACGGGATACCTGACGACATGAAGTACTTGACCATTGTCGAGAGCTATCTCAACCCTTTTGCCGTCTCTGGGGCGGGGGCGGCTGGCGTGTGGCAGTTCATGCCGGCGACTGGCAAGGAGTTTGGGCTCGAAGTGACAAAGAGTGTCGATGAACGCTACGACGTTGCCAAATCGACCGAGGCGGCGTGCGAGTACATGAAACAAGCCTACGCAAAGTTCGGCGATTGGCTTGCCGTCGCCGCGTCCTACAACGCCGGGCAAGGCAGGGTCAGGCAATTCGCGGACAAGCACCTGTCAGACGACGCGACACACTGGTGGATGACGGAGCAGACATCGCGCTACATCTTCAGGTTGTTGGCAGTCAAGATGATCTACACCGACCCGTCGGCCTATGGCTTCGTGCTCACGCGGTCGCAGCTCTACCCGCCGTTGGAATATGACACGGTGACGGTGACAAAAGGCATTGATGACCTCGCCGCCTTCGCACGGAGGCACGGCATCACCTATTACCAATTGCGCGACGCAAACCCGTGGCTGCGCCAACAGAGACTGGTGTGCGGACGTGGCAAGAGCTACGACGTGCTGATTCCTACGCAAGAGAGCATCCACTACGACCCGTCTGCCACCGTGGCACACGATGGGCGGTGGGTAGCTTACTGAATAGTCCCGCCAGCGTCACTGCCGGCAGGAGGGACGGGGATGTCGGTCCGTGCCGTCTCCTTGCGGCGTTTGAGCGCACGGCGGAAAGTGGAAAGCGAGTTGAATCCCGCCATTTCCGCCACCTCGACTTGCGTCAGCCTCGCGCCTGGCTGTGACATCAGCTGCTGGGCGTAGTCGAGGCGGATGTTGTTTATGTACTCGTAGAAAGTCATCCCCAAGTCATTGTTGAGGAATGCCGACAATGTGGTGCGGTTGGTGTTGAGTTCCGCTGCCAGCTCGCTGAGCGTCAGCCCGGGATAACGGTAGAAATAGCCGTCGCCCACCAATTCTTCAAGTTTGGAGGAGAACGCATGGACGACCGCCGCCCTTGCTCTCCCGTCGCACGGCGCGATGCCATCGGTCGTGGGGGCGGTGTCATCGACTATCTCATCAGGTATCCGCTGATGCCACGTCTTCCATGCTATCACCGACCACAGGAGGCAAATCATCAGGCAATAGTAGGCATCGCTGTCAAGACCGGGTGTCAGGTACATATAAAACCATACAAGCAGGTTGGCAATCATTATCCCCACGGCAAGCCACAACCATTTGACATCGAGGTGCGAGAGGTCGGAGTAGGACTGCCTGACCATGCGGTTGTAGGACACGGTGGTCTGGATGATGTAAACGAGCATCGACGCGCTGTATATGGCTGCATAGGCTATCAACGCAATGTAAAACGCATCGTTGCCCGTGATGGCATAGACGGCCGTGAACAACGCAAAACCCGACACCTCCGCCAGCACGTCGCCGAGCCCCAACCGCCCGGGGCGCAACAGCTCGATGAGATAGAGCTTGCAAGTCACCACGCACCACATATCGACCGTCATCAACAGCTTGTAGGTGAAGTCGCTCGTCCCCCGCGCCGCATCGGTGAAGAAAAAGTATATGTCCTTGGCAAACAATGCGCTCCACACCAGCATGATGATGCCCAGAAGCCGCCGCAACCTGTTGGAATGCGGGGCTGAAAGGAAAAAGATGCCGTAGCAAAGAAACATCATCGAAGTCGCTCCGATGGCGAATGCGCTCACCGCGAGTGTGTCCATAGTCGCGTTTTGCTTGGTTTGACGATTGTAAAAATAAGTAATAATCAGAAGTCCAACCCCAAACATAGCAAAAATCATCAACATTAGTGACCCGTGGATGTCTAAATCGATAACTTTGCAGCCCGCTGCATAAAAACAGAGAATACATGGACGAGACACAGATAAAAACAAACTCGGCACGCGCATGGTTGCTTGCCGCACGACCCAAGACGCTTGCCGCAGCCGCAGTGCCGGTCATCACGGGCATGGCACTCGGCATCGGTGACGGATGCTTCAAGTGGCAACCCGTGGTGCTGTGCCTGATCTTCGCATTCACGATGCAGATGGCGGCCAACTTCATCAACGACTTGCTCGACTGCCTGCGCGGCACAGACCGTGAGGACCGCCTCGGACCGCGCCGGGCCTGTGCGAGCGGATGGGTGACGACGCGTGCCATGCGCTTGGCCATCGCCTTGACGCTGTGCATCGCCTGTGCTTTCGGGCTGCTGCTCCTGCGCTATGGCGGATGGTGGCTCGTCGCCGTGGGGGCGGCGTGCGTCGTTTTCGCCTTCCTCTACACGACATTCATGTCCTACTGCGGGTTGGGGGACGTGCTGGTGCTGGTGTTCTTCGGGTTCGTGCCAGTCATCTGCACCTACTACCTGCAATCGGGGACGGTCTCACTTGCCTCCATCGTCTACGGCGCGGCGTGCGGTCTGGTCATCGACACCCTGCTCGTGGTCAACAACTTCCGTGACGCCGAGACCGACAGGCTGAGTGGCAAGCGCACGATCATCGTGCTGTTTGGCAAACGCTTTGGCAGTGCGCTCTACTTGCTCCTGGGGCTTGCGGGCGTTATGCTCGTCACCATCACAGCAGCAATCGAGGGCAAGGCCATGGGAGCGGTACTGCCACTGTTCTACGCCCTGCCGCACATACTCGCATGGCGTGCCATGCAGCGCATCTGGCAAGGCAGTGCGCTCAACTCCATCCTTGCCCGCACGTCGGCAGACATGATGCTGTTTGCATTGCTCATACTCGCTGGCGCGCTGCTGTCCTGAGAACAAGGCTGCGAGACAAAATAAATCCCGCGCACCAGCAACGATGCGCGGGATGGGGAAAGTATCCACCTATGAGAATCTTTGTGTCAACGTGCCAGCACTTTCAAGCTGCGTGACGTGCCGTCGGCGAGCGAGACCTTGATGACTTGTATGTCGCTGTAAAGCACAACGTCCGTCTGCTGCACACCCTGCATCCTCGCCGCCGTCTCCACACGTCCGTCAAGGCCGCAGACCACTATGCCAGTGATGGGTTCACCTGTGCTGGAGACTGTGGCACGCCTGCCGTCGAGTGTGACGAACACATCTGTCTGCTCCATGCCCTCATCCATCAAAGAAGTGTTGACGAGGGCATAGCGTCCCACACTCGACGCTCCGCCCTCGATGGTGACACTGCCGTCGAGCGGATAGGAGATGCCTGTCAGATTGTCCCGCAACTCGTAGCCGTAGGTGTCAAAGCCACCCTCGGCAGCAAAGCGCAGCGTGAGCGTGTCGCTCTCGGCCGCAGTGATGGCAAGCGGCGTCACGGCAGATGCAAGGGGCATTATGTCAAACGCTTCACCGTCGCACAACGAGTAGACAGCAAGCGACGGGCGCACCTCTCCATCGACGAGCGAATGGACTGCCACGCCATCAGCATCGCCAAGCAGCAGCACCGCAGCCTCTTCGCCACCTGTCTCGGCAATGACCCTGAGCGCGGGGGCTGAAGCCTGCGCGGCAACGGCCGCGCCGTCGAGCATCTCGGCCGTGAAGACCACATCACGCGATGACGCGGGAGCATCAAGCTCGATGAAGAACGATTGCATAGGCTCTATCTTTGTGACATCCGCACCGTTGCTCTGCAAGTCGGCATTGACAGACACGACATTGCTGCCGTCATAAAGCTTGACAGCCGTCACTCCCTCGTTGCCTGCGATGAACGAGGCTATGTCTATGCGTCCCATGAACGGGTTGCCGACAAGGAAATTGCTGGTCTCGCCGCCCTCCTCGGCCTGCAATGTGACCGTCAGGGGCAGGACATTGGTGTAGACATTGCGTTGCTCGCCCTTGTAGTCGAATTGCAACGGCTGGCTGTCCTCGCTCCCGCTCTCGTAGATGAAGCGTCCACCGTCCGTGCGGTCAAGACCTTCCTCCTTGACATCGAGCATGGAGCCGTCATAGTCGCTGTAATAGTTGTAAGAGGTGTGCGCCTTGGGGAAGCGGAACACGAATCTTTGTGTCGCCGGCAAATCCTCATTGTCCACCCACATCGAGAAGCCCTCGCCGAGCGGATAGAGGTAGTTGAGCGCATTGAAGTGCCTCGACCACTCCGTCTCCTGGATTGTCTCAGTGCCGAGTGTGGTGGTAGTGCCGTCATAAAGCCTGCCCTGCGCCGTGCTTGCCCACAAACGTTGGTAGACGCGGGGATTGAAGCGGTTTTGCGGGGTGTTGGTCTCGTTCAATTCATCAAAGTTGCCGACAGCAGCATCGCCTGCGGGGACGAACATATCGCCAGTGTACATACTCTTCAACGGTGCCGACAACAGATGGTACTGGTTGGGAGCGAGCTCGATGTCAACCCAAGCCTTGTTGTAGTTGAGGCTTGTCGGCCTGTCAACAGCCGCCTGCGACTTGAAGTGTATCAGGTTGCAGCAGTAATCGTCCGCCGCCGCCACGTCGCCGGGGAGTTGCGGGTAGACAGCCGCGCCGCCATTGATCACCACGTCGGTGCAGCAGTAGGGCGAACCGGCCGTCCAGTTGGTCCATTCGTTCCAATCGGTGTTGACAGGGTTGGTCTTCCACTCGGTGTAAGTCGGATGGACGGTGTAGGTGTGAGTATCGACGATGTTCATGCTCCCGTCGTAGAATATCATCGTGTAGCGTCCTGTCACGTTGAGCGTATAGGACACGTTGAACGTTGCCTTGTCGCCTTCGTCCGTTACGGGCAGTTGCTCGAAGATTCCCTGCTCGGGCATCGAGATGTAGTAGTCAACCCCCTTGAGCACGGTCCCTGAGATTGTCATCTCGTCACCCTGGCAAATCTGGTTGAGTTCCAAGTCCTCGATTTCAGTGAAGCAGCTTGACGGGTCCTGGCAGTCAGGCGTGCCGTCGCCGTCAACGTCGCCACGGAGGAACATGCCGTAGAAGTTTTGCTCAAAATCCAGGAGGCTCGCGATGCTGGCCACCTCGATTTCCACCTCGTCATAGCGCGCCTTGGGCTGCAACAAGAGGATGCTCTTGTCGCCATAGCCGATGGCGTTGACGCCGAGCACGTTCCAGTTGGAGAATTCGTCGCCCGTCGGCGTGCCCTGGTAGTAGGTCCTGACCGTCAGCCACGAACCTGCCTTGACCCCGGCAAGATAGGTGTTGTTGTCAACAACGATGCACAACTGGTGATGGAAGTCGAGTGTCCGCCCGGGCTTTACCGAGAACACCGTGCCGCCACCGACTGTCACCGTGTTGGTCAACGTCATGGGGGTCTCAAGGTCGCCGTCTATGAAGTAGGAATAGTTGTTGCTCACGCTGAGGACATTGACTGCCCCGCCTTGCTCCTTGATCGTGATCTTGGCTCCAGTGCCGCCTTCGGCAGCAGAGATTATCTCATAGTCGCAACCGAACGGGTCGCCGCAGTCGCCTACCTCCGGATCAAGCACCTCCTTGAACGGATAGTAGATGTTGAGCGTCGAGACTGTGAGATTGAGCACACCGGCTTTCCAGAGCATGATCTCATCGACCTCAAGGTTGCCTCCCTCTTCATTGGTCGGTCCGACCTCCACGCAGAAGCGCATTTTCTGTTGGCGGTTGCTCCCGGCAAGGCCGACAGAGACGACATCGGTCTCGGTAATAACCTTTTCAAACACCTGGTTGCCGTCCTTGTAACCACGGATGAGGAAGAACTGCAAGGCACTCACGTCCAGTCCCTCGGACTCCATCTCGACCATGAAGCCGAGTTTGGCGGGGTACTTATCGACGCTGCCGTCATAGATGTTTGACCCGTCCGTCGTCTTGACACCGATAATCATCAGGTTGTTTGCCACAGACAAGCCGGAGATGTACGTCGCACAGTTGTCATAGTCGGTATCGAGGATGTGGTCAACATCCTTCATATCGGTCAGAGAGAGCAACGAACCGCTCGACCCGTGCAGGTCATCAGTGAGCGCATAGTCATTGCTGATCGCCCCGTCCAATCCTGGCCTGTTGACAAGGGGCTCACCACAGATGTTGCCGGCCTGGGAGCCGATGGTCTCGCCCTTGTTGATGACGACCAGTTCGCTGCACCCATAGCCGCAAGCCGATGTGGCACGGAACACGTAGTCGCCGTTGACATCCATGTTTGTCACTTTGCCGCCTTCGTTCACCACGACTGCCGACCCATCTGGAGCGGACTCAAGGCTCCAAGTGACAGACAGTTGCGGGTTGGACTCCAGCTGGATGGAGGTCTGCGCTTCGCAGAGATTGGTGTCGTAGGTCGGATTGATGTCGCAATGGTGCTCGACATCCGCGCCCTCACGCACGAAGCCGTATGCGAAACCGAATGCCCCGAGATTGACGGCAAGGACTGTGTGCAGGCGTATCTCTGCTGCCGAGTAGTCCACGTTGGCAATTATCGACGACGTTGAGCGGTTGCCGCCCGCGACATTGAGGCCGAGGACGTTGCCTTCGAGCGTCGTGCGTTGCACTTCCACATATTCCCCCTCCTTGTCCGGGTCATGGGCAAAGAGCACTATGTCAACCCAAGAGCCGACAGTGAGCGCGAGTGCCTGACCGCCCTCCCAGACGAAACCGACCTCAGTGCCGGCCTTGAAGACCTCCTCGTTGCTGCCTTTCTTGGCGGCAGTCAGTTTCACACCGCCTTGGTAGCCGACTGCTATGATGGGAGTTGAGACGGCTGTGTCGTCAAGATCCGAGTCAACAACCTTGTAAATCTCATCGTCGAGCATCGGCAACGGCAGTCCGAGCAGCACGGGGTTGTAGCCAACCCAGTCGGACAGCTCGTAGTCGTCACCAAGGCTTGCCGGCACGCCATCGATGGTCAGGAGCGTCTCTTTGGGCTTGCCGACGAATGCATACTTGACCAGCAACGTGTTGCCCACGGCAAGGTTGACACCGCCCGCATCGACAAGAGCCACCTCGTCAAACGTCTCGGGCGCGGTAGCGGTGAGATAGATGTTGGCATCCTCTGAGCCCGGCACTGAGATGAGCGACAAGCCGACACCTCCTGCCGACTGTCCTTCCTCGACGGCGACAGTACCGACCTCCACGCCGTCACGCAGGAACATTATGCTCATCGCCTCGATAACATCGAGCGACAGCACGCTGCTGCCCGACGAGGCGACAATGCAGAAACCGGCCTGGGTACCGCCGGCATAGTAGTGGTTCATGTCACGCACACTGACCGAAGGGTCAACGGTGACACCTACGCTAACAATCTTGGGGATAGTGGTGTAGTTGCCCAAATCCTCATCGGTCAAGGCTTCGAGGTTCTCCACCCATGAGCCTACGCCGACGGTGTTGACCAATTTGTTGACGTTGCAGCCACGTCCGACAAGGGCGCGGCGGTTTGGCATATAAGTAGACGGATCGCCGTCACTGTTTTGGTGCAAGACTGGCCTGCCCTCTTGCAAGACAGGCTGCTCGCCATCCTGCGCCGCAGCCGTGAGCGGCAGCATGGCGGACAAGACCACCGACAGGGCTATGAGATATGTTTTCATCGTCATGATTGTTCGTTGCTACGTTGATTGTTTAATCCAGCCTGTTGTCATCCGCGAGGATGCTTGACGAGTTGCCACGGAACACATACTTGTGGTTGCGGCGGAAGTAGAATTCGTTGCCGTCAACGTCAGGCATTATGACACCCGTCGCACCATCGGCATAGGAGGTGTTGGCGACATGGATGCTGCCGTTGAAGATGCTTTCATAATCTAACACATACGTCAAAGATGCCAAGAAACGCATTGCCAGCTTCATCTTTGCTGGGAGAACGAAAGCCGTGAACACCACCTCACGCCCACCGTCGGCAGCGTCACTTACGTTTTGATAGTCTATGACCGTGTAAAGGTCATGTGCGCTTTCCAACAAACCGCCTTCATCCCAATCTTCAAGAGGTGATGACGGTGTGAGGAAGCCGTCATAAGAAGAAAGACAGACCACTGTGTTGGCATTTGTGGCCATCAAAGCACAGCTGCTTATTGTCCATGGGCCTGCGAGTGGAGCGGCAAGTGGTTTCTCCGCATCAAACTGTTCTATGCCAACGGTCATCACTATCTTGGCTACGCCGCGATAGAGGATGCCCGTCAATGGGATTCCTTTGTTATATTCACCGTCGCTGCCGCGCTCCGCGAACTTTATTATGTCACTATCAGAACCATCAGCACGGCAATAACCATAAAAGAACTCAGGGACAAATAGTGTTTTGCCATTTATGCAATTATTACGCTCGTTAGTAGTAGCCTTGTCATTCATATCTTTCAGATACTGCCACACATCCCCAGACCGCAGTGTCGCCTTAAAGCTATCGAAAGTCGTGCCGTCCTCAAGGATGATTGTAAAAAGGTTTTGTTCCCCATCAGGGAACGTGCCACCTGTCCGCACGCTGTTGTCACGCTTGCTGTCGTAGGCCAGTGCCACAACGCGGTATTCGTAGCCGTAGACCTTCCTCAGCGACGCTTTTGCCGTGAAGTAGCCATTCTCCGGCTTCACCTCTGGCTTGACGCAATCGACGGTGTAGTCGTTTGTCGGGTCATAGATGAACGGCGCATCGTTGACCTGCCCCTGGAGCTGGTCGTCCATGTCCTTGCGGCGGAACGTGACGATGCGCACCTTGTCTGCGTCGGTCTCGTCCCATCCATCGACATCGACGGGCTCTTCCTGTCCTGGGGGAGGGGTCTTGGTGTCGGGATCACCGACTTCCCATGCGGTGCTGAACGTGATGGTGAGCGGCACTTCCGCCACTTCGCCCTCCTGCCCTTGCGGCGCGGCAACGATGGGCTCGTCGTCCGAGGAGCAAGCGGCAAACGTCACCGCCGCGCAAAGGGCGGCAAACGTTGCCGCCTTGCGCCAAATGCTATGTCTTGTCATATCCATGTCGTCAATGAGTTTATTCGATTATGTCAAAGTCATGCGTCCCGTCAAAGTCGGGGTCAAGCCCGCCGACCGAGTTGTCGCGCTGGAAGTCGGGATCGACCCAGATGGTGATGTCCGATTCGCCCGTCTCTGCGGCTATGTTGCTGAACGTGCCGCTCATATTGACCCTCACGTTGGAGTAGGAATAAAAGCAGTAGTTGCCCGCATTGCCGTCATAGACGAAGAGGTCGTCACCATGGTGCAGAGCCTCGCCGACGTTGTAGATGTCGGCATTGCCTCCCGTGAGATATTGGCTGGTCATGGGACGGATGTCATAGAGCTGGTCGTTAGCCCCCATCGGTATGTCGCCCGGCGTCGCCTTGTCGGCATCTGCCTGCGTGTCCGTGCCGGATGTAGGTTTGTAGGTGACTTTCAGACGCAGCCTCATGCCCAGTTCGCTGGGCAGGAAAAAGGACGAGAGCGTCACTGTGCTGTCCTCCGCCGAGATAGCCTCTGACGCAAGGAGCACGGCCATCGTGTCTGTCGTCAACTTGGTGTCAACAACGGCATCGACAGGATAGTAGGTACCGTGCGTGCCATTCAACCTCACCTGTGTGGGGTAGTGGTCGCCGTAGAGTTCCACCCTGTCAACCGCCTCGACCGGTATGTCGGTCATCGTCAGGTTGATCTGGCTGACGATGCGGAAGATGCGACCCTGAAAATCTGCCGTCCTACTGTTATTAAACATACCATACCAATATGCCTCATCGCCGTCATAATGCCAATCATCGCCATACACGTGGAGGATGCCATAATAAAGCTCGGGAGTAGAATAGTCAACCCCAGAACCCTCCAGCGTCAGGGTCGAGGTCTCGCGATTGCCTATGTCCGTGCGGAACAACGCCCTGTCAGCATCGGTGTAGGCGAGCGCAGTGTTATAAAGATATATGTAGTCTCCATTCTTGACGATGCTTGCTTGTGCATTGGCATAAGCATTGAGTCCCATTATCTTCATCTCTATAGGATTCTGCACGCTCACATTAGGTGTCTGGCCGGCATCGTTCACATAGTTATAGCTGTCGGCATCGGGCCAGTCAATCGTGTAGCCCGATGTCACAAAAAACGGGTAGACCTCCAGTCTGTCCGCCCTGCACACTCCTTGCACCTGCGGGCCAGACGCTTTGTCATCCGGGCCGACGTAGGCCCGTGTGCCGGCCACAAGGTCGCCCGGGCCGCCGCCGCTTATGACTATGTCTCCGATAGGCGTTCCCTGCGAGGGCGCGCCGTCCTGCGGTATGAGCGGTTCGTCGTCGGCAGTGCACCCTGCCAGTGAGACCGCCACGGCCAAGGCGGCAGCCATCACAACCGAATAGTTTGTCTTTTGTCTTTTCATCACTTCATGCTTTTGGTCGGTTCATCACATCGGGATGTCTATGCTCGCCTGCCAATTGCCATCGGCAACGATGTCCCCGCCGGGAGCTCCGCCGATGTCCTGCGGCTCGTCCTCGGTGGATGACTTGTGCCCGACGCGGTAAATCCAGTTGGGCTGGATGGGAAAGGCATAGTCGCTCTCGCCATCAAGGCGCACCTTGCGCACATCGCTGACCGACGGGTCGTCATAGGTCAGCCGCAGGCTGAACATCGCCTCGCCTTCACCGACCGCCACCTCAGGCATCGGCAGGAGATAGGCGGCCATGTAGATGCTGCCCCTCTGTTTGTCCAACGACGTGCCGTCGGCGAGGGTGATTGTCTCGGCTGCAAGCACGTCTTGGTTGACAGGCGACGAGAGGATGACCTCGCTCCCCGAGTCAAACTGTGTCGTGCCGTGGTCTGACAATGCGTCCCCGTGTGCAAAGAGAGGCACGTCGGAGTACTGCTGCGTGGAGCAGACAAGCTCGATGTTGTTCACACCGTCGGGGATGTTGGTGAGATAGAACATCATGCCCGCCACTCTCCTCTTCAGCCCGACGGTCACGGTCAGGTCTGACGCTTCGTCCCAGTAGGCGGTGGTCGAGCCGGCCATGAGTTCCGACTGGGCTATGTCAGCGGCGGTCTTGCCGTCGGCAAGGCGTGCGATGGCTTCGCCCTTGGTGGTAGTCCCCACCTGCACGGCGGCGGGCAAGCCGTAGGTGGCTGCCGACCCTGCCTGCCCCATGTCGGGCGTGCCGTCTGCCGCCAGCGGGCTGTCAAGACCCACGGCAAGGAAAGTGTAGTCGTCTGCCTCCAAGTCCGCCTCAAGCCGGTAGTACTGCGCCTGCGTCCCTCCCTGCGGCTGCTGCCACATCACATCTTCACTCGCCACGCACACTGCGTCGTCGCCCGTGCCACGGAAGACATAGAGCTGCACATACTGCACGTGCTGCACATCGTCAGTCCCGGCAAGCGACGTGCGGGTGGTCAACGACGCGTCAGACCACAAGGCGACAGTGATGCCATGGCCGGGCGCGGCAGCCTCGTCCTTGGAGCATCCTGCCACAAGGAGCATTGCCGCAGCAAGCAAGGGCAATGCCGATAGTTGCACGTATCTCATCTTCATTCCTTTGTTATCTTCTTTTCGTGACGGCAAGGGGAACAAACCCCTTGCCGCCTTTTTCCTCCATCCGTCCCGGGTGCTGCCAGCTGCAGCGGGGAGGGGTGCGAGTGTCACGGTCAATCAAGCACCATGTCAGACATTGCGTCCCACTCTGCGCTGACCTTGATGATCAGGCTCTGGCCCTTGCTGAGGTCGCTCGGGTCGTCGTCTGGATCTGGCTCGCCGCCTTCACCACCGTCGTCACCTGCGCCACGTGAACCGAGGGTGTAAAGGTGGTTGCGGAGCACGTTGAAGCCGTAAAGGTTGCTGCCGTCCTCTGTCTGAGCCTCGTCAGCACCTGTGACTGTCGTCACGTCAGATTGTGCTTGGGGAAGACGCACGTTCCAGTACTTGATGATCTCGTTGCCAGCCATCAATTGCAACTGCATCGTGTTGTCAGCAGACTTTGCAAACGGCACGAGGAACTTGCCGGCAAAGACTGAACCGTCCTTGAACGAAACGCCTTCTTTCGCGATGCCAGCCGTCCATGTGTCCTCATCGTTGAGGACGCCATCTTCGTTCTCATCACCATTTGTGAACCAGTCGGTGAGGGTGATGGAGTAAACCTCGTAGGCATCAGTTCCGTCAAAGAACGCTGCATCGGCTGCCGTTGCGTCAGTCTTGCCGTTCACTGCATTTCCCTTTTGGAACTCGTCCATGATGACTTCCATATTTTTGCCGGAAGCGACGAGACGGAGGGCAGTAGCCGTCTTAGTTCCAGTAGCATCGACAGCCGGGATGTTCTTGAAGTAGCCGAAAGTACCTGCCACCTGACGCTTCAGCAGGATGGTCTTGGTGAAACCTTGACCGTCACCGGGAACCTGGAAGCCGTCAGCCTCAGCACCCTCGATTGCACCAGCGAAAATCTCCTCAGCCACATCTGAAGTTTTCGCGGTGAGTGCGCCACCGAAAGTAAATTCACCTTCACCCGGTTCATCGAGAGTTGTCAATGCCGGAGTGTAAGTGTACTTGCTCTCGCTGGTGTTGTAGCCGATGGCATAAGCCTTGTAGGTCTGGCCAGCGACGAGTTTTTCGTCACCCTTCAGCTCAAATGTCACTTGGCGCGCATTTTCGCCAGTCACGATGCTGCTCACAGCGTCAGTGTTCCAGCTGTTGTAGGTCTTTGAATAGACAACAGAGTTGTCCGTAGTGTTGTAGATGACCAACTTGACCGCATCAATGCTCTGCGGTGTCGTCTCGCTGTAAAAGTCGGTAGCACGAGTGCCAAGGCCGCCCTCGTTGGTGACAGCGACTTGGAAGACCTGGCTGTCGCCAAGGGTCTGATTGGCACCATTGCCTGACAAGACAGTCTCGTCGTTGCTGCAAGATGCCAGTGCAAGGACTGACAGTGCAGCGCAGCCAAACAATTGAATTTTTTTCATGATTTGAAAAATTTAAGTTTGAAAATTGATTATTTATTTAACTAAACACTATCTGATTTTTCCGCCGCTCAGTCAAGCTCAAGGTCGTGGATGTCCTCCCACTTGGAATCGACAAGCACAAACGCCGTGAACGCCCCCAACTCGGCATCATAGTCCATGCGCACCACCGTGATGTGGTTGCGGTCGAGCGGCAGCCGCAACAGTTCCGGTTCGCAGGTCGGTGTCGTGCGCGACGCGTCGTCATAGAAGTTGATGTCCACCGTCGCCGCATCGCCTGCCACGGCCGGAGCGACGAGTGTCGATGTGGTCACGCTGGATGCCATCTGCCACTCGCCCAGTGTCTTGACCGAGACGGTGCCGGCATATCCAAAACGTGTGTCAACGCTGCCGGCAATCCCCGTGATGGTCTTGTCGCTCCACCTCACCTCGGCAGGC
This sequence comes from uncultured Bacteroidaceae bacterium, assembly GCA_944321635.1. Classification (GTDB taxonomy): domain Bacteria; phylum Bacteroidota; class Bacteroidia; order Bacteroidales; family Bacteroidaceae; genus Avibacteroides. The sequence continues at coordinate 30,772 of CALULY010000004.1, read as the reverse complement.
AGGTTGACGACATCAACGATCAGTTTGCCCTTGACACGGTGCAGGTTGACGGTGAAATCCCCGCGCTCGGCGGTGAATGCCAGCGTGTCGCACGCCATGTAGACATCGCCTCCCTCAGCCTCGCCCTGGTGCAAGGGCAATGTCTGCACATCGCAGTCAGAAGAAAGCGCGTCATCGGGCTGGATGTTGCCCCACGCCGTCACGGCATAGTTGCCAAAAGGCAGGTCGGCAGCCAGTCCCTCGACGGCCACACCGAGGGCATCGCCCGTGACATCGTGCAATTGCCGCTCGGCGACGACCTCGCGGGTGTCGATGTTGCGGACGACGTATGTCAATGTCGTCACAAACGAGCTGAACGGTTCGTCATCGCCGCGCCGCACGTCAAACCCCGCGTCAACGACCTCGCCGATGTTGTCATAGTTGCGGTCGCCGATGGCAAGCGTCACCCGCAACGGCGGGCACGGCTCAATCTCGTCGCGAATGCACGATGCCAGCACAAAGGCGGCACAGACCAATATGATTGACTTCCTCATCATCTTGATAGCTTTTGCTTACTGTTGTTTATATACCGCCGCTCGGAACTCCACTTGGTCCCGGTAGGGGATGAAATCATACTCTCCCTTGGCCCTCTCGCGCAATGACGCGTCCGCTGCGGCGTTTGCCAGATGCTCCAGCACCTCGTCATGCCGTGACAGGCGGGCAGCGATGAGCGCGCGGACATACTCGTCACGCGGCGTTGCCGAGCTTAGCCCGTCCATTATGTCGTCGGCTTCCTCGTTCTTGTTGACGCTCAGCGCGGCTATCGCGCTGTTGATGTCGCGGAACGGGGCGAGCAACTCGTAGGCCTCATCGAGCTGCCTGAGCTGCGCCTTGACGAGACCGAGGTTGTAACGTGCCTCGGGATCATCGACATCGGTGTCGAGCAGTTCGACAGCCTCCTCGTACTCCTTGTTGTAGACATAGAGCGCGGCAGCCGTCCTCAGGCTCTCCTCACTGTAACCGTCGGCACTGTCAAACACCTCGCGCGCCTCCTTGTCCTCGCCCTTGCGCAAGAGCAGCACGGCAAGGTTGTTGGCAGCCACCTTGGACTGCGGGAAGTAATGGAGGATGGTGCGGTAGACGCTGTCCTTGGCCTCATCACCCGTCTTGAGCGTCGAGACACGGAGCAACTCGTCCTCGCTGAACGCGTCGGGACGCTTGCCGTACATCTCCAGCAGCTCGGCATCGGTGGTGAAACTCTTTATCTGGTAGGAGTAGACGTACTCCACGTTCCTGTCCTTCTGCAAGTAATTGTCCCTGATCCGTCCCCAGCAGGGCAGGCGGCGGATGTACCTCTCTTGCACGTCATCGTTGCTGTCGGCATACCTGTCAAGCACCTCGGCCACGGCTGTCGTGTCGCGGTCGCCGGCGGCACGCATGGCATCGAGCACAGGTCCCCACCCCTCGGGGCGTGACGTGACGGCAAAGTGCCGCTGGTCGTCACTGTCGATGTCGAGTTGCCCGACAAGCCAGCGGAATGCCGAGTTGGCACGGTTGCGCGCCAACGGGACGTTGATGCTCAAAGGTCCGTCGGCCGACGCGACACCGGTGATTTGCACCGTGTTGAGCGTCGCCAGCGAGTCTGCAAGGATAGGACCGAGCTTGGCGAGCATCGTGTCGAGCTCAGCCTCGTTGTTGCCCAAGTCGGTGCGGATGTCGTGACGGTTGATGACAAATTGCAACCTCGCCACCCCTTTGCCCTCACGCACCTTGGGCTTGATCCTGAATTCCGGCTCGATCCAGTCGGTCTTGAGCGACTCCTCGACCTGCATGAGCGTGACAGGGTTGCTGATGCCGGCCAGTTGCACAGTGTCGATGTCCTCGCACGTCCCGCACCCGTCCGTGCTGACGCAGGCGATCACCTCGCCGCCGTCAAGCCCGTCGGGCAGGCACACCGTCTGGTGGTAGTCGATGCGGTAGCTCTTGCGCTTGTCAACCTCGGTCGCATCAACCGTGTCAACCTTGCCCTCAAGCACCTGGGCGCGGCGCAGCTTCTTGGTGTAGATAGAGCCGTCGAGCGCGACGGAGGGATAGGTCTCGACGAGGCTGTCACCACTGTAAAGCAACGGGGTGACATAGAGGCGCGAGCGGCGCGGCACATAGCCCTCCGGCACGCACAACGTCACGTCGAGGTCCGCGCTGCGGGCCGTGTCGAGCGAGAGCACCTGCACGTCAGGGTCAACGGTGATGCGCCCTTCCTTGTGCGAAGCGCAGCCTGCCGCCGTCGCCAATGCGGCCGACAGCAGGACGGATGGGATGAGATTATGTTTTCCTGTTTGCATGATTTCCTACGGACTAAAACAAATAGCTGACTGTTATGGCGGCCTTGGTCGGCCCAACGTAATCCTTGTGCTTTGGCACGACATCGCGGCGGCATGGGATGCAGGGGCTCTCGTCGTACCACAGGCGGGCATAGCCGATGCCTATGGCAAACTCAAGGTTCCAATGCGGGGCGAGCAGGCAGTCGTAGCCGTAGGTCAACCCGCCCCCGGCCAGATAGCCGTCGCGGCGCGTGTCGCCAAACCCGCCGAAAAACTGCGCCCCGTGCAGGTGCACGCCGATGAAATGTCCCTCGAACTTCTCACAAAACCAGTAACGCACCTCGGGCTGGGCAAGCCAGAAGCGCATCTTCTTGTCATCCTTGAACGTCCAGGGGTTGTAAGCCGCAGCCGCGTCGATAGTCACCTTGTCGGACAACGCAAACTCGACAGAGGCGTTGGGCGTGGTCGCAAGCCAGTAAAGGGCGTTGGTCTTCAATGCCACCGTCTGCGACTTTGCCTGCAAGCAGGCGCACAACAGCACGGTGGCGGTGAGCCACGCGGTCTTGTGTCTTATGAAATCCATCAAAGCTCTTGTTTCTGTTTTTGGCGGCAAAATTACCGCCGGCAGCAAAAGCCGATGTTATGATATTGTTCCAATTACTTATGAATTCATGTCATCCGATGGGGACTTTTCCCATCACAGATGTCAGAATTCCTCCGAACGCAGCTCGGTCGGGGTCTTGCCGAAGTGGCTCTTGCAGAAGTTGGAAAAGTACTGAACCGACGAGAAACTGCACTCGTCGGCGATCTGGTCAAACGTCTTGGAGGAGGTCTTTATCTCCCTGATCACCATCTCGCACTTGCGGTCGAGCAACCACTCGGCGGCGGATTTCTTGAAAGTCTGCTTGAACTTGCGTTGGAACGTCGAGACACTCATGTTGGCCGCCTCGGCAAACTGCTCGACACCTGCAAACGCCTTGTAATGGTCGAGCACGAACCGACGGAACACGCTGTCGCCGCCAAGGATCGGGGCAAACATCCGCGCCAGCTCATCCTTTGTGTAGTAGACCCGCATCAACAGGAACATCTCCTGCAACTTCAGCTGGTGGAAGTGGGCGCAATGGATGCCGTCAGCAAGGCACTCGACGACAAAATCGATGAACTTGCGCAGCTGGGGACGTATCGGGAGGGTGAAAAACATCTCCCGCAGCTCCTTGTCATCGTTGATGCTGCCGGCGAGGTTGTCGATGGTGCGGAGATTGCAAAACTGCGGCACGTCGGCAAACGAGCAGCTCAACACCCGCGACCGGCAATGCTGTGAGCCATAGAAATGCACACCAGAGGGAACGAAAAAGAACTGTCCCGCGCCAATGTCCTTCGTGCTGTGGCTGCCAAACCGGGCCTCGATCAGGCCATCGACGACAAAGATGAGGACGGACTTCTCAACCTCAAGGAAGACAGGAGGAGACGTCTTGTCAAGTTCAAACCACTTGAACAGCGACAACTCCGGCACATTGTAGTTGTAACACGTCTTGTGTTCATCTTCGTAAAATATAGACATAGGCGTGCTTGACTGTTTGAATGCGACAAACATAAAATTTAGGTTAATAGGATGAAAATTTTACCCCCCCCCCATTTAACATTTGTTAATAAATAAACCTCCAAAAACGGCTTTTCCCGGCAGGCCGCACCGCGCAGACCACCCAATCAGATTGGCGCACCTCGCCGGATTGCGGGAAAACTTCGCATGATTTCGGGGAAAACATCTAATGATTCCGACCGAAACACCGCATGACACAGGCAAAAGCACCGCTGCCCGTCAGTGATTGGAGGCGGTGATCCGTGCAAGGGTGTGAAGGCGCAGGGGAGACTATGCCACCTATGGCAACTGCGAATATAAATAATGCCCGAACAGCAGGGTAAATGTTATGAGAAATCAACACTTTCCTTTGGGAAAAGGCACATTTTTCCAATGTAAATTTTATACTTTTACAAATGATAAAACAGCAATCTTGAAACAAGATATATGCATGAACCAAATAAAAGAGGCTTTGGGAACAAGAAGTATCAACCAAACGGAATTGGCAAATAGGCATGGAATGACTTTAATGTGTATGCCTCGAACAAAGTACAGCCTCATATTCCTGTTTTGTATCGGATTGCAGGTATTCTGAATGTGGATGTCAGAGATTTGCTCATATCAAATCTAATCAATGAGGACTGTGCCAATGGCGAAAAAAGAGATTAAAACAGACTTTTGGGTGCATGGATTACTGCAAGAAGCGGGTTTAGACTTGACACCGCAAGGTTGCGATATAAAAGAAATAAATGAAGCGTTGAAAACTGCTTCAAAAGCACAAACGGGAAATGCTGGCTACCCTGAATATTGCGGGGTGGTAAAAGATTTCTTGCTTGTAATCGAGGATAAGGCTGCACTTGACAAGCATCTTATTAGGGATGAAAAAGGATTGGTGATGCAAGATGTCAAAAGTGTACAGGACTATGCTGTCAATGGGGCGTTGTTCTATGGTATGCACTTGGCGGCGAATACGTCCTATCACAAGGTATTGGCATTTGGCGTATCGGGCAACGAGAAAAGGCACCGGATTACTCCTGTGTTTATAAACGAAAGAGGCGACTATCGTGAATTGCCTGACGTGGAAACCTTTATTTCTTTTAGTGAAAGCAATATAGATGAGTTCTATTTGAAAGAAATCTTGAAAGAGGAAACCGATGTCGAAAAGACGACAGCTGAAATTCTCAAGGATGCGGAAAAGCTACATAACGATTTGAGAAATTACGGCAATCTGACAACGGAACAAAAGCCTTTGATAGTTTCTGGCATTATGCTTGCATTAAGGGAGATTGAATACAAGACATTTTCCATTGATTCGCTTGTTGGAGATGCAGTAAAAACTGACGGGCAAAAGATTTACGAAGCCATACGGAGCAATTTACAACGTGCTAACGTAACGCCTGATACCAAACGAGACAAGCTGTTGAGCCAATTTGCAGTTATCAAGGATACGCCCAAAATCAATGAAAAGGACGAAACTTTGGGCAAGACACCATTAAGGCATTACACGGAGTTCCTTTATAACAGCATTTATAAGAACATACGTTACCAAAACTCGGCAGAGGATTATTTGGGTCGTTTCTATGGAGAATTCATGTCTTATTCCGGAGGTGACGGACAAACATTAGGCATCGTTCTTACCCCTAAGCACATTACGGAGTTGTTTTGCGAACTGGCTGATTTGAAAGTCGATGACAAAGTGCTTGACCCCTGTTGTGGTACTGCTGGTTTTCTAATTGCCGCCATGCATAAGATGGTCAAGCAAACCAACGATGAGGCACAGAGAAGGCATATCAAACGCGACCAATTATTTGGAATTGAATTGCAGCCTTATATGTTTACCATTGCTACGACGAATATGATACTTCGTGGCGATGGGAAAAGCAACTTGCACAATTGGGATTTCTTGAAACATAATCCAAGCCAATTGCAGTTGAAAGGATGCACCGTAGGTATGATGAACCCACCTTATTCACAAGGCTCAAAAAGTAACCCCGACTTATACGAAATCAGCTTTACGGAACATTTGCTTGATTCTTTGGTAGAGGGGGCAAGGGCTATTGTCATTATTCCACAATCTTCGGTAACTGGAAAAAGCAGAGAAGAACAGAATATCAAAAATAACATACTCAAACATCATACTTTGGAAGGGGTTATCACGCTTAATAAGAACACGTTCTATGGTGTGGGAACAAATCCATGCATTGCCGTGTTCACGGCTGGCATACCTCATGACAAAGACCATAAATGCAAGTTTATCAATTTCGAGGATGATGGCTTTGTAGTAAGCAAGCACATCGGTTTGGAAGAAACCGCAAGTGCCAAAGACAAACGGCAACATTTACTTGACGTGTGGTTCGGACGCATAGAAGCAGAAACAAAATTCTGTGTGGAGACAACCATAGAGGCAGAGGATGAGTGGCTACATGCTTTCTACTACTTCAATGATGAAATCCCTACGGAGAAAGACTTTGAAAATACAATGGCTGATTACCTGACATTTGAATTTAACATGATTACTCATGGCAAAGGTTATTTGTTTGAAGAAGGAGGCGGAAATGAATAGATTGATTGGCCGACACTGGAAAGAGTTTTTTCTTGAAGATGTTGTTATTATAAGCAGTGGCAAGAGATTGACAAAAGCAGATATGAAATTGGGGAATATGCCATTTATAGGAGCATCAGAAGCCAATAATGGAATAACCATGTTTACATCTTCTTCCAATGAAAGTTTGGACAGTAATGTATTAGGTGTAAATTATAATGGTAGCGTTGGATTCTCATTTTATCATCCTTATAAGGCTCTGTTTTCAGACGATGTTAAACGGGTTAAATGGATTGACGAAACTCATAATAATCGCTATACACTCCTATTCCTTTCGACTGCTATCAGACAACAAAAAGACAAATATGCCTATGGATATAAATTTAATGCTCAACGAATGAAAAGGCAAAAAGTCTTATTACCTGTGACAAAAGAAGGCTTGTTAGATTGGCAGTTTATGGAAGACTACATGAAAGCCAAAGAACAACAAATTTTGAAACCAACAATAGAGAAATTATGCAAACACTTGATTATCAACAATATAATAATGGGGGGGGGGGGTAAATTATCCCGTACTCATTGGAAAGCATTCAATTTTACAGAGGTATTTACTGATATTCAACGAGGTAAGCGGCTTAAAAAGGCCGACCATTCAGAAGGCACGACACCATACATATCGGCTACAGCTCTCAATAACGGGGTGGACGGATTTGTCGGCAATGAGAGCGGCATAAGAAAATTTTCAAATTGCTTAACTGTTGCCAATAGTGGTAGCGTTGGGAGCGCATTTTTTCATCAATATGAATTTGTGGCAAGTGACCATGTTACCCAATTGAAAAGAGATGGATTAGACAAATATGCCTATCTTTTTATGATACCCTTCATCAATCGTTTATCAGAGAAATATAGCTTTAACAGAGAAATAAATGACAACAGAATAAAAAGAGAAAAATTGATTTTACCATCGACAGATGAAGGAGAAATAGACTTTGCTTTTATGTCTTCTTTTATGAAAGAAGTTGAGCAAGACATCCTCAAAACGACACTCAAATTCTTTAAGGATAGGCACATTGTTAATAATCCTAAAATAGGGGGGGGGGGTAAAATGGAAACACTTCCTCGTCCGTGACTTGTTTCCTATCCTTGTGCCAGGCAAATCAAAAGGTCTCAACCACATTGAAAAAGTCGAAAACGGCATTAGCTATCTTGGGGCGACTAATCAGAACAATGGAGTGCTTTGTTTTGTTACCGCCGACAAGGGTTTGGTGCAAAAGGGCAATTGCATTGCCTTTATCCGTAATGGAGAAGGGTCTATGGGGTATTCCGTTTATAAAGCAGAAGATTTTATTGCCACATCAGACATGACATTGGGGTACAATGAACATCTTAACAAATATATTGGTACATTCATCACAACAGTTGCAGACAGAATAAGAGGGAAATACAATTTTGGATACAAAAGAAGTGCCTCTCGATTGGCAAAAGAAGTTCTTACTCTCCCTGCGGATGAAAATGGCAATCCCGATTGGGAATATATGGATAGTTATATGCGGAACATTGAAAATGAACAGATTTTCAACTATTTAGCATATCTGTATACAGATATATGCCGCTTTTCCAAGGATTAAAGGGGCGGTTTTTGCCGCTTTTCCAAGATTTCCGCCAACTGGAGGGATATGACAGGCAAAGAGGTTCACCCCCTGCCAGCGTCAAGCCGCAGGAAGATGAACAGCAGCACGGTGAACCCCCACAGCGACGAGCCGCCATAGCTGAAGAACGGCAGGGGGATGCCTATCACCGGGACAAGACCGAGCACCATCCCCACGTTGACAAAGACGTGGAAAAGGAAGATGGAGGCGACGCAATAGCCGTAGATGCTGGCAAAAGCCGTCGTCTGACGCTCGGCAAGCCACAGCAGCCGGAGGATGAAAGCAAGGTAAAGCAGCAGCACGCCAGCCGCCCCCACGAAGCCTTGCTCCTCGCCCACGGTGCAAAAGATGAAGTCGGTGTCCTGCTCGGGGACATACTTCAACTTGGTCTGCGTGCCGTTGAGGAAGCCTTTGCCGGTGAGACCGCCAGAGCCTATCGCTATCTTAGACTGGTTGACGTTGTAGCCATCCCCCAAAGGATCTTCGGTCATGCCGAGCAACACCTCTATCCTGACGCGCTGGTGGTCTCGCAGCACGTTGTGGAACATATAGCTGGACGAGTAGAGGAACGCCACGCTCAGCAACGCAAACAGGCTCACGTAGACCGCGTTCCTGCCCCCCGACACCACCCACCGGTAGATGCCCAGCACGGCAAGCGCGGCGACAAGCCCGACCATCACGTGATTGACGTTGAACGGGACGACCCACGACGACACGGCAAGCGCGGCAGCGGCCACGACGACGCACGTGATGGAGGCGGCCTTGAGCAACCGCTCCTTTTTGACATAGATCCGCATCATCGACAACGTGAACACGATGATGAGCGACAGCACGGCAAACGTGCCCATGGGAGTAGCACCGCCGGCAATCATGGATTGGTCGTACTTTATGCCGACGACGAAGTAGATGGCCATCGCCACCCCCGTGAACGGGACAGCGCCGGGCAACCCCTCGCGGTAGAGCATTATGAACAATGAGAAGAAGACGAGCGCCGACCCCGTCTCGCTCTGCATCACGATCAGCCCGACCGGCAGGAAGATGACAAGCAACGCCTGCGCGAGATCCCTCCAACGCCCTATGTTATAGGAATAAGCCCCCATCACCTTGGCAAGCATCAACGACGTAGCAAACTTGGCGAACTCGGCTGGCTGGACGTTGACAGGCCCGAGGCTGAGCCAGCTGCGCGAGCCTTTGATCTCATGCGCGGCAAAGATGGTGACAAACAGCAACGCCACGACCGCCACATAAACGTAGGCCGCCACACCCTCGTAGACCTTGTGGTCAAGCAACATGATGACAAAGCCGAGGAGATAGGCGCAGCCTACCCACACCAACTGCTTGCCCGAGCGGGTGGCGAAGTCCAACAGGTCGGGATGGTCAAAGCTGTAACTCGCACCGCAGACGGTGAACCACCCGCAGACGGTGAGCACGACAAAGAGTGCCACCGCCACCCAGTCGATGTTTTTGACTATGCTGCCTCGTCTAAATGCCATAGTTGGAGGGGATCAAGTTTGTTGACTCTATCTGTTCCATGAGGGGGATGCGCTCGGCGGCTATCGTGTCATTGAGATACTGCTCGATCATCAACGCCCCTATCGGCACTGCCCACGTCGCGCCGAATCCGCCGTTCTCGACGTAGACAGAGATGGCTATCTTGGCATCGTCCATCGGGGCGAAGCCCATGAAGATGGAATGGTCGGTGCCGCTGTTCTGCGCCGTGCCTGTCTTGCCGCAAATCTCCAGCCCGGGGATGTTGGCACGGCGGCACGTCGCGCCATAGTCCGAGCCGACGACCGCGCCGCGCATCCCTCTGACCGCTATGTCGTAGTATTCCGCATCGATGCCCGTGTAGTGCCACGTGCGGTAGGTCTCATCGATTTCGCCGTCCTTGACCGCCTTGACGACGTGGGGGACGATGTAACGGCCACGATTGGCTATCGTCGCCGCCTGGTTGGCTATCTGCAACGGCGTGCAGAGTATCTCGCCCTGCCCGATGGCTATGCTGATGACGTTGAGGGCACGCCAGCGCGGGCCGAGGATGCTCTTGTAGTACTCGTAGTTGGGGATCAACCCGCGCTTCTCGCCCGGAAGGTCTATGCCGAGGCGGTAGCCGAAACCCATGGCGACCATGTAATCCTTCCACCGCGTCATGGATTCCTCGATGTCCTCGTACTTTTTGTTCTCAAGCAGATGCATGAGCCCCCAACAAAAGTAGGCGTTGCACGACGTTGACAGCGCGTTTTGGAAATTGATCGGCGACGGATGCGCGTGGCAACCGAGCCTCATCCCCGAGAAAAGGAATCCGCTGTGGCACGGGTAAAGGGTGGATGGTGTCGTTATCCCCTCTTGGAGGAATACCAACCCCTGCGCCGGCTTGAACGTCGAGCCGGGCGGGTAGGCGGCCATTATGGCGCGGTTGAAGAGTGGTTTGGTCTTGTCCCTCTCAAGCGCGAGATGGCTCTTGCCGCGCCCGCGTCCCACCATTATGGACGGGTCATAGGACGGCGACGAGACAAGGCTAAGGATCTCGCCTGTCGATGGCTCGATGGCTACGATGCTGCCCATCTTGCCTTGCATGAGCCTCTCGCCGAGCTGCTGGAGACGTGCATCGAGGCCGAGGGTCAGGTCATGCCCGGGGATGGCCGGCTGGTCGAATGCCCCGTCCATGTAACGCCCCCTGATGCGCCCGTGCGAATCACGCAGCAACACCTCCACGCCTTTTACGCCGCGCAACTGTTCCTCGTAATAACGCTCGATGCCCTGCTTGCCGATGAAGTCACCGCTCACGTAATAGCCGGTGGTGTCACGATCGAGCTCCGGCTGGGAGATTTCGCCGATGTCCCCGAGGACGTGGGCGGCGTTGGGCGACGTGTATTGCCTGATGGAACGGCGGCGGATGTAGAAGCCTTGGAACTTATAGAGCTTTTCTTGGAAATTGGCCGCCTCCTCGGGGCCGAGCTGCGCCAGCAGCAACTGCTGCGTGTAGGATGAGTAGCCCCTGTTGCGCCTCCTGTCCTTGACACGGGCCATGATCGCATCAAACTCCTCGCGCGTGATGTTGAGCGTTGCGCACAGGTCGAGGGTGTCCAGGGACTCTATCTCGTTGGATACGAACAGCACATCGTAGGTGGGCTGGTTGTAGACCATCATCTCGCCGTTGCGGTCATATATGTTGCCGCGCGCGGGATAGACCGTGCGCTTGAGGAAAGCGTTGCTGTCGGCGTTGCGTTTGTAGTCGTCCGTCGCTATCTGCAACGAAAAGAGGCGGATGACATAGACGATGACGACAGCGACGGCTATGCCGGCGATGACGTACTTGCGGTTGCTGTATCTGCTGTCGCTCGCCACGGTGCCTACCTTCTCAAGTTTTCAATCATGAGTATCAATGCCAACGTGAAGGCAGAGCTTGCCGCTATGCGCAGCACCAGCCCCGCAGGATCGCCCATGTCGAAGTAACATAGCAGGACGAGCAGCGTGTGGTGGAGCAGCGTGGCGGTCGCGGCATACTTGATGAAAGCCCCCACCCCGGTCGTCCTGAGCGAAGGGCTGCCGTGCTCCAATGATTCCCGTGAGACATAGAGCCTCAACACCACCGGCCGCACGAATGCCAGCATGACAGATGCCGCCGCGTTGATTCCTGGAGTGTTGGAAAAGATGTCCACGAGCAACCCCATGGCAAATGCCCACAGCATCGCCTTGCTTGGAGACTCATCGACCTCCATGCAAAGGATGAGATAGATGTACAGGTAGGGCGTGGCACAGCCGAAAAGGTTCAGGTTGTTAAGCAGGAATGCTTGCACGGCTACCAGCACCAACATCTTGGCTGCACGGATGATGTTGTCCCTCATTGGCGATGGCGTTTAAGGCTGTCGGACAACATGACGTGCTCGGCAGCGTGTTTGTTTTTTACGACCCTGACCATGTTGAGCTTGGCCATGTCTGACGACAGGCGGACATCGATCTCACAAGTCAGGCCGTCCGGGGAAAAGCCGTGGGAGGAAACGACACCGACCATCAGCCCCTCGGGGAAGACGGACGAGTAGCCGCTCGTCACCACCGTGTCCCCGACGTGCACCTCGGCATGGCGCGGGATGTCCATCAGCTGCGCCGTGCGCGAGTCGCCCCCGCTCCACTTGAGGTTGCCGAAGTAGCCCGACCGTTCCAGCTTGCAACTCACGCTGGAATTGCTGTTGAGCAGCGAGATGGCAAGGGCGTGGTGCGACGATGCCATGCAGACTATCCCGACGACACCGAGCGGGGAGACGAGGCCCATGTCGGCATCCACGCCGTCGGCACGGCCCTTGTCGATGGTGATGTAGTTGTCAAGCAGGTTGACACTGTTGTTGACCACCTTGGCGGCTACTGTCGTAAACGATGTGTCAGGCGACACAGCCCCTGCATCCATCCCGAGGCTGTCGATGACGGTGCGGAGCCTCTCGTTTTCAACCACGAGTTCGAGGTTGCGGTCAAAAAGGATCTCGTTGGCCGTCCTGAGCCCCAGGTAATCGTTGACTGACGACACCCACCCGTAGACCGTCCCGACCGCGCGGTTGGCAGAAGTGAAAAAGACGCTCCCCTGGTAGCTGTTGAAACGGAACAGCAACCAAAAGCTCACCAGCTCAAGGATGATGAACAGCAGCCAGTGGTTGTAGCGTGCGAGGAAAGCGATGATGTTGCGCATCTGTCAGTCAGAGAGGTCTATCAACGCCAATCGCCGGCACACCATCGTCCAGAGGTATGCCCGCGATTGCCGGTGCCTGTGTCGTCCGTGCCGTGTGGTCAACGCATCAGGAATGAGAATTTATTGATGTTCTTCAACGCTATGCCCGTGCCTTTTGCCACGGCGTGCAACGGGTCGTCGGCGACGTGGAACTGGATGTTTATCTTGTCCGACAACCTCTTGGCCAGCCCGCGCAGCAACGCTCCGCCGCCGGCGAGGTAGATGCCGTTCTTCACGATGTCGGCATAGAGCTCAGGCTGCGTGTTCTCCAGTGCCGTCAGCACGGCCGTCTCTATCTTGTTGATGGTCTTGTCGAGGCAATGTGCTATCTCCTGGTAGCAGACAGGCACTTCCATGGGCAATGCCGTTATCTTGTTAGGGCCGTGCACGACATAATCCTCGGGCGCGTCGTCGCCGAGGTCTGTTATCGCCGCCCCGACATTGATCTTGATGCGCTCGGCCATGCGCTCGCTGACCTTGATGTTGTGCTGGCGGCTCATGTACTCCTTGATGTCGTCGGTCAGGTCGTCCCCGGCTATGCGGATGGAGTTGTTGGACACCAGCCCGCCGAGCGAGATGACGGCTATCTCGGTCGTGCCACCGCCTATGTCAACAATCATGTTGCCTTCGGGGGCTTCGACATCGAGGCCTATGCCTATGGCTGCCGCCATGGGTTCAAAGATGAGGTACACGTCGCGCCCTCCCGCGTGCTCGGCAGAGTCGCGCACGGCGCGCAGCTCGACCTCGGTGCTGCCCGACGGCACGCCGATGACCATGCGGAGCGACGGCGCGAAGAGGCGGCTGCGGCTGCTGACCATCTTGATGAGGCCGCGTATCATCTGTTCGCAGGCATAGAAGTCCGCTATCACCCCGTCACGGAGCGGGCGGATGGTCTTTATCTTGTCATGGACTTTCTCATACATCATCTTGGCCTTTGACCCGACGGCGATCATCTTGTCGGTGCGGCGGTCGAGAGCCACCACCGATGGTTCATCGACGACGATCTTGTCATTTGAGATGATGATGGTGTTGGCGGTGCCAAGGTCCATCGCTATGTCTTGTGTGAATGAAAACCAGCTCACTTTCGTTTTCTCCTATCTCGTGTTTGTGTTTATGCTGCCTGATCAGTGTTTGAAATGGCGGAAACCTGTCGTCACCATCGCCATGCCATGCTCGTTGCAGTAGTCAAACGACTCCTTGTCCCTGATCGAACCGCCGGGCTGTATGACCGCCGTGATGCCTTCGTTGCCGGCAATCTCCACGCAGTCCGCGAACGGGAAGAACGCGTCCGACGCCATCACCGCCCCGTGCAGGTCGAAGCCGAATGACTTGGCTTTCTCCACCGCCTGCTTGAGGGCGTCCACGCGAGAGGTCTGTCCCACGCCGCTTGCCACGAGCTGTTTGTTCTTGGCGAGGACGATGGAGTTTGACTTGCTGTTCTTGACGATTTTGTTGGCGAAGAGCATATCCTCCACCTCGCGCTCCGTGGCTTTCTTGTCCGTGACGCTTGTCAGGTCGGCAGGTGTCTCGACCTTGGTGTCGCGGTCTTGCACGAGCACGCCGTTGAGCACCGAGCGGAATTGACGCTTGGGCAACTCGACTTCCTTGCGGACGAGGACGATGCGGTTCTTCTTCTGCGAGAGGATCTCCAGTGCGTCCATGTCATAGTCGGGCGCGATGATGACCTCAAAAAATATCTTCCCGACCTCCTCGGCCGTAGCCTTGTCAACAGGACGGTTCGTCACCAGCACCCCGCCAAACGCTGACACCGGGTCGCCGGCGAGGGCATCACGCCAAGCCTCTACGAGTGTCGGCCGCGAAGCCAGCCCGCAGGCGTTGTTGTGCTTGAGCACCGCGAATGTGGTCTCGTCAAACTCGTCGATGAGATCCACAGCCGCGTTGATGTCAAGCAGGTTGTTGTAGGAGATCTCCTTGCCGTGCAACTGGTCGAACATTGCGTCAAAGTCGCCGAAGAACATCCCCCTCTGGTGCGGGTTCTCGCCATAGCGCAACACCTTCTGCGGTTCCACGGCGCAGCGGAAAGACGAGTTGCCGCCCTTGTCGAAGTAGTTGAAGATGGCGGTGTCATAGTAGGACGAGACCCCGAATGCCTCCTTGGCGAACCACGCGCGTTCCTCCTGCGATGTCGATGCACCGTTCTCGCACAGGATGTCGAGCAAAGGCTGGTACTGGGCTTGCGAAGCAACGATGACGACATCCTTGAAGTTCTTGGCGCCGGCGCGGATGAGGGAGATGCCGCCTATGTCGATTTTCTCGATGATGTCGGCCTCGCTCGCACCCGAAGCGACCGTGGCCTCGAATGGGTAGAGATCGACGATCACGAGGTCTATCTCGGGGATTTCATACTGCTCCACCTGTTTCCTGTCCTGCTCCATGTCGCGACGGCAAAGGATGCCGCCGAACACCTTGGGATGCAGCGTCTTGACACGTCCCCCGAGGATGGACGGGTAGGAGGTCAGGTCTTCCACCGCCTCGCACTCATAGCCCATCGACTCGATGAACTGGCGCGTGCCGCCGGTGGAAAGGAATTTGACACCATTGTCATGCAGACGGGTGATGATCTCGTCAAGTCCTTCCTTGTGGTAGACAGAGACGAGGGCGGTCTTTATCTTCTTTCTTTCAGACATAATCTTGCTCATTTTGTTAGACTTTGCAAAATTATGGAAAACCTGTGATAAATGCGAAAGATAAACATAGATTAGCAAACAAGTATGCCTGCGCCGCTCCCACTCATCCCGTCCACGCCGGACGCCAGCCGTCCCGACGGAGCATATTCCCCCAGCATTCCCCGGCACATCCGCCAGTCACACCACCGCCGTCCGCGCCACGGCAAGTACCGACACCGATGCCGCGCAGCCCGACAGCAAAGCGGCGCACTCGGCCAGCGTCGCCCCGGTGGTCATCACGTCATCCACGATGAGCACATGTCGGCCCGCGCATGAGGAGGCATCAACGATGGCAAAAGCACCCTTGACATTGCGCTCGCGCTCACCGGCCCGCTTGCTCTTCTGGCTGTCGCCGCCGCCCGCCCTGGCAAGCACATCGGCGACGGGGATGCCCGTGTGCTGTGAGACGCCCATGGCCATCTCAAAAGCTTGATTGTAACCCCTGCGGCGCAGCTTGGCCGGGTCGAGCGGGACAGGCACGATGACATCCACGCCGTCAAAAGCCCCCGCCCTCCCCGCCTCGACGGCAGCAAGACGGCCCAGGCTGCGGGCGAGGTCGCGGCGGCCGCCGTGCTTGACCTTGGCCACGAGCTTGTGGAGCATCCCACCGTGCACGTAGGTGAAAACAGCCATCACACGCCTCGGGAGCCGCTCGCACTCGACATCTTCGTCAAACCCGGTGTCGATGCACGCCCTGAACGGCAGCCGTGACTGGCACACGGCGCACAACGCCACGTCGCCGGCATTGAGGCGGCTCCCGCAAGCCTCGCACAAGCGTGGGAAAAGCACTTCGCCCAAGGCCGGCAGCACGCTAAAGCCCATCATGCTCCTCCACCCACCGTGCCACAGCACCGTAGTCATAGCCCCGCGACACGCCAAACCTGATGAGTTTAGCCTTGCGCTTGAACCTGTCGTCCTCGGTCATCAGGCGTGCCTTGGACGACATCGCCTTGTCCATGCTCGCGGCATAGTCATCGTCGTCCACACCGTCCAACGCCTCGCGCACGGCCGCATCGGCGATGCCCTTGGCACGCAAGGCATAGGCGATCTTGACCCTGCCCCACCCTGACAACCGCGCACGGTCGCCGGCAAATGCCTTTGCATAGCGCAGGTCATCGACATAGCCATCCGCCACCAAAGCCTCCATCACGGCATCGGCATCCTCAACGTCCAGCCCCCATGCGTCCAGCTTGGCACGCACGTCGGCGGTGCAACGCTCGCCGCGCGAGCACCATGCGGCGGCACGCGACAAGGCTTGCGAAGGGGTAATCTCTTTTCTCATTCCTTGACAGCTTTGACAAACCTCCAATTGCTCACATAGTCCCTCGCCGCCTCCACGCCCACATAGCCGAGCGAGCGCAGCAGCGCGCAGGTCTCGTCGGCGAAGGCGCGGTTGATCTCAAACAGCAGCACGCCACCGCCCCTCAGCCACCGCCGCGCGCCCTCGCCGACGGCACGGTAGTAGAGCAGCGGCTCGTCCTCGGGCACGAACAACGCCGTCACCGGCTCATGCGACAGCACCGTGTCGTCCATCCCCGCCCTCTCCGAAGGCAGGACGTAGGGCGGGTTGCACGTCACCAGGTCGAACGCCCCGGGAGCATAGCCGGCAGCGAAGACATCAGCCACATCCACCGCGACATCCACCCCGCAGGCGGCGGCGTTGGCCAGTGCCACCTCGACGGCGGCGGGCGAGATGTCCGATGCCGAGACGCGCCAAGAAGGGTTGTCGTGCGCAATGGCTATCGCAACGCACCCCGACCCTGTGCAGAGGTCGAGCACGGACACCCCGTCACGCCCGGCAAACGCCTCGGATGCCAAGTCCACCAACCCGCCCGTCTCGGGACGCGGGATGAGGGTGTCGCGCGTCACGTGCAGCCTCAGCCCACGGAACAACGCCACACCCGTCACGTGCTGCACCGGCTCGCCGCCGAGCAACCGCGACACGGCGGCATCGAGCACGCCGCGCCGCCCGTCGTCGAGGTCAGCATCCGTGGCAAACAACATGGCAGGCATCCCCAGCCCGAGCAAATCCTCGCACAGGGCACGCACCACGCCGTCGAGCTCGCCGCCGGCATAGCGAGGGGCAAGCCTCCGTCTCAACATCTGCGTCAACCTTTCCATCACTACACTATGAGCACAATCCGCGTAAAGATAGGGCAAAATCGCCACACCGCGCCGCAGCAGGACAAACAAAACAGTGTCGCGGCAAAGCATTTGCCCGGCATTGCCCGGCATTGCCCGGCAAAGCTCGGCAATGCTCGGCTATACAGATACGGATACGTATACAGATACAGATACGGATATATAAAGAAAACACTCTTACGAGTGTCAAAGAAAACACGCACATAACAACTATGCTCATGTATGCTCAACTATGCTCATGTATGCATTGCAATGCATAGCAATGCTATACAGTAACAGTAACGTATACAGTTACGGTAACATAAAGAAAACACTCCATGAGGAGTGTAAAAGAAAAAACATTTCTTTTCGCTCCTGCACACTCTTGTGCTTTTTGTGCATCCATGGTGGATGGCACGTCCCAGGGCATCGGCACGCATCAACCGGGACCGGGCACTGCGGCATCGCACCCAAAGGCGGGCAGGATCGTATGTCCCGGACGCTTGCATCGGATGCAAACGGCAAAAGGGTAGTATGCAAAAAATTGTTTCACTCCAGGCAATGTCAATCAACCAAAATTTGTGGCATCAGTCGAGTTAAATCACTATCTTTGCGGCATACAAGACCTAATCGCGAGAAACAGACACAAACCTTAAACACTCAAAACGTTAAACAGCAATGAAACAAAACTTTACTCTAACACTCATGCTCGCCGCCGCCATGGGTGTCGCCTGCCTGCAAGCCAACGCGCAAGTGACACCCTTTGACGGATGGGTCGAGCCGCAAATCAGCACCGAGGAAGCCCCGCAGTGGTATGCCATCATGTCAACAAACCCGGCAGCCAACGACGGCAGGGAGAGCCGCTACATGAAGTGGGACGGCAACCAGCTGGTGACGGAACAGTACAAGTCCGGGCTGACGCAGGAACAAGCCGACGCCACCCTGCTCTGGAGGCTTGAGGACGCGGGCAACGGCAACATCTACCTCGTCAGCTGCAACGGCGGCCTGAGGGTCAACGTCGGCAACGAGGTGACTAACGGCAGCAACAAATTCATCACCATGTCCGAAGCCGGCACGACGCTGCACCTGATGACATCGATCTCGACCGGGGTGGCAAACACCGTCGAGGGACAGTATGTCTTGCAGGATGTCAGGACCGAGTCTTACATGAACGTGATGAACTGGACTGACAATTCGTACAAAGAAGGCTTGTACCACATCACACTCTGGAAAGGCGACGAGGCGACAAGCTCGGGATGGTTCTTCTACCCGTTCACCTACGGCACGGAGGAGGAACTCAAGACCGTGACCGTCGCATCATCCGATGACGAGCAGGGCACTGTCGCCATCCAGGGGCAGAGCGGCACGACGGCCGAGGTGAGCCTTGGCGCGGCAGTCACGCTGACGGCGACGGCGGAAGAGGGCTATATGTTCTACCGCTGGGTCGATGCAGAGGATGAGACGGTGGTCAGCTACCGCAACCCCTACGTCTACGACGGACGGGAGGATGCAAGTTTCGTGGCACAGTTCAAGACGCTGGACTATCCCGTGATGACACGCTACTACGAGGTCGGGCTGAACCAGCAGAACCGCTACCTGAGCGAGGTGAGCGTGAGCGGCGACAAGGTGCAGACGATGACGCTGTTCACCATCACCAACGAGGATGAGCTGCCTTTCACACCCTACACCACGCTGCACGAGCAGCAGGAAGAGGGGGCTGTCATCGACAAGACCGGTATGCAAATCATGATGGACCAGGGTGTCAAGGAGTTCACCGTCAACTTCAAGACCTACAACAACAACATCACCTACACGCACGACGACAAGGATGAGATCTGCGAGCCGGAACTCGTCTGGACGCGCCAGGCGGCGTTCATCGACTGGAACAACGACTTTGACTTCGACGACGAGGGCGAGGTCTACGAGGGTGTCGGCAAGGATGGCGAGGACAACAACTTCGGCGACCCCGACGGCAACATCACGGACGGGTGGTCGAGGACTTTCGCTGTGCCTGCGGGCGTGCAGCCGGGAACCTACCGCATGAGGGTCGTCTACATGGCGCCCAACCCCTACTCTGACGATTGGGCGACGAAGGTCTTCCATGACTTCCATGGCGAACTGAGGAACGGCGTGGCCTACGACTTCGCTATCACAGTCTACGAGGTCAAATGCCCGGTCAACTACTCTGTCACCGGCACGGGCGCTGACCAGGTGGCTGTCACCGTCACTGTCGATGACGCTGCCATCGAGAGCGGCGACCAAGTGACGATGGGCAAACAGTACACCGTCAACGTGGACATGAGCAACGCGACCGACGCGCTCGAAGTGACACTGACCGTCAACGACGAGGAGAGGGAGATGTCGCTCGTGCCTGAGACGGGCAGCTACACCTACACCGGCATGGTCGAGGAGACAAACGAGATTGTCGTCAACGCCGAGGTCATCAACTACTACCCGCTGACTTGGGAAGTGACGGGCGACGGGGCTGAACTCGTGGACGTAGAGGTGTTCACCGCAGACCGTGACCTCACCAGCGGCGATGTGCTCATGGAGGGCGAAAAATACCAAGCATCCATCACCAGCACCGTCCCTGAAAACGACGTGAAGATCAGCCTCAGCGTCAACGACGAGCCGGCCGACCTGCAACATGCTGACGGCAGCGACACTTACGACTACATCGCTACGATCACCGAGGCCACGACTCTCACCATCGAGGTGACTGACCTCACGGGCATCGATGCGGTCGAAGCAGGCGAGACCTACTATGACAGCGAGAGCGAGACGCTTTATGTCGGCGACGCTGCAAGCGTGGAGATATTCGCAGTCAACGGCACGAGCGTGGCACGCCTCCAAGGGGTGACGGCAGTGTCGATGGCGGGTATGCCCGACGGGGTCTATGTCGCCAAGGTCGATGGCAACTACATCAAGTTTGTGAAGTAAGCACAGACCGGCAACGACAGGCTTGGTGGCAACACGCCAAGCACTGAGTGACAGAAAGGCCGCGCCCGGACTGACAGAAGATGTCGGTCGGGGCGTGGCTCTTTTTGTGCCAAGAGGCAAGGTGACGAGAGGATGCGGGTGCTCCGGGTGATGTTGTTTGGGATCATAGCATTAACTTTGCCACACGGGGCATTCCCCCATACAAGACACGACAAACGACATCGACCATGGCAACAGACACGACACAGGCAAGACAGACGAGTGACGAGGCATTCATGCGACGCTGCATCCAACTGGCACGCAAAGGCATCCTGCACGCCGCTCCCAACCCGACCGTCGGGGCGGTCATCGTGCGCGACGGGCGCATCATCGGCGAGGGATGGCACAGGCGGTGCGGGCAAGCCCATGCCGAGGTCAACGCCGTCGGGGCGGTGGCGGACAAAGCCTTGCTGAGGGGGGCGACCATCTATGTCAGCCTCGAACCGTGCTCGCACTGGGGCAAGACCCCGCCATGCGCAAGGCTGCTCGTCGAGTGCGGCTTCGCACGCGTCGTTGTCGGGTGCGTGGATCCTTTCGCCAAGGTGCACGGCGCGGGCATAGCCATACTGCGCGAGGCTGGCATCAGGGTTGACGTGGGCATCTGCGAGGACGAGTGCAGGGCACTCATCCGCCGCTTTGCCACCTTCCAGGAGATGCGCCGCCCATACGTCATCCTCAAGTGGGCACAATCGTCCGACGGATGCATCGACGCCTTGCGCACCGCCGACGAGGCGGCACGCGGCATCCGCCCCGTCGTGTTGTCAACACCGGTGACACGGATGCTCGTCCACAAGCTCAGAGCCGAGTGCCAAGCCATAGCAGTTGGGACGCGCACCGCGTTGCTCGACGACCCTACGCTGACAGTGCGGCACTGGGCAGGTCCAAACCCTCTGCGCGTGGTCATCGACCGCGAGGGCAGACTGCCGCGCAGCCTGCACGTCATGGACGGCACCGTGCCGACCGTCATCTGCACCGACAACCCGCGAGGCCTTGACATCCCGGGGCTTGAGGAGATGCAAATGCACCGCACGGATGACGGCAGCGCAGCCACTGGAGAGGGCACACTGCCCCAAGCCATCCTCACCGAACTGCACAGGCGGGGTATACAGACATTGCTCGTCGAGGGCGGGGCGCGGACACTGCAATCATTCATCGACGCGGGACTGTGGGACGAGGCACGCATCGAGACCAATCCCGCCATCACCATAGGCGACGGCGTGGCAGCACCACGACTGGCGGGGGCACGCCTGGCATCCGCCGCGACAGTGGACGGCAACTTGATAGAGACGTGGGAGAGATGCCCACACGACTGACCCGCACCGTCTCCCGACAGCAAAGACAGCCATGAGAAAGCCGCCAAGGTCATCAGACAATGGCGGCCCGGTCAGATGCAAACGCCCGTGTGGGCGAGTGCATGGAGGGGGACTCCCTAAGGTGTTTTCACATCACATTTCAGGTTGCAGGTTGTCAGACGTCGAAGTAGCCCTTGGACGCTTTCTTGAATTTCTTTCTCACCTCTTTCTCTTCCTCCTCTGTGGCGCATCCATTGGGTGAGATGCAGCATAAGACCTCATCCGTGCGACCATACCATCCCATGCGGCCACGCCTCTCATGCTCGAACATCTCACGCGTGCCACGGTCGTCCTGCCGGAACTCAAGGGCGTTGTCGATGCCCAAGTCGGAGGCGACGGCCTTGACATCTATGTTGGCACCGATGAAGCTGAAGCACCAGCCCTCTTCCTTGAGAGCGTCGATCATCTTGGCGACCTGATGCTGGGTGTAGCGGCACGAGGCGTTCTCCATCCCGTCAGTGATGATGGTGACGTTGCCGATGGCCATCCTCCTCTCCTTGACCAGCGACTTGAGGTCAACGATCGTCGAACCGACAGCGTCATACAGCGGCGTCGCTCCCCACGGCTCGTAAAGCTCTTCGCTGATGTTTGCGACCTCCTGCACCGGGACGTTTTTGACGAGATAGCGCGACAGCCGCTGACCGTCACTCTGGAAAGCGAAGATGCTAACATAGTGGTCTTGTGTCTCTGCATACTGCTCCTGCGCCGAGCGAATGGTGTTGAGCGTCTCGTTGCAACCGCTGATCGTTTGCGGCGCGACACAAGCCATCGAGCCTGACTCATCGAGGATGATGAGGTTGTAGATTTCTGTTTTCATTTCATTAAAATTTTTAGTTGTTATAAATCAAATGGGTTGCGCCCCTTGGGGTCGGCAGCCCGTCGTTCGTCATAAGCGTCCTCATCAAATGAGAAAAAATTGACCGCCCGGTTCACCCCGAGCCTGCAGCTCGCTCCACGGGAACGCACAAGCCCTGTCGAGACCATCTTTTTGCGGAAGTTGCGGCGGTCGTAGGTCGTGCCGTTGATCGCCTCATAGAGGCGTTGCAACTCGTCCATCGAGAACTTTTCGTCCAACAGCTTGAACGCTATCGGGCGGGTGCGCAGCACTTCCCTGATGTGCCGCCGCGCCTTGTCGATGATGTCGTGGTGGTCGAAGGCAAGTGGGGGCAACTCGTCAGGCCCGAACCAACTCGCACGGGCGGCATCGTCGCCGGCGATGAGACGGTAGTCCGACTCCCTGACCAGCGCAAAAAACGCCACTGTCACCACACGCTCCCTCGGGTCACGCGCCACGCCGCTGAACGTGTGGAACTGCTCCAGATAGACATCCGTCACACCAGTCTCCTCCCTCAACTCGCGGGCTGCGCACTGCTCCACCGTCTCATCGATGCGCATGAAGCCGCCCGGCAACGCCCAGCTGCCTTTGTAAGGCTCAAGGCCACGCTCCACCAGGAGGATGTGCAAATCCCTGCCGTCAAAGCCGAACACCACAGCGTCGGCAGTGATGGCGGGATGGGGGTATTTGTAGCAATATTTGAGTTCGTCCATATCGATAATTGCGTAAGAATTACGCGGCAAATATAATGCGTACTTCATACGCAACAAAACATTTGGCGTATTTTTTACGCAAACGATTGGATTCCTATGTTTCCCGACCCTGATTTTGTCAAGACACCCGTCAAAAGCACGCCATAACCCTCTGCACGACTGCGAACTGGCGGACAGATGCATTGAGGCGAGGTCGGTAGTTAAATAACCTTAAACACGGGCAAAAGCATAGATACTTATTTTTTTCTTTTTGCAAATACAATAATTTTGACATGATTTCACCTTGACGGTGCGTGATTTCCCCACCTGCTACAACATCAACCCTTGGGAAACCGCCCGCATTAATAAGAGACCGGACACCAACAACACCAAATAACACAAAAAACACTTATGATCAACATCAAGAAGAACTTTCTCCCGTTAAGCACCGCCTTGGCCGGGATGGTAGCCGCATCACCGGCATACGCAGCAGCGGACGAGCGGCCCAACATCATCCTGTTCCTCGTGGACGACATGGGATGGCAGGAGACCTCAGTGCCTTTCCATTCGGAGAGGACACCGCTCAACAACCGTTACCGCACGCCCAACATGGAGCGATTGGCCGAAAAAGGGGTGAAGTTCATGCAAGCCTACGCCTGCGCCATCTCCTCGCCCTCGCGATGCAGCCTCATGTCAGGCATGAACGCCGCGCGGCACAGGGTCACGAACTGGACGCTCGAACGCGACGCCAACAACGACGCAGGCGGCGGCAGCCTCGACCTGCCCGAATGGAACTACAACGGCATCCAGCCTGAGGGGACAGTCGTCAACAACGCCACGGCGATCACCCCTCTGCCACAACTGCTGAACGAGGGAGGCTATTACACCATACATTGCGGCAAGGCACACTTCGGGGCTTTGGACACCCCGGGCGCAGACCCGCTGCTGTTCGGTTTCGACGTCAACATAGCCGGCGGGGCCAACGGGGCGCCGGGCAGCTACCTTTGCGAGAACGAGTACGGCACGGGGAACTTCCATGTCTCGGGGCTGGAGAAATACTACAACACGGGCACGTTCCTGACCGAGGCTCTCACGTTGGAAGCCTTGGAAGCGCTGCGCAAACCCATCGACGAGGGGCAACCGTTCTACCTCTACATGGCGCACTACGCCATCCATTCCCCCTATGACGCCGACAGCCGCTTCACCGGCAACTACGCCAACGTGCAAGACGAGATGCTGGGCACGACGCTCAACCAGTCGGAGATCAACCACGCCGCCCTGGTGGAAGGCATGGACAAGAGCCTGGGCGACATCATGGACTTCCTTGACGACGAGGGGATAGCCGACAACACCATCATCATCTTCATGTCGGACAACGGCGGCCAAGCCGTAGGCCCGAGGCAAGGCGACCTCAACCGCGACCAGAACTATCCCGCGCGCGCCGGCAAGGGGTCGTCCTACATGGGCGGCGTGCACGAGCCGATGATGGTCTACTGGCCCGGAGTGACCATAGCCGGGACGGAGAACCACAACCCGGTGATGATTGAGGACTTCTTCCCGACGATACTCGAGATGGCAGGTGTCACTGACTATGAGACGGTGCAGACGGTTGACGGCCACAGCTTCGTGGACATCATCAAGGACGCCGACCTGCAACGCGACCGCACGACCATCTGGCACTACCCCAACCGCTGGGGCGAAAGCCAGGACAAGAAAGAGGGCTACGGGGCCTACTCGGCCATCCTCAAAGGCGACTTCCACCTGATTTACTTCTGGGAGAACCAGGAACGCCGCCTGTACAACATCAAGGATGACGTGGGCGAGCAAAACAACCTGGCACAGCTGGAGGAATACGCCCAGACCGTGCTCGAACTCTCCGAGGAACTCACCGACTCGCTCATCGCGTACGACGCGCAACGCCCCATGCAAAACGGCGAATACGTCCCATGGCCTGAGGATGCCGTCTACGTCGAGAACGTCGAGGTGGGCGACCCCGTGACAATCACCAACGCGGTGTTCAAATTGAGCGACGAGGCCAACACCTACTACTACTCCATCCAGGACAACAGGGGCAGTGACATGCAGGGGCCTTTCTTTTGGACGCTGGGCGAGCACAACGGCTACAAAGCCATCCAGGCCTCCAATGAGGACATGACATAGAGCGAGGAAAAGGCGGCGCAGCTCTTCTACTTCACCAAGGGGAGCGACAGCAAGAGCTTCCACATCAACACCTATGACGGGCAAAACGTCGATTATGTCACAGGCACCACCACGGACTCATGGAACAACGGCGATCTGACACCTGACGGCAGCTACAGGTACATGCAGTACGACACCGATGAGTCGGGCGAATTCAAAGCCATCAAGACCGACGGCAACGGCTACTACGGCATCGCCTACAAGGACGGCACGCTGATGAACAACCGAGGCACGGCCAACGGCAGTGCCGCCAACATGGCGTGGGTGGTCAACACCTACTCGGGCAACTCGGTGTCGGACAGCGGCAGCCGCTACAAATTCACGCTCGTCGAGACCTACACCGCACCCCCGACACCTCCATCAGACATCGAGGAGACGGGCGGCGGCAGGTCGATTTATTCCTACACAAAGGAGGAACTGGCGCGCACCGACGGCATCACAGTCCACAGCATCGACGGCCGGCAAGTGCCCGACGTGATGGATGCGGCACCGGGCATATACCTCGTCACGAAAGACGGAGAGACCTACAAGATGTATTTGCAATAAATCCTATCCGGCCACCCCTCTCACCGCAGCGGCACAAACCGTCACGGCAGGAGGGTGGCCTTGACAATCGAGACAACCAAAAACAAATATCCAAATGAAAAGATTTACTTCAGGCAAAATCATGCTGCTGGGTGCTCTGTTCGCAAGCATCCCGGGATTGTCGTCGGCACAAAACCCCGTCGGAACAATCACCGATGATATCTTCAAATTCAGCGATGCGAACAACAAATACTACTACACCGTCTCGGATAACCGCAGCGACACTGAAAAAGGTGGCCCGTTCTACTGGACACTGGGTACACACCACGATCAGAACGCTATCCAGGCAACCATGGAAGCCAAGACTGGCGATGATCAAAAGAATACACAGCTCTTCTACTTCATGCAGGGTAGCACTGCTGGCACATTCAAGATGTACACCTACGACGGCAGAAACATAGACAACGTGGAAGGCCAAACCTGCGACACTTGGACAGATGCTCAGGCTAATAAAATCACCGGAGAATACTTCTTCCTGCAATACGGCACCACGACTGAGGGTGAGTTTAGCCTCTTGACTACTGATGTACAAGGCTACTACGGCATAGTGCACACCGGCACCAATGACATGATGAACGACCGCGGCACCGGCAATGGCAACGCGGCCAATATGCTGTGGGTGATCAACGACTATACTAACAACGGTGTCAACGACGCCGGCAGCCGCTATACATTCACCCTGGTTGAGTCAAGCGAAGCACCAGTCGAGACAAGGACCGTCACCGTGGAGTCAAGCGACGAGGCACGTGGCACAGTCGCCATCGAGGGCCACGACGAGACAAGCATCACTGCCAATGTCGGAGCGTCGGTCGTCGTGACAGCCACGGCCGCCGAGGGCTATATGTTCCACCGCTGGACTAACAAGACGAGCGAGGAGGTATTGGGCTACCAACCCACCTACTCATACACAGTGGCAGAAGACATCACGCTCGTGGCAGAGTTCGTAGAGAAGGGATATCCCATCATGACGCGCTACTATGAGGTGGGGCTCGACCAACAGAACCGCTACCTCGGCGAAGTGTCGGTGAGCGTCGAGGGCGAAGACACGAAGACGATTTTCACTTGCACGAGCGAAGAGGAGCTGCCGTTCACCCCCTACGTGAAACTCCACGAGTTGCAAGAGGAGGGAGCTGTCGTCGACAAGACGGAACAGCCCATCACGATCGACCAGGGCATTGGAGAATTCACGATGACGTTCAAGACCTACAACCAGGACATCCAGTACCAACACGACAACAGCACCGAGACCTGCGAGCCGGAACTCGTGTGGACGCGCCAGGCGGCGTTCATCGACTGGAACAACGACTTTGACTTCGACGACGAGGGCGAGGTCTACGACGGAGTGGGCAACGCCGCAGAGGACAACGACTTCGGCGACCCCGACGGCAGCCTGACGGACGGTTGGGCGAGGTCTTTCGAGGTGCCCGCAGGCGTGCAGCCGGGGACCTACCGCATGAGGGTCGTCTACATGGCACCCAACCCCTACTCCGACGACTGGGCGACGAAGGTCTTCCATGACTTCAACGGCGAGTTGCGCAACGGCGTGGCCTACGACTTCGCAATCACTGTCAACGAGGTGTCACTGCCCCTGGTATTCAAGACGACAGGCACAGCATCCGACATCGTGTCGGTGAAGGTTGAGACCGCCGACGGCGAAATCACATCAGGAAAAACCCTCCACATGGGGACGGAATACACCGTGACCATCACCAACACCGACACTGACAAGCTGGTGGACGTGACCATGGATGTCAACGGCGAGGATGTCGAGCTCGACTACGACAAGAGCAACAGCACCTACACCTACGCCGGCACGCTCAACGTGGCGACGGAAATCAATGTCAAAGCTGACGTGATACCGACCTACGCACTGACATGGGAAGTCACAGGCGACGGCGCAGACCTCGTGTCGGTGGCTGTCATCACGTCCGATGACGACGTGGAGTCAGGGGACAAGCTCATCGAGGGCACGAGCTATGAGATGACCGTAACCAACCGCGAGCCCGAAAAGGCCATCAAGGTCAGCCTCACCGTCAACGACGAGGCACAGGAGCTGGAGCATGATGCCGACAATGCCACCTACACCTACCGCGGCACTGTTGACGGCGACACACATCTCAAGATAGAGGTCACTGACATGACGGGCATCAGCTCGGCAGAGCGCGGCGCAGCCTACTATGACAACGACACCGAGACGCTGCACCTCGGCGAGGCTGCAAGCGTGGCAGTCTACGACATGGCAGGCACGCGCGTCATGGCTCTCGACCACGTGGCATCAGTGTCCATGGCCGGACTGCCCGACGGGGTATATGTCGCAGTCGTTGACGGCAATGAAATCAAATTCGTGAAGTAAGAGCAAGCTCGAGCACCTGGTGATGGCATCACCGGATGCCGGGTGACAGGCAGCCGCGCCCCGACTGACAGGCAATGTCGGTCAGGGCGCGGCTCTTTTCATGCAAACCGCCAAGACACGGCTGGAATGGTGTGTCCGGCTAACCCGCAGAACGGTTGATAAAAGTTGAATTATAAAGAAGAATGAATGTCGTGAATTTTGCTATGTTTAGATGGTTTCGCACTATTTTTGTGCAATAGGACACTAAACCAGGATGCGGATGCAACCGAATAGGATTTTTTCGGCGAATGCCGGAAGTCTTGCCGGCCGGCATCTGGAAATCATTGGTTGACAACAAAGGAAACAGGAATGGAACAGGCGCAATACAACTCATTGTTCTCGTTCATCTGGAACATCGCAACGGATGTGCTCGTATATGCTTTTGACAAAAGCGAATACAAGAAAATCATCTTGCCCATGATGGTGGTGCGCCTCAACCGTTGCCACCCTGACAAACGGAATGCTGATGATTGTCGCCAAAATGCTGAACGAGAACACGGAATTCTGCCGTTACTACCTCGACAACAGCGACTTCATGAACTCCATCAACAGCCGCGTGTTTCAGCAGGTGTATGACAACATATCCAAAAACAAACGGAATTGCCCACTTTAATCTTGCAACCATCCATGTCACAAAATCACGACCACATCAACCGACCACACCGCCCCATGCGCGTAATGACCGCAGGCGGGGCAAAACGACACACCATCCTGGCAACAATCGTGGCAATGACGGCACTCGTCTCGTGCCACGGGAACGGCGAAGACTTTGACGCGACAGGCACATTCGAGGCGACGGAGGTGACGGTCTCGGCCGAGGCCAACGGCCGCCTCACGGCACTCGACATCGAGGAAGGCACGACCGTCCGCGCCGGGGAAGTCATCGGGGCTGTCGACACCGTGCAACTGCATCTCCGGAAACTCCAGCTCATCGCCAACGCGGCATCGCTCGACGCGAGCAAAAACGACGTGGGCAAGCAGATAGCGGCCACGCGCCAGCAACTCGCCACGGCGCGGCACGAGATGCAGAGGGTCGAGAGGTTGCTTGCCGACGACGCGGCGACGCAAAAGCAACTCGACGACGCAGCAGCCCAGGTCAACGTACTCGAAGACCGGCTCGACGCCCAGCTCTCATCGCTGACACGCGGCAACGCGAGCATCGACAACCAGTCGGCATCCATCCGCCTGCAAGTGTTGCAGGTCGAGGACCAGATAGCCAAGTCGCTCATCACATCGCCAGTCAACGGGACGGTACTGGAACAGTATGCCGAGCGCGGCGAGATGGCGACCGTCGGCAAGCCGCTGTTCAAAGTCGCGGATCTGACGGTTCTGGAGCTGAGGGCCTATCTCACCTCGGCGCAACTCTTTGACGTGCAACTGGGGGACAGCGTGCGCGTCTTCGCCGACTTTGGCGACGGGCTGCGCAGGGAGTACGGCGGGCGCGTGTCGTGGATCTCGCAGCAATCGGAGTTCACCCCCAAGACAATCCTCACCGACGACGAGAGGGCCAACCTCGTCTATGCCGTCAAAGTCAGGGTGAGGAATGACGGCTATCTCAAGTTGGGGATGTTTGGCGAAGTGAAGTTCTGACGCGACATTGACGATATGAAGAGGTTCTTGCAGTTCGTCAAAAAGGAATTCCTGCACATCCTGCGCGACAAGCGCACGATGCTGATACTGCTGGGCATCCCCGTCCTGCAAATCATCCTCTTCGGCTTCGCCATCTCGACCGATGTCAAGGATGTGCGCGTGGCCATCTTCAGCCCCACCATCGACACTGCCGTCATGCGGCTGGCCGACGATGTTGACGCGAGCGGCTACTTTGACGTGGTGGCGTTCAGACGCTCGCACGACGGGGTCGACGAGATGTTCGGCAAGGGGGAGACGGACATAGCCGTGCTCCTGCCTGACCACTTCGCCGCGCGCCTTGTCAAGGGCGATGCCTCCGCGCAAATCATAGCCGACGCCACCGACCCAAATGCTGCGTTGTCGCGCACAGGCTACCTTTCATCGGTGGTGTCGATGTCACTGGCCGGCAAGACGGGGATGAGCCCCACGGGAGGTGCCGCCGACATCAAGGTCAAGATGCTGCACAACCCGCAGATGAAGAGCGCGTTCAACTTCGTGCCAGGCGTGATGG
>CALULY010000003.1 GCA_944321635.1 uncultured Bacteroidaceae bacterium | reverse complement strand
TAAGAACATTGGAACAATTGATTATTAACACCAAAACAGATAGTAAGTAATATGTATGTATTTTTAATCGTCCTGTTTGTGATAGCATCGCTCTTGATGTGCCTCATAGTCTTGATACAGAACTCAAAAGGAGGCGGCTTGGCTTCGAGTTTCTCCTCCTCAAATCAGATAATGGGAGTGCGCAAGACCACCGATTTCCTTGAGAAAACCACTTGGGGATTGGCCATCTTCATGGTGGTGCTGAGCATTGCTACCGCTTATGTCGTCAAGAGCACTCCGCAAGGCAATGCATCGGCGATAGAGCAAAAGGCGGTGCAGGAGCGCAATCAAAACCCGATTTCGGCTCCCGACGTACAGCCGTCGCAATCTCTCCCAGAGCCAAGTGCATCGTCGTCTGCACCTGCCGGGCAAAGCCAGCCGGCTGAGTGATGCCTCATTGAACATAACGCGCAAGACAAACCCCGCAGATGGTCGGTTCTCCGAATGTCTGCGGGGTTTGTCTTGCGCGTTTCGTCAGCAATGTCTGATGCCTGTGATGTGCCAAACCGGCTTGCGCCTTGTGTCAGTCAACGTCGTCATCGATGACAAGCATCTTGCAACACTTGCAGTCAAATTGCAGCCGGAATGACTTCCCGTTTTGCATTGCGATGCGCAGCGGCTCTTTGTAGGGGATGCGCCGCCCGTCTTTGGTGCAGTAGCCGAGTGCGTACCTGATGCAATGCTTGCATTCCATGAGTGTTGCACCCTTTTGTCCTGAAAGTTCATAGGCTGGCGAAACGTCATTGCAACCGTTTGAATTGTAGAATTGGCGTGCGAGCCTGTTGGCTATGTTGTCGCGGTAGGTTGCCGCTTTGACAGGCAAGCCGGCGTGCCTTGTCTCTTTCCTGCTTTCACGTTTGTAGTTTGCTTTTCTTGCGACGAGCATGGCATCAGTGAGCGACCTGCGTGCGCTTGACAATGCGGATGAGGGGATGAACCATTTGTCGTTGAGTGCCACTGTGACCGTTGTTGCCTCAAATGGTGTCTCACCGAGCTTGGAGAGTTGGCGTTTGATGTTCCCGTCCTGGTCGGTCTTGGCTGGCTCTTTCTTGCATTCAAAAGTGGTTGAAGCCCTGTTGCCATCTTCGTCCACGGCAGACAATGTGAACCCGAAAGCGTTGTCTTGCAGGGTGATGCATAAGGCGATCCTCCTCTCGGCACTCTCCTTGGAAAGCATCTTGTTGAAATGTGCATCATTGTTGCGGAAGAGTTTGCAGCCTCTTGCAATCTTTGGCATTTCAAGAGGGTGTAGTGTTTTGCCATCTACCTTGTTGACCCTGAACCCTTTGAGTGCGCCGGTGTTGTCGATGAAGCACAATCCGTCGCCGTTGTGTACGGGTGTGGCGGTGTCAATCTCGATAGCGTTTTTGCTGGTGGTTTTGACTTTTCCGACGTATTCCCCTAATGATTTGGGAGTGTCAAACGACCAGATGCCCTCTTTGCTTCTGTCCGGGAAATAATTGGTGAAGCCCCTGTTGAAGCTTTTGTTCAAATCAGGCTCGAATGCCAGGCGGATGTTCCCGGAGGATGACTTGCAGTATTCGGGACGACGGGCGAATATCTCGTCAAGTTTCCGACGGTAATAGGCTGTTACGTTTTTGACGTAGTTGGCATCTTTGAGCCGGCCCTCTATCTTCAGTGACCTTGCCCCGGCATCGAGCAGGCTCTCCAAGTCGTTGCTGCGGTTCAAGTCCTTGAGCGAAAGGAGGTGCTTGTCTCTCATGATGACATTCCCCTCGGCATCGGTCAGCGTAAGAGGCAGGCGGCAGAATTGTGCGCATTCGCCTCGGTTCGCGCTTCTCGCAAAGCATTTCTGGCTGACATAGCATTGCCCGCTGTAACTGACGCAGAGCGCACCATGCACGAAAACCTCTATCGGCACGTTGACTTGCTGCGCGATTTCTGCTATCTGGTCGGTGTCGAGTTCGCGGGCGAGGACGATTTGGCTGAACCCGGATTGTTCGAGGAACTTGGCTTTTGCCGCCGTCCTCGTGTCGATCTGTGTGCTGGCGTGCATGGCGATCGGCGGGAGGTCCATCTCCATGATGCCCATGTCCTGCACTATCAAAGCGTCAACCCCGGCATGGTAGAGGTCGCATATCATCTTGCGTGTCTCGTCAAGCTCGTTGTCGTAGATTATGGTGTTGACAGTCACATAGACCTTTGCATTGTAGATGTGTGCAAAATCGGTCAGTGCTTTTATGTCTTCTATCGGATTTGATGCTGCCGCTCTTGCCCCGTGGGCCGGAGCACCGATGTAGACGGCATCTGCGCCGTGGAGTATCGCTTCTTTGCCGCACGTGATGTCCTTGGCGGGTGCGAGCAGTTCTATTTTTGTCGCCTTTACCATGATTGTATTAAAGGAGGTAATGTTTTATCCAATTTGTGAACAGCAGTGCCGCGTGCGCCCTCCATCTCACGACTGGCGGGTTGGCTGGGTTGTCGTCACGGTAGTAGTTGACCGGCATCCCGATGTCAAGGCCTTTTGCAATGTCCCTTTTGTACTCGTTGTCAAGTGTGAGCGGGGAGTACTCGATGTGTCCCGTCACGTAGATTTCTTTGCCGCCGTCCACGACAATCATATATGGGCCCGCTTCGTCTGACTCAAGCGTGATGTCCAAGCCTTTGCATTCGCGCAAAGCCTCTGTGTCAATGGCCGTGTGCCTGCTGTGCGGAATCCAAACAACGTCATCAAAGCCGCTCGTGATGGCGTGCCGCGTGTCGGTCAACTGATGTTGGAAGATGCCAAACATCTTCTTCCCGAGTGTGTGCTTGTTTATGGAATAGTTGTAGTAGAGGCCTGCTTGTGCCGCCCAACATATATATATGGTAGATTTGACCGCCCTCTTTGCCCATTGGAACAGGTGTTTTAGCTCATCCCAATAGGTGACTTCCTCAAAATCAATCAACTCCACAGGTGCACCAGTGATTATGAGACCGTCAAACTTGCGTTCCTGCATCTGGCGTGAGTCAATGTAAAATTGTGAAAGGTGCTCGGCTGGGGTGTGTTTGGGCGTATGCCCGTGGATGTTCACCAGCCACAATTTGACGTTTGATGCGGAGTGGGAGAGGGCACGTGCGATGTCTTTTTCCGTTTCTACCTTGGTCGGCATCAGATTCAACAGGGCAATTTCCACAGTTTCCCCTGCTGGCAATTCGTCGTAGGTGTATGCAGCGATGTTTTCCTCGGCTAACAGCCCTATTGCGGGTAAGCCTTTGGGTAAGAATATTGGCATTGTCTCATCCTTTGTGTGCTTGCAAAGATACGACATGGCGGGGTCATGGTGCAACAATTGCCTGGCAAGGCAGTTGATTGCTGCATTGCCAGGCAATATGGAGTTAGGCTTTTTTCTCCCTTTAGTCTATCCCCATCCCGATGAGTGTCGCGTCATATTCCCAATCCTCGGTGTCGAGCACCCATTTGTCGTTCTCCTTGTGGAATGTACCAAGGAATGCCTGTTTGTTGCTGAATCCGATTTCGTATGTCTCCGCTTTGTCATTTTCGGTCTCGTATGGGGCGATGTAGTCAACTTTGATGTCGGATTCTTCGATGGCGGTCAGGTAGTATTGCATCAAGATGCGATATTGGAGGCCATATATCTTGCTCTTCTTACCGCTGACTGCGATGTTGCTGAAGACGTCTTTCCACAATTGGTTGTCGTCCTCGCATTTTTCAATCATCTCGGAACAGATGGAGTCGTTGAGATTTCTGTACGCCATGAGGTAGGAGTAGGGAGCAGTGTCGGCAAACCTGGTGGAGTCTTCAGCAGACAAGGCTTTGTTGCCGGCAATCCATTCACCTATCTTGTTCAAATCTTGTTGTGCCTTTGCCAAGTCGTCGGTGAGTTCCGCGTTCATGGACTGGATGAATGGGGGGATGTCGTCACGGGCTTTTTTGATGTTGCCCATAGCTATGTCTTCTTTCAATGGTGCTCCGAAGTAGTATCTGACGTAATTTTCTTGATCAGTAAACATATTGTAATAGCTAAGACTTCCTTCTGGAGAATTTGCTCCGCTCATAAACTTGGACTTCTTTGCTTGCTGTACGTTATAGACTGATTCTATTGCCGGTTGGGCTGTCTCGCTATAATAGTAAGTTGCATAGGTTGTGACAACATCTGCGATTACTTTGTTTCTGAGGTCAACCTTAATCAATTGTTTTTGTTCATCATCAATGCCAGAACAACTGCATACGATGATGGCGAGTACTAACATTGTGATAGTCTGGGTTTGTTTCATTGTGGAATGTATTAAAGGTTTGATGTTTAGTGAGCTTGTTGTAGTGGCAATCCTTTGGGATGTCCTTGGAGGATGATTGGAATGATTGTTTTGTGTCATTTCATACTTTTTTGCAAAAGTAGATGAGTGCGAGCAAAGGCATTTAAAATTTTCTGGTTCAAGATGGTTCATGGTGGTTGTGTGGCGGAATGTGTCTTTTATTATATAAATAGGTGGAAATGAATTTGTGGTGATGTCTTCTTGCCAGTGTGCGGAGGTGTCCGTGCAGAAGCCTATGATGTAGTTTTTTCCACAGTAGGCTGTCCACTAAAACATAATTTGTTACTTTTGCATACAATGTAGGCTGCGTAAATAAAGAGTATTATAAATATGTAATTTATGGGATATAAGATTATCGTACTTGCAAAACAAGTGCCTGACACGCGAAATGTCGGCAAGGACGCGATGAATGCCGACGGCACAATCAACCGTGCGGCTCTGCCGGCAATCTTCAACCCCGAGGATTTGAATGCATTGGAGTTGGCTCTGCGTATCAAAGACCAGTTCGAGGGGTCTGTTGTTGCCCTCTTGACCATGGGACCTCCGAGGGCTTCGGAAATAATCAGGGAAGGGCTTTTCCGTGGTGCTGACAACGGATATTTGCTGACCGACAGGGCTTTTGCCGGTGCGGACACGTTGGCTACTTCTTATGCCTTGGCTACGGCGATAAAGAAAATCGGCGGCTATGACCTGATAGTTTCCGGCCGTCAAGCAATCGACGGCGACACGGCGCAGGTAGGTCCACAAGTTGCCGAGAAACTTGGATTGCCACAAATCACTTACAGCGAGGAGGTCCTTTCGCTTGATGGTGACAAGATCGTAGTGAGACGGCACATCGACGGTGGCATCGAGGTCGTCGAAGGACGTTTGCCGTTGCTCCTGACAGTGAACAATTCGGCAGCGCAGTGCCGTCCCCGCAACGCCAAGCTCGTGCAAAAGTACAAATACGCGCAGAGCAAGAGCGAGTCGGATCCGATGGCAGAGCGTTATGCGGAGATGACCAAAGGTCGCGATTACTTGCAAATCACCGAATGGGGTGTGGCAGATGTCGATGGTGACACCGCCCAATGCGGATTGTCCGGCTCTCCGACAAAGGTGAAAAAGGTTGAGAACATCGTTTTCCAGGCAAAAGAGAGCAAAACCATGAGCGGCAGCGATGAAGATGTCGAGAACTTGATTGTCGAACTGTTAAACAACCACACAATTGGCTAACACTATGAACAACGTATTCGTATATTGTGAATTTGAAGGCAAAGCCGTTGCAGAGGTGAGCCTTGAACTGTTGACCAAAGGAAGAACCCTGGCCAACAAATTGAATTGCAAACTGGAAGCCGTCGTCATAGGTTCAGGGCTTGACGAAGTAGGCAAGCAGGTGTTCCCCTACGGCGTTGACGTGCTCCACACGTTTGACGACAAGAGGTTGTTCCCTTACACTTCGCTCCCTCACGCCGCGATCATCATAAAGTTATTCAAGGAAGAAAAGCCGCAAGTGTGCCTCATGGGCGCGACCGTCATCGGACGTGACCTCGGCCCGCGTGTCTCGTCTTCACTACACAGCGGTTTGACTGCGGACTGCACACAGCTCGAAATCGGCAGCCACGAGGATAAAAAAGCCGGAAAAGTCTACGAGAACTTGCTCTATCAGATCCGCCCGGCATTTGGCGGCAACATTGTCGCGACCATCGTCAACCCCGAACACCGCCCGCAGATGGCTACTGTCAGGGAAGGGGTGATGAAGAAAGAGATCCTTGACCCCGCCTACAAAGGCGAGACAATCAGGCACAACGTCAATGACTATGTATCAGACACCGATTTCGTCGTGAGCGTCATCGAGCGTCACGTTGAGAAAGCCAAGCACAATCTCAAAGGCTCCCCGATTGTCATTGCCGGCGGCTACGGCATGGGCTCGAAGGAGAACTTCGACATGCTGTATGAACTGGCAAAAGAATTGCATGGTGAGGTCGGAGCAAGCCGCGCCGCTGTCGATGCGGGCTTTTGCGAGCACGACAGGCAGATAGGCCAGACGGGGTTGACCGTACATCCCAAGCTCTACATCGCTTGTGGCATATCAGGACAAATCCAGCACATCGCCGGAATGCAGGACGCAGGCATCATCATCTCAATCAACAACGATCCCAATGCACCGATAAATGCCATCGCCGACTACGTGATCAACGGCAATGTCGAGGAGGTCGTTCCCAAAATGATCAAGTCCTACAAGAAGAACAGCAAGTAGGACAAGAGGTTAGTTGAACTATAAACAAACGAATCATGGCAAATTTTTATTTGGATACACCGGCCTTGAGGCATCATCTCAACCACCCGTTGATGAAAAGGATTGTTGAACTCAAGGAGAGAAACTATGCCGACAAGGACAAGTACGATTACGCGCCTTTCGACTTCGATGACGCGATGGACAGCTATGACCGTGTGCTGCAGATCATAGGCGAGATTTGTGGTGAGACAATCGCCGCCAACGCCGAGGGTGTGGACCACGACGGCCCGGTCTGCAAGGGAGGGCGCGTGACATACGCTGCCGGGACGAAAGAAAATCTCGATGCTGTCACCAAGGCAGGCCTCATGGGCGTGGCAATGCCCAGACGCTTTGGCGGGTTGAACTTCCCCAATGTCCCCTATATGATGGCTGCCGACATGGTGAGCCGCGCCGATGCCGGATTTGAAAACCTGTGGGGATTGCAGGACTGTGCCGAGACCCTCTATGAATTCGGTAACGAAGACCAAAGGATGCGCTACATAACCCGCGTCTGCAAGGGGGAAACCATGTCAATGGACCTGACCGAGCCTGATGCAGGTTCAGACCTCCAGTCGGTCATGCTCAAGGCGACTTACAGCGAGGCCGATGGCTGCTGGTATCTCAACGGTGTGAAACGATTTATCACCAACGGCGATGCGGACATCCACCTCGTGCTTGCCCGCTCAGAGGAGGGGACGCACGACGGACGTGGCCTGTCCATGTTCATCTATGACAAGCGCAACGGTGGCGTGAACGTCCGTAGGATAGAGAACAAAATGGGCATCAAGGGATCCCCGACGTGCGAACTCGTCTTCAAGAACGCCAAGGCCGAGTTGTGCGGCGACCGCAAGCTGGGGCTGATCAAATACGTCATGGCACTCATGAATGGCGCACGTCTTGGCATAGCGGCGCAATCGGTCGGTCTCTCCCAGGCGGCCTACAACGAGGCCATAGCATACGCCCGCGACCGCAAGCAGTTTGGCAAGGCCATTGTAGAGTTCCCGGCCGTCTATGAAATGCTGTCGCTGATGAAAGCCAAGCTTGACGCGTCGAGGTCATTGCTCTATGAGACCACGAGGTTCGTAGACATCTACAAGGCACTCGACGACATCGCCAAGGAGAGGAAGCTCACCCCCGAGGAACGTCAGGAGCAGAAGCGTTTCGCCAAGCTGGCCGACAGCTTCACCCCGCTGGCCAAAGGGCTGGGCAGCGAGTTCGCCAACCAGAATGCTTACGACTGCATCCAGGTGCACGGCGGTTCTGGCTTCATGAAGGACTATGCCTGCGAGCGTATTTACCGTGACGCGCGCATCACGTCAATCTACGAAGGCACGACACAATTGCAAGTGGTGGCCGCGATAAGGTATGTCACCACCGGTGCTTACCTCGCCCGCATCAAGGACTACGAGGCCATGCCCGTGGACGACAGCCTCAAAGGCCTGCGTGACGAGTTGGTGGCGATGGCTGAGCACTATGCAGCGGCTGTTGCTCACGTTGTCGAGGCCAAAGACCAGGAGTTGCTCGACATCTGTGCAAGGAAACTGGTCGAGATGGCGGGCTACATCGTCATGGCGCATCTCCTGCTCCAGGACGCGACCGTCTCGCCCGACCTGTTCAATGACTCGGCATTCGTGTTCGTGAGGTACGTCAAAGGCGAGGTGGAGAAGAACGTCTCCTACGTCATGGGCTTCACCGCCGACGATTTGGCGCATTACAAGAAGTGACAAAGCCGTGAGGCAAGTGGCAGTGCCACCGTGATTTCCACGGCGGCACTGCTTTTTTTATGCCTGCCGCATCACCGTTTTTTGTGTCAAGGCCGGGGGTGGCACGATGCCAATCCTGCACGTTGTGCCCGCCGGCAATGGGGTGTTGGCGTTGTCATGCTTGGCCGCCTGAAAAGA
The DNA here is from genome assembly GCA_944321635.1 of uncultured Bacteroidaceae bacterium. Taxonomy (GTDB): domain Bacteria; phylum Bacteroidota; class Bacteroidia; order Bacteroidales; family Bacteroidaceae; genus Avibacteroides. The sequence goes on along the minus strand of CALULY010000003.1, from coordinate 140,766 downwards.
TGTGCTTTGTAAGTCGCACTTACAAAGATTGTAAGTGACATTTACAAGGGTTGTAAGTGCGACTTACAAAGGATGTCTTTGCCGATGTCATCTGATGTTTTCTGCAATGTCATCAGATGTTCCGGGCAAAATCATCTGATGATTTGCTGAATGGCATTAGATGATTTTGGCTGTGGCATCCGATGATTTCAGGTCGGTCATTGGATTTTGCGATTTTGGGGTGCGTTGCCGTCCGTGCCTTTTGCTGTAATGTCTGCCGGAACGATGTTTGTCGGCACTCGGAGTGTGCAAAATGTTAGCCAGGAGCTTTAATTTTTGTTGTTGGGAAAGCGAATCTTGTTAAATTTGCGCAACGATGACTTGCGGGATGGGTTTTTGCTTTATTTCTGTTAAATCTGTCATTATGTGTTTGTAAATTCATTTATTCATCCATCAAATACAAACTAATAAATTAAAAAATGAGTAGAATCAGGAGTTTATTCTTATTAATGCCGACGCTGGTGTGTTCCATCGGGGTGTCGGCGCAGACTTCCCAGTTCTGTGACATGGCAACGCCTGAGAACATTCCCCAGCCGGTGTTCCCGGTTCCTTCTGAGGTGCAGCTCGCTTGGCACGACATGGAGTTTTATGCTTTCATCCATTACGGCATCAACACCTACACCAACAAGGAGTGGGGCTACGGGGACGAGGCCATCAACACGTTCAACCCGACGCAGCCGCTCGATGTAGAGCAGTGGGTGACTGAGCTGAAGAACATCGGATGCAAGGGCATAATCATCACGTGCAAGCACCATGACGGCTTCTGCACTTGGTTTACGGAGACGACAGAACACTCGACCAAGAACAACACGACCATCAACGGCCACGTGGACATCCCGGCTTTGCTGTCGGCTGAATGCAAGCGGCAGGGACTGAAGTTTGGTGCCTACATCTCGCCGTGGGACAGGAACAATGCGGAGTACGGCCGTGCCGGCTATGTCGAGACGTTCCGCAACCAGATCCGTGAGTTGTGCACCAACTACGGTGAACTGTTCGAGATGTGGTTTGACGGTGCAAATGGCGGTGACGGCTACTATGGCGGCGCAAGGGAGACGCGCAGCATAGACGCAAGCACTTACTATGACTTCAACACCACGTTCAAAATGATAAGAGAGTTGCAGCCCAACTGCGCCATCTGGGGGTGGGAGCAGGATTGCCAATGGGTAGGCAACGAGGAAGGCTGGGCCGGAGAGACTTCGTGGAGCATCTACAACTACAACACCAGTTCCTCTGACAGCGGTGACAACCCGTATGGCCATGAGGACGGTTGGCGCTGGCTCCCCAGCGAGTGCGATGCCAAGAACGGTCCGGGGTGGTTTGCGAGCAATACGTCTGATTCGCAACTGAAGACGGCGCAGCAACTGTTCAACATCTACTTGACATCGGTCGGACGCAACTCCAATCTGATCCTCAACTTCCCTCCGGGCAAAGACGGCCGCCTTTCGGACGCGACGGTGCAGCGTATGCACGAGTTCAAGGCATTGCTTGACGACGCTTTCGGCACTGACCTGGCTTTGGACAAGGATGCGGTGGGTTCGGCCGAGAGGTCGAGTTCCGTGCGTGGCAAGTTCGCCGCATCCAACGTCAATGATGACGATGATGAGACCTATTGGGCTCTTGAGGACGGCCAGACAACCGGTTACGTGGACATAGACTTGGGAGGCACGCAGACTGTGGAATATGTCCGCCTCGGTGAATATATCCGCCTCGGACAACGTGTCAAGGGATTCAAGATCTATACATATAATAATGGCCTCTGGAACGAGGCTTCCTCGACCGAAGAGACCACGACCATCGGTCACAAACGCATCGTGCGCCTTTCGTCACCTGTCTCGGCTTCTAAGGTCAGGGTGGAGATAACGGACAGCAAGGTCTGCCCGCTCATCAGCAGAATATCAGTATATTAATAATGAAACAAGATAGATTATGAAAAATAAACATAAACTCAGTGTCGCCCTCGCGTCATTGTTGCTGTTGCCGCTCCAGATTGATGCGCAGTCAACTCTCGCGGATTTTGAGAGCGGGATGACGGCCGGGACGAAGTTTGTCGATACGTGGGAGCAATCACCGTTCAACACCGGGGACTGCTCAAACGAGGCAATGGTCGTTGACAACCCGTATTGCGACAACTTCAACCCGACATCCAAGGTGTTGTACTATGTCCGTCCCTACTATGCGGGCGACAGAAACGGAGTCGAAATCAAACTTGCGACCCCGTTCCAGTTGACGACCGAGACGCAGTATGTCCATGTCTTCGTCCACAAACCCGTGTCGAGCCGCCTGTTGCTCCGTGGGTTGGACACCGAGCATGACACGTTCCAGTTCCAAGCTCTCTCCACGTCCGAGTCGAGGGCTGGGGCTTGGAGTGATGCCGTCTTTGCTGTCAAGGGCGGGAACTACACGATTGACAGGCTTGTGCTCTATCCTGACCTCGACTCGTCCGTAGGCCGTCTCTCGTCGGACATAGACATCTACATCGATGAGATAATTGTAAATTCATCGAGCGAATCGCGTTCCGTGGGCAGTTATTGCAACGTCGGCGGCGATGTCACGGGCGGTCGATACCTGTCGAGCATTGTCACGTCAGGGGCATCGGGCGATGTGGCGATTGAGTATGATGGCCGTGAGACAGTCTATGTGACGCACGAGACTTCATCAATAGTCGTTGTTCCCGGAGCGGAGTTCACTCTCGAATTCACGCAGAAAGATGCTTCCGGCAACAACGAGCCATGGGTCGCTGATGTCTTTGCTGATTTCAACGAGGACATGGAGTTTGTCTCCGATGGCGAGTACCTCGGCCGCGTCACAGGCGTTGCATCTGGTGACGAGGTTGTCTATACAGCCACCGTCACCGTGCCTGAGGACGCTCCCGTCTCATCCGGTATGTTGAGGATAAAACTCACAGACGCATCGGATGAGGCTGTGGCTGATGATGCATACGCAAGTTGCGGCGATGTCGTTGACGGTTTCGCCGTGGATGTGCCGCTGCAAGTCCTCGAATATTCTGACCGTCCCATCGTCAAGATCACTGGCCGCAGCGAACAGGTTGATTGGGGTTCAATCAGGTTTGTAGGCATGGACGGCACTCAAGTCATGGTCAATGCAGGGACAACGCTCACTGTCATGGCTACGCCGAACGCTGGATACCAGTTCAGCGGGTGGTTCAGCCAGGAGACAGGAAGCCTGCTGAGCGCGGAAGCACTTTATGAGTTTGAGCCAGATTACAACGTCACCCTCGTTGCGGTGTTTGAGTCTGTGCCATACTGCACGCCCGAGTCGGAGATGCCTGTCAAGTACTATTTCGGTCAGTTGTCGATCACGCCGGACAGCCAGTCACCATTGTATTATGTAGGTGATGAAGACACGCCGGTAGACGAAATATCATCCAACGTGCAACGTCTCTCCATCCTTGGCGGAGTGAATGTCAAGCGCGGCACGACGTTCACCCTCGATGGCACCAAGGCTGTCTCGTCTGCCAGCCTTGCAACGGCAAATGTCGGGCTTTGGGCTGACTGGGACAGTGACCATGAGTTCAGCGAAGATGAGTTTGTGGGCGAATATGATATTACCTCGGACACGCACCAATTCTCGGTGTCAGTCCCGGCAGACGCAGTTAATGGCGAGATCTATTTGCGTCTCATAATGACAGATGCCGACCTCTCTGCCTCTGCGTCGTGTGGTGACGTGGGCAACGGCTCAGTCTATGACTTGATGGTCAATGTCGCTCCTGGTGACGACGAGAGATTCTCGATAGACGTGCAACCGAGCATACCTGGTGCGGCGACGGTGCGATTCTCTCCCGAGCCGGGCGAGGACGGCAAGTTCGCAGCCGGCACCAATGTAGACATAACGTGTGTGCCTGCCGACGGCTACCAGTTTGTGCAATGGTTGAAGGATGGTATGCCCTACGGCGCGACAATGACATCTAACAACCCATACCCGTTGACAGGGCTTGCCGAGGACTTGGAACTCACGATGAAGGTCGAGGCCAAATTCCCTGACTACTGCGACGGCTCCACGCCGAACAATAGCGACGGAGACCACTATGGCATCACGAGTGGTTCGCTCAGTGTGAACGGCATACCGGCATTCACCTTTGAAAAGGTAGCATCGATCAGCGACCTCTCAGAGACCTGCATTGCTGAAGTGTGCCCGGGTGATGTCATTCAACTCTATGTTTCCGGTGGTGAGCACTCCCAATGGTCGCAAGGCATTGCGTATGTCGATTGGAATATGGATGGTGAATGGGACACTGTTACAGAGGCTTATGAGCTGTTCAACAATCCTGTTGGCACTCCAGTCAACAACCTGTTGACCGAAATAACCGTTCCTGACGACGTGGCTATCGGATGCTTTGGCATGAGACTCTGTTCAGGTGAGGCTCCGGCACACAACAATATGGGCGGCGGTCCTTGCCAAGCCCGCAGACGTGGAACATTGTTCACGTTCAGGATTAACTCCTCAGTGCCTCCGACAGCCAATCCAGTGCTCTTCGTCTCCCAAGACGAGGGATGCGAGGTCACGATAACAGACCAGCAAGGTCAGCCCGTCGAGAACGGCGACAACGTGACTCCCGGTGAGACACTGGGCATAACGGTCGCCATGACCGACGAGGTATTCCTGTTTGACAACGTGACTGTCAATGGTCTTGTCGTCGAGATGGAGGAGACGGAGACTGATGTCTATGCTGGCGAATTTGAAGTTCCCGCCAACGGCGCACGGGTGATTGTCAGCACTCGTGAAATGGGTTACTGTGAACCCACCGAGACCTTGACGAGGGCAGACCGTCCTGCAAGCCTTGGCAACGATAACCGTTACTTGACCGAAGTAAGCATTTCTGGGGCAACCTACGACGGAGAACCGCAATCTATAAGCATCACAGGCTTGTCGCAGGATCCTCACCGATGTGTCTACGAGAATCACACCGACCAGGTGCTTAACTGCTCGCCAGGGAATGTGCTCACGCCGGTGCTCAGGTTCAACGCATCTTGGATGCATAAATACGTGTTTGTCGATTGGGATCGCAGCTACTCGTTTGACGTTGGCAATGCCGAGGACGGATGGGATGAGCTTGTCTCGTTCAACTACGTCGATGGCGTTAATTCCGCCGGTGATGCTGCCGGCAATGATGGCAGTGCCTCGCTCGGCACATTCACCGTGCCGTCCGATGCGTCTGGTGAGTACCGCATACGATTCAAACTCGATTGGGACAGCACCGACCCTTGCGGACGTTTTGACAGTGGCAACTCCATCCTCGACAATGGCGGCGGCATAGTTGATTTCACGCTCAACGTCGATGCCGGCGTTGGTGTAGAGACGGCATCGGCCGCAACCTCCTACGCGGTTGGTGGCAATGGTGTCATCCACTTGGTGACAGATGGCGATGCGACGGTTGACATAATCGATGCCGGCACTGGCATCATCGTCAACAACGCAGTCACAGTCCATGACAATGCAGATGTCAATGTCGCGGCAGGCATTTACATCGTCAGGATGTCAACTGATGACAATGTTGAGGTCGTCAAGGTCTCTGTGAAATAAGCCATGCTGGCATAAGCCAGGCAAGGACGCGCATCAAGGGGTCTCGAAGCCTTAGGGCTGTCGAGACCCCTTTTCTCGTGCTTGCATCTGAGGTCGTGCCTGGGATGTCCGACCTTCTGCATGATGGCATCAGATGCCATTGGCGAAATCATGCAATGCTATTGCCAAAAACATAGGATGCTATCTCCAAAATCATTTAATGTTTTTGCCAAGAGCATAGAATGTTTTCACCCAATCCGTCGTATGCCGGTGCCGGTAGCTCCCAATGGCAGGTCAAAAACGTGTGCAGGTTTGCATATTTGGCATCAAAGCACTAATTTCGCGCCGTCGATACGAGTTATCGATTTGTTCTAATCATTCATTAAACTAAAACAGACAATGGCAACAAGAATCAGATTGCAAAGACATGGACGTAAGGGCTACGCCTTTTACCACATTGTAGTTGCAGACAGTAGGGCACCACGTGATGGCAGATTCGTCGAGAAGATTGGCACGTACAATCCCAACACGAATCCTTCTACTGTGAACTTGAACTTTGACAGGGCCCTTTACTGGGTGATGGTCGGCGCACAGCCTTCGGACACTGCACGCAGCATCTTGTCAAAGGAGGGCGTGTACATGAAGAAACACCTCCTTGGCGGCGTGAAAAAGGGTGCGTTCGGTGAAGCGGAAGCCGAGGCAAAGTTCAACGCATGGAAGAACGACAGGCAGAAAGGTTTGGACAACCTGAAGAAAGCTCTCGCAGACAAAGCGAAAGCAGCAGCAAGCCAACGCCTTGAAGCAGAAAGGAAATTCAACGAAGAAAAGGCGAAAGCCATCGCTGAGAAGAAAGCCGCGTTGGCAGCAGCCGCAGCCGAGGCAGCAGCATCTGCTGAAGCTGAAGCAGCACCTGCCGAAGGTGTGGCAGAAGCACCGGCCGCTGAATAAGAATACTGTTTGGCTCAACTTGCAAGTCCCCGTCCATTCGTCAGAAAGGGCGGGGATTTCTGTTGGTGTTGTCAGGCTGTTTGCTTGCGGCGAATATAGGATGCGGCTCGGCATATCGTGCATGAAAGCGTGCTTTCCTGCCCGTTCTGCGCTCGCCTTTCACTATATTTGCGGCTGGCAGCCATCTGCTGCCCTAAACATTTGCATTTGAAATGAAAGAATACCTGGACTTGATGCGCAAAGTCCTTGACCACGGCTCTTACAAGGGCGACAGGACGGGGACAGGCACTTACAGCATCTTCGGACATCAAATGAGGTTCAACCTGCAAGACGGTTTCCCGCTGCTGACGACAAAGAAGATACATCTCAAGTCGGTCATCCACGAACTGTTGTGGTTTTTGCGCGGCGACACCAATGTCAAATATTTGCAGGACAACGGTGTGAGGATTTGGAACGAGTGGGCAGGACCTGACGGCGACCTGGGGCACATCTACGGCTACCAGTGGCGGTCATGGCCGGATTATGAAGGGGGCAGCATCGACCAGATAAGGACGGTCGTCGAGCAGATCAAGACCAATCCCGACTCGCGCCGCTTGATTGTGAGCGCGTGGAACGTCGCCGACCTCGACAAGATGAATCTGCCGCCGTGCCACTTGCTGTTCCAATTCTATGTCAACGATGGCAAACTGAGCTTGCAGCTCTACCAACGCAGCGCGGACATCTTCCTTGGAGTGCCGTTCAACATAGCTTCCTATTCGCTGCTCCTGATGATGGTGGCGCAAGTCACTCACCTTGAGCCGTGGGAGTTCATCCACACGCTTGGCGACGCGCACATCTATGCCAATCACATCGAGCAGGCACGCATCCAGTTGCAACGCGAGCCGCGCCGGCTGCCGACGATGTGGCTGAACCCTGCTGTGGATGACATCTTTGCATTCACCTACGACGATTTCACATTGGACGGTTACGACCCGCACCCGCACATCGCGGGCGTTGTGGCCGTTTGACGTGGTAGGGGAGGATTGGTTATGATTTCGATAATAGTTGCTTATACGACCGACATGGCCATAGGGCGCGGCAACGACTTGCTGTTCCATTTGTCGGGAGATTTGAGGCGGTTCAAGGCGTTGACGACAGGCAATGTCGTCGTCATGGGACGCAAGACATTTGAGTCGCTGCCTAAGGGGGCTTTGCCCAATCGGGAAAACGCGGTGGTCTCGACGACGTGTGACGATTTCCCAGGTGCTGTGGCATTCAAGTCGCTTGATGACGCGCTGGCCCACTATGCAGGTGACAGCCGCGAGGTTTATGTCATCGGCGGCGGGAGCGTCTACCGTCAGGCGTTAGGAATGGCCGACAGGATCTGTGCAACCGAGATCTTGTGCAAGTCTGATGCTGCGGACACATTCTTCCCGGCCATCGACCCCGATGTGTGGGTGATTGACGATGCAGGGGAGGTCATGCATGATGAGAGGTGCGGTGTCGATTACCGCTTTGTCAACTATCGCCGCCGTTGATGCTTGATGCGGTCGCCATGCCGTGCTTTGCAGCGTCGGTCGCAATGCCTCCTTTTTCATTTGGTGGAATAGGGGGTTTGATTTTATTTATTACTTTTGCACATATTACATTTGACAGAAAAACGATTTGACGATGAACATACTGAATCTGAGCGAGCAAGAAATCGTGAGGCGCAACAGCCTTGGTGAGTTGAAGGCCATGGGCATCAATCCATACCCGGCGGAGGAATATCCCACAAATGCATTCTCGACAGGAATAAAAGAGGAGTTTGACGAGACAGCCGAGCGCGAAGTCTGCATAGCCGGGCGCATGATGAGCCGCAGGGTCATGGGCAAAGCATCGTTCATCGAGTTGCAGGACTCAAAAGGCAGGATACAGGTCTACATCACACGAGACGACATCTGCCCGGGGGAGGACAAAGACTTGTACAACGTCGTGTTCAAGAAACTGCTGGATATAGGCGATTTCGTCGGAATAAAGGGATTCGTGTTCAGGACACAGATGGGTGAAATCAGTGTCCACGCCAAAGAATTGAAATTGCTTTCAAAGTCCATCAAGCCATTGCCGATAGTTAAGTACAAGGACGGGGTGGCATACGACAAATTTGATGACCCCGAGTTGCGCTACCGTCGCCGGTATGTGGATCTCGTGGTCAATGATGGCATAAAAGACATATTCATCAAGAGGAACAAAGTCTACACCTCGATGCGTGAATATTTCGACTCCAAAGGTTACATGGAGGTTGAAACTCCCATCCTGCAACCTATCCCGGGCGGCGCATCGGCGCGGCCGTTCATCACACATCACAATGCTTTGGACATACCCTTGTACCTCCGCATCGCGGACGAGCTTTATCTGAAGCGTCTTATCGTAGGAGGATTCGAGGGCGTTTATGAGTTCAGCAAGAACTTCCGCAACGAAGGGATGGACAGGACGCACAATCCGGAGTTCACGTGCATGGAAATTTATGTTTCCTACAAGGACTACAACTGGATGATGCAATTCACCGAGAATATGCTTGAGAAGATATGCCTCGATGTCAACGGCACTACCGAGGTGAAGGTCGGGGACAATGTGATCTCGTTCAAAGCCCCGTTCAAGCGTGTCACGATGATCGACGCGATCAAGGAGCACACGGGCATAGACATATCAGGCATGGACGAAGCCCAGTTGCGGTCTGTCTGCCAGCAACTCGGCATCGAGGTTGATGAGACAATGGGCAAAGGCAAGCTCATCGACGAGATTTTCGGCGAGAAGTGCGAGGGCAACTACATCCAGCCGACGTTCATAACTGATTATCCAATCGAGATGTCGCCGCTTTGCAAGCGTCATCGTGACAATCCGGAACTGACGGAGAGGTTCGAACTCATGGTCAACGGCAAGGAATTGTGCAATGCTTATTCCGAGTTGAATGACCCCATCGACCAGCTTGAGCGATTCCAGGAGCAGCTGAGGCTGAGTGAAAAGGGCGATGACGAGGCGATGTTCATAGACGTGGACTTCGTGCGCGCCCTCGAATATGGTATGCCGCCGACATCTGGCATGGGCATAGGCATGGACAGGCTCGTGATGCTCATGACTGGACAAACGACCATCCAGGAGGTTTTGTTCTTCCCACAGATGCGTCCCGAGAAGAAAGAAGACCGTGATGATGAATCAAAATACGTGGAAGCAGGAGTGCCCAAGCAATTTGTCCCGCTCGTGCAGAAAGCAGGTTACTACACCCTCGATGCGATGAAAGGTGCAAAACCACAAAAGTTGCACCAGGAAATCTGCGAGATTAACAAGAAATACAAATTGGGCCTTACCAACCCGACAGTTGATGAGGTGGCGCAATGGCTTCAATAAGATGATTGCAGTGGGGATGTGCTTCCCGGCACTGTCCCACATTGCTTTTGTCAATATGTAGGATGGCAATGAAACTACCTGGCAAGATACTGATTATCGGTGGTGGCAGTTGGGCGACGGCGATAGCCAAGATTGTCCTCAACAAGACTGACCACATAAATTGGTATATGCGGCGGGACGACCGGATCGAAGACTTCAAGCGATTGGGTCACAATCCTGCCTATTTGACGAGTGTCAAGTTTGATTTGGACAAAATCACTTTTTACTCCAACATCAACGATGCTATCAAGGCTTCCGACACATTGTTTTTCGTCACGCCGTCACCTTACCTGAAGAGCCATCTCAAGAAACTGAAGGTGAGGATAAAGGATAAGTTTGTCGTTACAGCCATCAAAGGCATCGTCCCGGAGGAGAACCTTATCATCTCCGAGTACTTTTCCAAGTTTTATGATGTCCCCTCGTCAAGCATCGCGGCAATAGCAGGTCCGTGCCATGCGGAGGAAGTCGCGCTTGAACGCCTCTCCTATTTGACCGTCGCGTGTCAGGACATGGACAAGGCACGTGAAATCTCGCAGGTCATATCAAACAACTACATCAAGACATCAATCAGTGATGATGTGGCCGGCATAGAATACAGCTCCGTCCTCAAGAATGTCTATGCCATCGCAGCCGGCATTTGCAGCGGCCTGAAGTACGGTGACAATTTCCAGGCAGTGCTCATTTCCAACGCAATCCAGGAGATGAACCGCTTCATCAATACGGTGCATCCGATCGGGAGAAACGTATATGACTCCGTTTACCTCGGGGATTTGCTTGTGACCTCTTATTCCAACTTCAGCCGCAACAGGACATTCGGGGCGATGATAGGCAAAGGTTACTCCGTCAAGAGCGCACAAATCGAGATGGAGATGATAGCCGAGGGCTATTATGGCACGAAGTGCATCAAGGAAATCAATAAGTTCTACCACGTCAATATGCCCATCCTCGATGCGGTGTACAACATCCTTTATGAAAGGATTTCACCCACGATTGAGATAAAACTATTAACCGATTCATTTAGGTGATATAATATGGATAACATTAAACTGACTATCGAAAACGCATTCCCTTTCGTCGATGAGAATGTATACAATGGCTTCCTTTCCAAGGTTGGCCAATTGTCGGAAGAGTTGGAAAGTGCGACTTGCGCAGGTTCGGACTTCCTCGGGTGGCTTCATTTGCCATCATCGTTGACAAAGGAGTTCCTTGACGACATCAACGCCACAGCCGAGGCGATGCGCCGTGACTGCGAGGTCGTTGTTGTTGCTGGTATAGGCGGCAGTTACCTTGGCGCAAAGGCAGTGTTGGAAGCTCTGAGCGACACCTTCGGAGGTCTCAGGGCCGGGGACGGTTGCCCACGCGTCGTCTTCGCAGGCAACAACATAAGTGAAGACTATCTTTTTGAACTTAAAGAGTACCTCAGCGGCAAGAGGTTTGGCATAATCAACATCTCCAAGTCCGGAACAACGACCGAGACCGCAATCTCGTTCCGCTTGCTCAAGGACTTTTGCGAGGCATCGCTTGGCAAAGACTTTGCGAGGAGGAACATCGTTGCCGTCACTGACGCACGTCGTGGGGCGGCACGTCAGATGGCTGACAAGGAAGGTTACAAGACATACGTGATACCAGACAACGTAGGCGGCCGTTTTTCCGTCCTCACGCCGGTAGGGTTGCTCCCTGTTGCCGTGGCGGGCTTTGACATAGCGCAATTGGTTGCAGGCGCCGCCGAGATGGAGAGGTGTTGCGCTGCTGATGTCCCGGCGGGTGACAACATGGCGGCGGTTTATGCAGCCATGAGGAACGCCCTTTACGCTGCGGGCAAGAAGATCGAAATCCTTGTCAACTACAATCCCAAGCTCCACTATGTGATGGAGTGGTGGAAACAGCTCTATGGCGAGTCCGAAGGCAAGGATGGCAAGGGCATTTTCCCTGCATCAGTCGATTTTTCCACCGACCTTCATTCCATGGGACAATGGATACAGCAAGGGGAACGCACGATATTCGAAACCGTCGTCTCCGTCTGCAAGGTCAACCACGAACTGAGGATCCCGTCGGATGCTGAGAACCTCGACGGCCTGAACTTCATAGCCGGCAAGCGGATAGATGAAGTCAACAAGATGGCAGAACTGGGCACCCGCCTCGCACACGTTGATGGCGGAGTCCCAAACATGAGGATTGAGATGCCGCAGGTCAACGAGTACTACATCGGACAACTCTTCTACTTCTTCGAGAAGGCGTGCGCTTTGAGCGGTCTCATGCTGGGTGTCAACCCGTTCAACCAACCCGGCGTGGAAGATTACAAGAAAAATATGTTTGCCTTGTTGGACAAACCAGGCTACGAGAAAGAGTCGCAGGCCATCCGCCAGCGGCTTGATTGACCGTCACACCGAGTGCCATGGCCGAGGGGCTGCCCCTGCCATGGCACTTCTTTTTATCCCATCACCAACATAGCTGAATGAAAAACTATTATTGGGCTGCATTCATCATCACTGCTGTCGTGCTTGCGGCCTTGTTCTTGCTCGGGTTGCTGCCTGACCTTGAATTGTTCGGCCACAAGATGCGCCGCGTTGACCTCTTGGCCGACGTGCGTCCCGACAAGCCGGACACGGTCGCGGCCGAGGACACTGTGCGCCTTGAGGAGATTGTGGACAAGGATGTCGTCATCGACTATGCCGACACCTGTTGGGAAGGCACGACGTGCATCACCGACTACGCCGACTCGACGATGTGCGGGATGGACCATTTCTATGCCATCCTTGACTCCATCGACCTCATTGACCGCCCGGTGCGTGTGGCTGTCTTTGGTGACTCGTTCATCGAGGGCGACATCTTCACCGCCGACCTGCGTGAGATGTTGCAAGACAAGTACGGTGGATGTGGAGTGGGATGGGTCAACATCACGTCAAACGTCGCTAATTTCCGCCCCACCGTTGTGCACCGTTTCGGCGGCTGGCGGACACGCTCGGCTGTGGATTCCATCTTTGACAGCAAACTCCTGGGGCTCAACTCGTCGTACAGCCTGCCCGTCGCGGCTGAACCGTTTGTGGAACTCGAATGCACCTCACGCTATGCCTCCCACGTCGGGAGTGCCGAGGTGTCACGCCTGTACTTCCGCGCCGACAGTGACACCGTGCGCCTCGCTTGCTCGCTCAATGGCGGCCAGTCCAATGCGATCATGATGCGTGGGAGGGGCTTCCAGGTTGCCACAGTGTCAGGCGGAATCCATTCGGTCAAGTGGACTGCCAGCGGCGTCAGTTCGCCATTCTGGGGCGTGTCGCTGGAGGGCAGGCGTGGCATCGTCGTTGACAACCTGTCGTTGAGGGGCAGTTCCGGATTCAACTTCCTGAGCATACCGCAGGAGACGTTGCGCCAATTTGCTGGCAAGAGGGAATATGACTTGATAATACTCCAATACGGGCTCAATGTCGCAACCGCCGACAGGAAAAGTTACAAGGGTTACAAAGACAACATGGTCCAAGTGGTCGAGCGGTTGAAGTCGTGCTTCCCCGGCACGTCCATACTGCTTTTCAGCGTCGGCGACAGGATGTCCAAGGACGAAGATGGCAACCTCGTGACGATGCCAGGCATTGTCAACCTCGCCAGTTACCAACAAGCCGTGGCGGTCGATACAGGCATCGCGTGGTGGAGCTTGTTGGATGCCTTCAAGTCACTGGGAGGCATATCGGCGTTTGCCAATGCCAAGCCGGCGATGGCCAACCTCGACTACACGCACATCAATTTCCGTGGCGGGAAACGTCTGGCCGAAGAGTTTTTTGAAGCGTTGATGTGCGGCAAAGAGAACTATGACAACGCCCGCGCAGCCAGCCAAGGTCGTGTGATGACACCCCCGCCGACGGATGAAGAAAGGCAGTTGATGCAGCATTGATGCGATGAAGCCCGTTAGCAGGACATATATTTTGCGCCGCGATGCCGGTAGGTGCATCCCCAAATGCTTGACGCTTTGTCTGGAATGGTTAGACCGTCTTCGCACGAGCGTCAGATGGCATAATGCAACTCATCCGGCATGGCTGGAAAAATCATGCAATGTCATTGCCGGAAACATAGTATGTAAGGAGCAAAAACATAGGATGTTTTTGTCATTACCATTGTATGTTTTCGCCAGTTGCATAGGATGTTTTTCCCGCCCTTGCTTGGTGCGGCTTGCCGTTGTGATGCTCGCATCGCTCATGCCATGCGCTGTTGTCTTGGCTCAAGACGCATCTTTGCCCCAGGCGCATCCCGACACCCCGCTGGTGACAGACGACGGCACGGCTTTTGACCTCGGTGGTGTCACGCTGCCCGAGGTGGGCGACGTGCTGTCGCGTTATGACTTCGTGGATGTCGGGGTGAACGTGATTGCCGACCCGTCGCATGACCTTGCCCCTTTTGTCAGGAAGGTCATCCGCCAGCTCAAGACTGGTGACGAGGTGGTGCGCATCGTCCATGTCGGGGATTCGCACGTGCGGGGACATTTCTTCCCGGGAGCGGTCAAGGGGCATCTGGAGCAGTTGCTTGGGGCTGACGCTGTTGTGAGGGATTACGAGGTGTTTGATTACGGCACGCCCGGCATATCCGAGGAGACGGGGCGGGGCGGGGCGGTCTACCAGGTCTATGGCATCAACGGCGCGACCGCACAACGCTTCTCCGACGAGCGGCACATCGACGAGATAGCCGCCCTCTCGCCCGACTTGCTCATCGTGTCGCTGGGGACTAATGAGAGTGTCGGGGCGAAGTACTCACGGGTGCAGCACAAGAACCAGTTGGACCAGTTGATGAGGATGCTCGCTGCCCGCTGCCCGTCAACGCCAGTGCTGTTGACGACACCGCCGGGAGCCTACCGCAGGGTCAGGGGGCGTTACCAACCTAACGCTAATGTCGGTCTCGCAGCTGCGACGATAACGGGTTATGCCGAGGAGAAAGGCTATGCGTGGTGGGACTTGTATGGCGTGGCGGGCGGCGACCGTGCTTGCGTCAACTGGTGGAACAACGGGTTGATGCAACGCGACCACCTGCATTTCACCAAGGAGGGCTACTGGCTCATGGGGGATTTGCTTTATTCGGCTATTGTCAATTTGATTAAGGAGTATGTTGAACATAGATTTTAGCAAACTTGCGTCTGTGCTGACCTATGATGCCAGCGCGCCGATGATATTCAACAGCGGGTTGTTCGTATGGCTTTTCCTCGGCTTCTCGTTTGTCTACGCTTTGCTTCACAGGCGGGACACGTTGCGCATATTGTTTGTGACGCTGTTTTCCTATTATTTCTACTACAAAAGCAGCGGTATGTGTTTTGTGTTGCTTGCCGTGGTCACGACGTCCGATTTCGTCATAGCCCGCTTCCTTTACAAGTCGCGGGGCAAGCGGAGGCGGTTGGCTTTGGTCACGTTGAGCCTCGTGGTCAATCTCGGCCTGTTGTGCTACTTCAAGTACACCAATTTTTTCATCAGCATAGCCAACGACGTGCTGCACGGCGACTTCCATCCGCTGGACATAGTGCTGCCGGTGGGGATATCGTTCTTCACGTTCCAGTCGTTGAGCTACACCATCGATGTCTACCGTGGCAAGCTCCGGCCGCTGGACAGGCTGCTGGACTATGCGTTCTACGTCTCGTTCTTCCCGCAGCTTGTGGCGGGTCCCATCGTCAGGGCATCTGACTTCATCCCACAGATACACCGTCCGCTGCGCATCGACCGCGAGATGCTGGGGCGGGGCGTGTTCCTGATAGTGTGCGGGCTGCTGAAGAAGGCGGTCATAAGCGATTACATCAGCGTCAATTTTGTCGAGCGGGTATTTGACAACCCGTCGCTCTACTCCGGGGTTGAAAATCTTTTTGCTGTCTATGGCTATGCCTTGCAGATCTATTGCGACTTCTCGGGTTACAGCGACATGGCGATAGGGCTGGCGTTGCTGTTGGGATTCAAGTTCCCCGTCAATTTCAATTCGCCGTACAAGTCCGTCTCCATCTCCGACTTCTGGCATCGTTGGCACATCTCGCTCTCGACGTGGCTCAAGGACTATCTGTACATCTCACTCGGTGGCAACCGCAAGGGCAAGCTGCGCACCTACGTCAATCTCATGCTGACGATGCTGTTGGGCGGGTTGTGGCACGGGGCTTCGTGGAACTTCATCCTCTGGGGAGGCTTCCACGGGCTCTGTCTGGTCGTGGATAAGATAAGGATGAAGTCAAAGCTGACGCTGCCGCTCGGCAAGCTGGACAAGGCGGTGCGGATTGTCGTCACGTTTCATCTCGTGTGTTTCGGCTGGATCTTCTTCCGCAACACCAGCTTTGACGGTTCGCTTGCGATGCTGAGGCAGATATTCACCGACTTTCATCCCGAGGTGTTCACGCAGATGGTCGCAGGCTATGCCGAAGTCTTCCTGCTGATGGCGGCTGGATTCCTTATGCACTTCGTGCCAGACCGTGTGTCGGACAGGCTGCAAGGCGTGTTTGTCCGCGCTCCATTTGTCATGGCTGTCGTGGCTTTGACAGTGGCGATCTACATCGTCATACAAGTCAAGAGCATGGACGTTCAGCCGTTCATCTACTTCCAGTTCTGACGGACGGCTGGGCAGGGTGGCGCGGTTTGAAAAATAGCGTACATCCGCTTTGTCTCCTTATGATTTTGTGATACATTTGCCTCGTCTCCCGCAAGGGGGGCGGACATATCACGGAAAGGTGTTATTGAGATTATCTTCGGTTCTCAGATTCTCGCAAGATTTGTATAGCCCATGGAGATGATAGCAATGCATCCCTGTTGCCGATTATACGCCCGTTTGGCCAGCCAGACGGGGCGTGTGATTGCGTGGGGGCAGCTGTTTTACTCATGGACTGGGCAATGCGAGAAGCCGGAGAACTGGGTAAGGCAGATAAAGCCCCCACCTTTTGTCTATGCATAACCCTCCGTCGGGGCAAGGAGGCAAAATAAAAAAATAATATGAAAAGATTGTTCTTGTCATTGTTTCTTGTCCTGTCGGCTTGTCTCGCTTCCCGCAGAGTTCACACCGCACGATTGGCGACGCTTGCCACACCCGTGGCTATCGCGGGTTCATCGATTTCGGTGGCGCGATAGGCACTGGCGGTGCCGACGGCGTGTTGTCGCTGACCACTTCGCACGGATACCAGGTCGTGCCATACTTCTATTTCGGTGGAGGTCTTAGCCTTGATTACCATTTCATCTATGGCACTTTTTTGCCAATCTTTGCCAATGCCAGGGTTAATTTCATTAACAATTACATAACACCGTTCTTCGATGTCAAGGTGGGCTATTCCCCGATAGGCAGCGGGCTCTATTTCTCACCGACCATCGGTGTGGACTACTCGATGAACAGGAACATCGGTCTCACATTTTCGCTTGGCTACCAGATGCAGGGCGCGGACATTGACCGTGAGACATGGTATTATTATGGCGGTTGGTATGGTGGCTACGGAGGTTACAGCAGTTCGACTGTCAAGGAAAACCTTGGAGGAGTAGTGATGAAGTTCGGTGTCCATTTCTGACACGTATACCAATGGCATAAAAACAGTTCAGCCCTTGCGGAACGACCGCAAGGGCTGAGCCTTTTATTACCGTACTGGTCGGATTACTTATTCAATGCCGTAGCAGCGTCAACGGCGCAAGCCACTGTGCAGCCTACCATCGGGTTGTTGCCGATGCCGAGGAATCCCATCATCTCGACGTGTGCAGGCACTGAAGACGAGCCGGCAAACTGTGCGTCAGAGTGCATGCGGCCCATGGTGTCAGTCATGCCGTAGGATGCAGGTCCTGCTGCCATGTTGTCCGGGTGCAATGTGCGGCCCGTGCCGCCGCCCGATGCGACTGAGAAGTAGGGCTTGCCTGCCAGCACGCGTTCCTTCTTGTAAGTGCCGGCAACGGGGTGTTGGAAGCGGGTCGGGTTGGTCGAGTTGCCAGTGATAGACACATCGACGCCCTCTTTCCACATGATAGCCACGCCTTCGCGCACATCGTCAGCTCCGTAGCAACGCACCTTGGCGCGAGGCCCGTCGGAGTAGGCAATTTCCCTCACCACTTTGAGCTCGCCGGTGAAGTAGTCGAACTCAGTCTGCACGTAGGTGAAACCGTTGATGCGGGAGATGATCTGTGCGGCATCCTTGCCCAGACCGTTGAGGATGCAACGGAGCGGCTCTTTGCGCACCTTGTCAGCCTTGGCGGCAATCTTGATTGCGCCCTCGGCTGCGGCGAATGACTCGTGTCCGGCAAGGAAAGCGAAGCACTTGGTCTCCTCGCGGAGCAACATTGCGGCGAGGTTTCCGTGCCCGAGACCTACCTTGCGGTCATCGGCCACCGAACCCGGGATGCAGAATGCCTGCAAGCCCTCGCCGATTGCCTCTGCCGCCTCGGCTGCCGTCTTGCAACCTTTCTTCAACGCGATTGCCGTGCCGACGACGTAAGCCCACTTTGCATTCTCAAAGCAGATGGGTTGCGTCTCCTCGCAAGTCTTGTAGGGGTCGAGCCCGTACTGCTCGCAGATGGCGTTTGCCTCCTCGATGTCCTTGATGCCATATTTGTTCAAGGCTGCCAATATCTGTTTGATTCGTCTGTCTTGACTCTCAAATTTCACTTCTCTAATCATAGTTGTAGTCTCCTCCTTTCTTATTCTTGACGTGGGTCGATGTATTTGACTGCGCCTGCCTCGGGGGTGAAGCGGCCGTAAGTGCCAGTGACCTTCTTGAGGGCTTCGTTGGCATCAGTGCCTTTCTTTATCTCTTCCATGAACTTGCCGAGGTGCACGAACTCGTAGCCGCAGATCTCGTCGTTCTTGTCAAGCGCGACGCGCTTGATGTAGCCCTCGGTCATCTCCAGGTAGCGCGGGCCTTTTGCCAGCGTGCCATAGAGCGTGCCCACCTGGCTGCGGAGGCCTTTGCCGAGGTCTTCGAGGCCAGCCCCGATCATCAACCCGCCTTCAGAGAATGCGGACTGTGTGCGGCCGTAGACGATTTGCAGGAAAAGCTCGCGCATCGCCGTGTTGATCGCGTCGCACACCAGGTCGGTGTTGAGCGCTTCGAGGATAGTCTTGCCCGGCAGGATCTCAGCTGCCATGGCGGCAGAGTGGGTCATGCCCGAGCAGCCGAGCGTCTCGACGAGGGCTTCCTGGATGACTCCCTCCTTGACGTTGAGTGTCAGCTTGCACGCCCCTTGTTGCGGTGCGCACCATCCCACACCATGTGTCAGGCCGGATACGTCCTTGATCTCTTTGGATTTGATCCACTTCCCCTCTTCCGGGATTGGAGCCGGTCCGTGGTTTGGACCTTTCTTTACAACACACATGTGTTCTACTTCGTGTGAATAGGTCATAATTGTATGGTAAATAAATAAAATGAAGAATATTAGTTGATGCAAAATTATCGTTTTTGCCACTATTGGCAAAACAAGGTCAGACCTTTTTGCCGCCTGCCCCCGGCATCTGTCTTGCTTATGTCAGACCTAAAGTCCGCATGGGTCAGGCCTAAACCTCCATTGGGTCTGACATAAAGTTCATTCAGAAGTTTTGTTTATATATTCAAAAGTTCTGTTTATATAAACAAAAGTTCTGAATATATAAACAGAAGTTTTGTTTTTACTTTATGTACGGGGGAAATGAACTTTAAGCACCGGGCCGTGGATTTTATCCTCCTCCCAGGTGTTGCGGAATGTGGGCCAAGGGTTAATTTTGCAGCAGTCCCCGCACGTGCTGGGGCGGGGCATTGTCCGCTGTACGGACGATCTGGAATCAAAATAGTGTGATTATGGAAAGGAGGATTTCACCTGCCCGCATCACGGAGCTTGCTGAGGACGAGGTGTTTGTGTTTGGCAGCAACATCGCCGGGCATCATGGCGGCGGGGCTGCCTTGCAGGCCTGGCGCAAGTGGGGTGCCGAGTGGGGACAGGGTGTGGGGCTGCATGGGCGCACGTATGCCATACCCACGATGCACGGTGGTCCGTCGGCCATCAAGCCTTATGTCGATGGTTTCATTGATTTCGCCGAGGGGCATCCCAGGTTGCGTTTCCTGGTGACGGAGGTCGGGTGCGGCATCGCCGGCTTCACGCCTAACGACATCGCGCCGCTGTTTGCGCGTGCGGCGGGCCTGGGCAACGTGTTCCTGCCGGCGAGGTTCTGGGATGTGCTTGAAAGAGGAGGTGATGCGTTGTGAACGGGCGGTTTGAACGTGTCAAGGGCATTGCCTGCGCGCTGGTGTCATCATCGACTTTCGGGCTGATCCCGCTGTTTGCCATCCCGCCTATGCGGGCCGGGATGCTGGTCAACTCGGTCGTTTTTTACCGATTCCTGTTTTCGAGCCTTGCTGTCGGTGTGGTGTTGTTGCTGCGCGGGGGCTCGTTGCGTGTCAGCAGGCGCGAACTGAGATTCCTCCTGGTGCTCGGTCTGCTCTATGCCGCGACGTCGCTGGTGCTGACAAGCTCATACGTCTACATCCCGAGCGGGACTGCGACGACGATCCATTTCCTCTATCCCGTCGTCGTGTCGGTCGTGATGTCGTTGGTGTTCAAGGAGCGGGCATCCGTCTTTCTTTATGTGGCGGTGGTGCTGGCGTTGTGCGGGGTCTATCTGTTGAGCGGTGTCGAGCACGGGGCTGAGGTCAATGTGCGGGGTTATGCTATGGCATTCTCGACCGTCCTGACGTATGCCTGTTATATAATAGTGGTAAACCGCTCGTGCATCAACCGCATGGATGGGTTGAAGGCGACGTTCTATGTGTTGTCGGTCGGGATGGTGATATTCCTGGTGAATTGCCTGCTGGCCGACGGCGAGATTTCGGGCTTCCCCGACTGGGGGTCTTTCGTCCACATCATCTTGCTTGCCATCGTGGCGACGCTCGTGTCTGACTTGACGCTGATACTCGCCATCCAGCGCATCGGGTCAACCATGTCGGCCATCCTCGGTTGCCTTGAGCCGCTCACGGCGGTTTGCATGGGGGCGTTGTTCCTTGGCGAGAGTTTCACCGTGGGGCAGGGAGCCGGGATAGCGGCGGTGCTGGCTGCCGTGGTGCTTGTCATCTGTGCTTCAGCTCGTCGCAGGGTTGGCCGGGATGCGTCTGCCCGTCCCGCTTCTCCTCGGAAATGATGAGCAGCTTGTCACCTTCGTAGAGTTCGACCTGCCCGTTAGGGATGATGAATTCGTTGCCCCGCTTGACCATCATGACGAGGCAGCCCTTGGGAAGGTTCATGTCTTTGAGCTTGTTGCCGTTGGCGAGCATTGCTTTGGTGAGTGTTATCTCGTTGAGCGACGAACCGACGTCCTCGGTGATCTCTACGCCGAATTCGTTGCCTTTAGGTTCTTCGGGCAAGTCGAGGTGGAGTTTCCTGGCGAATGACGATATGGTAGTGCCCTGTATGAGCAGCGACAGCAGGGTTATGAAAAAGACTATGTTGAAGATGTAGTCTGAGCCGTCGATGCCCTCGATGACCGGATAGGTGGCGAAGATTATGGGTGTCGCCCCGCGCAGCCCGACCCAGGAGATGAAGAGCTTGGATGTCTTCTTCATTTTCCTGAAAGGCAGCAGGCAGACCAGCACGCTGGCGGGGCGTGCCACAAGAATCATGAACACGGCAATCAACAAGCCTATGCCTGTGATGGGCAGCATCTCGTGGGGGTTGACGAGCAGGCCGAGGATGATGAACATCACTATCTGGAACAGCCACGTCAGACCTTCCATGAACGTGGATACCTCCCTCTTGTTGACTATCCTCTCGTTGCCGACGATGATGCCCATGAGGTAGACGGCCAAATAGCCGTTGCCATCAATCGCGTCGGTCATCGTGAACGTGAAGATGACCATGCTCAGCAGCAGTATGGGGTAGAGCGACGGGTTGGGCAGGTCGATCTTTTGCAGCAGCTTGACCGCCGCCTTGCCCATGGCATAGCCTATGCAGCCGCCGAAGAGGAATTGCAGTGCTATCTCCTTTGCTATGGTTGCGGCATTGATTTCGCCGGCAGTTATGATTTGCAGCATGACGATGGTCAACATATATGCCATGGGGTCGTTGCTGCCGCTCTCCAGTTCGAGCATGGGGCGCAGGTTGTCCTTGAGGTTCATCCTTTGTGATCGCAGCAGATTGAAGACAGATGCCGAGTCGGTGGAGGACATCGTGGCTGCAAGCAGGATGGATGTTGCCAGTGACATGTCAATCGCCTTGTCCCATCCTGTGATGAAGTAGATGAATGCTCCCGTCAACAACGTCGTGACGACCACCCCGACCGTAGAAAGCAGCAGGCCTGGGACGATGACAGGCCGTATCTCGGAGAACTTGGTATCCATGCCGCCGGTGAAAAGGATGATGCTCAACGCTATCGTCCCGATGAATTGCGCCTCGTGGGCATTGTTGAATTGCAGCCCGAGACCGTCGCTGCCGAACAGCATACCTACTATGAGGAACATCAACAACGTCGGGATGCCGAACCTGTAACCTGTCTTGCTGATGATGATGCTCACGAATATCAGCACTGAGCCGACGAGCAAAATGTTTTCCGCTGAGAATGCCATGTGTCTGTGTCTTTTGTTTCTTGTCTTTGTAATTGTCGTGGTGTCAATAGCCTACGGCGCGGCGGGGCAGTTCCATGACCTCAAGGTCGGCCGCCTTGCCATCGTCTATGGTGAACCGTACCAGCGTCCTGACCTTGTGCAGCCCGTATTGTCCCGCAGCACCAGGATTGACGTGCAGGATGCCGAGCCGTTTGTCGTACATCACGCGGAGGATGTGCGAGTGGCCGCTGATGAAGATTTGAGGCGGGTCGGCGGCAAGCAACCCAGCCACCGAGCGGTCGTAGTGTCCGGGATAGCCGCCGATGTGCTTGATCATCACCGTCATCCCTTCGATGGTGAAACGCAACGTCTCCCGTGTCCTTGCCCTGACATCCGCGCTGTCGATGTTGCCGTAGACGGCGCGGAACGGGCGGAACGATTCAAACCGCTCGATTATCCCGACCGAACCGATGTCGCCGGCGTGCCACACCTCGTCGCAGCTGCTGAAGAAGTCCAAATAGCTGTAATCCCAGCATCCATGTGTGTCTGACAAGAGACCTATCCTTTTCATTATTATATGCTTTTTGGCTTTCAAAGATATTAATTTTACTTTTGCCTGCGTCCTTGGCACCGATTTGTGCATATTGGACAATGAAAAACACATGATGATGACAGACGAAACGAGCTACAAGTATTTCAAGAGGGACATAAGCTGGCTGTCCTTCAACTTCCGCGTACTGATGGAAGCCGCCGACAGGTCGCTGCCGGTGTCGGAACGCATCAATTTCATCTCCATATATACTTCCAACCTTGAAGAGTTCTACCGCATTCGTGTGGCGGAACACAAGGCAGCCTCCGCCGCGCGCCGCCAGCTGGAGGAGAGCGTCGAGGAAGCCAATTCGCTGATTGACGACATCGCACGGGAGGTTGACAGGCAGTTGGAGTTCAGGATAAAGGTGTTTGAGCATGAGATACTCCCCGATCTCGAAGCCGAGAAAGTCGTCTTTTGCCAAGACAGCGAGGTGAGGGAGTTCCACCGCAAGTTCCTCAACAGCTGCTTCAACGAAGAGATATTCCCCTACCTGCAACCGGTGCCGTTGGACAAAGGCAACATCAACGTCTTCCTGCGTGGCAATCGCCTTTACATGGCATTGCGGATGTACAAGCGTCTCGATGGCGGAGGGGTAGGGAGCAAGCCGGTGTACTACATGATGAAGATGCCCTACACCCACGTTCCCCGTTTCATCGAGCTGCCGCCCTGCAACGGGATGCGCTTTGTGATGTTCATGGAGGACATAATCAAGGCTTGTGTCGGCAAGATGTTCCCGGGCTACATCGTCGAGTGCGGCTACTGCTTCAAGATATCCCGCGACGCGGATCTCCTCGTGGACGAGAGCGTGGCGGGCAGCGAAATGGTCAACGAGCTGCGCAGCAAGCTCAAGAAACGCAAGATGGGGGCCGTGTGCAGGTTCGTCTACGACAGGCAAATGCCGCACTCGATGCTCGAACACCTCGTCGCGATGTTTGGCATAAAGCCCGACGAACTCGTCCAGGGCGACAAGCATCTCAACCTCGAAGACCTGTCCCGTTTCCCCAGACAAGGCTTGCCGTCGGTCGATGCGACGCGGCCGAGGCCTTTCCACCTCAACCGTCTGGTCGCCTGCCACTCGGTGCTGGGCAGCATCAGCCGTGGAGACATCATGTTGCACTACCCCTATCACACGTTCGAGCACTTCCTGGACTTCCTCAACGAAGCGGCCACCGACCCCTCCGTGTCGGACATAATGGTCACGCAGTACCGCGTAGCCGAGGACTCGGCCGTGATCAGTGCCCTGCAAGCCGCCGCCCGGGGCGGCAAGAATGTCACCGTCTTTGTCGAACTCAAGGCACGTTTTGACGAGGAGAACAACATCGCCTCATCGGAAATGCTGCGCCAGGCCGGTGTGGGCATAATCCCATGCATCCCCGGCCTCAAAGTCCACGCCAAGGTTGCCCTGGTGCTGCACCGCCAAGCCGGCGGGGGAAGCGGAGGATATGCCTACATCGGCACGGGCAATTTCAACGAGCGGACCGCCAAGCAGTATGCCGACTGCGGCCTGTTTACCGCCGACGCCTCCATCGTCGGTGATTTGCGCAAACTCTTCGCCTTGCTCAAAGGCGAAATGTCCGACCCCGTCTTTGACAAGTTGCTGGTAACACGCTTCAACCTCCTGACAGAACTCAAGAGGATGATCGAACACGAGAAGCAACTCGCGCTTAGCGGCCGCCGGGGACGGATAGTGCTCAAGATGAATGCCATCCAGGACGAGGCCATGATTGACGAACTCTACCGCGCCTCAGAGGCGGGGGTCGAGATTGATTTGATAGTCCGGGGCATCTGTTGCCTCGTGCCCGGCCAACCCTTCAGCCGCAACATCCGCGTCACACGCATCGTCGATACCTTCCTTGAGCACGCACGAGTCTGGTACTTCGGCAACGACGGGCAGCCGCGTGTGTTCATCGGTTCGCCCGACTGGATGAAACGCAACCTCTACAAACGCATCGAGGCTGTCGTCCCGGTCGAGGACGAAGCCATCAAAGAGGAGCTTGCCACCATGCTCCGCCTGCAATTGTCGGACAACGTGAAGGGATGCTTCGTCGATGACCGTCTCGCCAACGTGCGCAAAGCGTCGGACGACGGCCGCCGCGTCAGGGCGCAATACGACTTCTACGAATACCTCAAGGGGCGCAACAGGTGAATGCATCCGCCTGCGCCGCCGCCACAACCGCCAGCCAGCTCCCAATGCAGGGCAGGGATGCGTCGTATGTCTCTGCCCGGCGGACGGGCCATCAGGGTTAATGGCCAGGGACGCGGAGGGAGACGGCATGGTGTGTCTCTGCTGCAACGCCCTGCAATCATCCGCAACCAACACGCATGATGCCGGGACGCACAATCTGTGTCCCGCAAACCTGGCTGTGATGTCCAGGGAAGGTATGCCAAGTGACAAACGCTATGAGGTCAGGCGTAAAGTCCGATGTGGTCTGACCAAAAGTTCATTTCCCCCGTACATAAAGTAAAAACAAAACTTCTGAATGAACTTTATGTCCTATCCGATGGCGGTTCAGGCCTGACCTGATGGAACTTTTCCCGGCGGGTAATGGATGTTTGTGTCTGCCTAAGGCCGTTGTCCCCCCGAGCCAAGTGGAGCGTGAGTCTGTGCCGTGATGCCGAATATAGCAGACGCGTTGGCATCCACGGCCGTGTCAAGTCGTGTGCGGGGAATCCCGGTTGCGCTGGCAATGCTGTCCCTCACCTGGTCGATGGTTGCCGCGTCTTCGTCGGTCTCGGTGAGCAGCGTGTCGAGTGGCAGTGCGCGGGCGGTGGCGGGGTTGAACCGTGCTCCGAGGGATAAGAGGAACCCGTGCGACAACAGTTGACGTGCCAGCTGCGGTTTGCCACGGAACCCGTGGATTATCCAAGGGACGCAGGGTCGGAGTTGCCGCCTGAGTGCCATCAGCTCGGCGGAGCAACGCACGTTGTGCACGATGAGCGGTTTGCGGCATCGGTCGGCGATTGAGGCTTGGCGCGCAAATGCCTCAAGTTGCAAGGGGAGCGGGACGTGGCAGAGGCGGTCGAGACCTGCTTCGCCAACGGCGGCGAGGCGTGGGTCGTCGCATATTCCATCGAGCAAATCCAAGAGGTGGATGGTGGCGGGTGAGACGTCCCACGGGTGCAGGCCGAGCGAGTATGGTCCTGCGTCTGGGATTGCCCCGCGCCCCAGGCGGACGTTGAGGATGGAGCCGGGCGTGCCGGGACGGTGGGTGTGTATGTCGCGGATGGTCTCGTTCATGGCACCGGGTCGTAGCCCGAACCGCCCCACGGGTGGCATCTGAGAATGCGGCGGATGGCGAGCCATGTGCCGCGCAACGGGCCATGGCGTTTGATGGCCTCGATGGCGTACTCCGAGCAGGTCGGGGTGAACCTGCATGACGGCGGTGTCAGGGGTGATATGACCGAGCGGTAGAAGTGGATGGGTGCAAGGAGCAGTGCTGTGAAGATGCGTCTTAGCATAGCCGTTCTCCTATCTTGGTCAATGCTTCCCGCACACGCTGCATGACGGCGTGGGTGTCGGGCAGTTCCGCCGCGAGCCATACGAAGGCGATGGAGATGGCAAAGCCCTTGCCGTCGAGTTTTTCGGCGAGGATGTGCTTGTTGAGCCGGTAGGCTTCACGCACGACACGCTTGACACGGTTGCGGTCCACGGCGTGCTTGAGCTTGCGCTTTGGGACGCTGACGAGGACATCGACCGTGGCGCGGCCCGGGGCTTGCTCCCTCTTCTGGAAGAGGACGCGCAGCGGCCAGCATGTCATCGTGTCACGCTTGCCCGCAAACAGTGCCTCGATGGCCTTGCGGCTTTTGATGCGCTCGTCGCGCTTGAATGTGTGGCGTTGTGCCGTCGGTTGTTCGGTCATGGCGCAAAGGTATTCATTTTTTATATATGCGGCATCCCGGCCCTTGCGGCTTGGTGGCGTGGCGGGGGAGTTTTTTCTTTTGCCGTTGTCTGTATGATGTTGTATATTTGCGCACTTGCAAAAAACGTGTGTATATTATGGAGTTGCCCAAAGATCCATTCATGCTTATGAGCTTCTTGAACATGAAGCTGCGTGACAACTATGCTTCCCTCGATGCCTTGTGTGAGGACTTGCACGTGGACAAGGCGGACATCATCGCCAAGATGAGGGAGGCCGGTTTTGACTACAATCCGGAAACCAACAAATTCTGGTGAATGCTGCGTCGCGGCTCGTGCCGTGACGGGAGGAGGATGGCCATGGAACAGTTTGACATCATCATATTGCTCGTGCTTGCAGTCGGCTTCGTCGTAGGCGTTGTCAAGGGCTTTGTCAAGCAATTCGTCTCGATTGTCTGCGTCATCGTCGGCGTGGTGGCCGGGCGGGCTTTGTCGCCAGTGGCGGCGGCGATGTTTGACGAGAGCTACCACAACGTTGCCTATGGGGTTTCGTTTGCCTTGATCTTCATCCTTGTGCTTGTCGTGGGGATGCTCGTCTCCAAGGCTTTGAAGTCGTTGCTCCACAGCATCGACCTTGGATGGGCAAACCGTTTGGCGGGCGGCGTGCTGGGGGCGTTCAAGTACCTCATAGTGGTCGGGGTGGCGATAAACCTCGTGGAGATATTCGAGGCCGATGAGACTTTGTTCCCGGCAGGTGTGGAGGAGCGGTCAGTGTTGTATGACGTGAGCAAAAAGTCACTCGGGTCGCTCATGCCATTCGTCGAGACGGTGGGCGACACGGCAAATGAATTGATTGACATGGGGCTTGATGCCGCCAAAGACTAAAGAGACAGTGCCTATGCAGATTAATGATAACAAGAATGAATATGTGAAGAAGGTCGCCGCGAGTGACTACAAATATGGTTTCACTACCGACATAGAGACTGAAATCATTCCTAAGGGGCTGAACGAGGATGTGATCCGCCTGATCTCGGCAAAGAAGGGCGAGCCTGACTGGCTGCTTGACTTCCGCCTCAAGGCTTACCGTCATTGGACGACGTTGACCATGCCGCGTTGGGCGCATCTTGACATCCCTGACATAGATTTCCAAGACATAAGCTATTACGCCAACCCGTTGAAGAAGGATGGCCCGAAGAGCATGGACGAGGTTGACCCCGAACTCATCAAGACATTCAACAAACTGGGCATTCCCCTTGAGGAACAGATGGCACTCAGTGGCATGGCAGTCGATGCGGTGATGGACTCTGTGTCTGTTAAGACCACCTTCAAGGAGAGTTTGATGGAAAAAGGCATCATCTTTTGTTCAATCAGCGAGGCGGTCAGGGAGCATCCCGATTTGGTGAGACGCTATCTCGGGTCGGTCGTCAGCCCGACGGACAACTTTTTTGCCGCGCTCAATTCGGCGGTCTTTACCGATGGTTCATTCGTCTACATACCCAAAGGGGTGCGCTGCCCTATGGAGTTGAGCACCTATTTCCGCATCAATGCAGCCGGGACGGGGCAGTTCGAGAGGACTTTGATAGTAGCGGACGACGACAGTTATGTCTCCTACCTGGAGGGATGTACCGCCCCGATGCGTGACTCCAATCAGCTCCATGCCGCGATAGTCGAGATATATGTCCATGACAGGGCGGAAGTAAAGTACTCGACGGTGCAAAACTGGTATCCGGGCGACAAGGAGGGCAAGGGGGGAATATACAACTTCGTCACCAAGCGCGGGCTTTGCAAAGGCGTTTCCTCCAAGTTGTCATGGACGCAGGTGGAGACGGGTTCGGCGATTACGTGGAAGTATCCCAGCTGCGTGCTTGCAGGCAACAACTCGCAGGCTGAGTTCTATTCGGTAGCGGTGACTAACAATTTCCAGCAAGCCGACACTGGCACCAAGATGATCCATCTGGGCAGCAACACGCGCAGCACTATCATTTCAAAAGGCATATCGGCTGGTCGCAGCCAAAACTCCTACCGTGGCCTGGTGCGCGTCGCCGAGAAAGCCGAGAATGTGCGCAATTACAGCCAGTGTGACAGCCTCCTTTTGGGCGACAAGTGTGGGGCTCACACCTTCCCTTATATGGATATCCACAATGACACAGCGGTAGTAGAACACGAGGCCACCACTTCCAAAATCAGCGAGGAGCAGATTTTCTACTGCAACCAACGCGGCATCGCGACGGAGGAGGCGATAGGTCTCATCGTCAACGGCTATGCCCGCGAGGTGCTCAACAAGTTGCCGATGGAGTTTGCAGTCGAGGCTCAGAAGCTCCTCCAAGTTTCCCTTGAAGGCAGTGTGGGATGATGCCGCAGATTATGAACAACGATTAAATAAAAGACAATGAAACTACTCGAAATAAACGACCTCCATGCCTCCATCGACGGCAAGGAGATACTGAAGGGGATAAACCTTGAAATCAACGCCGGCGAAGTACATGCCATCATGGGACCCAACGGGTCTGGCAAGAGTACGTTGTCGGCAGTGCTGGTCGGCAACCCGGCATACGAAGTCACCCGAGGGACAATCAGGTTCAACGGCAAAGACGTTTTGGCGATGTCTCCAGAGGAAAGGTCGCGTGAGGGGATGTTCCTCAGCTTCCAGTATCCTGTGGAAATCCCGGGAGTCAGCATGGTCAATTTCATGCGTGCCGCTGTCAACGAACACCGCAAGCACCGTGGCTTGCCGCAACTCACCGCCAGCGAGTTCCTGAAACTCATGCGTGAGAAGCGTGCCATCGTGGAACTTGACAACAAACTTGCCAACCGCAGTGTCAACGAGGGCTTCTCAGGCGGTGAAAAGAAACGGAATGAGATTTTCCAGATGGCGATGCTCGAACCCACATTGTCCATCCTTGACGAGACGGACTCAGGACTTGACATCGATGCACTCCGCATCGTGGCGGATGGAGTCAACAAGCTCAAGACACCAGAGACGAGTGTAATCGTCATCACCCACTACCAGCGTCTGCTGGATTATATAAAGCCGGACATAGTACACGTCTTGTACAAAGGCCGCATCGTCAAGACTTCCGGCCCGGAACTGGCGTTGGAATTGGAGGAGAAGGGATATGACTGGATCAAAAAGGAACTTGGTGAATGACTAAACCATCCGACATGAACGCATCACCCGAGAGACAATATGTTGACCTCTTCCGCCAAGTGCGCCCGATGCTTGCACGGCATTCCGCGCCGGAGATGGACGCTTTGCGCGATGAGGCTTTTTCTTTTTTCGAAGCCAAAGGATTCCCCACGCTAAAGGATGAGGCCTACAGGTACACAGACCTCCGCCTTAAGTTCGCCATCGACTATGGCATGAACCTCAACCGTTTGGAGGTCAAGGTGGATCCCTACAAGGCATTCCGGTGCGACGTGCCTAATCTGAGCACTTCGCTCTTCTTCGTAGTCAATGACACATTCTGCGCCAGACCCGAACATCTGACTGCTCTCCCAAGCGGTGTCGAACTGATGAGCCTCAGGGAGGCGGCCGCCAAGCACCCATCGTTGCTTGCATCACGTTATGGCAAACTGGCCGGGCAGTCGCAGGACAGCCTGACGGCATTCAACACGGCGTTTGTCGAGGACGGCGTGTTCCTATATGTTCCCGACAATGTTGTGGTCGAGAAGCCGATACAGCTCATCAACGTCATGTCCTCCACCGTGGACATGATGGCCAACCGCCGCATCCTTATAATAATAGGTGAGAACGCCCAAGCCAAGTTGCTCGTGTGTGACCACGCCGATGGTGAGGCCAACTACCTGTCCACGCAGGTAGCAGAGATATACGTCGGGCGCAATTCCGTCTTCGATTACTACGAGTTGGAGGAGACGACGGCAAACACCACCCGCGTGGCAAACACCTATCTCAGCCAGGACGCTTCGTCCAACGTGCTTGTCAACGGCGTGACGCTGACCAATGGCACGACCCGCAACCATGTCAATGTCATGCTTGAGGGGGAGAATGCGGAGATCATGCTCGGCGGCATTGCCACCGTTGACCGCAGGCAGCACGTTGACAACAACACCGTCATCCAACACCGTGTGCCGCGATGCACGAGCCACGAACTCTTCAAGTACGTCCTCGACGACGAGGCGACAGGGGCATTCGCCGGCAAGGTGCGTGTCAATCCAGGTGCGCAAAAGACCTCATCGCAGCAGACCAACAAAAACCTTTGCCTCACCAAGCAGGCCAGGATGTATGCCCAACCGCAGCTGGAGATCTATGCAGACGATGTGAAGTGCAGCCACGGCGCGACTGTCGGGCAGTTGGATGAGAATGCCGTCTTCTATATGCGCCAGCGCGGCCTCTCCAAAAAGGAAGCAATGAACCTGCTGATGTTTGCTTTCGTCAACGAGGTGGTGGACTTCATCCGCATGGACGCACTCAAGGACAGGCTGCACCTGCTTGTCGAGAAGCGTTTCAGGGGCGAACTCGACCGCTGCGGAGGATGCTCCAAATGCAAATACGAATAGACCGCCATGTTTGACGTGAACGAAATCCGCCGCGACTTCCCGATCCTCTCCCGCCAGGTCTATGACAAGCCGCTGATATACCTCGACAACGCCGCCACGACGCAGAAGCCCCGGCAGGTTGTCGAGGCGATAACCAACGAATACTATTCAGTCAACGCCAACGTCCACCGGGGCGTGCATTTCCTTTCGCAGCAAGCAACCGAGCTGCACGAGGCGGCCCGCGAGGCGGTGCGTGCGTTCATCAACGCCGGGAGTGCCGATGAGATAGTCTTCACGCGCGGCACGACCGAGAGCATCAACCTGATAGCGTCCTCATTTGGTGAAGCATTTGTCAACCAAGGCGACGAAATCACCATCACCGCCATGGAGCATCACAGCAACATCGTCCCATGGCAGATGATGGCGGCACGTCGTGGCGCGAAGCTCCGCGTCGCGCCCATCGACGAGCGGGGCGAAATCCTAATGGACGAATTGCTTGGCCTCATCAGCGACCGCACCCGCCTCATTGCCGTCGCCCATGTCTCCAATGTACTCGGGACTGTCAACCCCGTCAAGCAGATCATCTCATCTGCTCATGCCAAGGGTGTGCCCGTGCTGGTCGATGGGGCGCAGGCAGTCCCGCACGTCGCGGTGGATGTCCGCGACCTGGACGCCGACTTTTACGTGTTCTCGGGGCACAAAGTCTACGGTCCTACTGGCATCGGGGTGCTCTACGGCAAACGCCGCTGGCTCGAAGCCATGCCCCCCTACCAAGGCGGCGGCGAGATGATCAAGGATGTCACGTTTGAACGCACAACGTACAACGACCTCCCGTATAAATTCGAGGCAGGCACGCCCGATTATGTCGGCTCCAATGCGCTGGCGGCCGCCTTGCGTTACGTCACAAGCATAGGGATGGACGACATCGCGGCCTACGAGCGGCGGCTGACAGACTATGCCATGCAGCGGTTGGCGGCGATTGACGGCATCCGCATCTTCGGCACTTCGCCCGGCAAAGGCGCGGTCATCTCGTTCCTTGTCGGCGGCATACACCACCTCGACATGGGGACGTTGCTCGACCGCCTCGGCATAGCGGTGCGCACGGGACACCATTGCGCCGAACCGTTGATGCACCTCCTCGGCATCGAAGGCACGGTGCGCGCCTCGTTCAGCTTCTACAACACGATGGACGAGGTGGATGCACTGGCCGACGGCATAGTGCGCGTCGCACGGATGTTCCGCTGATTGCTGCGGGCACATATATTATATATAGGTATAGGCCGCCCCATCCGGGCGGCTTTCTTTTTGCCCCGTCGGCACGAGCCTGTTGGCCGGCGTGGGATTCCCGGGACGTGCGGAGACGCAAAGTCTTGCGTCCCTGCTGTTGGCGCGCTTGCTTCCAGCGGGCAGGATAGGGGACAAGTCAGGGTGGGCAAGGCATAAAGTCCGGTCTCCAGCAGGGAAAAGTCCCATCGGGTCAGGCATAAACTTCACTTAGGTCGGACATAAAGTTCAATGCCCCCTAATGAAAAGTATATTCAGAACTTTTGTTTATATATTCAAAACTTCTGTTTATATAAACAAAAGTTCCGTTTATATATTCAAAAGTTTTGTTTTAACTTTATGTCAGGACATATTGAACTTTACGCGCCGGGCAAACGAAGTCCTGGTCTGACCCAAGTTGATCCCATGCCTGGCATCTCCGTTTTTTTGCCTTGACGCTGTGCTTCCTGAGCGCGAATCGGCGGGTGGCGCACTTGCCCCACGGTCAAGATGTGGTATATTTGCAACGGCTGGCGCGGGGCGCGGCCACGGCGATTGTGCCATAACAAAAACACAGAAACGATGCATACTAAAGAAGAAATGAGGGCGGCCGTCGAGGCCTACCTCTCGTCATTGTCCTACTCACGTCCTCCCGTCGAGCTCTATTCGCCCATAAGCTACACCCTTGCGCTCGGCGGCAAACGCTTGCGGCCGGTGATGGCTCTGATGGCTTGCGAGGCTTGCGGGGGCGGGATGGATGAGGCGTTGCCGCTTGCGGGGGCGTTGGAGCTGTACCACAACCACACCCTCTTGCATGATGATGTCATGGACAAGGCCGAGTTGCGGCGCGGCCGGCCGACGGTCCATGCCAAGTGGGGGGACAACGCGGCGGTGCTCTCGGGCGACGTGATGCTGCTGCTCGCCTACAAGACCCTGGGCGGCCTGCCGGCGGGGCAGTTGCAGCTGGTCATGCCGTCGTTCACGGAGATGGCGGTCGAGATATGCGAGGGGCAGCAGCTTGACATGGAATTTGAGGGACGTGACGATGTGAGCGTCGATGACTACCTGGGAATGACGCGACTGAAGACGGCGGTGTTCTTCGCTACCGCGCTGCGTTGCGGCGCGATGCTCGCCGGGGCGGCGGATAAGGATTGCTGCACGCTCTATGAACTCGGCATCAACTTCGGCCTCGCGTTCCAGTTGCAGGATGACTTGCTGGATGTCTATGGTGACTCGGCGGTGTTTGGCAAAAACATAGGCGGGGACATATTCTGCAACAAAAAGACATTCCTGCTCATCAGTGCGCTCAATCACGCTTCGCCGTCAGACCGCGACGCGTTGAGGGGGTGGATGTCGCGCACGGAGTTTGATGCCGGGGAGAAGGTGGCGGCATTCAAATCCATCTACGAGCGGACCGGAGTGCGGCGGATGACGGAGGAGAAAATCGCGGCCTACTTCGCCAAAGCCGGTGAATGCCTGTCTTCCCTCTCGCTGCCTGCCGCGAATGTGCGGGCGTTGGGGGAATTTGTTGAATCATTGCTGCACCGCTCGCTGTGACATGGCCGCACCAATCATAGACACGCATTCGCACATCTACCTCCCGGAGTTTGACGCAGACCGCGACGAGGTGGTGGCACGTGCCGTTGATGCCGGGGTGGCGGCTATCCTGTTGCCTGACATAGACCCGACGACAACCGGGCGGCTGATGCGCTGCGTTGAGGCTTATCCGGAGTTGTGCCGCCCGATGGCTGGGCTGCATCCGACATCGGTCGATGAGGGGTACGAGACAGCCTTGGCGGCCGTCGAGCGCAACCTTGACAGTGGACGGGACTATGTGGCTGTCGGGGAGATAGGCCTTGACCTCTATTGGGGCAGCACCTACCGCACACAACAGATGGCCGCACTCGATGCGCAGCTCGACATGGCGGCGAGGCACGGGCTGCCTGTCGTCATCCACTGCCGCAACGCGTTTGACGAGTTGTTTGAAGTGCTCGCCAATCACGGTGGAAACAGCAGCTTGAGAGGTGTCGCGCACAGTTTCACGGGAACGTTGCAGCAGGCGGAATGGTTGATGGAGCACACTGGTTTCTATTTCGGGGTCAATGGCATAGTGACTTTCAAGAAATCGGACTTGCCCGCTACGCTGAGGCATATTCCCATCGGCAGGGTCGTGGCGGAGACCGACTCGCCCTATCTCGCCCCCGTCCCGCACCGGGGGCAGAGGAACGAGAGCGCATTCGTCGCCGATGTCGTCAAAAAGGTCGCGGACATCTATGGTCTGGACTACGACACCGCCGCAGCCGCATTGACTGAAAATGCGAGGGCTTTGTTTGAATTGTGAGGCGAAAGTGTTTGCAAATCGCATTTTATTCGTAACTTGCGCCCGTTTTTGAGCAACCCCCTCGCGGATTGCATCAGAAACAGGCTCTGCCGCACAAGGAAAGATGCTCGAGTGGTTGAAGAGGCACGCCTGGAAAGCGTGTAAACGCCAAAAGCGTTTCACGGGTTCGAATCCCGTTCTTTCCGCAGGAAAAAGAGACAGCACCCGATGATGGACGGATGCTGTCTCTTGTTTTTATTCGGATGCCTGATGGAAACTGGTCAGCGGTCGAGCATTGTCTTGTCTTTGTTTACGCTGACTTCGGTCATGTTGCCCTTGATGTAGATGATTGACATCTCGGGATTGGCGTTTGTCATTATCCTGATTGACTTTTTGAAAGGACCCGGGTGCTTGCCCCTGCCGTTGTAGTTGACGGTGACAGTCCCTTTTTCTCCAGGCATGATAGGTTCTTTCGGATATTTAGGCACAGTGCAGCCGCACGATGCTTGCGCCCTGTGGATGACGAGCGGTGCGTCCCCTTCGTTTGTGAATTCAAAGACACAGCTGGCTGTCGGCTCGGTTTCGGGGAATTTCCCGAGGTCTTTAACTATTTCCTTGAAAACGATCTTGGCCTCTTTCTTGGTTTCCTGGGCAAAAGAGACGCACGCCATCAAGGCGAAGATAAAAGACAGATAGAAGGCTTTCCTCATGATTTATCGTTTTTAGTCCTACATTGATAGATTCGGGGGCAAAAATAACATTATCTGCCTGCAATGGTTGTGGCGACAAGACAGTTTTAACCTTAATTTCACCGGGCTCGGTTCAGAAAAATGCAGCAATGCGCGGCACGAATACAAGCAGTCCGACGACCGCAGCACCTATGGCCGCGAGCAATACAGCCCCTGCCGCCATGTCCTTGACCGCACCAGCCTGGCGGTCATAGTCTGGGGAAACAATGTCCACGAGCCGTTCTATGGCCGTGTTGAATGCTTCTGCGGCAAGCACGCCAGCTATGCAAACCGTGACGGCAATCCATTCTCCACGACTGATGCCTAACGCAAGGCCGGCCGCCACAACGGCAATTGCGGCAAAGCAGTGAATCCATGCGTTGTGTTCATTGCGAACCAACGACACTATCCCTCGCCATGCGAAGGTGAAACTTTTTAGCCTTTTGCTTATGCTGAACTTTGCCATCTCAACCACGGTCTATCTGCATGACACCTTTGATCGACTTCAGCTTCTTGGTCAGGCTTTCCAAGTTCTTTTTGTCTTTGACGCTGATGGTCATCATGCCTGAGAACATTCCGTCATTTGATGAGATCGAGATGGAGCGGAGCACGGTGTCGGGCTCTTTGTTGATGACACTCGTCATGTTGGTCACTATGCCTATGTTGTCATGCCCTACGACCTTGAGGGTTATGTCAAAGTGGGAGCCGCCGGTGGCACCATTCCATTTGGCTTTCAATATCCTGTAACCGAACCTCTCGCGCAGTTCCTTAGCGTTGGGGCAATCGGCGCGGTGGATTTTTATGCCTGCTCCTGATGTCGTGTAGGCAAAGATTTCATCACCATAAATAGGGTTGCAGCACTTGGCCAGGCGGTAGTCGAGCCCTTTGAGGTCTTTGTCGATGAGCAGGATGTCATCCCCTCCCTTGCTGGACGGTTGCACGGGTTGATGCAAGTCAAAGGATCCCGCGCTCTTGGACAAATCGTCTGCCGTGGTGTCAGACTGCTTGTGGGACATCTCCACATAGCGGTCAACGACAAGATTGGCGTCAAGCTGCCCGTCACCTATTGCCTGGTAAAAGGTTGTCTCGTTCTTATATCCGAGCATCAAGATCAGTTTTGAAAGTTGCCCGGCATCAATGTCTGTCTTGCGGTTTTTGAACTTGCGTTGGAGGGCTTCCCTTGCAAAGTCTGCTTGCTTGTTTTCTTTCTCCTTCAGGACTTGCCTGATCTTGGCCTTTGCCCTCGATGTGACAGCCACGGACAACCAGTCTTGTTTGGGTTGTTGCGTCGGTGATGTCATCACTTCCACTTGGTCGCCGTTGCTGAGGCGGTGTCTGATTGGCACTACCTTGCCATTGACTTTGCCGCCGATGCAATGGCTGCCGACGTTTGTGTGTATGCTGAATGCGAAATCAAGCAATGTCGAGCCCTTTGGCATACGCACCAAGTCACCCTTGGGAGTGAAGATGAACACGTCATCTTTGTACAAATTGACCTTGAACTGGTCGAGCAGCTCGTCGTTGTCGGCTGCGTCATTGTTTTCGAGTGCCTCCCTGATGGTCGTCAGCCAGCTGTCCATCTCGTTGTCGCTCTTGACCCCTTTGTAACGCCAATGCGCGGCAACGCCCCTCTCGGCGATGGCATCCATGCGTTCCGTCCGGATCTGCACCTCGACCCATTTGCCCTCTGGTCCCATGACAGTGATGTGCAGTGACTCGTAGCCGTTGCTTTTTGGCACGGAAAGCCAGTCGCGCAGGCGTTTTGGGTTGGGTGGATACATGTCAGTCACTATCGAATAGGCAATCCAGCAATCTTTCTTCTCGTCCTCAGGGGAGGAATCAAGGATTATCCTGATGGCAAACAAATCGTAGATGCCCTCGAACTCCACGTTTTGTTTCTTCATCTTGTTCCAGATGGAATGGATTGATTTCGTCCTGCCCTTGATGTGGAACTTGAGCCCGCTCTGCTCCAAACGCTGCTCCACTGGTTCGATGAACTTGGCGATGTACTTGTCCCGTGCAGCTTTCGTCTGGCTGAGCTTGTCTTTTATGTGGTAGTAGATGTCGTGGTACAGGTACTTGACTGACAAATCCTCAAGCTCCGTCTTCAATTTGTAGAGGCCGAGCTTGTGTGCAAGCGGTGCATAAAGGCACTTGGCCTCGTTGGCGACCTTTTCCCTGTCGGCGACATTGGCCGTGTCTCTTATTTGCCGCATGATGTTCACACGGTCGGCAATCATTATGAGTATGACCCTCATGTCGCTGGCAAACGACATGAGCAAGTCCCGGAAGTTGTCTGACTCGATGACAGGGCTTTTCTGGTAGACATCATTTGTCTTTATCAGCCCCGAAATGATTGTAGCCACGTCCTCTCCGAAATCAGATGCGACAGCAGAAGTCTCATAGTAGCCGTGCCTGACAAGGTTATGCAACAATATGGCAATGATTGCTTCGCGGTCGTTCCTTATCTCTGACGCGACAATCAGTGCGGTCTGGAGGCTGGTGATGATGGGATTCATCCCGAAGGCGTTCCTTGGCATCGTCCCTATGACAGCCGCCTTGACGAGGGTGCGTTTCATTTTGCGGTAGTCATCATGGCTCACACAGCCGTTGCAGGCAGCTGCCAACTGCCCCGCCAATGTGGGCAACAGGCGTCTTTCATCTTCTGTAAAATAACTACTGGCTCTCATCTCTTTCACGATTACATAGTGTAAAAGTAGGCTTTTTTATCCCATTAGCCATTGTGGTAAATGTTTTTTTGTATTTTTGGGATACATTATATGAAAAACCATTAAACCTATTCTGATATGCAACTGACACAGCAAGACTTGGAGCAGCTGGCATCCAAACACATCACCGAAGCACAAATAGCCGAGCAACTCAAGGATTTTGAAAAAGGGTTCGCCTATCTCCAACTTGACGGGGCGGCTTCCACCGCCAAAGGCATCATGTCGCCAGGCACTGCCGACTGCGACGGCTATGCTAAGGTCTGGAGCGAATACCGCAACGGTGGAAAGAAAGTGCTGAAGTTCGTCCCCGCATCAGGTGCCGCCAGCAGGATGTTCAAAGACCTGTTCTCGTTCCTCGACTCTGAAAGCGGGAGGCCCGAGACAGACTTCGAGAAACGATTCTTTGACGGTCTGCACCGTTTCGCGTTCTTCAACCTGTTGGACGAGGCGTGCAGACGCATTCACGGCAAAGGTGTGGACGCACTCATCGGTGGCGGGGATTACAAGTCAGTGGTCAAGGCATTGCTCTTGCCCGAGGGATTGAATTATGGCAACCTGCCAAAAGGCTTGTTGAAATTCCACGACTACGGCGACAGCGTGCGTACGCCGCTTGAGGAACACCTCGTCGAGGGCGAAATGTATGCCAAAGGGGCTGACGGCCGCGTCAACATCCACTTCACCGTGTCGCCGGAACACAAGGGGCTGTTCGCCGCGCTGGTGGATGAGAAGAAGGGGGAATACGAAGCCCGTTACTCCTCCACCTACCACGTGACGTTCTCCGAGCAGAAACCATCGACCGACACCATAGCTGTGGACTTGGAAAACAAACCGTTCCGCGTTGACGGCAAACTGCTGTTCCGCCCAGGAGGGCATGGCGCGTTGATTGAGAACCTCAACGATCTCGACGCGGACGTGATCTTCATCAAGAACATAGACAACGTGGTGCCCGACCGTCTTAAGGGCGACACCGTGACCTACAAGCAAGTCATCGCTGGAGTGCTCGTGACGTTGCAGCGCCGTGCATTCGACTACCTTGAGAGACTTGACAAAGGCGGTTGCACCGACGCCGAATTGAGGGAAATGCTTGCGTTCCTCGAGGACGAACTGTTCTGCCACAATCCCAAGGCTTGCAGTCTCGACAACGCCGCACTCGCCCGTTACATCCATGGCAAGCTCAACCGCCCGATGCGCGTCTGCGGCATGGTCAAGAATGTCGGCGAACCAGGCGGCGGCCCGTTCCTCGCCTACAACCAGGACGGCACGGTCTCGCTGCAAATCCTCGAAAGCTCGCAAATCGACATGAGCGACCCGGCCAAGAAAGCAATGTTTGAGGAAGGCACCCACTTCAACCCCGTTGACCTCGTGTGCGCCGTCAAGGACTACAAGGGACGGAAATTCAACCTCGTGGACTACGTTGACAAAAACACCGGCTTCATCTCCCGCAAGTCCAAAGGCGGCAAGGAACTCAAGGCACTCGAACTGCCCGGGCTGTGGAATGGCGCGATGAGCGACTGGAACACGGTGTTCGTCGAGGTCCCACTCACCACGTTCAACCCCGTCAAGACAGTCAACGACCTGTTGCGCCCGCAACATCAGCGTTAGACCGCCTGACGGTTGACCCAGGACATAGAGCCGGGGCAAACGGCGCATCGCCGCCGTTTGCCCCTTTTTTACAACCAAGACCCGCACCATGCACCGATTGCTGATCGCCGCCCTGCTTGCCATCGCCGCCGCCACACGCTGCAACGCTGCGTGCGACTCGTTGCTGGTGATGTTCTACAACGTCGAGAACCTCTTTGACTGCCAAGACGACAGCCTCAAGGACGATGACGAATTCCTCCCCACCGCCATCCGCCACTGGCACGCAGGACGCTTCAAGCGCAAGATGGCGGACATATCCCGCGTGATAGTCAACAGCGGTCGCGGCGCAATCCCCGCCATAGTCGGGATGTGCGAAGTCGAGAACGAAGGTGTCATGCGCTACCTCACCCGTTACTCCCCGCTCAAGCAACTGGGCTACCGTCACGTCATCACCGACTCGCCTGACAAGCGCGGCATCGACGTGGCACTCATCTACCAGCGTGAGAAGTTCAAGCTACTGGCATCGTGTCCCGTCAGGGTCGATGTCGCGCCAGCCGGTGCCGAGCCCACCCGCGACCTGCTGCACTGTTGCGGCCTCGTCGCCACGGGCGACACCCTCGATGTCATCGTGTGCCACCTGCCGAGCCGCAGGGGCGGGAGCTTGGCGGCCTCCAGGGCAAGGCGCATCGTCGCGGATCGCCTGCTCGCCTACGCAGACTCACTGGCGGCAGCGCGGGCATCGGCCAACATAGT
The DNA here is from genome assembly GCA_944321635.1 of uncultured Bacteroidaceae bacterium. Taxonomy (GTDB): domain Bacteria; phylum Bacteroidota; class Bacteroidia; order Bacteroidales; family Bacteroidaceae; genus Avibacteroides. The sequence continues at coordinate 100,057 of CALULY010000003.1, read as the reverse complement.
CATCATGGGCGACCTGAATACCCCGGCGGGCGACGAATGGCTCGGCAAGTCATTCGACAGCGGCGACTACGTGCTGCTCACAGCCGCCTACGCCGACAGCACGGAGGTCGGGTCCTACAAGTACCGCGCAGCGTGGCAGACCTACGACCACATCATCGCCAACCGCCGCCTGCGCGACGGGCGCGGCAGACTGTCCGTCACGCATGCCCGCGTCGTCGCGGACGGCTACCTGTTGACGGACGACCCCAAATACCTCGGGCGCAAGCCGCGCCGCACCTACGTCGGGATGCGCTATGCCGGCGGCGTGAGCGACCACCTGCCTGTCATCACCACGCTGAGGATGAGGCTGGACTACTGACCGAGAAGCCTTCACGCCGCGCGCCCGATGCCACGGCGGGGCATCACGTGCGTAGGGCGTCAAGACAAAAATCCGATGATGCCGGGCATAAAGTTCATTTAGGTCTGACCCAAACTTCACTTGCCCGGTGCTTAAAGTTCATTCAAAACTTTTGTTTATATATTCAGAAGTTTGGTTTATATAAACAGAAGTTTTGAATATATAAACCAAACTTCTGGATATACTTTATGTCTGGCGTAATGGGACTTTCCCCGGCGGATGGTGGAATTCCCTGCCTGACCCGCGCGGTCTTCTCCCTGTTCCTGTGCCGTTGATGCGTGGCATCGCTGAGGTCGGACGGGTGGGGGAGGTGTCTGCAAGCCTTGCAGAGATTTGGCAGTCGCAGGGCAATTTCATTTCTTTGCAGCGAAACATCACGCGTGGATATGATGACGATTGATGACAAGATTTGTGAGCTGGAACTCACGACGCGGCTGCCTTTTGACATCGCTGACGGGCAGGTGATTTATGTCGAGCCCTACTATGATGTGGCGGTCAATGCGTGGATCAGGGGGCATCTGGGCAGGTTGTCCGCCAAGTTTGACGAGAAGCAGTTGGAGCTTTTCTATATCCCGGCCATGCTCGACAAGTTTGTGTCGGGGGAGGTGCTGGACTACTACGCTCCCTATGGCGAGGTGAATTGGGACAAGGCGATGCGCAGCTCGTTCATCGTGCCTTACCTGTGGCGCGACGGGCTTGCCGGACCGTCGCTGCTCTTCCGGGAGTGGGATTATTTTGAGGACATCTATGTGCTCAAGGCGTTGCCCTTGCCGCGTGATGCGGAGGGGAGTATTCCGATAAAAGGGCGCGTGCTAATAGGCTGCGACTGCCAGAGCCCGACTCGCGCTCCCGCTTTGGAGACTGGGAGATAAGCACCATCGCAGACAATGAGGGGTGATAGTTGCGCCGGTCGAGAGGACTACCGCGTTCATGCTCATGGAAAGGCTGCTGGAGGAAAAACACGCCGAAGGGCTGGCAAAGACCGTGGTAAGGATGCTCATGCCTTACAAGAAATGGGTCAGGACGATAACCTCTGCAACGACACGGAGTTCGCATACCACGAACTCATCGCACGCAAGTTCGGTGCGGACTTCTACTTATGCCACCCGTACTCGGCATGGGAAAGGGGGCTGGACGGGTACACCAACAGGTTCGTCAGACAGTATATATCAAAAGGAACGAGCTTCGAACTATTCGAAAACAAAAATGATTAAGGACATACAATACGAAATCAACGATTGACCGAGTAAAAAACTTGGGTTCGATTCCCTGAAATTACAATCCTTCATATCTTTGAATATGTATTTGCATTGGCGAGTTGAATCTTGCCCTCAACCGTTGTATTCATGTTTGAACTGGAACATATCACACCTATTATTAAATTAATATGCATTAGTTTAATCAATATTCCAATAAGCAAGTGGGTCACCATCAAAAATTGTATCAATATCATCATCACTATACCCCATTTCATCTTGCGCATATGAACCATTGTATCTGTCATATGTTGGTTCATCTCGATTATACGAATAATCATCGTAATCTTCTTCATATTTATCATCGTCCTCATTATCCTCATCATCGTAAATATTACGATAGACTGATGACGTTTCATCCCAGATTCCTATTTCTTCTTCTCCATTTAAAGGCTTACTGTATATATTCCTATCATTTGAATTGAAGATATGCATATAATCACAAATAAACTGCGATATTTCACTGTTTACTCGCCATACCGATTCTCTAATATCTGACGACTGTCCCAAAGCGATGAAGAGTAGATCTGCAAAACGATAATTTTCCCATTTTGATGGGGGGAGTAAGAAATGACCTCTTCTAACACATATCTTCTTATTACACCAAAAGAATGGAATGTTATTTTGGGGATCAGAGCCGCCATAATTTCCACATCGGCATATGCTGTTATCCGACTCTGCATATTTCCTTATATAGTTAGTGTAAAGAGGTTGATATGCATTATTTCTAGGCAGATACCCTAGTTCAATCATTTTTTCTTTATTGCTAACTAACCCACATTTATCATCTATATTATAAGCAATAACAAACAGCTTAACAAAGAATTCTTGAGATACATGAATATAATATTTACCATTAATTACTTCTGCATTAGTGTTCTTAATAAGAACTTGTTTTGCTACTTCCGTGAATTCAGAATCTAACAACCAGTCTATTTCTCTTCCAAATAGGTCAACTGGGGATTCATAAAAAGATACAACATAATACAATTCATTGTTTTTGATATCTTTTGTTAAAATGCCATTGAAAGATAGAAAATCAATATCATGTTTAATAGCACTAATTGCAAGATAACCATTACATGGATAGAAGAGTTCCTTACAATCTTTCAAAAAATTAAATCGTTGCTTTTCTTCTCCAATGACTGATTCTATCATAGACGATGTTATTCTCACATTTATGTTGTTCTTCTTTTCTTTGAGCATGAAAAGAATACCACATATTGCAGGACAAGCAGGTGTGGTTGTCTCAACAAATTCAGAATATAGTTCATCAACCGACAATAATAAATCATTTGAAGCTATTTTCCCAAAAATAAAGCGAAGTGTTCTTATCTGTGCTTCAGACGGCAATTCATAAAAATGCGACTTTATCAAATTATAGTCAAAACTTGTCGAAGGATGTTTTTGCCACAAATATAATTTCAAGAAACCTGTAACCTTTTGCTGCATCAAATATTGATGACTTGCATCAAGATTATCAGCAATAAATAATTTGGTCTCTAAATCTTTAGTATGGAACGCATCTGACAACATTACATCCTGATAACATACGTGCTTAAATAATTCATTGTTCTTTGATTTCTTCTTATATGCATTATCTAAGTGTTTGCGAATATTTTCTATTCCTGGTGATTGAATTATTTTATCCTCAAACAATGTCCATTTTTCTTTATTTGATAAAACTGAGCATATTTTCTCTTCAGCCTTCTTTAGCACGATGTCTTTTAAATGCCCATAATCTAATAACCATTCAAGTAGGCTTCTAATGTTGCATATCGAGTTAACATTATTATCATAATTATACTCATTTAGGCTCTGAAATCCAAATTGACGTATTATATTTGAAACAACATACCACTGAATCGCCATAGGAGAATCACGCAACTTATAGTCAGACAATTCTTTTAACAGCTGGCGGGTACTAAAATCTTTTGTCAACTCTTTGTATCTGTAATAATATTGCATACTTGTGATGTAATCAGCTTTATATGCATCGCTAAGGTATTCCAGATTATTAAGATTTGAAAACCTATCGTTTACCAGTTCTTTAACTTTCTGTTTGGTAGACTCAAGAATCCAGTTGCCAAGTAGTTTTATATTATCGCTTATCTTGAATGGAGTGAGATTTTCTGATTCGGTTGCTGAAATTACAGATTTGTTAACACAATCAAGTAAAGATGATTTTAATGCATCTTTGTATAATTGTGGTAGATTTTCGTAACTTTCAATAAATTCTTCACAGACGTTATACCTAAAGAAGTTGTCTCTTAGATTATTGTATTTTTCAATAAATAGGCCTATGTTATTAAATTCATCAGTCGTACAATCCCATATTTTATTCACTACATTAGCATCGTCACTTAAAACTTTCAGTTGTGCAATTACATTATATTTGATTATATTTTCGTATTGCGTTTCTAATCGTTTCTCTAAATATTTAATTCGTCTCGTTCCCATTTGACACATTGGAACTCCTTCTCCTTCACGATGATTAGCGTTACAATGACGATAAATATAGAGTTTATGTTTAATGTCTTTATAATCAGAAATATTTTCCGCATTCGAGATTTTATGCAAGCAATATAACTTGCATATATCGACATTTGGCATTCCATATTCATCCGACAAGACTCCAGCATTCTTTTTGCAAAAATTTACGGGCAAAGCTGGTTGTAACTTTGGTGCTTTGTATATGATTTCTTTTAAATCACTATCACTAAATTTTGACAATAACAAGGACCATGTAGGTGAAATACAGTCATCTTCAATTTTGACATTGATTTCGTTGCCTTTTCTATCATAGCGTTTTTTTAAGACAAACAAGTCATATAGAAACTTTAACTCATCTACTTTTTTCCCATAATATTCATTATCAAGAACATCTTGATCCACCCATAAGGATAAATCAAAAATATTCAATGACTTGCTGTCTTTTTTATTCTGATGTTTATATTTTCCAAAACAATTAAATAATTCAGTTATCGACTCTGGTAAGTTAGTATTTTCTATATTTGTATCGGTTGGATTAATTTCTAGAGTTGGAAAATTAAATAAATCTGGAAATTCCTCTTCTAAAGATGAAAAAAATTCATCATTTTTATAAATGTCCTCATTTGGTATAATAATATTATCAAGGCACTCAAACGAAATATTGGTGTTATCACTATAAAAAGAATACTCCGATTCATGTTCACCACATTTAATAATACGATTTATATATTCAACTTTGAAATTTGATAATGAAGCTCGTTCAATATTAGATGCAGTTTGACCATCAAGGTCAAAATAGACAAGTTGACCAGTACCTACTTCTGTCAATAAATCATTAACCGAAAACAGAATTGGAGTGTTCTTTTTTATTGTAGAAGACCACCACCCCCAACCACTTTCTACCTTCCACATACCATACACCAAAATACCCAATCCTTCTGATGGGTTATATTTATATATGTATCCAATTCTTTTCATTATTTATTGTATTTTTTTGAATTGTCAAATTCTGATACAAATTTATAAATGGATTTGCAGATTAAAGGAGAAAACTCCGAAAATATGCAATTTGGTTGCTTGCGAGTGTTTGATGGCTGGCATTGCGAATGCTTCAAGTCTTGGTGCGGGAAGTGATGCTTCTGATGCAGGTAAAGCCTCAAAGGGCTCAATTGCGCGTATAAGCTCTGTCCAGTTTGATGAACCTGGGATTAAAACAGGTGAAGCAAAAGAGTTTGTGCCACGGACAAAGGAAGAAGAGAATGTCAAGAAGCAATTTTATTCCTTTTTTCATTATATAGATTTAGGGGATAAAGCTAATGCTGTTAAATATTTGATGTATCCAGATTATATTAATTGGCTTCATAAACAAGCTCCAGAGTATACTTTGGCAGAGATTAAGTCGATGTCCGGGGACGTGTTATTCGAAATGTATCAGACTACTCGTTATTTAAAGACGATGAAAGGTATTAGTAATGTTGCAGTCAAGATGACCGACATGAAGTATAAACAAAAGGTCGGAAACAATTTGATTTATGCTTTTGAGTATGCTATACAGTTTAAGTATGAGGGACAGTTGCTTTACTCTCCAGACATCTCTTTGGCTATTTCATTGGATAATGGTAAAAGTTTCTATTTCTTAGCTTTGTCGCCCGATAGTCCAGAAATCTTAAAGCCGAGGTTTAGTCAAAGTGTGATAGATAAGGTTATGTCTTATTATATACTATATTAATTTGGTAGCTACATATATAAAAACTCCCCTCGCCAATTTTGCAGTGGCGGAGGGGAGTTCCCTTTTGTGACATCAACCGTCTTTACTCCTCTGGCTTCATGTTGGTGTAGACAGTCTGCACGTCGTCGAACTCTTCGAGGCGTTCAACCATCTTGTCGATGGTGGCGCGTTGCTCGGCGGTCACGTCCTTGAGGTCGTTGGGGATGTAGGTGAAGTCGCCACCGACATCCTCAAAGCCGCATTCCTCCAAGTGTTTCTGGATAGCTGAATAGCTCTTGGGGTCGCCGTAGATGGTTATTGTGCCCTCTTCTGCATCTTCGTCATACTCGTCATCGACGTTGTAGTCGATGAGGTCGAGGATGAGTTCGTCCATGTCAACACCGTCTTTCTTCTTAAAAGTGAAGATGCATTTGTGGTCGAAGATGAATGCCAGCGAGCCCATTGTGCCGAGGTTGCCGCCAAATTTGTTGAAGACCGAGCGGACATCGGCGACAGTGCGTGTCGGGTTGTCAGTGAGTGTATCGACGAAGATTGCGATGCCGTGAGGACCATATCCCTCGTAGGTCATGCTTTTGTAGTCGCTTTGGTCCTTGCCCATCGCGTTCTTGATGGCGCGGTCGATGTTGTCCTTAGGCATATTCTCGCGCTTGCAGGTCGCGATAATCGAGCGCAGTGTGGGGTTGTTCTCCGGCTCCGGGCCGCCTGCTTTGACTGCTATGGCGATTTGCTTTCCGAGGCGGGTGAATGTCTTTGCCATGTGCCCCCATCTTTTCAGTTTGGTAGCTTTTCTATATTCAAATGCTCTTCCCATTGGATTATGTTTTTTGTGTTATTTGATTGTTTGTCTTGTCTTTAGGGTCGTTTAGCGGAGCTTTGCGTCCAGTTTGTTTTGGAGGGCGGCAATGAGCCTTTGCATCACTTTGTCGATTTGTTTGTCGTTGAGAGTGTTGTTCTCGTCCTGGAGGACAAAGCTGACGGCGTAGGATTTCTTGCCGGCTTCGATGTTGTTGCCCTCGTAGACGTCAAACAGGGCAACGTCCCTCAGCAGTTTTTTCTCCGTCTCAAGTGCTACGGAGCGTACTTGCTCAAACTGGATTGCCTCGTCCACCAGCAATGCCAAGTCACGGTGCACGGCTGGATATTTAGGTATCTCTTTGAACGAGACAGTCAATGCCTCGGCCTGTTTCATCACTCCTCGCCACGGGATGTCCGCATAGTAGACGGGTGCGGCAATGTCCATCATCTTCAAGACCTTCTTGGCCACGATGCCGAGAGTTGCTATGGTCTTGCCTTGGGCTGTCTTGTAGTCGATGGCTGTGGCAAATATGTCTTGCTCGTTCCTCTCCACTTTCAATTTGTTGAGGTCAAAACCGGCACGGACAAGTATGTTCTCAACGTATGCTTTCAACTGATAGACCGTGCTTTCTTCCGTCGGGTGCGTCCATGAGTTCTCCACGCTTTTGCCCGTTACCCACAGACCAAGGTGCAACGCTTCGGAGTATGGCGAGAGGATGCGAGCCTCGTCGCGTTTGCTTCCATCATAAGAGTAGCAGTTGCCGAATTCGAACAGCCGCAGGTTGGCATTCTTGTGGTTGATGTTGTGTGCGATGGTTTCCAGTCCTCCAAACAGCAATGTCTGTCGCATCACGTTGAGGTCGTTGCTGAGCGGGTTGATGAGGCGCACGAGATTGTCGCTCTTGAACGATTGCAGGTCGTCGTAGTAGCGTGACGGCGTGAGCGAGTTGTTCATGATCTCGTTGAACCCGCAGCCGACAAGTTGCTCCGACACGAGGTTTTGCAACTTGACAGAGTTGTCTTCGCTTCCCTTGACCGTGATGCATGAGGTGAGGCTTGTGGGCATCTCCACGTTGTTGTAACCGTAGATGCGCAAGATGTCTTCCACCACGTCACAGGGACGTTGCACATCGACGCGATAGGGTGGCACGAGCAGTGTCAGGCCTTTGTCCGTCTCAGTCTCAATCTCCATCTCAAGGGCGCGGACGATGGTCTTGATCATGTCGTGGGGAATCTCTTCACCGACGAGACGGTGCACGTAGGCATATTCAAGCTCCACGCGGAATTTGTCGAATGTCTTGCCCTGCACCACCTTGATGTCCGACGCGATGCTTCCGCCGGCGATGTCCTTGACCATGTTTGCGGCGTGCTTGAGGTTTGCCACAACTGCCAGCGGGTCTATGCCTCTCTCAAATCGGAATGAGGCATCAGTGCTCAGTCCATGCCTCCTGGCTGATTTGCGAACCCAAGTCGGGTTGAAGTAGGCACTTTCAAGGAACACGTTGACCGTCGTGTCTTTCACTCCGGACTCTTCGCCGCCGAAGACACCAGCAATGCACATCGGTACCGAGGCGTTGCATATCATCAGGTCACGTTCGTCCAAAGTCCTCTCAACACCGTCGAGTGTCGTGAATTTCGTGCCGGCTGGCATCGTCTTCACCACAACTTTTCCTCCGATGCTGTCTGCGTCAAAGCAGTGCAGCGGCTGCCCCGTCTCATGGACTATGTAATTGGTGATGTCCACGACGTTGTTTATCGGGCGGATACCTATGGTGCGCAGGCGGTTTTGCAGCCATTCGGGGCTTTCCGCGACCTTGACCCCTTTGATGCTCACACCACTATATATTGGACAGGCCTCGCTGTTCTCCACCTCTATTGCTATGTCTATGTCGTGGTTGTCGGTTGCCAGTTCGCTTTTCAACGGTGAGCGCAGTGCGGTTTTCTTGCCGTGCCGCACGAGATATGCGTAGATGTCGCGTGCTACGCCGTAATGTGAGCAGGCATCAGCACGGTTTGGCGTGATGTCAACTTCGAGAACGTAGTCGCTTTTGACGTTGTAATAGTCTTTTGCCAATGTCCCGGCGGGCACTTCGTCAGGGAGCACAATGATGCCGTCGTGCGAGCTGCCGACGCCAATCTCGTCCTCGGCACAGATCATTCCCCATGACTCTTCGCCGCGCATCTTGGACTTCTTTATTGTGAAGCATTCGTCGCCGTTGTACAGCTTGGTGCCGATGGTGGCGACTACCACCTTTTGCCCTGCTGCGACGTTTGCCGCGCCGCATACAATCTGCACCGGGTCGCCTGAACCCAAGTCTACTGTCGTGATGTGCAGGTGGTCTGAGTTAGGGTGGTCGATGCAGGTGAGCACTTGCCCTATGACCAATCCCTCAAGTCCTCCTTTGATTGTCTGGACTTCTTCGACGCTGCCGGTCTCAAGACCGATGGAAGTGAGTGCTTCGGCCAGTTCCTGTGGTGTCAGGTCAAAGTCAACGTACTCTTTCAGCCAGTTGTATGAGATGTTCATGTCTTATGTTTTGTTTGTTCAAACTCATTGTCAAGCCATTTGGGCTGATGACTTGCAAAGATAATAACATTCTGTTTAATCTTGTGTGGAATGATTGCATACTGACAACAGCACCGTCCGTATACCAGTCCTGGACGGGCTACAAACTGTGTATGTCGTGTTGTCAGGGTACTATCTTATATGCCTTGTCCCTGATTGAAATCATGTACAACATATTTTGCTGGAGGCTCAATGTCCCTCCCCTCCTTTGCGCTGCCGCTGTGGATGGTCTTGCCGCTTGACTCTACCTGCGGCAAAGTTTGGCACGCAAACAGGCGATTGGGTGATGCGGACATAGCTGCTTTACCTATTATTATATAGGTACGACTGGTCGGTGAACTGGCGGCAAAGTGTTAATATTAAGGAAAAATGGCCGATTGACGCGCGTTGTTAGAAACTGTGTCGTTGATTTTAGTTTCCTTTGCGGCATGAATGTGATGGTGAGATTGTCAACACTTTGCGCCGCATTGCTGCTTTCCGCCCTTGCCGCGATGGCACAGGACTCCACGAGACCTGCCGTCCAGATTGACAGCATGGAGGTTGATGTCCCTGAGGTGCGGCGCGAGGGCTACGACTTCATGGCCGCATACGATACACTCGGTTTCAAGGAGCGGCGGCGTGAGAGGAAGGAACGCCGCAAGGCGCGCAATTTCCAGTTCAGCATCCTCGGCGGACCGAGCTATTCCCCTGATTTCGGTTTTCTGCTTGGCGGGAGTGCGCTTATGACATTCCGCACGGACAAGAGCGACTTGGATTTGAAGAGGTCGGTGATGCCGTTCAGCATAGCCCTGACGATGGGCGGCGCGGCAGTCGGCTCACGGCCGCAGATATTCTTTGCCGGGGACCGTTTCCGGATATTCGGCACGTTCAGTTACAAATACAACAAGGACAATTACTATGGCGTAGGCTACCACACCAACCATCATACCGTGCGTGGCGAGGAGACCACGCTCTTCACGGCCAGTTACCTGCAAATCAATCCCCAGTTCCTGTTCAGGATAAAGGAGAGTGACTTTTTCGTAGGCCCAGCCGTGGATTTCACATTGGACAAGATGCTCAAGCCGTCGGCAGGCGTGGCTCGTGATGCGGCTTACCTGGCAGGAGGAGGGACGGCGGACGGCTACACCAACATCAGCTCGGGTCTTGGCATCATCGCCAATTATGACTCGCGTGACTTGCCGGCCAACGCCTACAAAGGTGTGTACCTGGAGGTGCGTGGCACGGTCTACAACAAGTGGATCGGGAGTGACACAGACTTCTACCGCGCCGAGATCGACTATCGCCAATATGTCTCTGTCGGCAAACGCAAGGTGTTGGCATGGACAGCGCAGAGCAAAAACGTCTTTGGGGACGTGCCTGTGACGCGGATGCCTCTGACGGGCTCGCCCTACGATTTGAGGGGATATTACATGGGGCAGTACCGCGACAAGACCTCGCACGTCGTTGTCGCCGAGTACAGGCAAATGTTCAACTCCGACCGTGAGGACTTCTGGGGGCGGCTGGTGCGCCGTCTGGGGTGGAACGTCTGGGCCGGCTGCGGTTTTGTGGGCGATTCGCCGGTGCATCTCAACGGGGTGTTGCCCAATGCCGGCTTGGGGTTGCGCATCGAGATACAGCCCAGGATGAACATCAGGCTGGACTTTGGCCGCAATTTCGTTGACAAGCAGAACCTTTTTTACTTCAACATGACCGAGGCGTTCTGACCTGCGGGCATTGCCGTCTGACAGCAAAATGCGGGCATTTGGCGGCGCGCATATCATAAAAGGTGCAAAGCCGCGTTATATATAACAGTTGGACGCGAAAGACAAGATGACACAGACACACCCCCGCTCCCTTGCCATGATGAAGAGGATCGCAATGACCGTTGCGCTCGTAGTCGTTGCCCTTGGCATCAATGCCCAGAACAGCAACACATACGAGTTCCTCAACATACCCGTGTCGGCGCGGGCTGCCGCTCTCGGTGGGCAGAACATCACGGTCATCGAGAACGACTACACCATGGCGAGCCAAAATCCGGCCTTGCTGCCATGCTTGTCGCAACGCAACGTGTCGTTGTCCTACATGCACTACATCAAAGGCGTAAACATCGCCTCCGCCAGCTTTTCCAGCTTTGTCAACGACCGCCTGGGCTGGGCGGTGGGGGCGCAGTACATGGGTTACGGCAAGATGACGCGCGCCGATGTCTACGGCAACAAGCAGGGCGAGTTCGGGGCAAAAGACATGGCGTTGACGGCATCATTCTCCTACGAGTTCAACGACTACTGGAGCGGTGGCGTGACGGGCAAGTTCCTTTACTCGGGCTATGACCACTATTCGTCGCTCGGTCTCGGCTTTGACTTCGGGCTCAACTATTACAAGCAGCGGACGGACTTCTCGTTTTCCATTGTCGCCCGCAATCTCGGGGCGCAGCTCAAGCATTACACCGGCGGCGAGCGCGAGCATTTGCCCGTCAATCTCCTGATGGGCATCAGCAAACGCCTTGCCCACGCGCCGTTGAGGCTCTCGATCACGATGCAGGACTTGCAGTACTGGGGCAACTCGGCGGCGAGCGAAGCGGCCGGAGAAGAGCAGAAGTTCTTCAACAAACTGCTTGACAAATTTGTCATCGGGCTTGATTTCATACCCACCAAAAACATATATGTCGCCCTGGGTTACAACTGCAAGACGGCATCGGCGATGAAAGTCAACGGGGCGTCGCACTGGGCCGGATTCACATTCGGTGCCGGGCTCAAGATCAAGCAATTCCGTCTCGGGGCTTCATACGCCCGCTACCACGTGGCGGCATCATCGTTCATGGTCAACCTGTCGCTGGGGCTTTGATGTACTTTGTAAGTCGCACTTACAAAGGTTGTAACTGGCATTTACAATCTTTGTAAGTGCGACTTACAAAAGATGTCTTTCCTGAAATCATACGATGTGTTTGGCAGGAGCGTGCCTTGTTTCCCGTATTTGCGAAAAGCATTAATTTTGCCATCACCTAACACAACAGCTATTATGAAGAAGATAACGATAGCCATCGACGGTTTTTCCTCGTGCGGCAAAAGCACCATGGCCAAGCAGCTTGCCAGGCGGATAGGCTACACCTACATCGACAGCGGCGCGATGTACCGCGCCGTGACCCTCTACTGCCTGCGCAACGGCATCATAGGGGCTGACGGCAGCATCGACACCGTGCGGCTGCGCGGCGAGATGGATGGGATTGACATCACGTTCCGCACCGACTCGGCGACGGGCAGGCCGCACACTTTCTTGTGCGGCGAGGATGTCGAGGGGGAGATACGTCAGATGCAAGTGTCTGAGCACGTGAGCCCTGTGAGCGCGTTGCCGTTTGTACGTGAGGCTTTGGTGCGGCAGCAGCAGCGTTTTGGCGCGGACAAGGGGGTGGTGATGGACGGCCGTGACATCGGGACGACCGTCTTCCCCGACGCGGAGTTGAAAGTGTTTGTCACGGCCGATGCACGCACCAGGGCCAGACGCCGTTATGACGAGCTGCGTGCCAAGGGCGTAGAGGCTGATTTTGATGAAATCCTCCGCAATGTCGAGGAACGTGACCGCATCGACCAGACGAGGGAGGTGAGCCCGCTGCGCCGTGCCGACGATGCTGTCGTCCTTGACAACAGCCAGATGAGCTTGGAGGAGCAGGACAAGTGGTTGCTCGATCACTATGAAAAAGCCGTGGCCAAGACCTATGGACGTGCGGATTGACATCGACGGCAACTCGGGATTCTGCTTCGGGGTCACGACAGCTATACGCAAGGCGGAGGAGGAGTTGCGCCGCCACGGGCATCTCTACTGCCTGGGTGACATAGTGCACAACAGCAAAGAGATGGAACGTCTCAAGGCCATGGGGCTTGAGACCATCGACCACGGGCGGTTTGCCTGCCTGCATGATGCCAAGGTGTTGCTCAGGGCGCACGGTGAACCGCCGGAGACCTACCGGATTGCGCGTGAAAACAACATCGAGATAATCGACGCGACTTGCCCCGTCGTCCTCAAACTTCAGCGGCGCATCAAGCAGGACTATGCCGACAAGACGGGCGGGAGGCGGCGGCAAATCGTCATCTATGGCAAACGTGGTCATGCCGAGGTCATGGGCCTTGTCGGCCAGACGGACGGCGAAGCCATTGTAATCGAATCGACTGACGAGGCCGACCGTTTGGACTATGGCAGTGACATCTGCCTATATTCGCAGACGACAAAGTCACTCGCGGGATTCAACGCGGTGAGCAACCACATCCGGGCAAGGATGGGGGAGGGGACGGCATTCAAGTCCTATGACACCATCTGCCGCCAAGTCGCCAACAGGATGCCCGACATCAGCCGTTTTGCCGCAGCCCACGACTTGATAGTCTTCGTTTCGGGAAAGAAAAGCTCCAACGGCAAGATGCTCTATGATGAATGCCGCAAGGTCAACGCCAACACCATGTTCATAGAAGATGTCGATGAAATAGACGAAAGCAAACTGCGTGGATGCTCGTCGATAGGCATCTGCGGTGCTACTTCTACCCCCAAATGGCTCATGGAGAACGTGATGAGGAGGATAGAGGACTTATTAAAAGATAAAGAAAGTAAAAACCAGGGACACGGCACAAACTATTAGTATCTTTGCTGTATCCTAAGTGAAAACAGAAACTAACGAAAGGGAACGAATCTATGGGAAGAGTCAAATGCATCGGCATCCTGACTTCCGGGGGAGATGCCCCGGGCATGAATGCCGCAATCCGCGCCGTGACGCGCTCGGCAATCTACAATGGGCTCCAGGTCAAGGGAATCTATCGCGGCTATCGCGGCCTGGTGACGAATGAAATAAAGGACTTCAAGAGCGAGGACGTGAGCAACATCGTCCAACGGGGCGGCACGATCCTCAAGACTGCACGCTGCAAAGAGTTCATGACCCCCGAGGGACGCAAGCAAGCATACGAGAACATGAAGGCGCATGGCATCGACGCTCTCGTCGTCATCGGTGGGGATGGCTCGCTGACTGGTGCGAGGATTTTCGCCGAGGAGTACGATGTCACCTGCATCGGCTTGCCGGGGACGATAGACAATGACCTGTTCGGAACGGACACTACGATAGGCTATGACACCGCTCTCAATACTATTATGGAGTGCGTGGACAAGATACGCGACACGGCAACATCGCATGAACGCCTCTTTTTCATCGAAGTCATGGGACGCGATGCCGGATTCCTGGCACTCAACGGGGCGATAGCTTCGGGTGCAGAGGCGGCGATTATCCCCGAGTTCGAGACGGAGTTTGACCAGCTCGAGGAGTTCATCAAGAACGGCTTCCGCAAATCCAAGAACAGCAGCATCGTGCTTGTCGCCGAAAGCGAACTGACGGGTGGGGCTATGCACTACGCCGAGCGTGTCAAAAACGAGTATCCTCAGTACGATGTCCGCGTCTCCATCCTCGGACATCTTCAGAGGGGAGGAAGCCCGACGGCTAATGACCGCATCCTGGCAAGCCGCCTCGGTGCCGCCAGCATAGAGGCTTTGCTTGAGGGACAGCGCAACGTGATGATTGGGATAGAGCATGACCAGGTCGTTTACGTCCCATTCACCAAGGCGATAAAAAACGACAAACCCATCGACAGGGGGCTTGTTGGCGTGCTCAAGGAACTGTCCATTTGAGGGCAGTTGCGGTGTGCGGCATGGGGATGTGCGGTCGGACGGGCTGCACATCTTTTTTTATGTGCTATGCCATCAGTCATCTTTGGCGCGACCTGTGATGAGATAAACAAAACCGCCCGACCTTTTGGCCGGGCGGTTTGTCGTTTGGTGCCAGAACGTGCTCATTTCGTCGTGACGGTAATCTTAGCTTTC
Organism: uncultured Bacteroidaceae bacterium; assembly: GCA_944321635.1. Lineage (GTDB taxonomy): Bacteria > Bacteroidota > Bacteroidia > Bacteroidales > Bacteroidaceae > Avibacteroides. The sequence continues at coordinate 84,995 of CALULY010000003.1, read as the reverse complement.
TTCACGCCCTTCATTGATGCTTCGAGTGTGATTTCACCTGGCTGGTCGGTGGACTGCACGATAGCGGTCATCATGCCGTTGAAAAGATGCATCTCGGGCAGGTGGAAGAGGTCGAGGCAGGCCGGGTTGCCGTTCGCACCGGCGCGGTAAGTGCCTTCACCTTTCACCTTGAACTTCACGAGGTCTTGGACATTGGGGCAAAGATTGCCGTCCTTGTCCACGACTTTGACGGTAATGAATGACAGATCCCTGCCGTCTGCGTCGATGACACTCCTGTCGGCGGTCAGCTCTATGTGGTGAGGTTTGCCGGCGGTGTGCATCTCTGCCTCTGCTACGGCCTTGCCGTTCTTGTCGTAAGCCACGACCTTCACTGTCCCGGGTTCGTACTTGGTGTCCATCCACATCAGGCGGTAGCGTTTTTGACGCTCGAATGTCTTTTCGCTTTCGGGGTTTGCCGTCGCTTCGAGGTTGATGCTTGTGTCCTTTGTCCTCTTGCCCTGGCTCTTGCCGTTTATGAACAATTCGGCAGTGGGGTAGTTGGTGTAGACGAACACCGGCGTTGTCTCACCCTCGCGCCCTTCCCAATTCCAGTGGGGAAGTATGTGCAAAGTCTCCTCTTGGGGCAACCAATGGCTGCGGTACAAATAAAATCTGTCCTTGGGCAGTCCCGCCAAATCGACGATGCCGAACAATGATGTGTGGCTCGGCCAGTCGGAATAGTAGGGGGTAGGTTCGCCGATGTAGTCGAAACCTGTCCACACAAACTCGCCGATGCAGAAGTCTTTGTCGTCGTGCCATATCCAGTCATCCTCCGGCAGGTTGGACCATCCGCAGTGTTCCACGTCGTATGACGATGCCTGGTGGTCGTCGTAACGCTTCATTGACAGCCTCTCGACGGGGAATTTGTAGACCCCTCTTGAGCTGAGCGTCGAGACTGTCTCGCTGCCGAGTATGATCTGTTGCGGGATTTTGTCGTAATTGATTTGGTACTTGAACGGACGGTAGTTGAATCCGGCCACGTCCATCACGGCAGCCATGTTGTTGTTGACCACAGCGTCGGGGTTATCCATGCCCTGTGTCACCAGACGTGTCGGGTCTTCACGGTGGCAGATGCTTTGGAGGAAGTGCGAGAGTTTCGCCCCTTGGTAAGTGCCTTGGTCGGGCACCTCGTTGCCTATGCACCACATGATCACGCTGGGATTGTTGCGGAAGTGCCTTATGAGGTTCACCAAGTCCTTTTCCGCCCACTCGTCAAACAGCAGGTTGTAGCCGTTTTGGCACTTTGGCGTCTTCCATTCGTCGAATGACTCGACCATCAGCATCATGCCCAGTTCGTCTGCCGCCTGGACTACTTCCGGGGCGGGCATATTGTGCGAGGTGCGGATAGCGTTGCATCCCATCTCTTTCAGGATACGCATCTGGCGTTTGACTGCCGCCATGTTGACCGCTGCGCCGAGAGGACCGAGGTCGTGGTGCATACACACGCCTTGGAACTTGGTGAGCTTGCCATTGAGATAAAAGCCCTCGTTGGGCACCACCTCGAATGTGCGGATGCCGAATGTCGTTTCATACTCGTCCCTTTGCTTCCCGTCGGCATAGATGCGTGACACTGCTTTGTAGAGGTTGGGCGCATCCGGCGACCACAGCTCAGGATCTGTCACCACGAGTTCCTGGTCGAAAGTGTCACCGTCATAGTCGGTCAGGACCTTTTCCCCAGTTGCCACCACGTCCCCTGTCGGTGAGACGATGGCCGTGGTGATGGACAGTGACGACGGCTTCATCCCCTCCGGGTAGTCGATGGATGTCTCGACGCGGACTTTCGCATAGCCGCTTTCGACCACCGGGGTGGTGACGCGCGTGCCCCACACCGGGACGTGCACCTCGTCTGTCACGACCAGATGGACGTTGCGGTAGAGCCCTGCGCCAGGATACCAGCGCGATGACTCGGGCAGGTTCTCAAGCCTGACGGCGAGAAGGTTGTCCTCCCCGGCCTTGATGAACGGTGTCGCGTCGAAGTAGAACGAGTTGTAGCCGTAGGGCCATGCGTAGGCCTTCTCGCCATTGACGTACACCTCGGCATGGCTCATCGCACCGTCGAAGATGAGATATGCCTTCTTGCCGTCGCCAAACTCGGGCACGGCGAAGTCGAGCCTGTACCATCCCACACCCACAAACGGCAGTCCGCCCGTGCGCCCGGCGTGTTCCATCGCCTCGGTCTGGCCGTCTTGGGCGATGGCCACGTTATGCACGTCGTTGCGGCTGCTGAACGGCCCGTAAATCGCCCAGTCGTGCGGCACGCTCACCTGCTGCCAACCGCTGTCGTCGTAGGTGGGTGTGACAAACTTCAACTCGCCATTTTCGGGCACTTCCCGTGAGAAACGCCATCCGTCTTCCAACAACCTCTCCGTCCTGTTTTGTGCATAGAGCACGGATGTCAGGGCGAATGAGGCCGCAAGAGCCATTGACAAAAGGGCTTTCATCCTTTTCATTTCCAATTATCGTTTAGTTATACAAAAATTTGCTTCCAATGAGAGCGTAAAGATAGGGATTTTATCCTTATTCCACCCCATGCCCCGCCAAATTCAGGGACTGAAGCCGTGGCGGGCGGTGCCGTGAGCCTTGCCCGGTGGCATACGATGTTTTTGCCAATGGCATACGATGCCGCAACCGTTACCATGCAATGCTGTTGCCCGCAGCATACGATGCTTTTGCCGCCGCGCACCGTGGCAGGTTGCCAAAAAAGAGGTGGCGGGGAGAGACATCCGTGCCATATTATACTTACCTTTGCGTCATAGGTAACAAAAATCACAAACAAAAAGACAACAGCCATGGACTTGATTAATGACATCATTGAACGTGCGAAAGCCAATCCACAAAGGATAGTGCTGCCCGAGGGCGACGAAGAGAGGACTCTCCGTGCAGCCGACCGTGCGATAGCCGAGAAGGTAGCCGACATCACACTGCTCGGCAACTCCGACAAGATACTGGCGGTGGCCAAGCAATGCTGGTTGCCCAACATCGAGAAGGCGCACATCCTCGACCCCGACAACAACCCACGCAGCGAGGAGTACGCCAACCTCCTCTATGAACTCCGCAAGAACAAAGGCCTGACGCTCGACGAGGCACGCCAGTTGGTGCGCAACCCCCTCTACCTCGGTTGCTTGCTCATCAAGAATGGGGACGCTGACGGGCAGCTCGCCGGCGCACGCAACACCACCGGCAACGTGCTCCGTCCCGCCTTGCAAATCATCAAGACCGCGCCGGGCATAACCTGTGTTTCTGGAGCTATGCTCATCATCAGCAAGGAGAAACAGTATGGCGAGGGCGGGCTCGTCGTCATGGGCGACGTTGCAGTCACCCCAGTCCCCGATGCCAAGCAGCTGGCCGAGATAGCAGTCTGCACGGCACGCACGGCAAAGGCGGTGGCAGGGTTCACGGACCCGCAAGTGGCGATGCTCAGCTTCTCAACCAAGGGCTCGGCAAAACATGAGGTTGTGGACAAAGTGGTGGAAGCCACACGCCTGGCAAGGGAACTCGACCCGACGCTGAAGATTGACGGCGAGTTGCAGGCCGATGCCGCCCTCGTCCCCTCGGTGGGCGCAAGCAAGGCCCCAGGCTCGACAATCGCAGGCCATGCAAACGTGCTGATAGTGCCAAACCTTGAGGTGGGCAACATCTCCTACAAACTCGTCCAACGCCTCGGCAAGGCGGAGGCGATAGGTCCTGTCCTCCAAGGCATAGCACGCCCAGTCAATGACTTGTCAAGAGGGTGCTCGGTCGATGACGTTTACAAGATGATAGCCATAACGGCCAACCAGGCCATCGCAGCAAAAAACGATTGAACTGAACCCATAAAACGACTCACCATGAAAATATTAGTATTGAATTGCGGAAGCTCGTCAATCAAGTACAAACTGTTTGACATGAGCGACAAATCCGTGGCAGCCCAAGGCGGGATCGAGAAGATAGGTCTCAAAGGATCTTTCATCAAATTCACACTTCCAAGCGGTGAAAAGAAAATCATCGAGCGTGAAATCGCCGAGCACACCGCCGGGGTAGAGTTCATATTTGAGGTGCTGACCGACCCGACATACGGCTGCATCAAGTCGTTGAACGAGATAAACGCCGTGGGACACCGCCTCGTGCACGGCGGGGAACGCTTCAGCAAGTCTGTGCTTATAACCAAGGAGGTCATTGACATGATTGTGGCTTGCAGCGACCTCGCACCTTTGCACAACCCGGCCAACTTGAAAGGCGTCAATGCCATCACTAAAATCCTGCCTGACGTGCCGCAAATCGGTGTGTTTGACACGGCTTTCCACCAGACGATGCCTGACTATGCTTATCTCTATGCAGTGCCCTACGAGCTTTATGAGAAGTATGGCGTGCGCCGCTACGGTTTCCACGGCACGAGCCACCGTTACGTCTCGGCACGCGTGTGCGAATTCCTCGGCATCAAGCCCGAGGACAGCAAAGTCATCACTTGCCACATCGGCAACGGCGGTTCGATAACGGCCGTCAAACATGGCAAGTCCGTTGACACGTCGATGGGGCTCACGCCCGTCGAGGGGCTTATGATGGGCACGAGGTGCGGAGACATCGATGCCGGGGCCGTGACCTACATCATGGACAAGGAACATCTCGACACCAAGGGGGTGTCTGACCTGCTCAACAAGCGGAGCGGCGTGCTGGGAGTCTCGGGCGTGTCGAGTGACATGAGGGAACTCTGCGCCGCGAGCGAGGATGGCAACAAGAGAGCGCAGTTGGCAGAGAGCATGTACTACTATCGCATCACCAAGTATATTGGTGCTTATGCTGCCGCGATGAACGGTGTCGATGTCATCGTGTTCACTGGCGGCGTCGGGGAGAACCAGGCAAGCTGCCGCAAGGCGGTGTGCGACAACCTCACCTTCCTTGGCGTCGAGCTGGATGATGAGGCCAACAAGGTCAGGGGAGAAGAGAGAGTCATCTCAACTCCGTCATCAAAGGTCAAAGTCGTTGTCATTCCGACAGACGAGGAATTGATGATCGCCACCGACACGATGCACATCCTCAAGGGCGAGGAGGCTTGAGTTTGCCATACGGGCTGGAAGATGTGCGACGTTGGATCAAACCTGCGCCGCACATCTTTTCTTATGTCCCGGTGATGTTGTTGGATGTGGCGTGCTGGACGGTGTGTGTCCAGCGTTTTGCATACGGAATGTTTGCAGGCGACTTAAAATAGGTGAACGGATGTGTATTTGACGTTTTTTAATTATGACCTATCCCATATCTTTTTTAATATCGCACTCGTAATACGGATATTAAAAGAAAGGAAGGAAATGAAATTCGCAACCAAACTGTTAGTCCTGATGATGCTCCTCGTCCCGTTCAGCCTCGCTGCCCAAGAACAGGAAAGCCTGAGCCGGCAGCAACGCAAGGCGATACAGGAACAGCTCGACAGCCTCCGCTTCGTGCAAGGTGCAAGCGCGGTGGCGGACAGGGAATTCACGCTTGAGGCCGACCGTGTCATTTTCAAACGCGGTCAGACGGCATACGTGACATCAAACACCAATTTCGTCTCGGTCATGGGTGACGAGGCGGTTGTGCAGGTGGCGTTCAACATCCCGTCGGGAGGCATCAACGGCGTGGGCGGCATAACCGTCGAGGGCTCGGTGTCCGGCTATGAGGTCGAGACGACCAAGCGTGGCGATTTGCACGTCACAATGAACGTCATGGGGCGGGGCATCTCGGCGCGCCTCTTCATCATGATGCGCAAGGGGAGCAACCGTGCGGACGTTACCATTACGCCAAACTTCAATTCACGCGAATTGACGCTCTCGGGAGTGCTGCTCCCGGCCGAGTTCAGCAACGTGTTCAAAGGCACGTCTCTTTGATTGAAATGAACAATAAATAAGGAATAAAGATGAAACATTATCTGATTGCAGGCCTCGCGCTCCTGGCGTTTTCGTCATGTGAGAAAGACCCGGACCTCGATGCCCTCGATACGGATTACGTGGTTTACACCGAGTATTTGGACGGGGTTGATTTCTCCCAGTTCCAGACCTACTACCTGCCCGACAGCATCCTCCAACCCGGGCAGGGCAGCGACGCTACTTATTGGAAAGATGACTATGCCCAGATGCTCATTGGCGAGGTCAAATCGTTGATGGACGAGCGCGGTTTCACCCGCTTGGCGGGAGAGCAAGGCAAGGAGGATGCCGACCTCGGCGTGCAGATGACCTACATCGCGCAGACAAACCAAGTGACCACTGGAGGATTTTACTATGGCTGGTGGGATTATGGGTACTGGGGCCCGTGGTGGGACAGTTGGTATTATCCCTACGCAGTCACCTACACCTACGACACGGGGACGCTGCTTTTGGAGATGATGGACCTGACCGGCGGGGGCGATGACGGGACGGCGCGGCGGTTGCCGATAGTGTGGTATGCCAACGCGCAGGGCTACTCGTTTGGCAATTCACGGGCTGATGTCAACTTGCTCCTTGGGGCAATAGACCAGGCGTTTGCCCAATCGGTTTATATCACACGCAATGATTGACGGAGGAATGGACATGAGACTTACTAACAACAGACTTCTCGCGCCGCTGGCCGTAATGGCGGTGGCGATGGCATTCGCGGTCGATGCTGATGCCCAATCACAATATGACAGGATGCACCTCAACATCGGGTGGCAGATGAACAGTCCGTTCTCCGGTGACTTCGCTGACAAGCTGGGAGGTTGGGGCATGGCGTTCGAGGTGGACTATGACCTTGCGGCCCGTTGGTCGGTGGGTGGGTTCTTCAATTTCCACACCAACCACAAGTATGTCGGCCGGCAGACGCTGCCGATGGGCGGCACTGGCGCGCTTACGACCGACCAGCAACGCTCCTATTACCAGTTGCCATTTGGCGCGGCGGCAAACTATGTGCTGTGGGACAACGCGCACTTCAGGCCCTACGTCGGAGTGAAGGCGGGTGCGATGTATGCCAAAGCGACCACCTACTATGGCACCAGCGGCGTCTACGACAAGAGCTGGGGCTTTTATGTCTCGCCCGAGCTGGGAGCGGCGATTTACCCGGCAGCCGGCAAGCGGTTTGGTTTCCGCGTCGCGGGCTATTACAGCTACGCGACCAATCAGACCGCGACGCTGACGACACCTATCGACGGGCAGAGCAATGCGGGATTCCGCGTGGGCATCATCTTCTGATGCAGCCGATGCGTGCGGCTTAGCGGTGGCAGGGTGCTTTGTTAGTGGGGCTAACAAAGATTGTTATTGAGACTAACAAGGGTTGTAAGTGCGACTAACAAAGAATGCCCCGCCGGGACTATGCCGGCCAGTGTGGCGAGGCCTGCTGCGCAGCTGTCGCGGCGGGCTTTGCTTTTCAACAAAAAGGGCGACTTACCAACATTTTAAGTAAAGTTAGGCGTGCCGGTAGGCGGCGTAAGGCATAAAAAACTTTACTTCGTGCCATCAAAATTGTTATATATGGGAAAAACCATCGCTGTGGCCAATCAAAAGGGAGGGGTGGGGAAAACCACGACTTCGGTCAACCTTGCCGCCTCGCTCGCGGCGTTTGAAAAGAAAGTGCTTGTGATAGATGCCGACCCGCAGGCCAATGCTTCGTCGGGTCTCGGGGTGGATGTCAAGCAGGCGGAATGCACCATCTACGAATGTCTGGTCAATGATGTGGACATTCACGAGGCGATATTCACGACCGACATCGAGAGCCTCGACGTGATCCCGTCGCACATCGACCTCGTGGGGGCTGAAATCGAGATGCTGAACATGCCGAGCCGCGAGAAAGTGATGCGCAAGCTCATCCAGCCGTTGAAGAAGGAATATGACTACATCATCATGGACTGTTCGCCGTCGCTGGGATTGATCACGGTCAATTGCCTGACCGCAGCCGACTCGGTGATAGTGCCGATGCAGAGCGAATACTACTCGCTGGAGGGCATAAGCAAGTTGCTCAGCACGATAAAGATCATAAAGTCCAAGCTCAACCCCGCGTTGGAGATCGAGGGATTCCTCGTCACGATGTACGACTCACGCCTGCGCAGCGCCAACCAGGTCTATGAGGAATTGAAGAACCACTTCGAGGAACTCGTGTTCCAAACGGTCATCCAGCGCAATGTGCGGCTCAGCGAGGCGCCAAGCCACGGGATTCCCGTGCTGTTGTATGATGCCGAATCGACGGGTGCCAAGAACTATATGTCCCTGGCAAAGGAAATATTGGTGAAAAACGAAAAGTAAACCGACATGGCAGCAAGGAAAAAATATTCGCTCGGGCGCGGCCTCGATGCCCTTATATCCACAGATGAAGTCCACACGGACGGTTCTTCCACCATAAACGAAGTGCCGCTCGACGAGATCACGGCAAACCCCAACCAGCCGAGGCGGGAATTCGACCAGGAAGCGTTGCAGGAACTGGCCGACTCCATCGCCGAGATTGGCATCATCCAGCCCATCACGCTGCGCAAGACGGGCGAGGGCAGCTACCAGATCATTGCTGGTGAACGACGCTACCGTGCCTCGGTGCTTGCCGGCAAGTCCACCATTCCCGCCTATGTCAGGACAGCCGACGACGAGAATGTCATGGAGATGGCGTTGATTGAGAACATCCAACGCGAAGATTTGAACGCCATCGAGATAGCCTTGGCCTACCAGCATCTCATCGAGCAATACGGGCTGACGCAGGAGAGGTTGAGCGAAAGGATCGGGAAGAAACGTGCCACCATCGCCAACTATGTGCGGCTGCTCAAGCTGCCTGCCAAGGTGCAGGTCGCTATCCGCAACAAACAGATTGACATGGGTCATGCCCGCGCCCTCCTGGCACTGGACGACCCGAAGATGCAGATGAAACTTTTCCAGGAGATCATCGATCATTCCTACTCCGTGCGCAAGGTGGAGGAGATGGTCAAGATGATTGCCGGCGGCGAATATGACCTTGACGCGGTGAAGCCTGGCAAGAGGCAGTCGGCCTTGCCGCAAGAGTACGAGGTGCTGCGCAACCACCTCTCTTCTTTCTTCAAGGCGAAAGTCGGGCTGACGTGTTCCAAGGACGGGAAGGGGAGGATAAGCATCCCATTTGACAACGAGCGTGACCTTGAGCGCATCATCGAGTTGTTTGACACTCTCAAACGTTGACCGCCATTCCTGCCTTGCTCCCCCATGGCACAATGGGCGGGGCTTGGCAGAATGGGGGTACGTCCTATTTCGTTTTTATTTCCTATTTTTGCGCCGTAACAAACACCACCCAAGGTGAGACAAAAGAGGCTTCTGCACATCCTGTTCCTGCTTTTATTGCTGCCAGTCGGGCTTTTCGCCCAGCAGGATGAGAAGCCAACGCCCAAAGCGCAGAGGCATCGCGATGCAATGATTGCGGCTGAGGATGCCGATACGACGGTGGTCAATGACACCACGGGGCTTGCATCCCGTCCGTTGGTCGTGCCTGACTCGGTCTTGGTTGATTCGGTGTCCCGCTTTGATGCCAATAAGGTGTGGATCCCTGACCCCAACAAGGCCGTGTGGCTCGCCACTCTTTTCCCGGGGGCGGGACAAATCTATAACCGGAAATATTGGAAATTGCCCATATACTATGGTGGTTTCGTGGCCTGCACCTACGCATTGACGTGGAACAGCCGTATGTACAAGGACTATTCGCAGGCCTATCTTGACATAATGGATTCCGATCCACGGACAAACAGTTTCATGGATTTCCTCCCGCCAGGCTATGATGCGAGCAGCGAGGCGATACAAAACCAGTTGAAGAACACTTTCAAGAACAAGAAAGACTACTACCGCAAATACAGGGATTTAAGCATATTCGCATTCGTCGGCGTATACCTCTTGTCCATCATCGATGCATACGTTGATGCGGAACTGTCCAATTTTGACATATCCCAAGACCTGAGCATGGGCATCTCACCGGCTGTCATCGACGACAACGTTTCGAGGAAGAACGCCTACGGTGTGCAATATGTGCTAACATTTTAACTCAAATGAAGAACAAACTGATTTTATGCCTTTCCCTCTTGGTTGCGACCTCTGCGGCTGGCGTTGCCAATGCGCAGGACGGCGGTGTTGATGCCGTGCCGGTCAAACCAGAGGCGGATCTTGCCCTGACCACCGGCATGACGGCAAACACCGTTGACAGCCTCTTGAGCGATTGGAAGACGCGGAAGTTCGTGTTCATCGACGGCGCGGGATGTGATGGCGACGGCGTTAACCCGATCTATGACGACTCGACCTACATAAGCCGCCTGTCAAAGCTCCCGACGGTGATCGAACTGCCCTACAATGCAGTCGTCCGCCAGTACATAGATGCCTACACGACGCGTCTGAGGCAGATGGTCTCGACGGTGTTAGGTGTGTCAAACTTCTACCTGCCTCTCATCGAGGAAGCTCTGGACGCGAGCGGTCTGCCGTTGGAACTGAAGTACCTGCCCATCATAGAATCCGCCATGGATCCCTCTGCCGTTTCGCGTGCCGGGGCGACCGGTTTGTGGCAATTCATGCTCACGACAGGCAAGGTCTATGGCTTGAAGAGCAATTCATTGATAGACGAGCGGCGCGACCCGGTCAAATCCACTTGGGCTGCCGTGGCATATCTCAAGGATTTGTATGAAATCTACCACGACTGGTCGTTGGTCATCGCCGCCTACAATTGCGGCCCGGGGACAATCAACAAGGCAATCAAACGCAACGGGGGCAAGACCGATTACTGGGAGATATACAACAGTCTGCCTAAGGAGACGCGTGGCTATGTCCCGTCATTCATTGCGGCAAACTATGTGATGAACTACTATTGCGAGCACGGCATCTGTCCTTCCGTGGCAGACCTCTCGCTCGACACCGACACGGTGATGATTGCCCGCAACTTGCACTTCCAACAGATTGCAGACGTGTGCGGCGTGCCGATGGACGAGTTGCGCAGCCTTAACCCACAGTACAAGCGCGACATCATCCCCGGTGAATCGATGCCCTGCACGTTGCGGTTGCCGCAGGAAGACCTGGGGCTGTTCCTCGCCAACGAAGACTCGGTGTACAAGTACAAGGCAGACGAGTTCTTCTCCAAACGCAAGACGGTCGAGATAAAGCAAGCTGCCGCTTCGTCGTCCTCCTCTCCCCGTTATCATCGCATCCGCAGCGGGGAAACACTCTCGACCATCGCACGGCGCTACGGCACGACGGTCAGCAAGCTGAAACGGTTGAACGGCTTGAGGAACGACCGCATATCGGCCGGCAAGAGCCTCCGCGTCAGATGAATGCGTCAGCATCACGGGGAAGTCACAGTGTGGCTTCCTTTTTTCATTCCTATACATATTATATATAAGCGACACGACAACCAACACCACTAACGACAATGGAGACGTTGAAACACGAATGCGGCGTGGCAATGATACGCCTGCTGCGACCGCTCGAATACTACCAGCAGAAGTACGGCACATGGATGTACGGCCTCAACAAACTCTACCTCCTGATGGAGAAACAACACAACCGTGGCCAGGAGGCGGCGGGCTTGGCCTGCGTCAAGCTCAAGGCGAACCCGGGTGAGGAATATATGTTCCGTGAGCGCGGCCTCGGCACGGGGGCGATAACCGAGATATTCGACACCGTGCACTCCTACTTCCGTGATTTGACCCCGGAGCAAATGGCCGATGCCGCCTACGCCGAGGCTGTACTGCCATTCGCCGGCGAACTCTACATGGGCCATCTCCGTTACTCGACGACGGGCAAGAGCGGCCTTTCCTACGTCCACCCGTTCCTGCGCCGCAACAACTGGCGGGCAAAGAATCTCGCGTTGTGCGGCAACTTCAACCTGACAAACGTCGATGAGATCTTTGCCGACATAACTGCGGCCGGGCAGCATCCCCGCAAGTATGCCGACACCTACATCATGCTTGAGCAGGTGGGGCATCGTCTCGACCGCGAGGTTGAGCGCATCTACGTACAGTGCAAGGACGAGGGGCTTGAGGGGATGGACATCACCCACGCCATCGAGCGGCGCATAGACATGGCAAATGTCTTGCGCACGTCGAGTGCCAAGTGGGACGGCGGATATGTCATCTGCGGCGTCACCGGCAGCGGCGAATCATTCGCCGTGCGTGACCCGTGGGGCATAAGGACGGCATTCTGGTATGCCGACGATGAGATCATAGTCCTTGCCTCCGAGCGTCCCGTCATCCAGACCGTGTTGAACGTCAAAGCCGACGACATCAACGAGCTCCAGCCCGGCCAGTCCCTGCTCATCGACAAGGCAGGGGCGATGCGCCTGGCACAGATAAACGAGCCGCGAGGCTACGCCCCTTGCTCTTTCGAGCGGATATACTTCAGCCGGGGCAGCGATGCGGACATCTACCGTGAGCGGAAGATGCTGGGCCGCAAGCTCGTCGCTCCGATCCTCGACAAGGTGGGCGGCGACCTCGCGCACACGGTCTTCTCCTTCATCCCCAACACGGCGGAAGTAGCGTTTTGCGGCATGATGGAAGGGCTCAACGAGCATCTCAACCAGCACAAGGTGCGCATGATCGAATCCCTCGGCCATGCCCCTGCCCATGACGAGCTTGAGCGCATCCTCTCCCTGCGCGTCCGTTCGGAGAAGGTGGCGATCAAGGACATCAAGCTCCGCACCTTCATAGCCGAGGGCAACACACGCAACGACCTGGCGGCGCACGTCTACGACATCACCTACGGCAGCCTCGTGCCCGGGCAGGACAACCTCGTGATCATCGACGACAGCATAGTGCGCGGCACGACCCTGCGCCAGAGCATCATCGGCATACTCGACCGCCTCGGCCCGAGGAAGATAGTGATCGTCTCGTCGTCGCCCCAGGTGCGCTACCCCGATTACTACGGCATAGACATGTCGAGCATGGAGCAGTTCATCGCCTTCCGTGCCGCCATGGCCCTGCTGTCAGACAGTGGCATGACCGCCATCGCCGCCGAGGCCTGCCGCAAGGCACGGGCTATGCTGGCCGGCACGCTGCCCATGGCCAATTGCGTCAAGGACATATATGCCCCGTTCACCGACGACGAGATCTCTGCCAAGATTGTCGAACTGCTCACGCCCCGTGGCACCCGCGCCGAGGTCGAGATCGTCTACCAGACCATTGCCGGCCTGCACGAGTCATGCCCGGGGCATAGGGGCGATTGGTACTTCAGCGGCGACTATCCCACGCCCGGCGGGGTGCGCATGGCCAACCGCTCGCTCATCGACTACTGCGAGCACGAGGGGATAGGGTGAGGCTGTCCGGCCCCGCCACTTGCATTGCCTTGACACTGTGCTGCGCGTTGCCGCCAGATGCCTGGTGTGTGCAGAGACGCAAGATTTTGCGTCTCTGTAATCATGGTGCTGTTTTCCCGGGATAGGGCTAATTGGTCTGATAAGACTAATTGGAATAATATGGCTTAATGAGGGACGTCCTGGCACGTGTCCTGGCAATCCATCCTGACAGGACCTGGGGCAAAACCTGCGGCAATAGGCCTGAACTCCCGCGTCCCGGCGGGAAAAGTCCGTTGCCTCCTAATGAAAAGTATATTCAGAAGTTTTGTTTATATATTCAAAACTTCTGTTTATATAAACAAAACTTCTGTTTATATATTCAAAAGTTTTGTTTTAACTTTATGTGCGGAGGTAATGAAGTTTGTGCCCGGCCCAAATGAAGTTCATGTCCGTCATTGCGGACTTTGCGCCTTGCCCCGTGTGGCTTGTCGGCTGTCCTGGTGGCGGTTTGCGGCGGGCGTGGCCGGGCTTGCATAGTGGGAAATAGTTGTTACCTTTGCGCGTTACAACAGGTTATATTAATATGGTAGTAGTCAATGATTGCGATTTGCGCGCTGCGGCGGGCGACGGCGCGGCGGCTTTCCTCGATGTGGTCATAGGTGCTGTCAGGAGTGCTGTGGGCGGCGAGCCTACTGCCGAGGCGATGGCTGGTCTCAACGGGTGGCAGAACACGTTGCTGGCCTACGCGACATTGCGTGACGAGGTGATGGAGGGCGGTTTCGTGCAGCTGGTGCAGAATGGTTACGGCCCTTACATCTTCATGAACCCTTTTGCCAAGGCGGTGCGGATGATGGGCGTGCCGAGGCTTGCGGCGTTGGTCAACAAGGCCGGGAAGCTCTACCGTGCCAACCGCGAGGATCTGGAGCGGGAGAGGAGCGACGAGGAGTTTATGGCTATGTACGAGCAGTACGAGCGTTTTGACGACATCCAGGATGAGTTCATCGAGAGCGAGGCGGACTTTGCCGAGGCTATCGCGGCGTATGTGGATGCCAACATTGACCAATTCGTAGACGAGATAAGATGAGTTACAAGTGGATGTACAAGCGTCTGGTCTCCATTTTGCTGCGCCCGTCGCAGGCGTGGTCGGAGATCGCGGACGAGGGTGATGAGGTGGATGTGCTGTCGGCCTATTTCTATCCGTTGATGGGGCTGGCCGGGCTGGTGTCGTTCATCGCTTACTTTGTGACGGGCTATGTCGCTGACCCTTCGCAGCCTTTCGCGTTGTTCAAGGATGCGATCATCGGTTGCTGTGTGACGTGCGTGCCGGTGTTCCTGTCGTTCTTCGTGTCGGCATTCGTGCTTGCCAAGGCTGCCAAGTCGTTGTTTGGCGTGAGCGTGGGGCAGTCTGGGATCTACAAGCTGCTGGCCTACTCGATGACGGTGCTGTTTGTCACCTACACGGTGCTCGCTTTCCCGATAGATTTCAAGATATTGGTTTGGCTTTGCCAGGTTTACACCATCTTCATCATCTGGGAGGGGTGCGGGCGGCTCTTCGACTTTGACGACAACAGGCGGCTGGTGTTCACGGTCATGGCGTTCCTTTCGGAGGTGGTGGTCGCCGGCGGCATTTATTTCTTGTTTTATAAATTCATGTGAGGATGTCATCCAAGGGATTGTTCAAGGGAAACAACATAAACATCAAGAACCGCAGGGCGAGCTTCGATTATGAGTTCATCGACCAGTACACGGCCGGCATCGTCCTGACGGGCACTGAGATCAAGTCCATCCGCATGGGCAAGGCGAGCCTGGTGGACACATTCTGCTACTTCGTCAAGGGGGAACTGTGGGTCAAGAACATGAATGTGTCCGAGTACTTCTATGGTTCCTACAACAACCATGCGAGCCGGCGTGACCGCAAACTGCTGTTGCAGCGCAAAGAGCTTGTCAAGCTGGAGCGCGCGGTCAAGGAGAGCGGCCTGACCATCGTGCCTGTCAGGCTGTTCATCAACGAGCGCGGCCTGGCCAAGTTGGTCATCGCGCTGGCAAAGGGCAAGAAAGAGTATGACAAGCGCGAGGCCATCAAGGAGCGTGAAGACAAGCGGTATATGGACCGGTTCTTCAAGAAATGATCAGATGATGAATGACAAGATGACTTTGGCCGAGGCTGTGCGCGGCCGCGTCCTCATCCTCGATGGTGCGATGGGGACTATGATTCAGCAGTACGGGCTGTGTGAGGACGATTTCCGTGGCGAGAGGTTCAAGGACCATCCTTGCCAACTCAAGGGCAACAACGACCTGTTGTGCCTGACCAAGCCCGATGTGGTGTCGGACATTCACCGCAAATACCTTGAGGCGGGGGCTGACATCATCGAGACTTGCACGTTCAACGCCAATCGTGTGTCCATGGCAGACTATGGGTTGGAGGACGTGGTGCGTGAGATGAATGCCGCCGCCGTCAACATAGCGAGAGGGCTGGCGGACAGCTATACGGCAGCCGACCCGTCAAAGCCCCGCTTTGTCGTGGCATCCATCGGCCCGACCAACAAGTCTTGCTCCATCTCGCCCGATGTCGAGGATCCTGCCGCCCGTGCGATAGATTTTGACACGCTGGCTGCCGCATACGAGGAGCAGATGGAGGTGCTTGTCGCCGGCGGGGTGGATGCCCTGCTCATCGAGACCATCTTTGACACGCTCAATGCCAAGGCGGCAATCTATGCTGCCGGCAGGGCGATGGATGCTGTGGGGCGCAAGATCCCTGTCATGCTCTCGGTCACGCTGTCGGGCAATTCGGGGCGGACGCTCTCGGGGCAGACTCTTGAGGCGTTTTGTGCCTCGGTGTCGTGCCATGACATCTTCTCAGTGGGGCTCAATTGCTCATTCGGGGCGAAACAGATGTTGCCTTTCATCAAGCAACTGTCGGCGATTGCGCCTTGTTACATAAGCGTCTATCCCAACGCAGGGCTGCCCAATGAATTCGGGGAGTACGAGCAAACGCCCGACGACATGGCACGTGACATGCTTGAGGTCTTGTCCGGCGGCTATGTCAACATAGTCGGAGGGTGCTGCGGCACGACAGATGCGCACATAAGGAAGTACGCCGACATCATCGGTCACGCCACGCCCCACGTCCCTTTCACCCCTGCCGGCCATCTCGTGCTGTCAGGCATGGAGATGCTCGACGTGAAACCAGAGTTCAACTTTGTTAGCATAGGCGAAAGGTGCAATGTCGCCGGCTCAAGGAAGTTCCTCAGGCTGATCAAGGAGAAGAATTATGACGAGGCCTTGCACATTGCCCGCGAACAGGTGGAGAACGGGGCGCAGGTGCTCGATGTGAATATGGACGACGGGATGCTTGACGTGCGCGGCGAGATGGTCAATTTCCTCAACCTCATGGCATCAGACCCGTCGATAGCCCGTGTGCCGGTGATGATAGACTCGTCGGAGTGGGACGTAATCACCGCCGGTCTCAAGTGCCTGCAAGGGAAATCCATCGTCAACTCCATATCGTTGAAAGAGGGTGAACGCACATTCATTGAGCGGGCAAGGGAAATCAAAGCCCTCGGGGCTGCCGTCGTTGTCATGGCTTTTGACGAAAAGGGGCAGGCCGACACTTATGAAAGGAAAATCGAGATATGCAGCCGAGCCTACGGTCTGTTGGTCGGCGAAGCTGGATTCAAACCCAAGGACATCATATTCGACCCCAACGTCCTGGCAATAGGCACAGGGATGAAGGAGCATGACCGCTATGCCCTGGATTTCATACGTTGCGTCGGCTGGATACATTCTCATCTGCCTGGCGTCAGTGTCAGCGGAGGGGTAAGTAATTTGTCATTTGCGTTCCGTGGCAACAATTTCGTGCGGGAAGCAATCCATGCGGTGTTCCTCGACCTTGCCATAAAGGAAGGGATGAACATGGGCATCGTCAACCCCTATTCCAAAGTCACCTATGCCGACTTGACGGACGAACAGGTCAGGGTGCTGGAGGACTTCATACTCTGCCGCAGGGATGACGCACTCAATGACGTGCTTGCTTTGGCTGGGTCTGCGCCTGACGGGGCAGACAGCCACGAAGCTCTCAAATGGAGGTCTTTGCCTCTTGAGGAAAGGCTCGTATATGCGTTGCAGCATGGCGTTGATGACTTCCTGGCAGAAGATTTGACTGAGGCTCTGGCTTCTTACTCATCGCCCATAGCCATCATCGAGGGACCGTTGATGGATGGAATGAACAGGGTGGGGGACTTGTTCTCGTCAGGCAAAATGTTCCTGCCGCAGATAGTCAAGACTGCAAGGACGATGAAGAAGGCTGTCGGGATTTTGCAACCGTATATAGAAAAAGGTAAAGCCGTTTCGGCCCGTTATGCAGGCAGGGTACTGCTCGCGACAGTCAAGGGCGATGTGCATGACATCGGCAAAAACATCGTCTCGGTGGTGCTTTCCTGTAACAATTACGAGGTGGTGGATCTCGGGGTCATGGTCCCGGCGGAGGAGATTGTGCGTGCCGCCAAGGAGATGAACGTTGATGCAGTCGGCTTGAGCGGGCTCATCACCCCGTCGCTCGCCGAGATGGTCAGTGTCGTGAAGCTCATGGAGGCTGAAGGCTTGCGGACTCCCGTGATGATAGGAGGAGCGACCACATCGTTGAAGCACACAGCCATCAAGATAGCTCCAAACTATTCAGGTGCCGTCGTCCATGTCAAGGATGCCTCACAAAACGTGCCGGCACTGAAAAGGCTGCTTGATCCTGCCTCTTGCACGACATACAAGGATGAGTTGCATCAGATGTATGAGGAAATAAGGCAAGAACACGCCAAGACACATCGGGAACTCCTATCTTTGGAGGAGGCAAGAAAACGTAAACCAGATTATTTCAGCAACTAAAAACATAAAGAGATATGCAAGACGTAAAAGAACAGTTGGCAAAAGAGTTGTTGGCCATCAAAGCCATAAAGTTGCAACCTGCAAACCCATTCACTTGGGCCTCGGGGTGGAAGTCCCCTTTCTACTGTGACAACAGGAAGACACTTTCCTATCCAGCGTTGCGTACATACATCAAGAATGAATTCGCCAAGCTCATAAAAGCAAACTTCCCGGATGCAGAAGTCGTCGCTGGAGTGGCAACCGGTGCTATTGCCCAAGGGGCGTTGGTGGCGGATTTGCTTGAGTTGCCATTCGTCTACGTCCGCTCGGCACCTAAGGACCACGGGCTTGAGAACCTTGTCGAGGGCTATTTGCCCGAGGGAGCGAAAGTCGTAGTCGTCGAGGATTTGATTTCCACAGGTGGCAGCAGCCTCAAGGCAGTCAATGCACTGCGCAACATGGGCAGCAAAGTCGTCGGGATGGTCGCATCCTACACCTACGGATTCCCTGTCGCCAAGGAAGCTTTTGAGAAGGCTGACGTGAAATTGCTGACCCTTACAGACTATGAAGCGGTAGTTGAGACGGCGTTGAAAACCGGGTATATCTCGGAAGGGCAGATTGAAACCCTGCACGAGTGGAGGAAAAACCCGTCAGAATGGGGGAAGTGAGCATGGATAAATTTGAAAGCAGCATAAAGGTCATCCCTTACCCGCAGGAGAAAGTCTATGCCGTTGTCTCAGATTTGAACAGTCTTGAACGTGTCAAGGACAGGATTCCTGCCGACAAGGTGCAATCTCTCGCCTATGACCGTGACAGCGTGACCGTCTCGGTCGCCCCCGTCGGGAAGGTGACATTGAGTGTGGTCGAGCGCGAGCCGTGCAAGACCGTCAAGTTTGGTTCGCCCGATTCGCCGATAGCGTTCAACCTCTGGATTCAAATCGTGCCTGTCGATGTCCAGACATCCAAGATGAGAGTTACGGTCAAGATCAATCTCAACATCCTCACCCGCAATCTTATGAAAGGAAAGATAGAGGAGGCTGTAGAGAAACTTGCAGAGATGTTGTCACAAGTCAACTATGATTAGGCTCTTCTCGTGCCTGTTGGCATTGTTGTCGCTCGTTGTCTCGTGTCAAAAGGACGAGACAACGATTCCCGACATGACATTCCGGTCGGTCGATTGTGATATGCGGCAGGCGGCATATATCGGCTTGCAAACGCCGGGGTATTTCATGGAGATGAAGACATTCCCCAACACGAATGCACCAATCGGTTATGCTGGCCTTTTGGTGGGGAGTTCTCCGCTCGACAACCAGTATTATGCTTATGACAGTGCTTGTCCGGTCGAGGCGGACCGCAAGGTGGCCGTGGAATTGGTGGATGACAACTATTCTGGCAAAGCTGCTTGTCCCAAATGCGGCGCACAGTACAGCCTCTGGAACGGAGGTGCGCCGATTTCAGGTAGCAAGCATTCCCTGAAACATTACAATGTCTTGCGTGTCAATGAGTTTGTCATCCGCATAACCAGCAATTGACACAGATGAAACGATGCCTTGTCGCCATAATAGCACTGTTGCTCGTCTCCATCAGCATTCATCCTCAAAAGGTAGGTCTCGTGCTGAGCGGTGGAGGAGCAAAGGGACTGGCGCACATCGGCATCATAAAAGCTCTTGAGGAAAATGACATTCCCATCGACTACATCACTGGCACATCGATGGGGGCAATCGTCGGTGCGCTCTATGCCATGGGGTATACCCCTGAAGAGATGGAACATCTTGTCAAGTCGGATGATTTCAAAAAATGGTATACGGGGCAAATCGATGACAAATACATCTATTATTTCAAGCGTGACCGTGAGACACCTGACTTTTTCAATCTGAAGATCTCGTTCCGTGATTCCACCTCGCGCAAACAGCATTTCCTGCCTACGAGCCTTGTCAACCCCGTGCAGATGAACATCGCCTTTCTCCAGGTGTTCTCAGCGGCTACGGCGCAATGCCGTGGGGACTTTGACGATTTGTTTGTGCCGTTCCGCAGTGTCGCTTCTGACGTATACCACAAGCGTGAGATCATATATCGCAACGGCGATCTCGGCGATGCTGTGAGAGCATCGATGACCTTCCCGCTCGTTTTCAAGCCCATAATGAACGATTCCACCCTTGTCTATGACGGCGGCATCTACAACAATTTCCCCGCAGATGTCATGGATGAGGATTTTGCACCCGACATAATCATCGGCAGCGTCGTAGCTTCCAACCCAAAGAAGCCCGATGAACGTGACATCATCGGACAGGTCGAGAATATGATTATGCAGAAGAGCGACTACTCATTGCCCGACAGCACTGACATCTTGATGCGTTTTTACTTCACCGACGTGAGTCTTTTGGATTTTGACAAGGTGGAAAAGATTTCGCAAATAGGCTATGACAGCGCAATATCGATCATGGACACAATCAAGGGCAGGATAGTGCGCCGTGTGAGCAAGGCTGAGATGGATTTGCGCCGTGAGTTGTACAAGAAGTCATTGCCAGCGCTCGTCTTCAAGGACATCCATGTCAACGGCGTGACACCGAGGCAGAGCTATTACATAAAGAGGGAAATCTACAACACAAGCAAAGCCAAGGGGACATTCACTTTCGAAGACTTCAAAACGAGCTACTTCAAGCTGCTGACCGACGGCATAATCTCCGAGATTATTCCCCATGCCGTCTTTGACGAGGCGGATGGCTGCTATGACTTGCATCTTGACGTGAAGATGGGCACGCCGTTTTCCATAAAATTGGGCGGTCACATATCCAACACGTCCAACCAAATTTATGTCGGAGCCACTTACAAAGACCTGAACTATTACTCCAAGGAGTTCACGCTTGACGGGCAACTCGGCAAAGTGTACAACAACTTGCAGTTGTCTGCCAAAATAGATTTGGCGACATCCATACCAACGTCTTACAGGGTCATCGCTTCCTACAACTCATTCGACTACTTCCAGCGTGATGAGATGTTCTTCAAGCGAGGAACCCCCTCTATAAATCGTAAGACAGAGACTTTTGTCAAACTTAAGGTGGCGTTCCCTTTCATGCTTAACAAGAAGACCGAAATCAGTTTTGGACTTGCCAGTCAAAAAGACACCTACTTGCAGTCGAGCGTAGTGGACTTTGAAAAGATGGATCGGGACAAGAGTTCCTATGACTTGCTGGGCGGGGCACTGTTTTTTGGTGGCAACACTCTCAACTCTAAGCAGTTTGCCACGCAGGGCAGTAGCGATGAACTCGTCGCCCAGGTCTATGCCGGACGTGAGAGGTACCGCTCTGCTTACAGTGGAAACAAGTATGATTATGAGGATCGCATAGCCTGGTTGCAGCTGTCCTACAAAAATGAGACCTACATTCCACTGACTTCCCATTGGGTTCTTGGGACGTACGTGGAGGGATATTATTCCTCGCGCAACTTCTCCCACAACTACACGGCGACGATGCTCGCAGCCGGGGAATTCGCGCCCGTTGAGCAATTGAGGTTGACTTACAATGAGGATTTCAGGGCGAACCAATATCTCGCCGCAGGCTTGAAACCGATATATAAGTTCAACGATATGTTCCACCTGCGCGGTGAAGTCTATTATTTCCAACCGATTTTCCCCATCGAGCGCAACAATCTCGGCAATGCACAGTATGGCAAGGTCTTTTCCAAGTACAATTGTTTCGCGCAGCTGTCAGGGGTCTGCGTGCTGCCGTTTGCAGCGGTGTCCGCCTATGTGAACTACACACGTTTCCCTGGAAATTCGTGGAGTTTTGGCATAACTCTCGGTTGGCAGATTTTCAATGAATCATTCTTTGAGTGAAAAAACTCGGTGAGTTGATGCTTTTAATCAAATATATTGTTATCTTTGCATCCGATTTGAGAACAGAGGTCCCGTAGCTTAACTGAATAGAGCATCTGACTACGGATCAGAAGGTTACAGGTTTGAATCCTGTCGGGATCACTCTTTAATCAAAAAGGAGGCTCCGTAGCTTAACTGAATAGAGCATCTGACTACGGATCAGAAGGTTACAGGTTTGAATCCTGTCGGAGTCACAAGCGGTGAAAGTCTTTTGCAATAAAGGCTTTCACCGCTTTTCTTTTCCATTCCTTTCGCAGCGGCAGCCAGGATTGCCGCTTCTTGAGTGACACGGCATCGTGCGTGTCATCTATGGTGTGGGCTGTCTTGCCACATTTGCAGCGGTCAATTCTTCATGAGGTCTGATGTCTGGTCGTTAGCATACGATGTTTTACCATGTGCCATGCAATGTTTCGCCCGCAAACATACAATGTTTTTGCTGCTTGCATACTATGATTTCTTCCAACGTCTGTGTCTCATGAGTGTCGTGTTGGGATCATTTGACTGGATGTCGGCAAGTACCTTGTTCTGCCGTTTGGTGTAAAAAAACTGGGGACATCCGTTTTGGATGCCCCCAGCCTTTGTTTTAGGGTTTTAAGTGGAGTGTGTCTCACTCGACCACGATGACAGCGACCCTGTTCCAGTCGTTGTTGTCGTAGATTTGGCTGTCAGAACCGCAGGCTGTGCTTGTAATCCTGCTGGACTCGATGCCATAGTTCTCGGTCAAGATCTTGACGATTGTTTCTGCACGTTTCTCTGTCAAGTACTTGTTGCGCTTAGCACTGCCAGTCTTGGCGTCGGCATAAGCCTTGATGTCAACGCTGGTCTCCGGGTTCTCTTTCAGCATCTGAGCCACGTTGTACAGGCTGACAAGTTGTTCCTTGCTGACGTCTGTCTTGCCGATTCTGTAAGTGATGACGACTTCGTTCTTGAGTTTCGAGCCCTGGTTCTTTTCACTTTCTGCAAGTTTCTGGGCGAGAGCTGCATTTTCGTCCTTGTAATCCTTAATTTGGTTTTTTAGGTCGTTGATTTCTTTTTCGTTGCCGTCGATGACACCTCTTTGCTTGTTAATCTCATCATTGAGTGATGCGACGAGACCCGGCTCGACAACTTCTCCGAGTTCAAACCCACGCTTCTTGAATTTGTATGCTACGCCTGCCATCGCGTTGACATAGCCTGCGAACTTCCTGTTTGAGAGCAAGAAAGAGTTGTCGATGAAGTTTCCAGAGACCTCCAAATTGATGTCAACAGCCTTTGAAACGTGGAACTGACCTTGGAGCGCGAGCTTTGTGTTCACAAAGTTTTTGCTGCCAGCTACCTCGTTGTTTGCCAGAGCATAGTCCTCCACGCCGTTGACAAAGCCCAAATGCCTCATGTAGCCGATACCAAGTATGCCGTAGAGGTCAAACTTCCTGTCAACTTTGACCTTTCCGAAAGCGTTCATGAGGTTAAACATCAAGTCGAAGTTTGTTTGTATGAAGTTTGCCTTCAGTGGATTTTCGATGTTGTATGCGCTGCTGTTGAATTTATTTTTCAACTGCCAAGCACCGACTTCGATTCTTGCGCCGATCAGTGGGCTGAAGTATTTGCCGAATGACAAACCTACGTACGGGGTAGTAACGTCCTTGAGGGCTGAATCAAAGTTCCAATCTGATGCCATGAACATTGAGGCGCCGACTTTGGCCTCAAGGAACCAGTTGTCTTTAAATTTGTTTTGCTTGACAGCATACTCCTGCGCGCTTGCGGCGGTCAGGGTCAACAATGCTGTCAAAGCGAGTAAAATCCTTTTCATAAAATTATGTTTTAATAGTTTCTCCCTAAACTTTGCACAAACATAGTACTTTTTCTTGTCATTGGATGCTGTTCAGATAAAAATCATAGGTGGTTAAGGTTTTTTTTACCAGTTTATATGTTTCATTCCCGTTAAAGCTGCCATGTTTGCATACGGGGTCGTTGTAGTAGCGTTCATCGTCCTTGAGCATCAGGTACTTTATGACATCATCCCATGACGAAGGATTCCCCCCATGTTTCTCTGCCAAAGCCATGGCATCACGTATGTGCCCGATGCCGGAATTGTATGCCCCAAGGATGAATTTAGGTCTTTCGCTGGTGGGTATCTTGGAAAAGTACTTTTGCAGAGTGAGTATGTACAACGAGGCAATATGCAAGTTTTGCTCGGGTTTGAAGAGGTCTTCTTTTTTATAGCCATGCGCTTTTGCGGTGACGGGCATCAGCTGCATCAGCCCTATTGCCCCCGAGTGCGACACTTGCTCTGGGTCGAAGTTTGATTCTGAGTGGGCGAGGGCAGCAAGCAGCCTCCAGTCCCAGCCAATGCTCTTTGCGTATCTTTTGAACAGGTGGTCGTAGGGCGACACTCTGCCCGTGCGCTTGTCGATCAGCCTGAAGTCGCTCTTTCCAGAGTGGGCCATGCAGCCGTAAAGGCATTCCGTGCGTGTGGTCCTGTTCCTTTTTCCCTCAAACCAGCGGTCTATCTTGCTTGCCAGCGAATCATCTGTCGCACACCATGCCATGTTGAACGGGAAAGACACCTTGGCCGGCATCTCAAGTCTTGGATATATATATAGGTAAGGGATGGCCATGAAGTCATAGCAGGCGAGCAACTCGATGTCCCCTCTGTTGATAGCTGCGAAAGCGTTGTCAATGCTGCCCTCAAATCGCATTGGCCTGAAGTCTTGCCCTGTTTCTTCGCGGTAGGCTTCCAGCCTTTGACGATGGGTCTCATATAAGTAGTGCACCGTTTTCCCCTCCAGCCAGCCAGCCGTCTCGGCATCTTTTTGCTCCTTTTGGCTGACGATGACAAGCGAGGAAAAGATGCTGTCGCCGCAAGCATGGTAGCCTGTGTGCGGCAGGATGTCGTATGCCGCAAGCTGGCAAACCCCGTTGTCCAGGAAATAGTAGATGGAATCGACCGATGAGGTCTCGATCATTTTGATAGGCAAGCCTTGTTCCACCGCGAAGCTTGCGAGCAAATCGCGGTGGTAGTCGCACCCTGCCGCCCCGATGCTGTCCACGAATCCTGGCGGCGCGAGTGTGACGGCCGTCAGGGTCGAATCGTTTTTTTGCGTCGTTTCCCCTTTTGCCTTTTTGTCCTTGCCGCATGATGCGATGAGCAGCACCATTGCGGCAGACAGGAGCAAGGCGCAGGTCTTCATCATTGCCCGGGCATCATGTTCCTCTCAATGTATTGGCAGAGGATGTCAACTGCCACCTTGTTGTTGCCGCCCTCAGGGATGATCAGGTCGGCGTAGCGTTTTGTCGGCTCGATGAATTGCAGGTGCATGGGCTTGAGCACGCGGGTGTAGCGTTCCATGACCGCCTCGGCCGTCCTGCCCCTCTCGATGACATCCCTTTGGATCACACGTATCAACCTCTCGTCGGAGTCGGCATCGACAAACACCTTCAGATCCATGATGGCGCGCAGCCGCTCGTCGCTCAAGGCGAGTATTCCCTCGATGATTATGACCTCTTTGGGCTCGATGTGGATTGTCTCGCTCTGGCGGGTGCAGGTGAGGAACGAATAGACGGGTTGCTCTATCGCTTTCCGCTCCTTGAGCAAGGCCAGTTGGTCGTACAGCAA
The DNA here is from genome assembly GCA_944321635.1 of uncultured Bacteroidaceae bacterium. Lineage (GTDB taxonomy): Bacteria > Bacteroidota > Bacteroidia > Bacteroidales > Bacteroidaceae > Avibacteroides. Next base: position 59,460 of record CALULY010000003.1, on the reverse strand, counting down.
ATCCCAGTCAAAGGCATTGGGGTGGTCGAAGTTTATGCTTTGCCTCTTCTCTGGCGGCACGTTGCTGCTGTCTTTGTAGTAGGAGTCTTGCGGCAGCACGACGACTTCGCCGGCTGGCAGTTTTTCCACAAGGTTTTTGACTACGGTCGTTTTGCCTGAACCGGTGCCTCCGGCGATTCCTATTATGAGCATGGTGTCATCAATTAATGTTTGTTCACAAAGTTAGCATTTAATGCCGAAACAGCAGCATAGATTCATCTGACGTGCAGCACCTTTTCATAGTTGCCTATGCCACGCTTGTAATCGATGCGTCCTGCCAGCGCGTCCTGCGCATTCCAAGTGTGCGGCAGGTCAACTCGGCGGACATCGAGCCTCTCGACATCATGCCCGAAGTGGAATGCCCAGTTGTCATTGATGGGGAACTGTTTGCGCTGTGCGCAAACTCCAGTGGCGTGCAGCGCGAACATGGTGGCCAGCAGCAGCGTGGCCGGTCTGAAATTCATCATAAGTCGTTGTTGTGTCCGTTTGCAAATATAATCCAATCGCCATAGCGGACAAGCATTGCCCGGCAAATGGCTCGGGGATGTCGCGGCATTTGCAGCATGGTTGTTGCGGGAGCATCTTGTGTGTCGGCAGAAAGGGTCTTTTGTTATAGCGACTAACAAACCTTGTTATTGTCTATAACAACCCTTGTTATAGCTACTAACAAAGCACCCTGCCGCGCCTGCTTCCCGGAGTGCCTTGAGAATGCCTTGCCCGGCCGCCGGAAGGCGCGCATCGTGTCGATGAAAATCATCGTATGCTTTGGTCAAAATCATCGTATGCTAATGCTGAAATCATTGTAAGCTAATGCCAAAAACACGGTGTGTCTCCGGCCGGGACAAAGTGCCTGTGCCGCACGTGTGCTTGAGTTGGCGTATCGTGGCTTGCAGCCAGCCGCCCCTCTCAATGGAATGTGATGTCGTCGATGACGTGTGCCCCGACGGCGGCATTGAGCCTGTCGGTGAGCAGCCGGCGGTTGTAGACGAGCGACTCCCTGAGCGGAGCGGATGTCACTTGCACGTGCAGCACGCGCCCCTTGATGCACACGGCCTTGCTCCTGTCGGCAACGGTCTTGCTCACGACCTCGGGCCACGCCGCGATGAGCCTGTGCTCGTTGAGCGGTGTCTCAAGTCCCTCCTGGCGCAGGAACCTGCGCAGTGCGTCACCTATCGATTGCGCCTCTTTGCCCATGTCTCGTCACTCCTCTGGCGTTATGTCTCCTTGATTGACGTTGAAGATCTTGTAGCCTTTGTCCAACTTGTCGAGGATGGGGTCAAACCTCCTCCTGTCGGTGTCGGTGATGAAGATTTGCCCGAAAGCGTCGCCGGCGACGAGGCGCACGATCTTTTCGACTCTCGTGCCGTCCAGCCTGTCAAAGATGTCGTCGAGCAGCAGCAGCGGCCTGGTCAGCCCTTTGCGGTCGAGGTAGGTGTATTGGGCGAGTTTCAACGCTATGATGAACGTCTTGTTCTGCCCCTGCGAGCCTTCCTTCCTGATGGGGTAGCCGCCCAGCAGCATCTCAAGGTCGTCGCGGTGCGTGCCGCGTGTGGTGAAGCCTATCAACTTGTCCCTTTCCCTCGTGTCCGCGAGCTGTTGCCTGAGGTCCCCCTCCAGGCAGTGTGAGGTGTAGTTGAGCGAGACCGCCTCGTTGTCCGACGAGATGTAGCTGTAAAGCTCGTTGAAATAGCCGATGAATTCGTCGATGAATGCCGAGCGTTTGTCGCTGATGGCCTTGCCGTAGATGGCCATCATCTCTTCCCAGATCTCATAGTCGGCATCTCCCGCCTGGACGTCCGCCTTGAGCATGGCGTTGCGTTGCATGAGTGCTTTCTCGTATCGGATGAGGGCGTTGAGATACTGCTTGTCGTGCTGCGAAATCACCATGTCGATGAAACGTCTCCGCTCCTCGCTGCCTCCGGCGATGAGCATCCCGTCTGCGGGGGAGATTATCACGAGGGGAATCTGCCCGATGTGTTCGGAAAATTTCTTGTACTCCTTGCCGTTGCGTTTGAAGATTTTCTTGTGCCTCTTCTTCAACCCGCAGTAGACATCCGACTCGTTGCCTCCGTCGTCGTATGTGCCGTCGATCATGAAGAAGTCCGCGTCGTGCTTGATGTTCTGGCTGTCGATGTGGTTTATCGAGCTTTTGCAGAATGAGAGGTAGTAGATGGCATCGAGCAGGTTTGTCTTGCCCATGCCGTTGAGGCCGAAGAGGCAATTCAACTTGGGCGAGAACGTCAAGTCCGCCGTGCCTATGTTCTTGAAGTTGAGTATTGACAGCCTTTTGATTATCATTGCGTGCTGGATTGTCGGGTGCAAAAATAGGATGGTTGGCGTCGTTTTTCCAAATGCAACGGATGTTAACCCCCAATCGGTCATTAGAACGCAGGAAGCGGATTTCTCATTGGAGCATTGCTCTTCGGCGGTCTTGCCCGCTTCTGTTGGCGTCTTGCCCATGTCTTTGCCTCGCCTTAGCCCGCTAAGCCGTCGGCAAAGCCGAGAGACAATACGCCTAACATTAGCGGGAATCCAGCCAAAGTCTAATGACGATTGGGGTTAAACCTGGCAACGCCGCACGGGGAACGAGCTGGTTGCAGCCTTTCTTGCCGACGGGAGCACGGCTTGCGCCCCTTTTGCCAGTTCCTTGTTTTTTAGCTTAATTTGCAAAGTGTCGCACGTAAGTGTGTAATAAAAAACAGTTATGATGAAAAGAGCACAGACATTCATCGCGGCATTGCTGTTCGCCGCGTTTGCCGGCGCAGTCCCTGCGGACAAGACACCTTTTACAGTGATTCAACCCGATGGCAGCAAACTGACATTGGTGTTGAGAGGTGATGAACATTCGCATTGGCACAGCACGATTGACGGACTGCCAGTCAAGGAGGACGGCAACGGCTCTTATAGATATATAATAATGTATAGTGGGAACGAACCCGTGTTAAGCAGCATTCAGGCTCGCAACCCGCAGTCGCGCAGCGATGGCGAACGGGCGTTTGTCGAGGAACTCAGGTCATCGGGCATCGCCACGCAAGCCGCAGCGCGGCAAAAGGCCAGGAGGAATGAATCGTTGGCCGGCAAGTCGGTTAGCAAAATTCCCGCCTTCCCCAACAAGGGCGAAGTGAAGGGGCTTGTGATCCTCGTTGAGTTCAAGGACAGAAAGTTTGAGGCTGGCAACGACAATGCACGTTTTGACAAGATGCTCAATGAGGAGAATTATGAAGGAGAGTCCTATGGAAGTGCCTACGATTACTTTAATGCCCAGTCGCATGGCCAGTTCCAACCGCATTTTGATGTCTACGGTCCTGTCACTTTGTCTAATGGGTACAGCTTCTATGGGCGCAACGATGCCTGGAGCGGAGACGACATGAATGCTGATCTGATGGTAAATGAGGCTTGTATGCTCCTCGATGATGAGGTGGATTTCAGCCAGTATGACCTCAATGATGACGGTGTTATCGATCTCGTGTTCATCATGTATGCCGGCTACGGTGAAAACAGCGGGGCGGACAGCGGCACCATCTGGCCTCACGCTTCGGACTTGCGCTATTATTTTGACAACCCTGTCATGAGGGACGGCAAGATTGTCGGACCTTATGCCTGCTCGTGCGAGCTGCGGGGCAACGAGCAGACTTCCCCCGTGAGCACTGCCGGCATCGGCGTCTTTTGCCATGAGTTCTCGCATTGCCTGGGGCTGATGGACCTGTATGACACCAATGGATCGACTGGCGGGAGTGGTCGCGGCTATGGCAGTTACAGTGTCATGGATGTGGGCTGCTACAACAACTCGGGATATACCCCATGTTCCTATACGGCTTACGAACGGATGGTCATAGGGTGGCTTGACCCGACCGAGTTGGGTGACGAGTACCATGAGAACCTTACATTGACCGACATCAATGTCAAGAATGAGGCTTATGCAATCTACAATCCAAACAACCGTGATGAGTTCTTCGTTTTGGAGAACAGACAGCAGACCGGGTGGGATTCGGCCCTGCCTGCCAGCGGGATGCTCATAAGCCACATCGACTATGATGCCGAGGATTGGGAAGCAAATGTGATAAATTCCTATTATGAGGACGAGGGGGCGATCATTGTCCCGGCGAACAACAGCTATTCGTCCCTGACGGATGAACATCAACTTTACCCCACTGCCGACAACAACTCGTTTACAGACCAGAGTGTTCCTGCCGCGCAATTCAAGGATGGGACTTATACAAACCGTCCAGTGACGAACATTAGGGAGGCCGGCGGAGTAGTGTATTTCACTTACAATGAACTCTCTTTGTCTAAACCAGTGGCTTTGCCGGCGACAGATGTCACTGGTGATGCCTTTACGGCCAATTGGGAGCGTGTCACAAACGCAGAGTCATACGTCCTGACTGTGACCGATGAGGGCGTGAACCCTAACCCCGGGGCGGGCATATTTGAAGATTTTTCAAAATTCACTGGTGGCAGCGAGGACAGCCCTTCCAACTCTGACGTGTCTTCACGCCTTGATGATTACATGGGTGAAGCAGGCTGGAGGGGCAGCAAAGTGTATCAGGCCGGTGGAAAATGCAAGTTGGGCACTTCTTCTGCGACAGGTTATCTGGTCTCGCCAGAACTGACCTTGCCGAAAGACTTTGCCATCTCGGTCGAAGCAAGGGCTTATGTCACAGCGTCGGGCAATGCGGATAAGTCCACATTATATATAGGTGTAGGGGAGAAAACGGAGACAGGCGAAGGAGGTGAGTGGTTAGCCTACGAAGAGTTCCCCCTCACGGCTGATGTCGAGGTTTGCACGCTGCATTACAATGACGGAGGACGGCCGTTGTGTTTCGAGATAGGCACATTGTCAAAGAGGGCCATCATAGACAACATTTCTGCTGGTTCGTCAGCAGCACGAGCACCGTTGGCGGAAACGTCGCAGGTCTATACGGATATTTTTGACAATTACTATCGAGTTACGGGGCTTGACAAGTCGCACGACTATGCCTATACGGTCAAAGCTGTCGCAGGCGGAATCGAGTCGGAGGCATCTGATGCGGTGACTGTCAATATGTCATTGTCGGTGAACTCTGAAGAAGTAGAAGTTATGGTCAAGGTCACAGAGGGGCAATTGCAGATTTGTCCGTCAATGGGGTGCGTTGCCGTCGTGAGCACGATAGATGGATTGTGCATATACAACAGGCGAATCGACGGGGATGTCTCAATCCCTCTTGAAAAAGGAATATATGTCGTGACGCTCAACGGCAAATCCATGAAGGTGAAAATCTGATGATATGGCGATGCTAAGTAAAAGCAAAATCAAACTCATAAAGTCCCTTGACTCGAAAAAAGGCAGGGAAGAGGCTGGTCTGTTTGTTGCCGAAGGCGGAAAGTCTGTCCTTGACTTGCTCGAAGCCTTTGATTGTGAATTGTTGGTCGCCGAGGCTGGATGGCTTGCGGCAAATGCGGCACGTCTTGCTCGTTGTGGCGAGGTCGTTGAGGCTTCACATGATGAAGTCAGAAAGGCGAGCCTGCTGAAGAATCCGCAGGATGTCATCGCCCTGTTCCGCAAGCCTGCTGCTGATAGTGGCGTTTGCCTAAGCCGATTGTCCGGTTTGTCCCTTTTCCTTGACAACGTGCAGGATCCGGGAAACCTTGGTACTATCATCAGAGTTGCCGATTGGTTTGGCATAACCCATTTGTTTTGTTCCGAGGGCAGTGCCGATGTCTACAATCCAAAGGTGGTTCAAGCCACGATGGGATCGCTTGCCAGGGTCAAGGTGCATTGTTGCCCTGCAAAAGAATTCTTCCCGGCACTGCCCGTAGGAATGAAAGTGTTTGGGACATTCATGGATGGTGACAACATCTATGCGGTGGATTTGCCTCGCGATGGAGTGGTCGTGATGGGCAATGAGGGAAATGGCATTTCTCATGAAACCGAGCGCTACATAAATGAGAGGCTATCCATCCCTCTCTTGCATCGGGAGGGCTCGCGTCCAGAGTCGCTCAATGTGGCCATGGCTACGGCGATCGTCTGTTCTGAGTTCAGGAGAGAAGTGTTGAGTGCAGTTTGATTTTAAAGGAAAGATTAAAAGTTTTATGCAGCAGACAATGATATGGGAGCGCTTGGTCTCCCCGGTGCGCTTCGGGCTTGAGGAGTTCCATGAGGAGAGGGCGGACAATCGTTCCGAATTCCTGCGTGATTACGACCGCCTGATATTTTCTTCCCCGTTCCGTCGTTTGCAGAACAAGACGCAGGTCTTCCCGCTGCCTGGCAGCATATTCGTCCATAATCGTCTGACGCACAGTCTTGAGGTCTCTTGTGTCGGACGCTCGCTCGGCAACAACATAGCTCTTGCGCTTATCTCCAAACGCCCTGAGCTTGCCACTCAATCCTATTTGTCTGAGGCAGGACATATCGTCTCTGCGGCTTGTTTGGCGCACGACATGGGCAATCCCCCATTCGGGCATTCAGGAGAGAATGCCATCGCTTCCTACTTTTCAGAAGGCAAGGGGATAGAACTGCGTGAGCATTTGGATGATGCACAATGGGCGGACATAACGAACTTTGAGGGCAATGCCAACGCTTTCCGCCTGTTGTCACACCGTTTCAAGGGCAGGAGGCCAGGAGGTTTTGCCCTTACTTACTCAACGTTGGCATCGATAGTCAAGTACCCCTATCCGTCATCATCCATAACAGACAAGAAAAAGTTTGGTTTCTTCATAAGCGAGCGTGAGAACTATGAGAAGATTGCCACGCGCCTTGGCATAATAAAGGTAGACGAGGCGACGTGCAGATATGCGCGGCATCCATTCGTGTGGCTGGTCGAGGCAGCTGACGACATCTGTTATCAAATAATGGACATAGAGGATGCCTTTAAGTTGAAGATATTGTCTTTTGAACAGACCCGTGACCTGCTGCTCGCTTATTTTGAAGGCGAGAGGCTCGACACCCTTGTCAAGAACCTGAAAATCGTGGATGATGAGAATGAAAAGATAGCCTATTTGCGTTCCGCCACCATCGGCAAATTGATAGTGGAGTGCACCAATTCATTCCTTGACAACGAGGACAAAATCCTAAGGGGGGAATTGTCACGTCCGCTCATCGAGACAATCTCTGACCGGCCATGCATGGCGTACAAGGAATGCACCAAGGTGGCCTATGCGAGAATCTACCGTGCAAAGCAGGTGTTGGATGTCGAGATGGCAGGTTACAAAGTCATATACACGTTGCTCGAACTTTTAATCGAGGCGGTTACTCATCCCGACAAGGCGTATTCGAAGCTGCTCATAAAGCGTGTGTCCGAGCAATACGAAATAGACGCCCCAACGCTTTATGGCAAGGTGATGGCTGTCCTTGACTACATATCAGGCATGACAGATGTCTACGCCCTGGACCTTTACCGTAAGATAATAGGCAACAGCCTCCCGTCGGTCTGATAAGCCTCATAGTGTGTTGCGGAAAGCAAATCTTTACGTTTGCCATTTAAGTAACTTCCTTTTTTCGTTATCTTTGCACCGACATACGCATGACAAGTATGATAATTGGTGACATCATTGATGCCCTTGAGAGATTAGCTCCTTTGTCCCATCAAGAATCGTATGACAATTCAGGCATTCAAGTTGGACTAACAAAGGCTGAGACCGCAGGGGTTTTATTTTGTCTTGACGTGACCGAAGCGGTCATAGACGAGGCAATAGACGAAGGCTTTAACCTCATAGTCTCCCACCACCCACTGATATTTTCTCCAGTTAAGAAGATCACGGATGCAACCTACGTGGGCCGTTGCGTGATGAAAGCAATTAGGAACGGCATCACCATATATTCCGCCCACACCTGCCTTGACAATGCCCCGAGAGGTGTAAATGCTGCGATAGCGACAAAGATTGGTCTTGAATGGACGGAAGTGCTGCGCCCCATGGAAGGTGTGTTGATGAAGCTCGTCACATTCGTCCCGACAGCCAATGCCGACGCATTGCGCGCTGCCTTGTCAGAAACCGGCTGCGGAAACATAGGGAATTATGATTCGTGCTCTTTTTCTAACGAGGGGATTGGTACGTTTCGTGCCAAAGCGGGAGCAAACCCCTATGTCGGAGCAATCGACAAATTGCATCGCGAACCAGAGACCCGCTTGGAAATGGTCTTCCCGGCGCACTTGAAATCTGCAGTGATCGCCACGCTTTTGTCTGAGCATCCATACGAAATGCCCGCTTATGACATTTATCCCGTTGACCCTTCGGGCATAAACGTCGGCTCTGGCATGGTCGGACATCTGCTCACTCCACTCCGGGCGATGGAACTCATGCAGCGGCTAAAGGAAATATTTGGTGTGCACACCCTTGCCTATTCAGGCGATGCGACACGTGTGGTGCGCAAGGTCGCATTGTGTGGCGGGGCCGGTGCATTCCTGATAGGAGATGCATTGCGTGCCAAGGCTGATATGTTCATCACTGGAGAAATAAAATACCATGATTTTTGTGGAAACGAGGATAAAATCGTCCTTGTCGAACTGGGACATTACGAGAGTGAACAGTTCACTCAGCATTTGCTCCAATACTATTTGCGTGACCTCTTCCCGTCGCTGAGGATGAAGTTGTCTGAACGTGCATCAAACTTAAAACAATACATATAAAAATGGCAAAAGAAGCAAAGAAAGACATCAACGATTATTCGGTTGAAGAAAGGTTGAAACACCTCTATGAGTTGCAAGTCAAGCTGTCCGCAATAGATCGGATTAAGACATTGCGCGGTGAATTGCCGCTTGAGGTGCAGGACTTGGAGGATGAAATTGCCGGGCTGACGACAAGAATAGAGAAGATTAAAGCTGACATGGCCTCGCTCAAGGACAACATAAACGCCCAAAAAGGCAAAATCGCTGAAGCCAATGCCCAGATAGCAAAGTACCAAGAGCAGCAAAACAACGTCAAAAACAGCCGCGAGTTTGATTTCTTGACCAAAGAGATAGAGTACCAGACGCTTGAGGTTGAACTTTGCGAAAAGAAAATCAAGGAATTCACAGCCGAGGAAGCCGCCAAGGCTGAGGAATTGCAGAAAAGCATGACCTCTGTCGATGAAAGAGGTAAAGATCTTGAAGTGAAGAAAACGGAATTGGATGAGATTGTCGCAGAGACCAAGCAGGAAGAAGAAAAGCTGCGTGACGAAGTAAAAGACCTTGAGGCCAAGATCGAGCCGCGCCTGCTCCAAGCCTTCAAGAAAATCCGTAAGAACTCCCACAACGGTCTCGGCATTGTCGATGTCCAGCGCGGTGCTTGTGGCGGATGTTTTAACAAGATTCCGCCTCAAAGACAGCTTGACATCAGGATGAGGAAAAAGATTATCGTCTGCGAATACTGCGGACGCATCATGATCGACCCCGAACTTGCAGCCGAGGTGGGTCAGAGGGAATAGAAAACATAATTAACTTATATTGAATCAAAATGTATCCCTTAAAATTCAGACCAATCCTCAAACAGACCATTTGGGGCGGTGACAGGATAATCCCGTTCAAGGGATTGGACAGCGACTTGAAGAATGTCGGCGAAAGCTGGGAACTCTCCGGCGTGCCAGGCAACGAGTCTGTCGTTGCAAACGGCGAGTTTGCAGGCATGACATTGCGTGAACTCATCAACTCATTGCGTGAGGAACTGGTGGGCGAGAGTGTGTTCAAGCGTTTCAACACGACTTTCCCGTTGCTCATCAAGTTCATCGACGCTCGTCAGGACTTGTCAATCCAGGTGCATCCCAATGACGAATTGGCAAAGAAACGCCACAACTCCCTCGGCAAAACCGAGATGTGGTATGTCATGGACGCTACCAAAGGGGCAAAGCTCCGTTCCGGCTTCGCAAAGCAAGTGACTCCAAGGGAATACAAGGAGAGTGTCGCCAACTCGACAATCACCGATTTGCTCAGCGAGTACGAGATCCATCCCGGCGATGTCTTTTTCCTCCCCGCCGGCCGCATACACAGCATCGGGGCAGGTGCGTTCATAGCGGAGATACAAGAGACGTCGGACATCACCTATCGCATCTTTGACTTCAACAGGAAGGATGCCAACGGCAACACTCGCGAACTCCACACCGAGTTGGCCAAGGATGCCATCGATTACGAGGTACAGGACGACTACCGCACTCATTACACTCCCGTCAAGAATGAGCCTGTCGAGATAGTTGCGTGCCCCTATTTCACGACTTCAGTCTATGATTTGACCGAGGAGATAACGTGCGACTATTCCGAGCTCGACTCTTTTGTTGTGCTTATTTGCATGGAGGGGAAGGCAAAGATCGTTGACAACGACGGCAACGAGGTCAATGTCCATGCCGGGGAGACTATCCTGCTTGCGGCGACAACGCAAGAGGTGTCGATTGTCCCGGATGGCAATGTGAAGATACTTGAGACTTATGTATAAACACTGACAGTGCATAGGGTGGAGGTGGCGCATCAATGTGCTACCTCCATTTTATATATGTACATCTGCCGCGTTTGACTTTTGCCTGAAGCATTGGTCGGACCAATGCCAAGACACCGGGTTTGATAAATTGTCATGCTGTTCCCCTCACCAGTATTCCTTTTCGTATTCCTGCCATTGCTGCTTGCAGTCTATTATGCGCTGACGCCGAGAGTCGCTTGGCGCAACTTGGTGCTGCTCTTGGCCAGTGTGCTCTTTTATGCATGGGGCGAGCCTTTGTTTGTCATCATCCTGCTGTTGTCGGTTGTTGTCAATCATGCATTCGGCTTGTGCGTTGGCCGTTGCCAGTCGGAGGGGAAGCGTGGCAAGGGATATGTTGTCGCTGCTGTGGTTTTCAACGTTGCACTTCTATTCGTCTTCAAGTATCTCAACTTCACCGTCGATTCCGCCAACCTGTTGCTCGGCACGCATTGGGAGATACGGCGCATAGCTTTGCCGGTCGGCATATCGTTTTTCACATTCCAGTCGCTTTCCTACGTCATTGACATCTACCGCCAGCGTTGCGTGGCTCAGCCGAGCGTCATGGATGTCGGGCTGTATGTCACGTTGTTCCCGCAACTCATTGCCGGGCCGATAGTCCGATACGAGACCGTCATGCAGGAACTTGTCTCCAGGCGTACAACCTTGTCGGATTTTTCGTCAGGCATAGAATTGTTTGTGCAGGGACTCGCCAAGAAAGTGCTTGTCGCCCAACAACGTCGCCGTCGTTGCCGACACCGTTTATGCCTTGCCGGACGACCGTTTGTCAACTGTGGCGGCGTGGCTGGGAGCGGTGGCTTATATGTTGCAGATCTACTTTGATTTCTCAGGCTACTCCGACATGGCGATAGGCCTTGGGAGAATGTTTGGTTTCCATTTCCTCAAGAACTTTGATTATCCCTACATCTCGCGCTCGGCTTCCGAATTCTGGCGCAGGTGGCACATCTCTCTTGGCACTTGGCTCAGGGATTACATCTACATCCCGCTTGGTGGCAGCAGGCATGGCCGGTGGCGCACGGTGGCCAATCTGTTTGCCGTCTGGGCTTTGACCGGATTGTGGCATGGTGCCAATTACACTTTCATCTGTTGGGGGCTGATGTTTTTTGTCGTCATATTGTTTGAGAAAGTCACCCGCTTCGAGCATTGGCGGGCTGGCTTGCTGCGGTGGGGATGGACGATGGCGTTGGTGCTGTGCAGTTTTGTGTTGTTCCGCAGCGAAACCATAGGCGAAGCCGTCACGCATCTGGGAGCAATGTTCTCGGGCGGTGCATCTGATGATGGTCTGGCCATGTTCCTGTTGCACGAGCATGGCACGGCGTTGCTTGCTGGGGCGCTCCTCTCATTTCCGATAGGCCGATGGTGCGCCAGACTTGCCGGGCGATGGCGTTACGGCGACTGGATCAAACTGCTTTTGCTGGCGGTGCTGCTGGTGGTCTCATTGAGCTATGTGGTGCGGGGCGCGTACAGTCCTTTCATTTATTTCAATTTCTGAACGATGCGCTATGACAAGTTTTTGACATTTGCATTCCTGCTTTTCTTGGGGGTGATGTGCGTCGGGACTTTGTGGAACGTCGCAGCCAAGCTCGTCAAAGTGCATGACCGCTCTGATGCCGCCAGCACCGACACGCTCAGCGTACTGGTGGCGGGCAAAGGGCTGATGCCGGCCAACCAGCTGTCGCTCGGCGAGAGGCTTGACGCGGTGATTGCCGAGGCCGAGGAGCAGTTTGCAAAGAATGCCGCCGCAAGAGACCTCTACACCGAATGCTTCGGCGGGCTGCAAAGGTTGCTTGGCAGGCAGTCCGTGGAGTCCGAACAGCCGGGCATGACCATTGTGCGCCTGACCAACGGGCAGTATTCGTTTGTCGAGCTTGGCGGGCATTCATCGCACTCGGCGGATGAGGTGGCCAGGCTCCGGGACGTGTGCGAGCAGCACGGGGCACGGTTCATCTATTTCAACCGCCCGGGCAAAGTCATGCGCGGCACGATGCCTCGTGGGCTCCGTGATGTCATCAACGATGCTTCTGACACCCTGGTGGCAGAGTTGCTCGATGCGGGTGTCGAGACCGTTGACTTGAGGCAGTCCATGCCCGTGGCGGGGGATGAGTATGCCCGGATGTTCTACGTGACCGACAACCATTGGCGGCTGGAGACCGCCCTCGCCATGGCAAAGGTCGTTGCTCAGGCCATTGGAGCTGACACGTCAGTCTACGAAACGGGCGGGTGGGGCAGTGAGGTCGTCCCGCGTCCTTTCTACGGCTCTCTGGCATTGCGTGCCGGGGCAGCCTACTTCCCGTCTGCTGATGTGATGACCATCCCTTTGCCGCCCGATGACGGCGCGCGGTTCAAGGTGTCGGCTTACAGCTACAAGATGCCGACGGTGGTCAGGCAAGGCGGCTTTTTTGAGGCTATGTTTGACACGACGTTCCTGTATGGCAAGGGCAAGTATGTCAACCGTTATGCCGGATGCCTTGGTGGCGACCACCCTCTCATCAGCATCGACCGCCTCGGGAGTGGGGGCAAGCGGGTGTTGCTCTTCGGTGATTCGTTCTCGCTCTCTTTTGGGATATATCTCGCCTTGTCATTGTCGCATCTTGACATAGTGGATTTGCGGTCCTATCGTGAGAATGACTTGGAGCAGCGCATAGCTCGCGGCGATTATGATTGCGTGATATGCCTCTATCCCAACGATGTGGACGGGACGCAATTCACATTCTTCAGATGAATGGCTTGTGTCGGACTTTCGTTTGCCCGGCAGCGTGCGGAGTGGCAGGCAAAGCATCTGATGGAGTGCCGGGGATCATCTGACCTTTTCGGGAAAAACATACGATGTTTTTGGCGGTAGCATACAATGATTTCCATAAAGTCATTGTATGTTTTCAGACTTTGTGTCCCGGGCTTTCTCCCAGGTCATCCGATGAATGTCGCGACGGGGTGCTTTGTAAGTGGCAGTTACAACCTTTGTAAGTCACAGTTACAATCTTTGTAAGTCGCACTTACAAAGGATGAGATGGCGGCGGTGTCCGGGTGCGTCGCCCGTCACTTGCCGTCCAAGGCCTTGACCGCACCTGATGATTCGCTCATGCGTGCCTTGATGAAGTTGATTTTGTTTTCCGCTTCCGCCTTTTGCTGTGCGATGGAGTGCAGGTTTGACAGCACTCCGGCGAGTTGGTGCACTGAGACTACGGCATCTGTCTCCTGCTTGGTGAGTTGTCGCTTTGCTGTTTTTGTGCCTTGGCACTCGATGGTGAGTTGTTTGTCTCGGTTGATGATGATGAAGTCGGCTACTCCTCCGTCCGTGCGCCCGACCTCAAACTCGGCTTTCTCGGTGACGACGCCGAGGTGGGTGGAGGTGTAGTAGAGGTCGCTCCGCCCCGTTTGCGCGAATGTGTCGTCTGTCTTGAGCGTGACCTTGATGACATGGTGGTCGATGGGTTTGCCGATGAGCACTGATGTCAGGCGCATCACCCCGTCCTCGTCGGTGCTGGCAACGAGCATGGTGCGGTTGTTGTTGGCAGCAAGGTCTTGCGATGGGACGATGAACGTGCCTTGGTCTTGGTACTCGGGATTCCTCCTGTACTTGTAGTTGCCTTTGATTTTGTCAAATTCCTCCAGCCACACTTGCGTGAGGCTGTCAAGGTAGGCGATGGAACGCTGTTGCTCGGCCAGTTCGACCCGTTGCATCAGTCCGATTGCCCTCTTGCGTGTCACGAACGCCTTTGGGCAACTTGTCTTGATGCTGTCGATCATGAGTTTTGCGGCTTCGTAGTCTTTTTGCTCAAACATTGTCTCCGCCTCGGCATAGAGTGCCTCGGCGCGTTTGTCCTGATTGTTGCACGATGCCATGGCGAGCATTGCCAGCACCGCGAGCATGATTGTCGTCCTCATTGTGGGGTGTGTTTGATTGCCGCAAATGTAACATTAATCTGGATTGCCATCGCCGCCATTGCCACTTATTGTGTATTTTTGCGCGCTATGAGCAAGATGAACCAGATGATTGACAAGATAGGCAAAGCCTTTGACTCGCCTGTTTTCACCATGATTTCAGAGACGGCGGACAGCCTGGGTTATGAGTGTTATGCCGTCGGTGGCTATGTGCGTGACATTTTCTTGTGCCGCCCGTCGTGCGACATAGATGTTGTCGTGGTGGGGAGTGGCATAAGGATGGCAGAGACGCTTGCCAAAAGGCTCGGCAAGGGTGCTTGCCTGTCGGTTTTCAAGAATTTCGGCACGGCGCAAGTCAAGTACAAAGGGCTTGAACTGGAGTTTGTCGGGGCGCGCAGGGAATCCTATCAGCGCGATTCGCGCAAACCCATCGTCGAGGACGGCACGTTGGAGGAAGACCAGTACCGCCGTGATTTCACCGTCAACGCGTTGGCCGTCTGCCTCAACAAGGAGCGTTTTGGCGTGCTGGTTGACCCTTTTGACGGGTTGGCTGATTTGGAAGACCGCGTTTTGCGCACCCCCGCGCCGTCCGAGGTCACATTCTCAGACGACCCGCTGCGCATGATGAGGTGCGTGAGGTTTGCAACACAACTCAATTTCAACATAGATGACGAGGCGTTTGAAGCCATCAAGACCAATGCCAAGCGCATTGAAATCGTCTCGATGGAGCGGATCATAGACGAGTTCAACAAGATAATGATGGCGCGCACCCCGTCCATAGGCCTTGTGCTGTTGGACGAAACGGGGCTGTTGGATGAGATTTTCCCTGAGTTGAAACGCCTGCAAGGCGTCGAGTCACGCAATGGGCGTGGGCACAAGGACAACTTCTACCACACGTTGCAAGTGGTGGACAACATCGCCAAGGAGAGTGACAACCTCTGGCTGCGGTGGGCTGCCCTGCTCCACGACATAGCCAAACCGCAATGCAAGCGGTGGGACAACATGGTGGGTTGGACGTTCCACAACCACAACTTCATTGGTGCCAAGATGGTGCCGGGGATATTCAAGCGGTTGAAATTGCCCTTGAATGAGAAAATGAAGTATGTGCAAAAGCTCGTCGAACTGCACATGCGCCCGATAGTCCTGTCCGAGGACAAGGTTACGGACTCTGCCGTCAGGCGCTTGCTCTTTGAGGCGGGCGATGACATCGATGACTTGATGACGTTGTGCGAGGCGGACATCACGTCGAGGAACGCTGAAAGGAAAAGGAGGTTCTACTCCAACTTTGAACTCGTCAGGCAGAAACTGAAGGACATTGAGGCGAAAGACCACATAAGGAACTTCAAATTGCCCATCGATGGCAATGACATCATGCAGATGTTCGGCTTGCAACAAGGGCGTGAGGTTGGCGAATTGCGCAGCGCGGTCAAGGATGCCATCCTCGACGGGAGCATCCCAAACAACCGTGAAGCCGCTTTGGAATATGTCACCAGCCTTGCTGCCGACAAAGGTCTCAAACGTGTGGACAATGGCAAGCAATAGGAGGGTGCTCATCGGCATAAGCGGCGGCATAGACAGCACCGCCGCTTGCCTGATGCTCAGGGAGCAAGGCTACGAACCAGTGGGCATGACCATGAGGGTGTGGGATGATGGGGCGGATGTCGCGCAAGAAGCCGCAGCCCTCGCCGCACGTCTTGGGATGGAACACCATGTCGTCGATGCCCGCAAGGAGTTTGAGGAGACGGTGGTGGCGGACTTTGTGAACGAATATCTCGAAGCACGCACCCCGAACCCTTGCGTGATGTGCAACCGGCTCTTCAAGTTCCGCCTGCTCATCGACTGTGCAGACAAACATGACTGTGCTATGATTGCCACGGGACACTATGTGCGTCTGGTGACGACAAACGGCCATTTGCACGTCAGGCGCGGGGTGGATGACAAGAAAGACCAGTCCTATTTCCTCTGGCGTTTGGATGAGAGCGTGCTGAGGCGTTGTGTTTTCCCCTTGGGCAATTACAGGAAAGAAGAGGTGAGGGACTACTTGCGCAGCCGAGGCTTTGATGCCAAGGCAGAGGCGAAGGAGAGCATGGAGGTCTGTTTCGTGCCTGGTGATTACCGTGATTTCCTCAAAAAACATTGTGACACGGAGAAAATAAAGGAAGGGTGGTTTGTCTCCCCCGATGGCAGGAAGCTTGGGATGCACAAAGGTTTGCCCTATTACACCATCGGGCAGCGCAAAGGTCTCGGCATCGCCTTGGGCAGACCGGCATACGTCTTGAAGTTGAACAGTGCCACCAACACCGTCATGCTTGGCGACAAGGAGGGGTTGAAGGCTGAATATATGTTGGTCGAGCGGTGCAACAGCAGCGACATCGACTTTTTGTTGCACGGTGACAGGCAGTTGTCGGTGATGATACGCTATCGCGGCCTGCCCATCCCTTGCCGGATAGCGGATGCCGGGGACGGAAGCATTGTGGTCAAATTCCTGGCAGAAGCCGAGTCGGTCACGCCTGGGCAGTCTGCTGTATTCTATGATGGCGACACATTGCTTGGCGGGGTCTATATTGCCAACCAGAGGATGCTGGGCAAGTACCTGAGTGATGGCTACATGGATAAATTGCAGTTCAAATGAGAAAGTCGTTTCTTGCTTTGTTGTTACTGGCCGCATCCTTAGTGCTTGCGGTTGAAGTGCGGGCTCAGGTGGAAGACCGCTACGTGGTGTTTCTCCGGGACAAGGGTGGAATGACCGCTGACGTGCGGCATCCCGAGGTTTTCCTTTCCGAGAGGGCATTGGCACGGCGGGACAGGCAGGGCATCAAGGTCGATTCGCTTGATGTCCCGGTATATACCATATATATTAATAGGATAGCTGAAACAGCGCGTGTGCTCGGGAAAAGCAAGTGGCTAAATGCCGTCATGGTCGGTGTCACCGGCGGCGATGAGGCTGTCAGGGAGATAGAGAAACTTGATTTTGTCGTAGGTATCCAGCGCGTAGGCACTTATGAAGCAGAAGAACCAGCCAACGCATCTGCCGATTGGAACATAACCGGCGAGAGGTCAGATGACCCCTACGGGCAGTCAAGGTCCGTCCTTGAAACTAACAACATAGTGAGTTTGCACGATGAAGGTTTTACCGGGCATGGGATTATGATAGCCGTGACCGATGACGGCTTCTGCAATGCCGACTCGCTGCAAGGCGGATGGCAGGACAGGATTGTCTGTGCCAAGGATTTTGTGAACAATGCCGACAGCCTCGTCTGCAACATAGGCAGCCATGGCATCAAGACTTTTGCGTGCATGGCGGCAGACGTGGATGGCATGATGATGGGGGCAGCACCCGGGGCGGACTATGCTTTACTGCGAACGGAATATCTCAAAGGCGAGCAGCCCGCCGAGCAGTACTATTGGGCATTCGCCGCAGAGTACGCGGACAGCATTGGTGCAGACATAATCAACGTGTCTTTGGGTTACAACCTCTTGGATGAGGGCTATCCGAGTATCACTAATGAAGACCTCGACGCTTCATCCACCATGTCAAGATGTGCCGACATTGCCGTCACGAGGGGAATGGTTGTCGTTTGCAGCGCAGGGAACGGGGGCGGCAGCAGTTGGGACAGGATCACAGTCCCGTCTGATGGCGTGAATGTCTTGTGCGCCGCCGCCTTGGCCACCGACAGCAGCAGTGAGAAGGCTCTTTACTCCTCGATAGGCCCATCGGCGGATGGCAGGGTAAAACCTGACGTTGCCGCTCCAGGAACGGTGCATACCATCAACCGTAACGGTGCGGTGGCATCGGCTTCTGGAACGTCATTCTCGGCACCGATCATCGCAGGAGGCATCGCGTGCCTTTGGGAGGCGTTGCCAGATGTGCCGGCGGCAAAGCTCGTGGACATCGTACGCCGCTCATCCAGCCAATATGGCAATCCGGACAATCTGCTTGGCTATGGCGTGACAGACTTCTATGCCGCCTACCTTGACAATCGCAATGCAGACGGCATCTCCGCCAGTCGTGCCGATAGTGCAAGGATAGAAGGGCAATGGCTCATGATTCCCGACACTTTTGCATCTGACCCGACTACTCGTGTGATGCTTTATGACATCAGCGGCCGCTTGGCGTTGTGTGCGGAACCACGAGGCGCGGGAGCGGTAGCATTGGACACTTTGCCCAAAGGCTTCTATGTCGTGGAGGTGGCATCAAAGGCATTCTCATCTCGAAACACCTTGCTTTATGATTGACATTGGGGAAACTTTGACGCTGTACGAACTCAATTCCGTTGTCAGTTTTGGGATAAAGAAGGTCTTGCCCGAATCCTACTGGGTCGTAGCAGAATTGAATGAGGTGCGGACAGCCTCCAACGGCCATTGTTTCGTCGAGATGATCGAGAAGGACGAAGGGACGAACATCATAGCCAAAGCGCGTGGAACCATCTGGAGCAACGTTTACAACAGGCTTAGCCGTAACTTCATGCAAGAAACTGGCCGTGGGATAGCAGCCGGGATGAAAGTGCGTGTCAACGTCACGGTCGAGTTCCATGAACTCTACGGCTATTCACTTAACATAATTGCCATTGACCCGGCCTATACCCTCGGCGACCTTTATGTCAAGCGCAAGGAAGTCTTGCTCCGCCTGGAGCAGGCCGGTGTCATCGGCATGAACCGCGAACTCGGATTGCCCGCCGTGGTGCAGCGCATAGCGGTCATCTCTTCGCCGACGGCGGCAGGCTATGGGGACTTTTGCGACCAATTGCGCAACAATCCATACGGCATAGCTTTCCACATAGAGCTTTTCCCCGCCGCCATGCAGGGCGACCATGTTGAGGCCAGCGTCATAAGCGCCCTCGACGCCATCAATGCCCGCAGCGACCAATTTGATGTCGTGGTGATGGTCAGGGGCGGTGGTGCTACATCAGACCTGTCGGCATTTGACTCGTTTGACATAGCCTTTCATGTGGCTCAGTACCCTCTGCCTGTCATCTCCGGCATAGGGCATGAGCGCGACCGCACCGTCGTCGATGAGGTCGCGTGCGTCGCCGTCAAGACACCCACCGCCGCAGCCCAACACATCATCACCCATGACCACGCCTTTGTCACGCGCCTTGACGGCATAGCGTCAGCAATCGCCGCCAGCATCACCGCATCTGTCGCGAGGCAGCATTTGTCGCTCGGCACCTATGCAGCCCGTCTCGACAAGGCGGCCGCCGCCCTAATGTCGGCGCACAAGGCATGGATGGCCGGCACCCAGGCGCGTCTCGACCGTCAGCTACGCACGAGGCTGCACACATCGTCTGCACGTCTTGCCGCGCTCTCGGCGAGGTTGCAGGCACTGGCCTCGGTGCAGCGCGGTCGGCAATCATCCACGCTCGACCGCATGGGCGACCGTCTCACATTCGCCACCAAGTCACAGCTTGACCGCCAACGCGGCAAGTTGCAACTGATGTCGGGTCTCGTGGCGGCTTCCGAGCCGTCCAACGTGCTGCGCAAAGGCTTCTCGATCATCCGCACCGGCGGGGTGGCCGTGCGCTCCGTCGCGGCGTTGGCCGAAGGGCATGAGTACGAAGTGGAGATGGCCGACGGCAAAACGACAATGACAATCAACAAAACCAGACGATAGCAATGACAACAGCCAAAATCACCTATGGAGCCGCGATGAAGCGTCTCGAAGAAATCATGGACGGCATCGAGAACAACCGTTTCGACATCGATGAGCTCGTCCCCGTGCTCAAGGAAGCAAAGACCCTCATTGCCTACTGCAACGACAAGCTGCACAAGGTGGATGAGGAAATAGCGTCAATCCTCGACACCAATCAGCAGCCGGCCGGTGAATGACACATTTTGTGAATGATGGTGGGCGGGCATTCAAATAATTGCCTACATTTGTTCGCAATAGCAATTAAAACCATTAATTCTTAAATATAATTATTATGGAACAAATCAACTGGTCAGACCTGACATTCGGCTATATGCCGACAGACTACAACGTGCGTTGCGTGTGCAAGAACGGTGTCTGGGGCGAACTCGAGGTGTCAAGCAGCGAATACATCAACATCCACATGGCGGCGACCTGTCTCCACTATGGCCAAGAGGCGTTTGAGGGCATGAAGGCGTTCCGCGGCAAGGACGGTCGCGTCCGCATCTTCCGTATGCGCGACAATGCCGAGCGTATGCAATCTTCCAGCCGTGGCATCATGATGGCGCAGCTTCCAGTCGAAAAGTTTGAGGAAGCCGTCCTCAAGGTCGTCAAGCTCAATGAACGCTTCGTGCCACCATACCAGAGCGGTGCGTCGCTCTACATCCGTCCGTTGCTCATCGGCACGTCGGCGCAGGTAGGTGTCAAGCCGGCTCGGGACTATATGTTCCTCGTATTCGTCACGCCCGTTGGTCCTTATTTCAAGGCAGGATTCAAGCCGACCCCATACGCCATCATGCGCCAGTACGACCGTGTCGCGCCGCTTGGCACAGGCACCATCAAGGTCGGGGGCAACTATGCAGCCAGCCTCGCGGCAGGCGAGAAGGCGCACGAGATGGGCTACTCCGCCGTCCTCTACCTCGACTCCAAGGAGAAGAAGTACCTTGACGAGTGCGGCCCGGCCAACTTTTTCGGCATCAGGGGCAACAGCTACATCACGCCAAAGTCGGACTCCATCCTCCCGTCAATCACCAACAAGAGCCTGATGACCCTTGCCGAGGAGATGGGCATGACGGTCGAGCGCAGGCACATCCTTGTCGAGGAACTCGCTACGTTTGACGAAGCGGGCGCGTGCGGCACGGCAGCAGTCATCAGCCCCGTGTCACGCATCGACGACATTGATGAAAACAAGTCATACGTCTTCAGCAAGGACGGCGAGCCGGGCAAGGTCTGCCTGAAGTTGTACAACAAGCTGCGCGCCATCCAGTACGGCGACGAGCCCGACACTCACGGTTGGATAACCTACGTCGATTGACCCGTCGGCAACGCTGCATCCTTGGTGCAAGGCCTTCGGGAACGGATGACGGATCATCAAAAAACGTGGCCTCGTTTCCACTTTGAACCAAGGGATTCCCTTTGACGCCGTGGCGGTTTCACTGAGTTGTGGAGCCGCCACGGCTTTTGTTCGCCCCGCGCCTCCTGGCTATCCCGCGCAGTCGGGCCAGAGGACAAGGACGATGGGGCAGGGCATAAACTTCATCCGGGTCTGGCATAAAGTTCGTTTCCCCCGTACATAAAGTATATTCAGAAGTTTTGTTTATATATTCAAAACTTCTGTTTATATAAACAAAAGTTCTGTTTATATATTCAAAAGTTTTGTTTTTACTTTATGTACGGAGGAAACGAACTTTATGCCAGACCCGGGTCGGTTTTATGTCAGACCCTGGTGAAGTTCATGCCAGGCATCATCGGCCACGTCGTCAGCCACAGGCGCGGCTCGTTCCCTGCCACTTTAGCCACATAATGGTTGGCATAACGTTTTAAATGCTTACTTTTGCCACACAAAAAGTGATATTTTATGGACAGGGTAACAGTCAATGGCAAATCTTTCAGGATGTCAATCCCTGAATCGGACATACTCCGGGAGGTTGACAGGGTGGCCGCCGAGATCAATCGTGACATGGACGGGGCAAACCCAATCTTCCTTTGCGTGCTCAACGGCGCGTTCATGTTCGCCGCCGACCTTATGAAACGGGTTTCCATCCCGTGCGAAATCTCATTTGTCAAGCTCTCGTCCTACAATGGCACCCAGTCAACCGGCGATGTCAGGCAACTCATCGGGCTGTCGGACAGCCTGCGCGGGCGGAATGTCGTCATCGTCGAGGACATTGTGGACAGTGGCCTGACAATGTTGCACCTCCTGGACCTGATAAGGGAGCATGAGCCCAAGGATGTCAAGATATGCTCGCTGCTGGTCAAGCCCGAGAAGCTCAAGGTGGACCTGCACGTCGATTACGTGGCGATGGAGATCCCCAACGACTTCATCGTGGGCTACGGCCTCGACTATGACGGTGCGGGGCGTAACCTCCCGTCCATCTACACGTTGGAATAAACCAAACAATCAAGAACGATATGCTTAACATTGTGATTTTCGGCGCACCGGGGTCGGGCAAAGGCACTCAAAGCGCGATGATCGTCGAGAGGTTCGGCGTCAACCACATCTCCACGGGCGACGTGTTGAGGAATGAGATCAAGAACGGCACCGAGCTTGGCAAGGTTGCCAAGGGATACATCGACCAAGGGCAGTTGTTGCCCGACGCGTTGATAATAGACATCCTGGCCAGCGTGCTGGACGGCCTGAAGGATTCCAAGGGGGTGATCTTCGACGGCTTCCCGCGCACCATCCCGCAGGCCGAGGCTCTCAAGAAGATGCTCGCCGAGCGCGGGCAGCAGGTCTCTGCGATGCTTGACCTGGATGTGCCCGAAGCCGAACTGATCGACCGCCTCATCAAGAGGGGGCAGGATGCCGGCCGCGCGGATGACAACCTTGAGACGATCAAGAAGCGGCTCGTCGTCTACAACGAGCAGACATCGCCGCTCAAGGACTACTACAAGACCGAGGGTCTGTACAACCACATCAACGGTGTCGGCGCGCTCGATGACATCTTCAACGAGATTGCCGCTGTCATCTCCAAATTGTAAAACATGAACCATCCGAGCCTTGCCCTCCCCGCATAGGGGATTGCAAGGCTTTTCTTATAAATATGGCTGAATCTAATTTCGTTGATTACGTAAAGATCTACTGCCGCTCCGGCAAGGGCGGCCGTGGTTCTGCCCACATGCGCCGCTCCAAGTACATCCCCAACGGCGGTCCTGACGGTGGCGATGGGGGACGCGGCGGTCACGTCATACTGCGGGGCAACCGCAACTACTGGACGTTGCTGCACTTGCGCTACCAGAGGCACATCTTTGCAGGCAATGGCGGCAACGGGGGTGCAAACCGTTGTTTTGGCAAGGACGGCGATGACGTCTATGTCGATGTGCCATGCGGCACGGTGGTCTACAACGCCGAGACGGGGGATTACATCTGCGACGTGACGGAGCACGGCCAAGAGGTCATCCTCATGCGGGGTGGTCGCGGCGGCCTGGGGAACTGGCACTTCAAGACACCGACACGCCAGGCACCACGTTTCGCACAGCCGGGCGAGCCTGCTGTGGAACTGACCGTTGTGATGGAACTCAAGCTGCTGGCCGACGTAGGTCTCGTCGGTTTCCCCAATGCAGGCAAATCGACGTTGCTGTCCAAGCTCTCGGCGGCCAAGCCAAAGATTGCCGACTATCCGTTCACGACGCTTGAACCCAACTTGGGGATAGTGCCTTACAGGGACGGCAAATCTTTTGTGATGGCAGACATCCCCGGCATCATCGAAGGGGCGAGCGAGGGCAAAGGACTTGGCCTGCGTTTCTTGCGGCACATCGAGAGGAACTCCTTGTTGCTGTTCATGATTCCGGCGGACACGATTGACATACAAGCCGAGTTTGACATCCTGATGAGGGAGATAACCAATTTCAATCCCGAACTTCTCGACAAGCGCCGCGTGCTTGCCGTCACCAAGACCGATATGCTTGACGCGGAACTAATGGAGGAGATGGAGCAGCACTTGCCGCCAATCCCCCATGTGTTCATCTCTTCTTTCACAGGGCAAGGGCTTTTGGAATTGAAAGACCTGCTCTGGCGCGAATTGAATGAGGAGAGCAACAAACTGTCATCGTCAGTCGATGCCATCGTCCACCGCAACAAGCTGCATCTTGAAGAGGAACTGCGCGAGGAGGGTGAGGACATTGACATAACTCCGGTCGATGCCGACGACGAAGACGAGGAACTTGACGAGGACTTTGACTTCGAGTACATCGACGATGAGGAGGATGACGACGATGGTGGCAAGTAGCCCCTTTGTCGTCGAGTGCCTGCCTTTGGATGGCGACGGCCGTGTCTTTTCGTTTTACACCAAGCGTGAGGGTGGATGCAGCACCGGGGCATACGCGTCGATGAATTGCACCCATTACTGCGGGGACAGCATTGACAACGTGATGGCAAACAGGGCAAGGCTCATTTCCGCCCTGCCACATCGTCCATCCCGCCTGTTGTTGCCGCGCCAAGTGCACGGCGACAAGGTGCTGGACTTGCGGTCTGATGACCTTGGACTCAGTGATGAAGGCATGGCCAATCTGCTTGACGGCATCGATGCCATCGTGACTTCGGTCAGAGATGTCTGCATCGCTGTCTCGACAGCCGATTGCGTGCCTTTGCTGGCCTACTCACCTGATGGTGTTGTCGCCGCCATCCACGCCGGGTGGCGCGGCACTGTGGCAGGCATTGCCCGCAGTGCCGTCAGGATGATGGCCGATGTCTATGGTTGCGCCCTCGGCGGTGTCAAGGTCTATATGCCGCCTTCCATCTCGTTGCGGGCGTTTGAGGTGGGCGATGAGGTCTATGATGCCTTCGCCAGGGCGGGATTTGAGATGCCGGCAATTGCAGTGCGCGACCCTGCTACTTGCAAATGGCACATCGACCTCCCCGAGGCCAACGCCCGTTTGCTCATTGCCGAAGGGCTCAAGAGGGAGAACATCTTTGCCTCGGGCATCTGCACTTACGGCAACTACGGGACATACTTTTCAGCCAGGAGGCTTGGCATCGCCTCAGGAAGGATGCTGTCAGGCATAATGCTCCTTTGAATAATATATATGGTAGATATAAGCGTTTCTGAAGATTTCAAGCGGATCTGCACCGCATTTTCCGGTGCGGCAGTCGAGGCGGCAATCACCAATACGCCGTCTGACGGGCGTCTGTGGCAGGAGATTGATGCGAGGGTGGAGGCCTATCGCGCCGCCTACACGGTGGATTCCATAAAGGATATGCCTGCCATCAAGGCGACCCGTGCCGCCTACAAAGCATTGGGCAAGGATCCGAGCCGCTACCGTCCGTCATCCGAGGCCTTGTGCCGCAGGGTGTTGCGTGGCATGGACCTGTACCGGGTCAACACGGCAGTGGACCTGATCAACCTTGTCTCGATGGAGACGGGCTATTCCATTGGCGGGTTTGATGCCGACAAGATTGCCGGGACATCCCTTGTCCTCGGCATTGGCGACGAAGGCGAGCCTTACGAAGGCATAGGGCGGGGCACGCTCAACATTGGCCATTTGCCCGTCTACCGCGACAGCATCGGGGGAATAGGCACTCCTACAAGCGACAACGAGCGCACAAAAATAGACCTTGCAACACACCATGTCCTGATCATCGTCAACAGCTATGGCGGTGGTACACCTTCAGAGGCGGCTAATGAACTGGCCGCGTTGCTGGAAAGGTATGTCGCCGCGACCGGCGTGACGGTGAGGGCATTCAAATGACACACCATGGATGAGATTGAAAAAGCAATGACGAGCGGCATAGTCTTCAAGCCCGCTCCATCGGCATCAAGCCGTGATGACAAAAACAAAGTGCGCACCAAGGCGAGGAAGAAAGCCTACAAGACTGGAGCGCACGGCTCTGGCGCGGCAAAGATGAAGGCCGAGTACCGCCGTCGCCGTGCCAACAGGCACAAGCAGTGAGGCTTCCGGTTGCAGCACCGTGCGCATTCAGCGGGGGTGTTGGGCGGCAGGATGAAAATCATCGTATGTCTTTTAAGGAATCATTGTAAGCAACGGGCAAAATCATTGTATGTTTTCGCCTCTTGCATACAATGTTTTCAGCCTTTGTCCCAGACATGGTTTTTGCATCGCACCATGCTGGAGCTGTTGCGTCCGGGGCCAATAATGAAAAATCGGCGCAATCCTATTGCAGGGACGGAAATAATGCCTACCTTTGCACGTGGATAAGTCCTATACGGCCAGCTCCTTGGGAATCCTCCAGGGCTTGACCGCAGCAAAGGTACCAGGTCGTAGCGGCGCGATATAGTAAGCTTATCCACCCGCCTCTTTAGCTCAGCTGGCCAGAGCACGTGATTTGTAATCTCGGGGTCGTTGGTTCGAATCCGACAAGAGGCTCTCCCAAGGCCGCTCCGTCACACCGACGGGGCGGCCTTCTCTTATGCCATGCCCGCCGCGCCGCCGGCAGTTCGCGGAGAATGGGTGCTTGTCGTGGCATATCCCGTTAATAATCAATAAAATCATTTGCCTTTGGGCGAAACGTGATATATTTGTCTGCAAACATTGATTGACATGAAAACTAAAAGCAATTTGTTGTTGTTGCTCGCTCTCCCGATGCTTATGTCATGTGGGGGCGATGGCAACGGGGCGGCATCAGTTCCGGCTGGAGTTGACACCGCAGCAGTGGTCTATGACAACATCATGACGCGGCGCAGTGTCCGCAAGTACAAACCGCAACCGGTGGAACGTGCCAAGATGGACTCGATTGTCGCGTGTGGCATCAATGCGCCAAACGGGCAGAACCGCCAGGCCTACGAGGTCAGGATTGTCGATGATGCAGACTTCATCGACGGGCTGACAAAGGTCTACGTCGAGAGCAACCCAAAGGCGGCCGCCGAGCCAGGATTCAAAAATATGTTCCGCAATGCGCCGACGGTGGCATTCATTGCCGCTGACACCTCTTACGATATGTCCGTGATTGATTGCGGCCTTCTGGGTGGCAACATGGTTTTGTCGGCATGGTCGATGGGCGTGGGCTCATGCTGCCTTGGCTCGCCCACGAGGTTCATGCTTGAGACTCCTGCCGCCAAGCCCTATCTTGACAAGTTGGGATTTTCTGACGGCTACAAACTGCTCTACGTCATCGGATTCGGTTATCCAGACGAGACACCAGCTGCCAAACCGAGGCGCACGGACATGGTTCGCTACGTCGATTGACGTTGCTGAAGGGGCAACCTCCTTGATGCAGGAACTGACGGCACATCCTTTTGCGGGGGTGTGCCGTTTGTCTTGCTTGCCGGTGCACGTTATCTTTGCGCCATGAAACAGTTGTGCGTCGTCTTAGGCTTTGTGTCGCTCGGGCTTGGGCTGGCAGGCATAGCCTTGCCGTTGCTCCCGACGACCCCTTTCCTGCTGTTGTCCGCGTGGCTGTTTCTCAAGGGGTCGCCACGGCTTCATGCCTGGTTGCTGTCGAGGCCGAGACTTGGTGGCTACATCAAAGACTTCCAGGAGAGGCGTGCCATCCCCTTGCGGGCGAAAGTGGCTGCGGTCGTGATGATGTCACTCTCAATGGCCGTCTGCGTCGTCTTTGTTGCCGAGGCGTTGTGGCTCAGGTTGCTGTTGTCCCTGGCGGCGGTGTTGATTGCTTGGCACATACTGAGCTACGAAACATTGAAATG
The DNA here is from genome assembly GCA_944321635.1 of uncultured Bacteroidaceae bacterium. GTDB lineage: Bacteria > Bacteroidota > Bacteroidia > Bacteroidales > Bacteroidaceae > Avibacteroides. The sequence goes on along the minus strand of CALULY010000003.1, from coordinate 31,893 downwards.
AAAAGGAGATGTCCCTTTATTATGACTACTCGACCTACCTGAGACAGACATTCGGATGCAAGGTGCAGAAGATAGCTGTCAACGCTGCTTTCTCATGTCCTAACCGGGACGGGACAGTTGGGCGGGGTGGTTGCACCTATTGCAACAATGCTTCGTTCAATCCATCTTATTGCGGGGCGGACAAGCCGGTGTCACGGCAATTGGAGGAGGGTGTGCGTTTCTTCGCAAGGAAGTATCCTCGGATGAAGTACCTTGCATACTTCCAAGCCTACACCAACACTTACGGTCCGTTGGATGAGTTGCGCCGCAAGTATGAAGAGGCCCTTTCGGTCGATGGGGTCGTCGGGCTCGTCATCGGCACACGTCCTGACTGCGTGGGGGACGAGTTGCTGGACTATCTCTCAAGGCTTGCCAGACAGACATATATTATGGTAGAGTACGGCATCGAGAGCACCGATGACGAGATGCTCAGGCACATAAACCGTGGGCATACATTCGCCGTGGCCGAGGATGCTGTGCGGCGCACCGCTGCGGCGGGCATAAATGTCGGCGGGCACGTCATCCTCGGCCTTCCTGGTGATAGCAAGGACAAGATGCTCGCACAGCCCGCTGTCCTCTCGCGCCTGCCTTTGACAACGTTGAAGCTGCACCAGCTGCAAATCATCAGGGGGACGCGGATGGCAGAGGAGTATGCTGCCGCGCCGTGGGAGTTTGCCCTGTTTGACATCGATGACTATGTTGACGTCGTTGTGCGTTACATCGAGAGGTTGCGCCCGACGCTGGTGCTGGAGCGTTTTGTCTCGCAGTCACCGGATGATTTGCTGGTGGCGCCGCGATGGGGAATAAAAAACTATGAGTTCGTTGAAAAAGTCAGGAAAAGGCTTGCCGCCACCGAATCATATCAAGGCAGATTGTATCACGGTTGAGAAAATATGCCTACATTTGTGATGCTTTAAACAATTAATAAGCATATATCCTATATGAACATCACTGACACAATCCATTACGTCGGGGTCAATGACAGGAAGAAATCATTGTTCGAGGGACTTTGGCCCATCCCGTACGGTGTTTCCTATAATTCCTATTTGATTGAAGATGAACGCATCGCCCTCGTGGATACGGTGGATGCGGCTTTTTTTGACCGTTTCCTTGCAAAGATCAGGGATGCCATAGGCACGAGGCCGATTGATTACCTCGTCATCAACCACATGGAGCCCGACCACTCGGGATCTGTCAAGTTGTTGCGTGCATTCTACCCGGACATGGCAATCGTCGGCAACAAGCAGACACTCGCCATGGTCAACGGCTACTACGGCGAAGCCGGCAATGTCATCGAGGTCAAGGACGGCGACGAACTTGCTCTTGGCCGTCACATCCTGTCTTTCCACCTGATACCCATGGTGCATTGGCCAGAGACAATGGCGACCTACTCCAAGACGGAGAGAGTCCTGTTTTCCGGGGACGCCTTCGGTTGCTTCGGCGCACTCAATGGCGGCGTGATGGATGAGGGGATAAACACTGATGTCTACTGGGGTGAGATGGAACGCTACTATTCCTGCATCGTCGGCAAATATGGCTCACCGGTGCAACGTGCATTGACGAAGCTCTCATCACTCGACATCGACGTCGTGTGTCCTACCCACGGTCCCGTCTGGAAGGCGGAGAAAGCGCGTGTCGCCTCGATCTATGACCGCCTGAGCAAGTACGAGGCCGAGGAAGGGGTCGTTGTCGCCTACGGCTCGATGTATGGCAACACCGAACAGCTGGCGGAAACAATCGCGGAAACATTGTCTGAAGAGGGGATACGCAACATCGTCATGCACAATTTGTCAAAGAGCGACCAATCCTATGTCCTGACAGACATCTTCAGGTACAAGGGGCTGGTGCTCGGAGCACCGACCTACAACGGGAGCATATTCCCGCAAATGGAAGCGTTGCTCTCAAAGCTGGAGATGCGTGAAGTGAAGAACCGCGTCTTTGCCTGCTTCGGCTCGTTCACGTGGGCAGGGCAAGCCGTCAAACGCCTCACGGCATTTGCCGAGAAAATGAAGTTTGATGTGGCCGCTGAGCCTGTCGAAATGAAGCAGGGCATGGATGCCAACGACCGTGAACGTGCCATCTCACTTGCAAAAGCCGTGGCCGGGAGATTGAAAAACGGAAGAAGCTGAAAGAAATAGATTTTAAAACCATATTACCATGAGAGTTATTATTGAACCGGATTACCAGAGCGTATCCAAATGGGCAGCCAACTATGTGGCAGCGAGAATCAATGCGGCAAAACCCACGGCAGACAAACCTTTCGTCTTGGGTCTGCCCACAGGCTCTTCACCACTCGGGATGTACAAGGAACTGATTGACCTCAACAAGCGCGGGGTTGTGTCATTTGCCAACGTCATCACGTTCAACATGGACGAATATGTCGGTCTCCCGGAGGATCACCCCGAGAGCTACCACTCGTTCATGTGGAACAATTTCTTCTACCACATCGACATAAAGAAGGAAAATGTCAACATCCTCAACGGCAACGCCCCCGACCTTGAGAAAGAGTGCGCCCGCTACGAGGAGAAAATCAAAGCCTGCGGCGGTATAGACCTCTTCCTCGGCGGCATAGGGCCTGACGGCCACATCGCGTTCAACGAACCGGGGTCGTCGCTCAATTCGCGGACACGCGTCAAGACACTGACCACAGACACGATAATCGCCAACTCCCGATTCTTTGACAACGACGTCAACAAGGTGCCAAAGACAGCCCTGACAGTCGGTGTCGGCACAGTCCTCTCGGCAAAGGAAGTGCTCATCATCGTCAACGGCCACAACAAAGCGCGCGCGTTGCAGCACGCAGTCGAGGGAGCAATCACCCAGATGTGGACAATCAGCGCATTGCAGATGCACGAGAAGGGAATAATCGTCTGCGACGATGCGGCTACGGCGGAAATCACTGTCGGCACTTACCGCTACTTCAAGGACATCGAGTGCCTGAACCTCGACCCGCAATCACTCTTGCAGTAAAATGTTTTTTGCATCAAGGCAGGGAGCTGTGACGACAGCTCCCTGCCTTTCTTTTATGCCTGCGGTGGGCTGCCGCAATTAGGCCTTTTGTTAGTCGCAATAACAATCTTTGTAAGTGCCAATAACAACCTTTGTAAGTCGCACTAACAAAAGGGGACATTCCCCCGATGCCCGGATGAAGCGCGCAGGATCGTCGCACCAGACATTTGGTGTTGTTAAAGAAACACGAAAAAAGAATAAATCACTATCTTTGCCAACGTTTGAAGACGCAACGTAAACAACTAAAAATATCATTAGTTATGCAATCAATCGACAAATTCAACTTTGCTGGCAAGAAGGCATTCGTACGCGTGGATTTCAACGTACCATTGGACGAAAACTTCAACATCACTGACGACACCCGTATGCGTGCCGCCCTCCCGACGCTTAAAAAGATACTTGGCGACGGTGGCAGCATCATAATCGGTTCGCACCTCGGCCGCCCGAAAGGTGTGACTGACAAGTATTCCTTGAAGCACATCCTCCCGCATCTTTCCGAACTCCTCGGTGTTGATGTGCAATTTGCCAACGACTGCGTAGGCGAAGAAGCCGCCGTAAAGGCCGCCGCCTTGCAACCTGGCGAAGTGCTGTTGCTTGAGAACCTGCGTTTCCACGCCGAGGAAGAAGGCAAACCGCGCGGTCTTGCCGAGGATGCAAGCGACGAAGAGAAGAAAGCCGCCAAGGCTGCGTTGAAGGTGAGCCAGAAGGAATTCACAAAGACGCTCGCTTCTTATGCAGACTGCTACGTCAATGACGCGTTCGGCACGGCGCACCGCGCTCATGCATCAACGGCGTTGATTGCCGAGTATTTTGACGGCGACCACAAGATGTTCGGTTATCTCATGGAAAAAGAAGTGAAGGCTGTCGAGCGTGTCCTGAACGACATCAAGCGTCCATTCACCGCAATCATGGGCGGCTCCAAGGTTTCCACCAAGATTGAAATCATCGAGAACCTCCTCACAAAGGTTGACAACCTCATCATCGCAGGAGGCATGACCTACACGTTTACAAAGGCGTTGGGCGGCAAGATTGGTCAATCCATCTGCGAGGACGACAAACTTGACCTCGCGCTCGATTTGATCAAGAAAGCTAAGGAGAACGGTGTCAACCTCGTCCTTGCAACTGATGCAAAGATTGGTGACAGCTTCTCAAACGATGCAAACACCCAAATCGTCAAGGTCAACGAGATTCCTGACGGATGGGAAGGCTTGGACATAGGCCCTGAGTCAGAGAAAGCATTCGCTGAGGTCATAAAATCCTCTAAGACTATCCTGTGGAACGGCCCGACCGGGGTGTTTGAATTTGACAACTTCACCCATGGCTCACGTGCCGTTGGCGAGGCTATTGCCGAGGCTACAAGGAACGGTGCGTTCTCTTTGGTCGGAGGCGGCGACTCTGTTGCCTGCGTCAATAAGTTCGGGCTGGCGGACAAGGTATCCTACGTCTCCACCGGCGGCGGCGCGTTGCTCGAAGCCATCGAGGGCAAGGTTCTCCCCGGCATCGCGGCAATCCAGAAGTAAAGCGTGTGAATTATTAGCATATTAAAGGATTGTGATAGGCAGCTCGTCAGGGTTGCCTATCTTTTTGACCAAATGATATGAGGTTTGGACGTTTCTTAGTCATCCCCCTGTTGCTCATTGCCGTGGCTTCGGCACAGGCGCAAGGGACGGGCAAGGCGAAAGAATTGTATGACACCATTTCCAAGTACTTCTCATTGAAGGCTTACGGTCAGTTCGCCTACGAGTACAACGAGAAGGCAAACACCAACAGTTTCTATGTCAGGCGCATAATCCTCTTCGGCAACATCAACCTGCACAAGAGGCTTGAGCTGTTTTATATGTTCAGTGCCGCCAGCGGCTTCAAACCGTTGGAGGTCGGGGGACGTATAAAGATTTGCGATGGGTTCAACATCGCAGTCGGGCAGATGAAAGTCCCCTACACCATGCAAGCGATGATGTCGCTCTCTAAGGACGAACTCATCGAGGGGGCGTTGCCCGCCAATTACATAGCCAACGTCGATGCCTCTGACGCCTCTTATTCCGGCGGGACGTCGCACGGTGGGCGCGACTTCGGAGTGATGGTCGAGGGCAGCCTTTTCACCTTGCCGCATTTGGAGAAGCGTCTGTTGGACTACAAGCTCGGGTTGTTCAACGGGCAGGGCATCAACCTGAAGGACAAGAACAAGCACAAGGACGTGTCCCTCTACCTCGCCCTCAATCCGTTGCAATGTCTCAAAGTGACGGGCGGCGCCTACTTTGGCAAGGCGCGGGCTCTTGCCGACCGTCCCGAGGATGGGATAACGGAAGGCATGGACTACACCCGCAACCGTTGGACCGCAGGCTTTGAGTTGACGACGAAACCGGTGATGCTCAGAGCCGAATACCTTGAAGGGAAAAACAACCACGCCATAGCCCGTGGTGCTTACGCCACGACGATGGTGCGTTTGTGGAAGGATCTCGACCTGCTCGGGTCGGTGGCTTATCTCAAAAAGAACAAGGATGTGGCAGGCGACACCTACCGTTACGTGGCGGGGGTCGAATACCGCTTCTTCACACGTTGCCGATTCCAGGTGCAGTACCAGCGCGAACACGACAACTACACCCGCACCGACAACAACCAGCTCATCACGCAGCTCCAGCTCGGGTTCTGAGCCGTCGGGGCGATTGACTACATAATGCCTTTGAACATGATAGATGAAAGATATGCCCGCCAGACCATCCTCCCCGAGATAGGCGAGGCCGGCCAGGCGCGTCTCGCCGCCGCAAAGGTGCTGGTGGTGGGTGTCGGCGGTCTCGGTTCGGTCACATCGACCTATCTTGCCGCTGCCGGCGTGGGGACGCTCGGGCTTGTGGATTTTGATTCCGTCAGCCGTTCCAACCTGCAACGCCAGGTGCTTTACACTGAGCAGGATGTCGGCAGGCCGAAGGTCGAGTGCGCCGCCGCCCGCCTCTCGTCCATCAACAGCGATGTGCGCATCGTCACGCATCCTTGCCGCCTGACTGCTGAGAATGCCGGGGTGCTCATCGCCCCCTATGACCTGGTGGTGGACGGTTGCGACAACTATGCCGCCCGGTTGGCGGTGAGCGATGCTTGCGCCGGGTTGCGCCGTCCATACGTCTATGGTGCCATATCGGGTTTCTCCGGGCAGGTGGCCGTGCTTTGCAAGGACGGAGGCAAGATCCTGCGTGACCTGTTCGGCGCGGCCGCACCGCACGAGGATGCAGCCTCCAAGGGCGTTGTCGGCATGACCCCGGGCATAGTGGGGGCTGTGCAGGCAATGCAAGTGTTGCAGCTGGTGTGCGGGTTTGGCTCGCCGTTGATAGACCGCTTGTGGGTAGGTGACTTCATGGGCATGGACGCTTCAACCTTTGATCTGTGATGAAGTTTGCCGTCATCACATTGCCAACCCTGTTTGACGGCGAGGCCGGGGTGCTCTCCCGTCTCTTTGAGGCAGGTCTTCCACTGCTGCACCTGCGCAAGCCAGGCTGTCAGGCGGCGGATGTCGGGAGGCTGTTGAGGGATATTCCAGCCTGCTACCACGGACGGATAGCACTGCATGATTGCCACTCGCTCGCCTCGGCATACGGCATAGGCGGGTTGCACGTCAATGCCCGCAACCCGTCCGTCCCGGCATGGTTCGGTGGACGCCGTTCATGCTCATGCCATTCGTTGAGCGAAGTCGCCATGCGCAAGGACGCTTTTGATTACGTGTTCCTCAGCCCCATCTATGACAGCGTGTCCAAGGAGGGCTATCGCTCGCGGTTCAGCCCCGCGATGCTTGCGGATGCCGCCGGGATGGGCATCATCGACAGCAAGGTCTATGCGCTCGGCGGCGTGGATGCTGCGAGGATCCCGCGACTTGCCAACGTCGGTTTTGGCGGCGCGGCGGTGCTTGGCAGCTTCTGGGGGCGTTACCGTGAGGGGGGCATGGATTCGCTTTTGCGGTATTTGGCCCAATGTCTTGACGCTTGCCAGCGGCGTGGCGTGTGATGGGCGCGGACTTCCTACCAATGACTATCGACATCGCGTGCCTGCATCGCCGGATGTGGGGGCGCGTCGCTGCTGCTTGTTCCAAAGTCCGCCTTTTCCATTGTTATATGTCCCGGTGAACATCCTGCATACGCATGAGATGCATCCCCGCGTCAGGCGGGAATTGTCGTGAGCGGCATGGCGTGTGCAGGTGTGGCATGGCGTGTGTCTTTGTGACTACGCACGCTAATAAATGTGGCAGGGTGGGGGACAAGCCCGATGATGCAAGGCATAAATTCCTATCACTCGCCGGGGAAACTTCCTTTGCCCGGTGCTTGAAGTTCGTTTCCTCCAGACATAAAGTTGAAACAAAACTTTTGAATATATAAACAGAACTTTTGTTTATATAAACAGAAGTTTTGAATATATAAACAAAACTTCTGAATATACTTTAGGTTAGGACATGATGAACTTTATACGCCGGGCAATCCAAGTTTGTGCCTGGCCTCACCGTGTTTCCCCCTTGTCCTGTCGCCGCGATGCGCCCGGGTCGATGCCTCTGTCGCTGGATGTGGGAGCCACGCATAGCAAAAAGGGCCGGACACTTGGTCCAGCCCCATTGCGTCTCGTCTTGCACGTCGATGGCGGCGTGCGGGTACTGCCCTATTGCTCACATTTGAACAACGGGTCCCATGCCGGCAGCTTGATCGGGTCGAGCCGGGTGAGGTCGAGGATGTCGGTGGGTATGTACTTCTTGTTGACGACGAGGCGGAAGAGGTATTCGTCCAGCCATTCGTCCGTCATGATCAGATGCCCTTGGAATCCGCTGTCCGCGCCCCAGCTGTTCTCGACCAGCCATTTCTTGGGTTTGCCCTCACTGTCGAGGTCAACAGCCACGAGCGTCATCGCGTGTGTCGAGCCGCTGTCGTAGGTGAGGATGCGCTCCCGCTTGTCCATGCCGAACTCCACGCCGAGCAACGACTCGTAGTCATAGTTGCGCACGTCGTTTGTGCCCTTGTTGATGTTGAGGCATTTGGCCACGTCGCATGACATATACATCATCGTGCTGTCCTTGATGGAGGCGATGGCCATGGACTTGATGTCGTCCATGGGCAGGTTGATGTATGTCCAGTTGTAGCCGTCGTAGGCGTGGCGGTCGAGGTCGATCTCGTATCGCTTGTAGTAGGGGCGTGTCGGGTCGTTCATGAACATGACGTAGCCGCCCGTGAGGTCGTCGCCGACGAGTTCGTCATAGAACGAGCGCGGCGTGTAGGTCTTTGTGCCAAGCGGGCTGCCGTCGGCTGCGTACATCGTCCATGTGAATTGCTCGGGCGGCACTCCGATGTTGAGGGCGAGGATGCGGTAGACATCCTTCAAGGCCTCGGTCTTGATGTCGTCCATTGCGGCTGCGGCTTGCTTGCCCTCTCTGTCGTGGGCAGCCCGGATGTCAAGTCCGGCTTCCCTGAGGCGGCGTGCGATGTGGGTTGCCATGGCTTGAGTGTCGTTGCTGCTGACGGTCTCGGGCATGACATCCTTGGGCACGAGGCCATATTTGCCTATGATGTCCGAGATGCCTGTGAATTGTCCTCCGTCACTGATGGGGTGTTTGAACAGCCATTGCACTGTCTGGTCTTCCATCGGGCTGCCGGCGGTGTCGATGATGCTTTGGAGGAAGAGGTTGGACTTCTCCAGCTGGTCCCAGAAGAATGTGAAGGCTTGTGAGAACTCGAATGCCCCGAGCCCGTTGCGCCGGATGATGTCGGCGCGCATCACATTCATGCCGGTGAACATCCAGCAGCGTCCAGAGCGTTGCTGGTCTGTGATGCCTTTGCTGGTCACGCGGTTTGAGAAGTGCGTGTCGATGTTTGCCAGGCTCTCGTGGTTGAGGGCGAGTTTGTTGATGCTGTTGTTGCACAAGGCGTTCATCAGCGCGATGTCTGACGGAGTGCGCTCAAATGATGCTTGCAGCTCGGCCAGCAGTTCGGGTGTCAGTGCTCCTTGCCTCTCTTGTGCCTCGGCGCAGAGCGATGCCGCGAGCAGGGTGGCGGCGAGCAGGGTGTGTCTGGTCTTCATGCCGTGTGCCGTTTATCTTGCCGCGATGCACTCGATTTCCACCAACGCGTCCTTTGGCAATTGTTTGACGGCGAATGCGCAACGGGCAGGGAAATCGCCTTGGAAGTATTGCGCGTAGACTTCGTTCATGCTGCCGAACAGGGACATATCTGCCAGGAAGACCGTCGTCTTAACGATGTCGCCCATGCCGAGGCCTGCTGCGGCGAGGATGCTCTTGATGTTTTCGAGTGACTGGCGTGTCTGGCCTTTGATTTCGTCTGAGGCGAATGCTCCTGTCGCCGGGTCTATGGGCAGTTGGCCGGAGACAAACAGCATGTTGTTGGCTTCGATTGCTTGGCTGTAAGGGCCGATTGCGGCCGGTGCGTCTGGTGTTGAGATTACTTTTTTCATTTCAGTTGATGTTAATTGGTTGAAGTTTCGTGTGGTAAAGGTAGGAATAAAAATCTTAGCATCCGGTGTTTTTGCCTTTACGTCAGTCTCCTGCGCCATGTTTTGCCTTAGCACGTGCGGAGTTTGGTTAAAAATGAGGCGTGTGGCAAACTTTTCCGCCAATATGCTTTGCGGTGTTGGTTATAATATGTAAATATGTCGCCCCGACCGTGCAGTACACGGCCGGCAAAAATCCAAGCTCATGTGTCATGCATACGTTTATCCATCTTTGGTCGGCGATTTGTGCATAGTCGCAGATGAATCGTCGCTGTTGTCGGTCTCATACGCCGATGGTCTTGTTTTGGATTTCAGCGAGGCGATGCCCGACAGCGCGGTAATCCGCGAGACGGCCGCCCAGCTGGACGCCTACTTCGCCGGCAGGCTCAAACGTTTTGATTTGCCGTTGGACATGGGGGCGGATGGTTTCACGTCTGATGTCTGGCGGGAGTTGCAATCAATCCCTTATGGGGAGGTGAGGACTTATGGCCGCATCGCCGCCGGGATAGGTCATCCCCGGGCTGCACGGGCTGTTGGCAGTGCTTGCAGGAAGAACCCTTTTGCCATCATCGTGCCTTGCCACAGGGCGGTCTCTGTGGCCAAAGGGGCTTACTCCGGATATGCAGGCGGGGTTGATCGGAAGATGATGTTGTTGGACTTTGAGAGATTGCACGCATGAGACTGGGACTGAGTTTGTTGTTGATGGTGCCGTTGGCCTTGGTGTCGTGCATCGGGGAGGAGGCAGAACAGTTCTCTTCTGTGCAACCAGGAGAGAAGTTGCCACCGTTCTCGGTTGTAGACAACAACGGGATGGAGTGGAGCAACGTGTCTCTGGCTGAGAAAGTGTCACTGTTGACCATGTTCAACACCTCTTGCACTGATTGCCAGCATGAGTTGCCTGTGGTGCAGCAGCTCTATGAGCACTATGCTGACAGCGGGACGGTGAATTTCATCTGCATCAGCCGCGAGCAGCCTGCGGCATCTGTACAGGAGTATTGGGACGCGCATGGATTCACTTTGCCCTATTCGGCGCAGGAGGACAGGAGCATATATGAGATGTTCACCAACGTTGGCATCCCGTTCATTGTCATTTCGGACGTTGGCGGTGTGATCCGTTACACATACGATTACCACGCGATGCCTGACTTTAGGCAATTGGTGGCGGACATCGAGTCGCTGCTGGAGTGAGGAGGTTACTTTTTGTTGATGAGCTTTTGGATGGAAGCGAGTATGTCCTCGTTTGTGCGTTTGATGAAGTCGAGCACTTCCTTGTTCCTGTCGCTGATTTTCTTGCTTATGTCGTTGTTGACGCTCTCGATGTATTCCGTGCTGTGGCGTATGTCGTCTATCGTCATCTTGTAGCGTTGCGAGAGTGTGTAGCGCATACGTTTCCTGATGTCCTCCTTGTTAGGGACAACAACGTTCAGTCCCCCTTTGACGATGTTTATGTCTATCGTGCTGCCAAGCATTACCGGGTCGCCGTCATAGTGGGCGGGGTTCTCCTCCCTGCTTGTCTCGATGCGCAGCCTTTCGCAGCTGAATGTCTTTATGTTGCTGCTCTTGTCGATCGTCTTGGTGAAGAGTTGTATGACCAGTGCAGGGATGTCTATCGTTGAAAACGGCTCGACGATGGTGACGTTCATAAGTCCGTCATCGATGGATGCTTGCGGGGCGATGAAGGCATTGTTGCCATATTGCGCCGCGTTTGCACAAGCGATAAGAAAGGCCTTGACCGTGATGGGCTTTTCATCGTTTATAATCAGCCGGTAGGTCGTGGGCTTGTAGTTCAACCATCCTGTCAAAGCTTTCTCGATGTAGGTTATCACGCCTCGTTTCCCTGCATCTGCGAAGCTCATGCTCACCGAGGCATCAAATCCGGTGCCGCACGTGCAGAAGAACGGCTTGCCATTGATCGTCCCGTGGTCGATTGCCTTTATCTCTCCATCTATTGCCGTTTTGATGGCCGAGGCCTTGCGCATCGGGATTTGCAAGTCGCGTGCCAGCCCGTTGCCTGAGCCGCAAGGGATGATTGCCAGTGCGGTTGTTGAGCCAATCAATGCCCGTCCCACTTCGTTGACAGTGCCGTCTCCGCCAACGGCTATGACCTTGGTTGCTTTGTTGGCATAGCTTTTTGCAATCTCTTCGGCATGACCGGCGTGAGTGGTCTCAAAGACTTCATGGCTTATCCCTGCCCTGGCGAGGCTGTCGTCGATGGATTGCAGCAATTTGCCCTTGCCTTGAGTGCCGGCTTTGGGGTTGGCGATGACTATGACATCGGTTGTTTGCATTGCGCGGATCGGGATAAGTGTGATTGACTTGCAAATATAGGTATTAAAGCAGCAGGCGCAATCGCTTTATTCCACATACATCAGGTCGCTCATCACGCCGTCCGAGACGAATAGGCCCTTGTCCGTCAGTCTCGCATTGCCATCATTGATGACGAGGCATCCGTCGTCGATGTGCCTTTGGGCGTTGTCGAGGAAGTGCTTCAATAGCCGTATGCCGAATCTGCTTCCTAATGTCTCAAGCTCAAGTCCCCACATTGTCCGCAAGGAGAGCATGACGTATTCGTTGTACCTCGTCGCCAAGTCCAGCCTCTCCTCGGTGAAGTAAGTTCCGCCATTGTTCACCTTGTCCATATATATATATAGGTCACTCACATTCCACCGTCTTGAAACCAAGTCGTAGGAGTGTGCCGATGCCCCGCACCCGAGATATTTCTTGTCCTGCCAATAGGCCGTGTTGTGCCTCGCGTGCAATCCTGGTTTGCAGAAATTGGATATTTCATAGTGGATGTAGCCTGCTTTTTCAAGTTTGCTTTTCAACAGTCTGAATTGCTCTGCGCTCGCCTCCTCATCCAATTCCGCAATTGCGTGCTGTTGCAACAGGCGGTGGAGCGGTGTCCCTTCTTCATAAATGATGTGGTATGCCGAGATGTGTTCGACATCAAGCGCGACAGCCTTGTCAATGTCGGCTGCCCAAGCGTCCTTGGTCTCACCAGGGAAACCGTAGATGAGGTCTATGCTGATGTTGCCCAGACCGTGTTGCCTGCACCTCTTGATGGCGTCCATGGCTTGCACGGAGTCATGCCTGCGGTTTAGGAACCTGAGCCGCTTGTCGTCGAATGACTGCACGCCGACGCTGATTCTGTTTATGCCGGTCGTGGTGAGGTCTTGCAGATATGCATCGGTGATGTCGTCCGGATTTGCCTCTATGGTTATCTCCATGTCATCGGTTGTGGCAAACAGTTCTCTGATGTGATGGATGAGTGTGCCGATGGCTCCCGGTGCGAGTTGCGATGGCGTTCCTCCGCCAAAATATATCGTCTCGACGACATCGTTGCCGAGGTAATCTTTCCGGCTGTCCAGTTCTTTTTTCAAGGCATCGACATAATGGTCCATCCTTCCGCCGTCGGTCGTGGAATAGAAGTCACAGTAGATGCACCGCTTCTTGCAAAATGGGATGTGCAGATAGATTCCCGCCATGTCTCAAGTCTTTTATTGCGGCAAAGTTAAGACATTGCACCAAAGCACTTGCCAAACGACAAGTCCATTTGTTGCCGTCGAGAATGATTGCCTGCTTAATGTTTTCCATCCCGAATGTGTGAAATGGTTATAAAACGAGTTGTTTTCTTGCATTGCAATTGAAATGTTTCTATATTTCGCCTGACAATCGGATGCACGTTTATTATAGCTGCATTTAGTTAACAATTAAAATAAAATTTAATACGGTCATGAAGGTATATCAGACTAATGAAATCAAAAACATCGCGTTGCTCGGGAGTTCTGGCTCAGGTAAAACAACCCTTACGGAAGCGATGCTTTACGAGAGCGGCTTCATCAAACGCAGGGGGACGGTCGAACAAAAGAACACTGTCAGCGATTATTTCCCGGTAGAACAAGAATATGGCTATTCCGTCTTCTCTTCCGTCTTCAATGTGGAATGGAACGGCAAGAAGCTGAACATCATAGACTGCCCCGGCTCCGACGACTTCATCGGGGCGACAGTCACCGCGCTCAACGTAACCGACACCGCATTGTTGCTCATCAACGGGCAATATGGTCCAGAGGTAGGCACACAGAACCACTTCCGCTACACCGAGAAACTGGGAAAACCTGTCATCTTCCTGCTCAACCAGCTCGACAGTGAGAAGTGCGACTACGACGACATACTGCACCAGATGAAGGACATCTACGGCAACAAAGTCGTCCCCATCCAGTATCCCATCAATTGCGGCCCGGGCTTCAACGCCTTGATAGACGTGCTGCTTATGAAGAAATACTCTTGGAAGCCAGAGGGCGGTGCACCTATTATCGAGGAAATCCCCGCCGAGGAGATGGACAAGGCGCTGGAACTCCATAAGGCACTCGTCGAGGCTGCCGCCGAAAACGATGAATCGCTCATGGAAAAGTTCTTCGAGGCCGATTCCTTGACCGAAGACGAGATGCGTGAAGGCATCCGCAAAGGCTTGGTGCAGCGCAGCATATTCCCCCTCTTCTGCGTATGTGCAGGAAAAGATATGGGGGTTCGCCGTTTGATGGAATTCCTTGGCAACGTCGTCCCATTCGTCTCCGAGATGCCTGTCGTCCAGGACACAGACGGCAACGATGTGCCGCATGACGACAACGGGGCGGAGTCGATATACTTCTTCAAGACAAGCGTCGAGCCGCACATCGGCGAAGTCTCCTACTTCAAGGTGATGAGCGGCGTTGTCCACGAGGGCGACGACCTGCAAAACGCCGACCGCAACTCAAAGGAACGCATCGCGCAGCTCTTTGTCGTCGCCGGGCCAAACCGCGTCAAAGTGACCGAGTTGCACTCCGGCGACATCGGTGCCACCGTCAAGCTCAAGGATGTCCGCACCGGCAACACCCTCAACGGCAAGGATTGCAGCCACAGGTTTGACTTCATCAAATTCCCGGATCCCAAGTACACCCGTGCAATCAAGGCCGTCAACGAGGCTGAGACAGAAAAAATGATGGCCGCCCTCAACCGCATGAAGGAGGAAGACCCGACGTGGGTCATCGAGCAGTCAAAGGAACTGCGCCAGACACTCGTCCACGGCCAAGGAGAGTTCCATCTCCGCACGCTGAAGTGGAGACTTGAGAACAATGAGAAGATAATGGTCAAGTACGAAGAGCCGCGCATCCCCTACCGCGAGACCATAACCAAGGCGGCGCGAGCCGACTACCGCCACAAGAAGCAATCTGGCGGCGCAGGACAGTTCGGCGAGGTACACCTGATTGTCGAGCCCTACAAGGAGGGAATGCCGTTGCCCGACACCTACAAATTCAACGGACAAGAGTTCAAAGTCACCGTCAAGGGACAAGAGGAAATCAACCTTGAGTGGGGCGGCAAGCTCGTCTTCGTCAACAGTGTCGTTGGCGGTGCTATCGATGCCCGCTTCATGCCGGCGATACTCAAGGGCATCATGTCCCGCATGGAGCAAGGCCCGCTCACAGGGTCATACGCCCGCGATGTGAGGGTCATCGTCTATGACGGCAAGATGCACCCGGTCGATTCCAACGAAGTCTCGTTCATGCTCGCCGGCCGCAACGCCTTCAGCGAAGCGTTCAAGAACGCTGGACCCAAGTTGCTCGAACCCATCTACAACGTCGAGGTATTCGTCCCCAGCGACAAGATGGGCGACGTGATGGGCGACTTGCAAGGGCGCAGGGCGTTGATCATGGGTATGAGCAGCGAGAAAGGCTATGAGAAAATCCAGGCGCGTGTCCCGCTCAAGGAGATGTCATCCTACTCGACAGCACTCAGCTCGTTGACAGGCGGCCGCGCATCGTTCATCATGAAATTCGCCGACTACGAGCTCGTCCCGTCCGACGTGCAAGACCGCCTCGTCAAGGAGTTTGAGGCATCGCAAAAGGACGATTGACCCCATCCCCGGCGTTTCGCCGCAGCCGACGACAGAGGCGGGAGCCTTGGCACAGTTTGCCAGGCTCCCGCCCTTTTTATGCCCCCGGCATTGCCGCCA
Source organism: uncultured Bacteroidaceae bacterium (assembly GCA_944321635.1). Classification (GTDB taxonomy): domain Bacteria; phylum Bacteroidota; class Bacteroidia; order Bacteroidales; family Bacteroidaceae; genus Avibacteroides. Next base: position 16,388 of record CALULY010000003.1, on the reverse strand, counting down.
GACACCGTGGCGCCAGGGCAGCCACATCCGCAAACCCAGCTCTGCCATTTCTCGGACATGGGCAGGACAAGTTGCGATGCGCGATGAGTGCCACCAAGGCTTGCACCACAGTTCAAAACCAGCGACGATAGGACAGAAAAGCCTTGAGGCCAGGCATAAAGTTTGATAGCCCGGTGCTTAAAGTTCGTTTCCCCCGCACATAAAGTATATTCAGAAGTTTTGTTTATATATTCAGAACTTCTGTTTATATAAACAAAAGTTCTGTTTATATATTCAAAAGTTTTGTTTTTACTTTATGCGCCGAGACATTGAACTTTGTCCGCCGCGCGATGTGATTTTGCTCGGCGAGTGGGCGTATTTGCCACCTATGGCCGTGCGATGCGGGCTTGGAGATGTGGCCTCGTCATGCTTTGTCCATGTGGAGTCATCTGATGACGGCGATTTTGGTCGCTATGCCGCTCTTGCCATCGGGTGAGGAGGCAATGACAAAGTAGATGCCTGTCGCCACGTCTTGCCCGTGCCCGTCCTTGCCGTCCCATGTGAACGTGCCGCCGTGCGACTTGCCGGCCGTGATGACATGGCCTGCCGTGTTGGTTATCTTGATGTCGGTGTCATAGACGAGCCCCGTGACCGTTATCAGCCCTTGGTAGCCAGGCTCGACCGGGTTGGGGAAGGCGTATATGTCTTCGTCAAATTCCGCTTCTGGTTCGCTTGAGTCGGTGCGGTAGCTGACAAGCCCCATGTCAGTGCCTATGAACAGTTCACCCGTCTCGGGGTTCATCGCCATGCTTTGCACATAGTTTGACGGCATCGGGCTGTTGTCTGTGTTGAAGTGCTCGATCATCTCCATCCCGTCCGCGCTCAGGAGGTAGACGCCAGTGTTCTGCGTGCCTATCCACTTGCGGTTGGCCCCATCGATGACGATGGCCGTGATGGTCTCGTCCTTTAGCAGGAAGTCGGCGAGGTTTGTCCCGTCGTTGCGCGGCACCTTGATCTGCGTCAGCTGCGGTGTCCCGTCGATGAAGATGCGCGACGGATTGTTGATGATGTACGGGCCGCCAGTCGTGCCGACCCAGATCGTCCCGTCCCTGTCCTCTGCAACGCAGTAGACCCCGAGCCCTCCGAGCGATTCGCCGTCCTGGTTGACGAATGTCGAGATGAACTTGGTCTGGTCGTCGCTCGTGTCATCCACCGTTCCGCCGTAGTCGAAACAGAAGATGCCGGTCGTCACACGCCGCAACGTTATCCAGATGCGTCCCGCGCTGTCGATGATCATGCGGTCAACGGTCGGTGCGCCTGCAATCTCTGGGTGGTCGAATGCGGCCCACGTGCCATCGGCTTTCATCACGTTGATGATGGTCTGCACCCCAGAGTTGACCATCCACAGGTTGCCTTGGCTGTCATAGTTGAGGCCGTCGGTGCGGACATACCATCTCGGTTCCGGCGCGCTTGTCGAAAGGGTCTTCAGGGTGCTGTTGGCTAGCGACGGGTTGGCATAATAAGTGTAAAGATTGACGTATTTGTCATCGCGGAATTCGTAGAGCCCACCGAAAGAACTGGTCGCGAAGATGTGTGTCCCGTCCCTCGGGTCGATGGCCACTGATGTGGTGTTGTAGTAGGATGTGCCCGTGTACGTCTGCAAGTTCTCCTCCAGGTAGCTCCATCGCCCGTTGGAGTAGCGCATCACGGTGCCGGGGTTGAACACGTCGGGGTAGTTGAGCATTCCCCCCGCTATGTAAAGGTCCGTCCCGAAGAATTTCATGAAGTAGAACAGCTCGTGCCTCGGTCCGTCCGGCGCGATGGATGTGTGCTCGGCTGTGAATCCTGCCTCCGCGCTTGCCTTGAACCCGTTGAGCAGATTGCTGCCGCAGGCGCACCAGTAGGTGTCTGTCCGCTTGTTGTAGGACACGTCGCGCAGCGTGCCGCCGTTGTATCCGATGTCCGTCCTGTTCCCGTCGGCTGAAATCATTATCAACCTGTCGCCACGACCGCACAGCGCGCGGTCGCCGTCGGTCTTGAGGAATGCCAGGGTCTCGTTGAACACTGTCTCAAACCGTCCCTCATCGCTCCAGCGGTAAAGGTGGCCGCTGTCGATGCCGTACATCCTTCCGTCGTCCGTCGTCACCAGCTTGCCCAGCACCTCAAGTGCCACGAGCTTCCAGTTGTCCTTGTCGAGCAGGTTGCGTTTCATGTCACCTGCATATACGCCATCGCTGGTGGCAGCGTAGAGCACACTGTCCTTGACGGCTGTGCTCAGCACGCTGTGGTCAAGGAGGTAGGTGTTGCTTATCTCTTGTTTTTCGAGGTCGATCAGCATTACGCCGAATCCACCAGCAAGGTATGCGTGGCGGCCGTTGATTGTTATGCCGTAGATGTCCTTGTCCGTTATGGACGTGGTTTGCATGAGGTCAGCAATGTTGATTGTCGTTTCGCCGCCGACGAGCAGGTCTATGTTGGAGTTCTGGTAGACGATGATGAGTGTCTGGTGCTGCGGGGCGTAGGCCATGGTCGAGATCTTGTTGTCGTAGAGCCGGTTGGTCTTGTCGTATGCCACGATGCTGTTGTCGTCGGTGTCGAATGAGTAGAGGTTTCCGTCGCTTAGGCAGTAGGTCATGGTGCCGTATATCTCCACCTTTGTGGCTTCGCCAAATGACTTGTAGGCCGCCCATTCGCCCACTGCGGTTTGTGCTCCTGCGGCCAGCGGCGCGAGTACGGCCAGCAACACGGCAGGTATCATGCGGCGCAGCAAGTTGTTCATGGCTTCATGGTTTTGAGGTGCGCGACGAGCTTTGCTACTGCTCTGGCGCGGTGGCTGATTGCGTTCTTTTCGTCGTCGCTCATTTCGGCGAAAGTCTTTTCGTGTCCCTCGGGACGGAACACCGGGTCATAGCCGAAGCCGTTTGTCCCATGCTCCTCGGTCGTTATCTCTCCCCTCACTTCTCCCTCGAAGCAGTGCGTGCAGCCGTCGGTCATCAATGCTATGACGGTGCGGAACCTTGCGCGGCGGTCGCTTTGCCCGTCCATCTCCCTCAGGAGCTTGGCGATGTTGGCGCGGTGGTCATGCCCGTCGGTGGCGTAGCGGGCAGAATGGACTCCCGGTGCCCCGCCGAGTGCAACCACTTCCAGTCCGCTGTCGTCAGCGAAGCAGTCGAGCCCGTAGTTGTTCCTGACAAACTCAGCTTTCATCACCGCGTTGCCTTGCAGTGAGTCTGCCGTCTCCGGGATGTCGGTGTGGCAGCCTATGTCATCAAGTGAAAGTATCTCAAAGTCATCACCAACCATAGCCCTGACCTCGGTCAGCTTGTGTGCGTTGTTGGTGGCAAAAACGAGTTTCTTTTTCATTCAGGTGTCGATATATGGTTATCTTTGCACGCTTTCTCGGTGAGCCGCGCCTGCGGCAAGCGCAAAACTTTGCAAAACTACTGTAATGAAGCGCATCTTTAATAATAAGAACGTGAAATATCACCTCTTCATTGTGTTGCTCACGTTAATTTATGGTCTCGTCGCCACGCTTGCCGACTTTCATGGCTCGCCTTGGTCGTCTGCGAAGGATCTGGTGTTGTTGGTGATGCAGGCAGGAGTGGTGATGTGCGCCACCTATTCGTTCCTGATGCTGTTGGCGTTGTGCCGATGGGTGTTTGCTGTCGTGTTCCCCGTGATTATGCTCTTGACGGTGGTGATGGTGTGGTTCCGCTACACTCAGGGCGTGACGTTGACACCGATGATTGTCGAGCTTTGTTTTGTCAATGACGCGAGTATGGCATTCACGCTCCTCAGCTCATGGTTGGTGGTGGTGATGGTCTTGTCGGTCGTGTTCTCGGCATTTGCGGTGTGGGTACGCTTCAAGCACGTGCCTTCGCCGAGCGTCTTGCCAAATCTGGTGGCTGGATTGTTGCTGTTGCTCACGTTCACCAGCTTCGTTCCATCGTTTGCGCGTCCTGTCAGCCTGCGGATGCCTTTCTCGTTTTATTACTGCACACGTGATTTTCTGTCGCAACAGAGAGTGGCAAAGGCTGAACGGCCAGCTTTTGACGGTCCTGCCGTTTGCCAGGCGGACACGCTGACAGTCGTCCTCGTCATAGGGGAATCCTTGCGTGCGGACCATTTGCAGCTCAACGGTTATCACCGGGCGACGACTCCGCTCTTGGCAGCAGACACGTCATTGGTCTCGTTGCCGAGTGTATATACCCGAGAAATTTTCACCCACACCAGTTTGCCTGCCATGTTGACCCGTGCTGATGCATCTGATTCTGGATTGGCATACGAGGAACGGTCGTTCATCGATCTGTTCAAGAAGGCAGGCTACCGCACCGCGTGGCTCGCAAACCAGGAACCGGTCAGGAACTATGTTTACTTCATGAATGAGTGTGACACACTCGTTTATGCCAACAGAGGGAAGTCTGCCTATGTTTATGACAAGTGGCTTGATGGCGAACTCCTGCCGCTTGTTGACGACGAGTTGTCCCGTCCCGCGCCCCGGAAGCTGCTGGTGCTGCACACCATCGGTTCGCATTGGTGGTACGAGTCCCACTACACCGACGACTTCCGCCGCTTTGAGCCGGTGATAGACACGCGGATAGTCTCGTCGTGCACGGATGAAGAGATGAACAATTCGTATGACAATACCATATTATATACTGATTGGTTCCTGACGCAAGTCTTAGGAAGGTTGAAGGATAGCTGTGCGTTGATGATATATCTCTCCGACCATGGCGAATCGCTTGGCGAGGATGGGTTTTACCTGCACGCCGCCGAGCATGAGACTTTGCATTGGCCAGCCTGCCTGGTGTGGATGTCTGATGCCTACAAGTCGTCATTCCCGTCCAAGGCTGCTGCGCTGAGGCTCAATGCAGGTGGCGACCACACGACGGATTTCTTGTTCCACAGCATATTGTCCGGGGCCGCGATAGAGACCGATTATGTCGTTGACAGTTTAAACATTTTCCACAATGGCAGAGACTAAGCGCATCGACTGGGTTGATTATGCCAAGGTCTTCCTCATCTATCTGGTGACGTTGGCGCACATTCCAGCCTGCAAGCCTGTTTATGACACGTTTTGCACCTTTCTTATCCCGGCGTTTTTCTTCTTGTCGGGTTATTTCTTTTCTTATGAAAAATATCCCCGTTTCCTGCCTTTCTTGCGGAAGAGGTTAAAGACGTTGATGGTGCCTTATTTCTTTTTGGCGTTGATGGCTTATGTCTTTTGGCTTTTGATCGGGAGGCATTATGGAGTGAACACAGGCTCAAATGTGCAATGGTGGCAACCTCTTGTCGGAATTTTATTTGGCAATGGTGAGGAGATGGCACAGGCAGTCCCGTTGTGGTTTGTGATGTCGTTGTTTGTGATGGAGATGGCGTTTTGGTTCATCGGGCGTTGCATCCGTGGCCGTGGTTTCGTCATGCTTGCGGTATTGATTGTCGTGGGCTGGGGCAACTATCGTTTCGTGGCGTTGCCTCTGCCGTTTGGCATCAATCCAGCGGTGGCGTGCGTGCCATTCTACCTTTTCGGCATGATGGTGCGCAAGATGCCGTGGCTGATGCCTTCGTCGTGGTTGTCGTTTGTGCTTGGGGCTGTGGCCGTTGCAGTGGCAGCCGTGTACAATGACCATGTGACGGTGTTGACGAGCCGTTTGGGGTATTACCCATTGTTCCTACTTGGGGCGTTTGGCGGCATCTATGCCACAGTCACGATGTGTCGTGTGGTGGCGGCACTGTTTGGTGGAAACAAGGTGGTGCGGTTTGTCGCCAAAAGCACGTTGGTCGTGTGCGGCTTGCATCTGGTTGCCTACACTTTGCTCAAAGGGGTAATGGTTTACGTTCTCGACATTGACATATCCGTGTTGCCCGGTTCGTCATTGCAGGCGATGCTGTTCGGGCTTGCCGGATTGTTGTGCTGCCAGCCGGTCTATTGGGCGCTGTCGCGTTGGCTGCCATGGACGTTGGGGCGGTGGTGAACATCCTGCCTTTTTGCCAAAGGGGTCTGACGGTTTGTCGAAAAAGGTGCTTTGTAAGTCGCACTTACAAAAGATGTCTTGCCCGCCGTCATCCTATGCCGTGGCTGCTGGGCGGGGCATTTTGTCAGCGGGCTGCATTGCTTTGAATGAGAATTGACATACTTTTGCAAAAAAACTAACGCAACTATGATACTTTCAATGACTGGCTACGGCAAGGCAGTGGCGGAGTTGCCGGGCAAAAAGGTGTATGTGGAGATAAAATCCCTCAACAGCAAGAGCCTCGACCTCGCGGTCAAGATGCCGACGGCATATCGCGAAAAAGAGATGGAGATGCGCGCCGAACTGGCCGCCATGCTTGTGCGCGGCAAGGTGGATGTGATGATTTGGATCGAAAAAAACGGTGCAGGCACGGGGGCGATAAATGCCGAGGCGTTCAAGGCCTATTGCGAGCAGATCGGCAACCTGTCCAAGGAGCTTTCGCTGCCGTTGCCAACGGATTGGTTCCAGACAGTCTTGCGGTTGCCGGAGGTGCTCAATGCCACGGACAGCGGGCAACTCGATGATGACGAGTGGCGTGCCGTCCATGAGGCTGTGCGCCGTGCGGCGGACGAACTGACATCCTTCCGCCGGCAAGAAGGGGTGGCACTTGAGGCCAAGTTCCGTGAGAAGGTCGCCAACATATCTTCCTACCTCGCGGCAGTCGAGCCCTACGAGAAAGAACGCGTGCAACGCATCCGCCAACGCATCGAGGATGCTCTGGACAAGGCGCTCGATGTCGATTATGACAAGAACCGGCTTGAGCAGGAACTCATCTATTACATCGAGAAACTCGACATCAACGAGGAAAAGCAACGTCTCACCAACCACTTGCGCTATTTCATCGACACCCTTGAGGGAGATGCCGGGCAAGGGAAGAAACTGGGCTTCATCGCGCAGGAAATGGGGCGCGAGATAAACACACTCGGCAGCAAGTCCAACCATGCGGAGATGCAGAACCTGGTGGTACGCATGAAAGACGAGCTGGAACAGATCAAAGAGCAGGTGTTGAACGTAATGTAATGGAGCAATGGACGGCAAGGTACTCATATTCTCCGCCCCCTCGGGCTCGGGCAAATCGACTATCATCCGCCACCTCCTGACGCAGGTGCAGGGTCTGCGCTTCTCAATCTCGGCGACAAGCCGCGCCCCGCGAGGGGAGGAGAGGGACGGGGTGGAATACTACTTCTTTTCACCCGAACAATTCCGGGAGAAAATAGCTGCTGGCGAGTTCCTCGAATACGAAGAGGTCTACCCCGGCCGCTTCTACGGCACGTTGCGCCGCCCGGTCGATGAGATGCTGGCGGAGGGGACAAACGTCGTCTTTGATGTTGATGTCGTCGGTGGCTGCAACATCAAGCAGGCCTACGGCGACCGTGCCCTGTCAATCTTCATTCAACCCCCGTCGGTTGACGAGCTGCGCAAGCGTCTTGTGGCACGCGCCACGGACACTCCCGAGGCGATAGACCAGAGGGTCGCCAAGGCTGAGCAGGAGCTTGCCTTCGCTCCACGCTTTGATGCCGTCGTCGTCAATGACAATCTTGACGAGGCACAACGCGAGACGGTCGCGCTGGTCAGGGACTTCCTTGGCAGATGAGCCATGGCAAAGGTCGTGGCACTGTTTGGCGGGACGTTCAACCCGCCGCACATCGGGCATCTGGCTCTGGCCAATTATGTTTGCGAATGCACGGAGGCCGACGAACTGTGGTTCATGGTCACTCCTTGCAATCCGTTCAAGGCCGGCGGCAACCTGCTTGATGACCGCCTGCGCCTGAAGATGGTGGCGGCGGCGGTTGACGGCTATGCGCGGTTCAAGGCTTCCGACTTTGAGTTCCACCTGCCGCGTCCGTCATACACGGTGGACACGCTGGCTGGGTTGAGGCGGAGTTTCCCTGATTGCCGTTTCGTGCTGCTCATCGGGGCGGACAATTGGTTGGCCTTTGACAAGTGGAGGAATCCGGAGGAAATCCTTGCCCATCATGAGGTGTGGGTCTATGGCCGCCCCGGGCTCACTGTCGATGCCGGTTCGTTGCCTCGTGGGGTGCGGCTGCTCGGTGCGCCGTTGCTGGAGGTGAGTTCCACCTTCATCCGCGAATCGGTGGCACGTGGTCGCGATGTCCGCTATTACACACACCCGGCAGTTTGGGAGATAATCGAGAAACATGAACTCTATCGTTGACCTATACCATTATTAATATGAGAAAACTCCTTTTCATCCTCCTTGCCGCGTTGCCACTTGCGGCTTCGGCATTGCCCGAATCGCTCGACGGCAACAGGAGCTCGTCGCTATACTTCGGTCCCAACGCCTTGCCAGTCCCCGACATGCTTGACGGGACTACCAGTCCGAGGCTTTATGCCGAGGTGGCTTTTGACACGTTCCGTGGCTTCCACGGGGACCGCACATTCGACCTGTTTGCCAAGGTGCACGTTCCTCTTTTCACTCCGCGTGTGAACCTGTCGGTGTGGATGCCTGTCATCGAGGGTTACAGGAACACATCAGCGTCGCTCGACCATCAGCAGCCGATGGAGCGGAGGATGAAGGGACGCGAGTTCGGCAACGTCTATGTCACGACAGACATCCATGTGTTCAAGCAGAAACGCCTTGTGCCGGACGTGACACTCCGCGTGGGGTTGGTGACTGCATCGGGTGACAGTGACGAGTACGGGCGGTATTTTGATTCGCCGGGTTATTTCGTCGATACGTCAGTGGCGAAGTCTATCGGTTTCAAGAATAAGTTTTTCGAGGAATTGCGTTTCGTGCTGAACGCGGGATTCCTGTGCTGGCAGGTCGGGAAGGTCACTCAAAATGACGCATTCATGTATGGCGGCAAGGTCAAACTTGCGACCCGCGTCCTTGACACGTCCCTTGCCGTACAGGGTTATTCCGGATGGATAGGCAACGGCGACCGTCCCTGCGTGCTCAAGGCAGGGGTGACGGTCAAGGCTCGCGGCTTCCGTCCGCTTGTGGCGTACCAATATGGCTTCCGCGACTATCCCTTCCATCAGTTCAGGGTGGGGCTTGGTTACGTGTTTTGAGCCTTGACATCCAGTCCGTCATGCCTTGTATGGTCGGCGGCGCGGGATGTTGTTTCCCAGCAGGTTGTATGGGTAAAGACTGAAGGCGGCGGCACATTGTGCCGCCGCCTTCAGTCTTGTTCCGTTGGTCGTTGTGTCAGTCTTTCATCAACTGGTCATACAACCGCCGCATCCCGGCTGTGGCGACATCGCGGATGTATGTCACGTTGCCGGCTGTAGCGCTTGCATCCACTTCCTTGGGATCGATGACATAGATTGGTGCGCCGCGACGTGCGTAGTGCACCAGCCCTGCAGCCGGGTAGACTTGGAGAGACGTGCCTATGACGAGCATGATGTCGGCTTGGCTCACTATGTCTGCGGCCACTTCAATGTTTGGGACGGCTTCCCCGAACCATACCACGTAGGGACGAAGCGGGCTGCCGTCGCCTGCTTTGTCCTGCCAATCGACCTCGTACTCGCTGGGGTTCAACTCGCGTATATAGTTGGGATTGTTCGGGTCACGGCTTGAGCAGACCTTGGTCAATTCGCCATGGAGGTGGATTATCTTGGTGCTGCCTGCCCTCTCGTGCAGATTGTCAATGTTTTGCGTTATGACTGTCACGTCAAAGCGTTGTTCGAGCGCGGCGACAAGGCGGTGTGCTTCATTCGGCTCGGTGCGGAGCAACTCCTTGCGGCGTTGGTTGTAAAACTCGGTCACAAGGCGTGGATTCCTGTGGTAGCCCTCGGGTGTCGCCACGTCTTCCACCCTGTATCTTTCCCAAAGGCCGTCGGAATCGCGGAAAGTGCTTATACCACTCTCCGCGCTGATTCCTGCGCCGGTAAGGACTGCGATGCGTTTCATTTCCTGAAGTATCTGATGATTTTCTTGAAAAGTCTGACTATTTCGCCCAGGAACAGGATGGGCGACGTCACTACGAGCAGTATGATCCAGTCGTGTGCATCAAGCGGCGTGACAGTGAACATCTCACCGCCGAGGCTGACGATGGCAACCTGCCCGATTATGATCACAAGCGAGATGAGGATGAATCCCTTGCAGCCGCTGAAATGCAGGGCGGAACGCTTGGATTTGTACGCCTTGGCGTTAAACATATTCCAGAACTGCATGAATACGAACAGGGAGAAGAACAAACTGATCTCGTAGGTGCTCAGTCCATGTGCGACGTAACTGAAGTCGGTGATGCTTGCCGTGAACGTTTCCCAGTCGAATGCCAGCAGCGAGACCAGTTCAGTGTGCTTGATGTATTGCAGGAATATTGCCAGTACGGCGACGAAGAGGAATCCGACAATCAGTATCTGCGCCCACATCGCACGGGTTATGATGAAGTCTGTCCGTTTCCTCGGCTTGTCATCCATGACGCTCTTGGACGGCGGGAGGGATGCCAGAGCCATTGCGGCGAATGTGTCCATGATGAGGTTGACCCACAGCATCTGTGTCACGGTGATTGGCGACTCCGTGCCGGTGAATGCGCCCAGCAACACTATCATGCAGGCGACGACATTGATGGTCATCTGGAAGAGGATGAACCGTTGTATGTTCTGGTACAACGAGCGTCCCCACATCACAGCCTTGGCTATGCTGCCAAAAGAGTTGTCGATGATGGTGATGTCGCTCGCCTCTTTTGCCACTGACGTGCCGTCTCCCATCGACAGCCCGACGTGTGCGCTCTTCAAGGCAGGCGCGTCGTTGGTGCCGTCCCCTGTGACAGCGACGATTTCACCCTTTTCCTGCAAGGCTTTGACCAGTCTTGATTTGTCCATGGGGCGTGCCCGCGAGATAATCTTCAAACGCTGTGCCCGCTCCAACAGTTGCTCGTCTGTCAGTGCGGCGAGTTCCGGGCCGGTGATCTCGTTGTCAGGACCGTCGCCCTCGGTCCAGAGGCCGATTTGTCTGCCTATCTCACGTGCCGTGGCGGGTGTGTCGCCAGTGACTATCTTGATGTTTATGCCGGCGTGCAGGCAGTCGTTGACGGCAGCTGGCACGTCGTCGCGCACAGGGTCTGAAATGGCTACGATGCCGATGAATGTCAGGCCTGTGACATTGAGTTTGTTGTCTTGGAACACTGTCTCGCCCTCGTCAAGGCATTTGTAGGCGAAGCCGAGTGTGCGCATCGCTTGTTGTTGGTACTGTGCAAGTGCAGCCTCGATCTCGGTGCGTGCCATCCCGTCCTTTATGTTGTCACAGAGGTTGAGCAGTATCTCGGGCGCGCCTTTGACATACAAGACACGCTTGCCCAGCGATTGTGAGCGCACCACGGTCGCCATGTATTTCCTCTCGGTCGAGAAGATCAGTTGCTCATCAACGGGAGTGTTTTCCCTTATCTTCAGGTAATCGATGCCATTTTTCTGCAACCAGAGGAGCAAAGCACCCTCGGTCGGGTTTCCTATCACCTTGATGTGCTCGGGGTTGGATTTGTCAAGATGTGCTGTTGAGTTGGTGGAAATGCCCTCAGTGATGATTATGCTGTCCTCGTTGTCCTTGAGCTGCTGTCCCTCAAGCCCGATGAAACGGGTGTCATAGACCTGCATCTGGTTTTTGGTCAATGTACCTGTCTTGTCGGTGCATATTACGGTCGTCGCGCCCATGGTCTCGCAAGCGTGCATTTTCCTCACGAGATTGTTGGCCTTGAGCATCCTCTTCATGCTCAATGCAAGGCTCAGCGTGACGCTCATGGGCAACCCTTCAGGCACGGACACTACTATCAGCGTGACGGCAATCATCACGGTGTTGAGCAAATAGCCGCTGAAATCGACCCACACCACCGTGTCATTGCTGTGGAAGTAGCTGACCAAACGTCCGACGATGATGAGTGAAGCCAGCACGTAGCTGATAATTGTTATGATCTTGCTCAGCCTCTCAAGCTGGATGTTGAGCGGTGTCTTGACGCTGTTGTCGATTTGTGCCGCCTGGTAGACCTTGCCGTTCTCGGTCGCGTCGCCCACCTTGAGGACGCGGAAGATGCCATGCCCCTCGATGACCGTCGTGCCGCGCATGACATGATTGGATGGGTAGGTGGCGTCTTTGTCAAACCTTTCGGGGTCTGTGGTCTTTTTGATCATGGGTTCCCCGGTGAGTGTCGATTCGTTGATTTGGAGTGCCGTCGCCTCAAGCAGTTCGCCATCGGCGGGAATCTCCGCCCCGGTGTTGATGAGCACGATGTCCCCGACGACGACATCCTTTTTGGGGATCTCCTGCACCCGGCTGTCTCGGATGACTTGCACCGACTCGCTGTCGTTGACCTTGTTGAGGATGTTGAAAGCCCTGTTTGCCTTGACTTCAAAGATGAATGAGATGGTCGTGGCAAGCAGTATGGCGACGAATATGCCGAATGGCTCGAAGAACACGTCCAACCCCTCGCCGTCGTGGAAGAAATGGTAGAACGAGATGCCAACCGACAACACGAGCGTCGCCAGCAGGATCTTGATGATGGGGTCGCTGAATTTCTCCAGGAATTGTTTCCAGATTGATTGTTTTTTGGGAGGAGTAAGGAGGTTTGCGCCGTACTGTTTGCGGCTCAACTTGACTTGTTCCTCGTTCAAGCCCGTGTAGTGCTTGTTGTATTCCATGTTTGCAGTCGTGTTAAATGTTCAGCCGCGAATTTAGATATAAGAAATATTTAGTCAAGGATATTTGCAATCTTTATTACTTGCGCACCGTGTCCGCCCGGCGTGATTGGGGAGTGAAACCACTATCAACGGCAAGAAAAGTTTGTTTTTAACCTGAAAATATGTAATTGCAAGTTAAGTTTATGTGTTTGCAGCTTAAAAATATATAGATTTAGCCTGCAAATAGACTTTCCGTCAGACCCTACCAGCTTTCCCTTCTCTGCCGCGACCGTTTGGGGCGGGTGAATGTGCGTCGCATTGGGTTGTAAATGTGAAATACTTCGTATCTTTGCCGCACGAATAAACTAAGGTATAGATTTATGAAAGCATTTGTGTTCCCCGGACAGGGTGCCCAGTTCTCAGGAATGGGAAAGGATTTCTACGAAAGGTCAGACGAATTCAAGGCTTTGTTTGAGCGTGCAAACGAAGTGTTAGGTTATAGGATCACCGACATCATGTTTAACGGTACAGACGATGAGTTGAAGCAGACGAAAGTGACGCAACCCGCCGTTTTCCTGCACTCGGTCGCTGCCGCTAAGTCCATACTTGGCGAAGTGAAGCCCGACATGGTAGCGGGTCATTCGTTGGGTGAGTTCTCGGCGTTGGTTGTTGCCGGTGCTTTGTCATTTGATGACGGGCTCAACCTCGTGCTGCATCGTGCGATGGCCATGCAAAGGGCCTGCGAGATGCAACCGTCCACGATGGCGGCAATCATAGCGTTGCCGGATGAGAAGGTGGAAGAAATCTGCGCCTCAATCAATGACGAGGTTTGCGTGGCGGCTAACTACAACTGCCCTGGCCAGATTGTCATCTCAGGTTCAGTGCCAGGCATCGAGCGGGCTTGCGAACTGATGAAGGCTGCCGGTGCTAAACGTGCCCTCGTGCTCAAGGTGGGCGGTGCGTTCCACTCGCCGTTGATGGAACCTGCAAAGCAAGAACTGGAAGAAGCGATCAATTCGGTGAAATTCAACACACCGAGCTGCCCAATATACCAGAATGTCAACGCGCTGCCGCAAACAGACCCCGAGGAAATCAAGAAGAACCTCATCGCGCAACTCACCTCACCAGTGAGATGGACCCAATCGGTGAGAAACATGATTGCTGACGGTGCGGACGAATTCATTGAGTGCGGCCCGGGCAGTGTCTTGCAAGGCTTGATCAAGAAAATCGATGCCAACGTCAACGCTCACGGCGTGGCTTGAGGCGTGATGCGGCATCATGCCTGACGTTGCCATGAGGCAATACGGAGTGGGGTTTGCCCTAAGCGGCGGATTCATCAAAGGGTTTGCTCATCTCGGGATGATGCAAGCCCTCTTTGAACACGGCATACGTCCCGACATCATCGCTGGTGTCAGCGCGGGAGCCCTTGCGGGAGCGTTCATTGCCGACGGCAAAGAGCCTTACAAGGTCGTTGAGATTTTCCAACGCTATACGTTCGCCCAATTGACGAGTTTCGCCCGCAGCGTAAGCGGGTTGCTCAAGATGGACGATTTCATGGAGTTCCTCCGCACGAACCTGTCGGTGAGACGTATCGAGGCGTTGAAACTTCCGCTCGTCGTCGTTGCAAGCGACTTGGATCACGGGATGTCCGTGCAGTTCAGACAGGGTGACTTGGACAAATGCCTTGCAGCCTCATGTTGTATGCCTGTGCTTTTCGCTCCTGTGGTAATCGATGGTGTGCACTATGTCGATGGGGGAGTGTTTATGAACCTCCCTGTCTCGCCCATCCGTGGTGAGTGTGACAAGGTGGTGGCAATAAATGTAAGCCCCATCAACGCGACGACGTACAAGAAGAATGTATTGAGCATAGCGGTCAGGTGTTTCAACTATATGTTTCGCGCCAATGCACTGCACGACAAGCTGCTGGCGGATCTGTTGCTCGAAGCCTACAACCTCGACTCGTTCAGCAACACAGAATTGGAGAAAGCGGGCGAGATTTTCGAGGCTGGCTACCGGCAAGCCAACGAGCAGTTGAAATCTAAATTGAAATGATGGTGAATAGCAAGTTTACGATATACCAAGTCTTGCCCCGCCTCTTCGGCAACGATTGCGAGAACCCCGTGCCTAACGGGACGTTGCAGCAGAACGGTTGCGGCAAGTTCGCCGACTTCACGCCGGTGGCATTGCGCAAAATCAAGGACAAGGGCTTTACCCACGTGTGGTTCACCGGGGTGATTGAGCACGCGACAAAGACCGAGCGTGTCGGTTTGCCCGCCACGCATCCCGCCGTGGTCAAGGGAAATGCAGGATCACCTTACGCCATAAAGGACTATTATGACGTTGCTGCCGACCTGGCGGTCAATGTCGATTCGCGTATGGCCGAGTTTGAGGTCCTCGTGGCAAGGACGCATGATTGCGGACTCAAGGTGATAATCGACTTTGTGCCAAATCATGTCTCGCGGCAGTACGAGTCTGACGCCAAGCCATCCGGGGTGTTTGACCTCGGTGCGGGCGATGACACGTCGAGGGCGTTCAGTCCTTACAACAACTTCTATTATATGCCAGGCTTGCGGCTGGCTGGCAGTTTCGACATGATTGCCGGTGCGGCAGAGCCCTACTATGAATGCCCTGCCAAGGCGACGGGTAATGATTGTTTCAACCCCTCGCCCTCGTCGATGGATTGGTTTGAGACTGTCAAACTGAATTACGGCATCGACTACATGAATGGCAGGACACGCGCCTTCAACCCCGTGCCTGACACCTGGGGCAAGATGCTTGACATCCTGCTCTTCTGGTGCAGCAAGGGAGTGGATGGCTTGCGTTGCGACATGGCGGAGATGGTTCCTGTCGAATTCTGGCATTGGGCAATCAGGCAAGTCAAGGCGAAATATCCCGAAGTGCTCTTCATAGCTGAGGTCTACAACCCGTCGCTTTATGAATCATATATAAAGGTAGGGGGATTTGATTACCTCTACGACAAGGTCGGGCTTTATGACACGTTGCGCGACGTGGTGTGCCATGGCCGTGCCGCCCATGAAATCTCGTGGTGCTGGCAAGGGCTTGGGGATTTGCAACCGAGGATGCTCAATTTCCTGGAGAACCATGACGAGCAGCGCATTGCATCAGATTTTTTTGCCAAAGACCCGTTCAAGGCTGTCCCTGCGTTGGCGGTCAGCGCGTTGATGAATGTCAATCCGTTCATGGTCTATTTCGGGCAGGAGTACGGGGAGCGTGGCATGGATGCCGAGGGATATAGCGGCGTAGATGGCCGGACGACAATCTTCGACTATTGGTCGCTGGACACCGTGAGGCGGTGGAGGAATGGCGGTACTTACGACGGTCGCGCCCTGACGAAACGGGAAAAGGAACTGTGTGCCGCCTATACATCCATTCTGAAGTTGGCACTTGCCGAGGATGTCATAGCTCGTGGCAAGTTCTTTGACCTGACATACGCCAATTTTGGCAACGACGGTTATGACACCGGCAGGCTGTACACTTTTGTGCGTGGTCTGGAGTCTGAGTTTGTGTTGGTCATTGCAAACTTCGGAGACAACGGTTGTGAGGCGAAAGTAAATGTGCCGCAGCATTTCTTTGATTACTTTGTCGTGGCGGGCAAGACCGTGACGGCCACCGATGTGATCTCAGGCAAGCGGGAGAAGCTCACCGTGTCGCCAGCCGAACCCGTGGCCGTGCGGGTAGAAGCACACGGCGTGAGGATTTTGAAGTTCAAATTGTAAACAACAAACAGTTGGCCGGCCTGTCGCCGCCGCAAGGTGGAGGAAAGTCTGGGCAACACAGAGCGTCCCCCTTCTTAAAAGG
>CALULY010000002.1 GCA_944321635.1 uncultured Bacteroidaceae bacterium | reverse complement strand
GAGTCTGAGATCACTTGGAGTGACTACATGGAGTTGCCCGAGCCTGAAGTGATTCAAGACCTTGAGATAGACAAGGCAGTCATCAAGCCAGGTGAGGAGTTCACTGTCCGTTATGTTGACCCCAACTGTCCGGCAGCTAAGAAGTGGGAGATCCGTTCCGCAAGCGAGCAGGATAGCTCTGAGCCGATAATAAGCAAGGAAAATAGCGCTTCGATCACCACCTCGTTGCCAGACATAGGCCTTTACGATCTGGCGTTGGCATTTGACAAGAACGGCAAGGACACTACCGAATTCTATCGCGGCATGATCCAAATCTCCGGCGATGAAGTTGGAGCTGTCCCGCAAATCGAGTCAGTGGCCATCAATGACGGCGCAGAGGATGTCACGGCAGTGACGGGCGAGGCTGTCACCTACTCTTACGTAGGCCGCAGCGCGGACGGCACAGTGTCGCGCGGCCTGTCGTTGCCGAGCCTTGCATTCGGTCTGACGGCAGACCAGTTGAATTTCAACCAGACTACTCCGATGACTTACGCTTGCTGGTTCAAGGCCAATGAATTTGTCATGGGGCAAGACGGCATCGTAGCTTTGATGATACGCGACCCCAATGACGGGTGGCCGGCAAACAACTGGGGATTTGTCTGGCAGACCATCCAGACGGCAGGCACGCTCCAGACCAGTGTCCGCATGGCGACCAACGAGGGCGCTTCATTCGTTGACAAGACATTCATCCTTGAGCCGGAGAGGTGGTACCACATGTGTCTCGTGCTTGACTATGACAGCAACCGGGGACGTATCATAAAGGTATATCTCAACGGCAAGCGTATGCCTGGCGAGACATCCGAGGCGAGCCTCTACCAATGGAAGAACACCAACTACGTCATGTTTGGAGGCTATGCTGCCAACCGTGCGGCGTTCAACGGAGTGATTGACGAGTTCCAGATCTACAACCGCGCCCTCTCTGATGAGGAAGCATTGCAGACGATGTACCACCAGACCGAGATTCCGGAAGGGCTGATCGGCTACTGGGACTTTGAGACCGATCCCGGCGAGGACGGTTACATTTACAGCACCGGCACGGACAAGAACATCAAGGCTTGCATCCTCAGCACCGATTCGAGCGAGGGCGGCGAGGGAGCGCAGGCATTCACCCCGGGTCTTGCCACATTCGACGCTGGTGTGCCGTTCCTCCCAGGCAAGTTCGAGGTCAAGACATTGCCCAACTGGGGATTGGATCTCAAGTCCTCCACCACATCAGGCGAGGAAGTAACCCCGACGACCGGCAGGATAGATGTCTCGTACAACACGGACGGCGACTATCAGGCAACGTTGACACTGACCAACAGCTGGGGCAGCGACACGATGACATTCCCGTTCGTCAAAGTCTCGGTCGGCATCGAGGACAACGAGGCCGATGGTGGCAGCACCGTCTATCCCAACCCGTTTGAGGATGAGTTGTATGTCAACTTCGCCGAGGCAGGCAGCTACGGCATCGAGGTCTATTCGCTCGCCGGCAACCTCGTCTCGTCGCAGGCGGTGACGGCTGTCGGAGGCGACTTCTACAACGTGCGTGTCAACGCCGCGCCGGGAGCATATCTCGTCAAGATAACCGATGCCGACGGGCACGTGCTCAAGACTGTCAAGGTCATCAAGAAGTAAACTACCGACCGCGCAAGCGGCACACATCACACATCACGGCGGGGCTCGTCCCTGCCGGCAAGGCAATCCGCCGAGGGCATTTTGCTCCCGGCGGATTTTTTGTGTGGCAGGGACATTTCCCCCGCCTGTTGTAGAGACGTGGCATGCCGCGTCTCTACATGGTTGTGCAACCGTCGGCAGGTGTGGCGGGAAAATGTAGAGACGCGATTAATCGCGTCTCTACTGTGACATGGGCATCCCTCGTGCTGCAATCGGGCGATCCTCTGCCTGTCGTAGGTGCTCAATCGCGTTTGGTCAGGACCAAAATCAATGATGTCAGACCTGAACTTTGGTTAGGTCTGGCATAAACTTCCATTGGGTCAGACCTAAAGTAAAAACTATACTTTATGCACCGGGCAATCGGACTTTATGTCCTATCTTATGCAACTTTAGGTCTGACCTCATCGGGTTTTATGCCTATTGCCGCTTGGCGCAAGGCTTGGCATTGGGGGCTGTTGCTGGCGTATGTCTGTGAAAAAGTTTATCACATAAGTAAAATTGGTATGGTGCGCGACTGCCTTTAACACTAAATTTGCAGCATTCCCCTCCCCGCCGGCGGGCTTGCGGCGCACGGTCTTGGCCGCGTGGCGCGGTGCGTCGGGAGGGGCGGGGCCAAAACGAAAACAAACTGCTTATGTTGCGTAAAATCAGAATGACGCTTGCCATCCTGTTTTTTGTGGCCGTCACGTTGCTTTTCCTCGACTTCACGGGGACGATCCATGCGTGGCTTGGCTGGGTGGCCAAGGTACAGTTCCTGCCGGCGTTGCTGGCAGTCAACACCGGGGTGGTGATAGCCCTGGTGCTGCTCACGTTGTTGGCTGGGCGTGTCTACTGCTCGGTCATCTGCCCTCTCGGTGTTTTCCAGGATGTCGTCTCGTGGTTGAGCGGGCGGCGGCGCAAGAAGAAGTGGCGGTTCACCTATTCGCGTCCGCTGCCATGGTTGCGTTGTACGGTGCTGGTGCTGTTTGTCGCCGCGATGCTGGCGGGCGTGGGCTCGTTTGTGGCGTTGCTTGACCCTTACAGCGCGTACGGGCGCATCGCTTCCAACCTCTTTGCACCGGTCTATGCTTGGGGCAACAACGCACTGGCCTGGATGGCGGAGAGGGCGGACAGCTATGCTTTCTATGAGACATCCGTGTGGATGCGTGGGCTGCCCACCTTGGTCATAGCCATCGTGACGCTCGTCGTCGTGGTGGTGCTGGCATGGCGCGGCGGGCGCACCTACTGCAACACGGTGTGTCCTGTGGGGACGGTGCTGGGATTCCTCTCGCGTTTCGCCCTTTTCCGTGTTAGCATCGATGCCGACAAGTGCAAGGAGTGCGGTTTGTGCGCCCGCAAGTGCAAGGCATCTTGCATCGATGTCAAGAACCACACCATCGATTACAGCCGTTGCGTCGATTGCATGGACTGCCTGGATGCTTGCCGGCATGACGCTCTGCACTACAAGAGACACAAGCAAAACGCCGCTCTTGATGTGAATGGCAATGGCAAGGCCGGTGACGAAGGGGTGGACTCGTCGCGGCGCACATTCTTGACTGTCACGGCGGCTGTTGCTGCATCGGAGGCACTCAAGGCGCAGGAGAAAAAGGTGGACGGCGGCCTCGCCGTCATCGAGGACAAGGTCGCCCCCAAGCGTGCCACACGCATCGTGCCTCCAGGGGCGGAGGGGCAGAAGCACTTCTATCAACACTGCACGGGCTGCCAACTCTGCGTGTCGGTGTGCCCCAACGAGGTGCTGCGTCCATCGACGGGGCTGTTGACGCTGATGCAACCCGAGATGAGTTATGAGCGGGGCTATTGCCGTCCGGAGTGCAACAAGTGTTCGGAGGTATGCCCGGCTGGTGCCATCAAGCCCATCACGGTGGCGGACAAGGTCTCCACGCATATAGGCCATGCCGTCTGGGTGAAGAAGAACTGCGTGCCGTTGACCGATGGCGTGGAGTGCGGCAACTGCGCACGGCATTGCCCGGTGGGAGCTATACAGATGGTGCCGTCAAATCCCTCCGACCCGGCTTCGGTCAAGATACCTGTCGTCAATGACGAGCGGTGCATCGGCTGCGGGGCTTGCGAGAACCTTTGCCCGGCACGCCCGTTCAGCGCGATCTATGTCGAGGGGTACGAGAAACACCATATTGATTAACAGGAAAAAGCTAAGACACAATGGACAACAACGATAAATGCAAGAGAGGCAATCTCTCACGCCGCGACTTCCTCAAGACGATGGGCGCGGCGGGACTTGCCACTGCCGGGCTGTCGGCCTGCGTCGGAGGCGGTGACGGCAACCAGTCAACGGCCGTAGGCGAACCGACGGGCGAGATGACCCTCCGCACCAATCCAACGACGGGCGACAAGGTTTCGCTGCTGGGGTTCGGCATGATGCGCCTGCCGTCGGTGGGCGGCAAGAGTGCACGTGAGGGCAATGAGGAGATTGATCAGGAGATGGTCAACGCCATGGTCGATTATGCCCTGGAGCACGGGGTCAACTACTTTGACACTTCCCCGGCCTATTGCCAAGGGATGTCCGAGCGAGCTACCGGCATCGCACTGGCAAGGCATCCGCGAGACAAGTACTTCATCGCCACCAAACTCTCCAATTTCGCACCTTCCACCTGGACCCGAGAGGCCTCGATTGAGATGTACCGCAACTCTTTCCGCGAACTCCAGACCGACCACATCGACTATCTGTTGCTGCACTCGGTGGGCAACAGCGGGATGGAGACGTTCAAGGCGCGTTACTTGGACAATGGCATCCTCGATTTCCTCTTGCAGGAGCGCAAGGAAGGGCGCATCCGCAACCTCGGGTTCTCCTATCATGGCGACGTTGAGGTGTTTGATTTCCTCCTTTCCAAGCATGATGAATACAAATGGGACTTCGTGCAGATCCAGCTCAATTACCTTGACTGGAAGTTTGCCGAGCAGATAAACCCGCGCAACGTCAATGCCGACTACCTCTATGGCGAATTGCTCAAGCGCGGCATCCCTGCCATCATCATGGAACCCCTGCTTGGCGGCCGCCTGTCAAACGTCCCTGACAACATCGTCGCCCAGCTCAAGGGACGCGACCCCGAGAGCAGCGTAGCTTCGTGGGCGTTCCGCTTTGCCGGAAGTTTCCCCGGCGTGCTTTGCGTGCTGAGTGGTATGACACGCATGGAGCATCTCCGCGACAATTTGCGCACTTACTCGCCACTGCGCCCCCTGACCGATGAGGAGTTTGCGTTCCTCCAGCACACGGCGGAGATGATGATGCAATTTGAGACCATCCCGTGCAACGACTGCAAGTACTGTATGCCTTGCCCTTACGGGGTAGACATCCCTGCCGTCCTCTTGCACTACAACAAATGTTTGAATGAGGGCAACATCCCGTCGAGTTCGCAAGATCCGCATTACCGCGAGGCACGCCGTGCCTTTCTCGTCGGTTATGACCGCAGCGTCCCCCGCCTCCGCCAGGCCAGCCACTGCATCGGCTGCGGGCAGTGTGCGCCGCATTGCCCCCAGAGCATAGACATCCCCAAGGAGTTGCACCGCATCGACCGCTATGTGGAGCAGTTGAAACAGGAGACACTCTGACAGTCCCGGCAGGTTTGCATCTGCCAGGATGGGACAAACAGGGCTTGCAAGGACACGTTGCCTTGCAAGCCCTGTTTGTCCCATCAGCACCATTCCCCTCGCAAGACTGTGTGGGGCGGTTGGCATAAAAAGAGCAGCAGCAATCACACGACGTGGTTGCTGCTGCTTCGTCTCTTGGTGATCCGCTTGGGGCTCGAACCCAAGACCCCAACATTAAAAGTGTTGTGCTCTACCAACTGAGCTAGCGAATCAGACCATTGTTTGCAAGGCTTTTGGCATTGCGGTTGCAAAGGTAGGCATTTTAGCTGAACTGCAAAACTATCGGTTGCTTTTTTTTTCTTGGACCTTGTCTTTCGTGCTGCATGGCGGCGTGTTTGGGCATTTATTCTTCCTTGACTATCCTCTCGTGATCAATCACAAACCTCTTGTAGTAGGACATGATGAGCGTCGTCATTGGCAGTGCGATGATCATGCCTATGATGCCCATGAGCGCGCCCCAGACTGAGAGCGACAGGAGGATGAGCGCGGGGTTGAGTCCCATCAGGCGGCCCATGACGCGCGGCACTATGATCGAGTCCTCGATGACCTGCACAACGGCAAAGACCGCTATGACAGACACCAGCACTATCCAGAAGTTCTGCCCTGTTTCAGCAGCCTTTACGACAGCGAGCAACGCCGCCGGGGCGAGGGCAATCACCTTGAGGTAGGGCACCAACGTGAGTATCCCCACGAGCAAGCCGAGACCTATGGCCAGCGGAAAGTCGATAATGAGGAATCCGATGGCCGAAAGCACCCCTACGGTGAGGGCCACCAGCCCTTGACCACGGAAGTAACGGTTCATGCCTGCCTGGAGGTCATCGACAAGTCCTGACGCAAAGCGGCGGTAGCGCGGTGGCACAATCTTTATCCACCCGTTTTCGAGCGTCTCATAATCGAGGAGGATGAAGTAAACATAGAGTACGATCATAAACACCGTCACGATTCCGAAGACGATGCTCAACGACTGCGACAGGATAGTCCAGAGCTTAGGCATGATGGCATTGACGCCTTTGGCGAGATTCTCCTCGGAGAAAAACTCGTTGACCTTGTTGGCATCGATGTTGTCGGCGATGAATTTGCTCACAAAGTCAGGCACCGCCCCTGACGCACCGTTGCTCGCCAGCTCCTCGGCTATGAGATTCTTGACGTGCACAGCCTCGTCGATTAGCGGAGGCACGACGAATGTCACGACTGCGGTCGTTGCCGCCGCCACAAGCACGAGTGTCACGATGATTGCCAACGTGCGGTAGCGCAAACGGGCCTTGTACTGGAAGAACTTGACAATAGGGTAGATCATGTAGGCAATCACCACTGCCACCACGAATGGCAGGAGCACCCCGCTCAGATAGTTGATGAGGTAGATGATCGCGGCGCACACGGCGACACCGATGAGCATCCTTATGAAACGGTCGAAAGTGATTTTCTTGTCCAGCATGGCTCATTCCTCCCCGTCAGTCACTTTCTTGTAGCACTCTCTGCACAGAGGTTCGTACTCCAGCTTCTCGCCCAGCAGCACCTGCCTGTCACCCTCGACCGTGCGGTGTGAGACGTAAGCGAGCGCACCGCACCGCACACAGATGGCGTGCACCTTTGTCACCTCGTCGGCTATGGCACACAGGTCAGGCATGGGTCCGAAGGGGCGGCCTTTGAAATCCATGTCCAGACCCGCGACAATCACCCTCACGCCGCTGTTGGCGAGCAAGTTGCATGCTTCCACTATGCCTTTGTCAAAGAATTGCGCCTCGTCGATGCCCACGACATCAATGTCCGACGAGAGCAGAATCATGCTCGCCGACGAGTCGATAGGCGTAGAGGTGATGCTGTTGCTGTCATGCGAGACGACATCCGCATCGGAATAGCGCACATCGATCGACGGTTTGAATATCTCCACACGCTGCCGTGCGAACTTGGCGCGCTTGAGCCGCCTGATGAGTTCCTCGGTCTTGCCCGAGAACATCGAGCCGCAGATGACCTCGATGCGCCCGCGCCGCGCAGTGCCTTGCAAGTTTTCTTCGCTGAACATTGATGCCCTCACGTTGAGCCCTGATGACAGGGCAGGTTTAAACTGCCGTAAAATTACGCTCTTTTGACGCGTTGACCAATAGGGGCGCGTCACTTTGGCGCAACCATGCGCGTCGCGCAGGATGGCACGCCGCCGTCCTGCCGGGAACATCGTATGCAACGCGCAAGAACATTGTATGTAAATGACAAAAACATTGTATGTTCCCGGCCAAATCATCGTATGTTTTTTCTTTTACATCCCAATCCATTTTCAGCGGACTTGTAATGCGTGATTGAGAGCCTGCTTGCCCGGATGGCACGGCATACGTGCTGAATATTTGCGTCAAAGCACAAACATCTGTTAAAAATGGATGCAGGCAGTTGCCACCCATGATGCTTTTGCTTTACATTTGCGATGAAGCATAAGATTAGACACTATGGCTAAATTGTTTGTCGTGCCGACCCCTGTCGGGAATCTTGATGACATCACGTTCCGCGCCTTGAGGACGTTGCGTGAGGCCGACCTGATATTGGCGGAAGACACGCGCACGACGGCCGTTTTGCTAAAGCACTTTGACATCCACGTGCCGATGATTTCCCATCACAAGTACAACGAGCACCAGTCTGTCGCCGCCATGGCCGCCAGGATAAAGGGTGGTGAAAACGTGGCACTCGTCAGCGATGCCGGGACACCAGGCATCTCCGACCCGGGCTTCCTGCTCGTGCGCGAGTGCGTCGGGTGCGGTGTCGATGTCGAGTGCTTGCCGGGTGCGACGGCATTGATCCCTGCGCTTGTTGACTCGGGACTGCCGTGCGACAGGTTCGCATTTGAGGGCTTCCTGCCGCAGAAGAAAGGACGACAGTCGCGCATCTCCGCGTTGGCAGGGGAGGAACGCACGATGGTCTTCTACGAGTCCCCCTACCGCCTCGTCAAGACACTTGAGCAGTTCGTCGAAGCCTACGGCCAGGACAGGCGATGCTCCGTCACGCGGGAAATATCCAAGGTGCACGAGGAAACGGTGCGCGGGACGCTGGCCGAGGTCGCAGGGCACTTCAAGTCCAACGAACCGCGCGGCGAGATCGTGATAGTCGTCGAGGGATGCCCTGCTGTCAAGGGGAAGGAAAAGAAGAAAGAGTACAAACCAAAGCAAGAGGAGATAAACGTATGAAAGGGTTAAAGTTATTTGTCGCTGTGGTGGCGGCAACAGCATTCGTCTCGTGCGGGCAAAACACCAAGTCCGGACAGACCGAGGCCGATTCGCTCAGGAGCGAATTGGAGTTGAAACAGAAGGAAATGGACGAGCTGCTTGCCACGATCAACTTCGTGCAGGACGGATTCAACAAGATTGATGAGGCTGAGGGGCGGATTGACCTCGCCGTAGGTGAGGAGGGCATCAGATCCGACAAGGACAAACTCGCGGAACAGATGGACTTCATCATCAACAAGATGAACGAGAACCGCGAGAAGATTGCCCAACTCAACAAGATGTTGCAAAACAGCAAGAACATCTCTGCACAAACCAAGAAAACGGTTGAAGCCTTGACCAAACAACTTGAGGAGAAAGAGGCGGCACTCGTCGAGATGCAGGAACAACTCAGGGCGAAAGACATCAGGATCGCCCAGCTCGACAGTTTGGTGGGCAGTCTCTCGACACGCGTCACCGACCTTGAGGCTGTCAACGAGAGCAAGGACAAGGTCGTGGATGCGCAAGACAAAATCATCAACCGCGCATGGTACGTCTATGGCACCAAGAAGGAATTGCGCAGCCGCAATATCATCGATGGCGGGGAGGTGCTCCAAAACCAGGATTTCGACAAAGACTATTTCACTGAGATAGACATCCGCGACTTCAAGGAACTGCCCCTTTACAGCAAAAGGGCGACAGTCGAGACCTCGCACCCCGCCGGTTCTTACGAGTTGGTCAAGGACGAAAAAGGGCAGTATGTGTTGAAAATCACAGACCCAGCAAGGTTCTGGGAGGTTTCGCGCTATCTCGTCATCCTCGTCAAGTGACGTTGAGGCTGGTGCACGCTCTATCAACGGCGGCAGGCTGCAACCTTTGCGGCTTGCCGCTGCTTTGTGAAATGATAAACAATGGATGATGGCAAAGCATTATAGGAACATTTTTTTCGACCTCGACGACACTTTGTGGGATTTCACAGGCAATTCGCGCCAAGTCTACCGCATGATGTACGAGCGGCATGGCTATTCGCGCTACTTCAAGTCGTTTGAACACTACCTGTCAATCTATGAGCAGCGCAATGAGCAACTGTGGGCGGACTACGGACGCGGTTTGCTGACAAAGGATGAGTTGAACGTTCTGCGATTCACATACCCCTTCGAGCATGAGGGCATTGCCGGGTGCGAGGATCTGGCATTGGCCTTCATGCGTGATGCGTTGGGCATGATGCCGACGATGCAAGGGGTCGTTGACGGGGCGCACGAGGTCTTGGACTGTTTAGCGTCGCGTTACAACCTTTACATCCTGTCTAACGGCTTCCGTGAATTGCAGTCCGCCAAGATGGCATCGGCTGGTCTTGGGCGTTACTTCGCGCGCGTCATCTTGTCAGAGGACATCCAGGTGCACAAACCACGCATAGAAATCTTCAATTTTGCCCTCTCTGCCACACAGTCCCTCGCCTCCGAGTCACTGATGGTAGGCGACAATCTCGACACCGACATCAAGGGCGCGGCCGCCGCAGGCATGGAGCAGGTGTGGCTAAATCGGTGGGGCAAGGCGGCAGAGGGCTTTAGCCCGACGTTTGAGGTTACAAGGTTGAGAGAGTTGCTTTCGTTGCTTTGAACCACAGTGCAGGATGTGACTGCTGTGTCTTGCAATGCTAAATGATGTTAAATTGTAGTATTTTCTTTGGCGTTCCTATTGCCAGTTCCGCAGGAAGCACTACATTTGCAATGTGTTTTTCATAGTATTAGATTTAAGGTTAACAAAGATTGGGTCAAGGCGTTGACCCTTTTTTATTTTTATCCTGTCCCATCTCCTAAACCATTGTTTATTAGTGATGATTTGTCCGCATCGTGCGTTTTGACGCGTCTTCCGTTTGCGGCGGCATGATGCTGTGTGAGTGCAATGCCATGGGGCGCAGTCGTGCTTTTTGTCATTGGCATTAGCAAAATCCGCGCGGAGGCCTTTTTTGCAACCCGGTGTCATCCAAGAGGGGGATACGACGATGTTTTGAAAGCATTTGATGCCGGGAGGTTGCAAAAAGCGTGCAATGGGTTTTTCCGCTGCTTATCTCTTCCTCCAGAAATTGAAGCCGGCGAAAATAGACACCGTGCCAGTGTTGTTGACTATGCTTGAACGGTCTTTGCGGTTGAAGTATGTGCGGAATTGCGCCGTGCATCCTGCAAAGAAGCGTCCGTTGTTGTAGGTCAGCCCGCCTTTGGCAAGCAGGTCGAAGTTTAGGTTCTTGTAGATCGGTGTCTGTTCGTCCGTCTGCCTGAGCCTTGAGATATGGTAGGCGGCGGAGGGCAACAGTGTCAGGTTGGCGGTGAAATTTTCAAGAAAAGCAAAGTTGTAGGTGTAGCCGGCACCGATGCTTATGTTGTGGTAGGAGATTTCCAGCAACTCGGAATGTGCCTCGATGAAGTCGTCATAGTCGTCAGGCAAAGCCCCTTTGTCTAAATGGAAGTCGTGCAACGTGTAGGAGGCACCGACAATGAATGAGCCGCAACTCCTCTTTTGTTTTGATGAATGCGCGTAGACGGCAGGGTAGGCGAGTCGTCGGCGGTTGAAGATGTACCACGCATTGATGCCCGCGATCTTGGTCTCCACGCCGTCAATCTCGCGGTTGTCCCTGGTGTATGGCTCGTCACCAAAGCCTGTGCTCTTGACCATCCTGAAACCATCCTTGTAGTTGCGATAGTAGAGGTCGCAGCCGAGGAACGTCCCAACGAGGCTGAAGCTCAGGTCTGTGTTGCGCGTCTTGCTGCCTCTGTCGAGGAATGTCTCATTGATGTTGACAGACCATCCGACGGTCAGCACTTCCCATCCGATGTATGCTCCGATGGCATAGCTCGGGCGTTGGCTTATGGTCAAGGTCTTGTCGTCGTCGCGTCCGCCACGCAGGGTGTAGTTGTCGTAACGTATGTCGCTATTCAATGAGACATTCATGCGGTAGGCATCTGCCTCGATGAAATTGGTGTCGATGTCGAAGAAGAAAAAGTCTATCGTCCGCTTGAACCATGTACGGTCTTTCCCGTTGCCGACCTCTTGTGCCGTGGCGACCGGTGCTGCGGTCTGCGCAATCACGATCAGGACAGTGGCTGTCATCGCAGCAAGTGAGTGCCTCATTCCCGACTACCTTTATTAATATATGTGCGGCACAGTTCCGCGTATTCCTCGCTTTCCTTGAACCTGCGTAACCAGTCGTCGATGCTGTCGTTGAGGGCTTCAGCCCCTTTGTCCGTGCCGAATGAGACGTTTTGTTCAAAGCCGATGGCAAACCATGCGATGTCCTTGCAACTTCCTGCTGCCATTTCCGCCAGTTTGTCGTCACAAACCGTTGTCAGGGTCGTGTCGTTGGCGATGTCGTGCAGGAGCTGGGTAGAGTTTTTGTCTGACACCACATCCACCCCTATCGTGTCCATTATCTCTTTGCCAAGGTTCTTAAGCCTTGCAGCGTATGGTGAACCGACCGGCAATGTCACTTGCATCCCGCCCAAGTCGTAGGGGGAAGTGAGTGAAAGACCGCGTGCCTTGTTGTAGACAAGCACTGCGTGCGACGTGTGCAAAGGTTCTGACAGGTGCATCTCACCCCTTGCAGCCATTGTGCTTGCTATGCCGGTGGCGATGATGTCGCACCCTCCAAGCCGCAACTCGGCTTGTGCCTCGTCCATGTTCCTGACCACTTTGAGTTTTAGCCGCAACCCGTGGTGGTCGGCAAAGCGTCTCAGGATGGAATAGTAGAAGCCTGTCGTGTCGTTCCCCTCCACGGCGAAAGCCAAAGGGCTCTCCTCTATGGCCGCCGTCATCACACCTCTGGCAAAGATGCTCCCGATGTCCTTGTAGCCGCTCTCGACCCTCGGGCTGATGATGTCCTTTGCCAGGAACGCAGTGAGCAGTGCCCCGGCCGCGACAGCCCCTATCACAGGCTTTTTGACCTTGTGCCGCCGCTTAGTCATAGAATATCCATGAGATGCCAAACTTGAAAAGCATCGGTGTCATCGGGTAGTGCGGCACATAGAATGCATTGGCATTGCCGCTGCCATAGTTGACGTGCGACATCATGGCGAATATGCGCGTGCGTTTCAAAAAGAGGTTCGCGTAGACGTTTATGACGGGATAGCCGCCAATCTTGACCATGTTGCCGCTTGGTTGCAGATGGAATTGCCCGGTGGCGGGATTGTACGCCTCGGCATAATAGGAGGTGAAGTAGCGGAGATCAGCCCCGATCTCGACACGCAGCACCTTTTTGGCAATCAGGGCGGATATGTAGAAGTTGTGGTACAACGACAACTCCGGCAGCGGCAAGACTGAGTTGTTGCTGCTCTTTTGGTAAGTCACCTCATTGTCGAGATGAAACACTCCGACCTTGAAATCCTGCCGCAGTTTCGCGGCAAACACCTGCACGTTGCCACCGTACTGGCTGGCACGGGCGCGGTTGTCAAAGTAGATGAGGTTCTTGACATTGGCAAATCCCACGCTGAGGTGCGTCCTCCATCTCTCTATGTCAAGCGAGCCGCCTATGTCGTAACGCCATTGTTTCCCGAAGCTGTTGTCCCACCAGAAGTTCTTGGAGTGGAAATGTTCGGTGTAGAACAGTGGGGACGTGCTGCTTATCGATGCGTTGCCCCTGATGCTCACTGTGTCACCAAATAGCCTGAAGTTGAAATCGATGTCCCCGCTCACGTCAAAGTCCCCGACATTGTCGCCCAGCAACGAGACTTGCCCTCGGGCCTTGTAATGCACGAGAGAGCCCTGTTCTTTGGAAAGCTCGCCGCCAACGGCGAAATCGTGCGAAGTGTAGTTGCGCATCGCGTAACGCATCCCGTTCCACAACGAGTCAACCATGGTGTAACGGTCGAAACGGTAGGTCGCAAAAGCCTTCAGCCCGAACTTTGACCAGCTCTTGAATCCTTCGTTTAGGGTCACGGCCAAGGTGTTTTTGACTGTGAGGGTGTTGTGCCAGTCGTCGATGGTGTCACCCGGCATATAGCGGTCTGCGAAGAAGTCTTCCGGCATTCCGTAGGACAGGAAATTCCTCTTGCCCCTCTCCACCCTCATGGTGTGGATGAAGCTCGTTACGGGGATGAACGTCTTGACCGTCTTCACACTGTCTTTTGGCAGGTTGACCGTGTCGACAGGCACGATGCGCTCCTCCGTTATGCCAACGTTGTAGCGGTGAGTGAGGAATACGTAAAAGTCCTTGTTGGTGTTCCATGCGTTGTTGTCGGCAAAGCGCACTGGCATGTCGCTCGACGTGTACTCCGTCCGCCCCTCGTTCATCGCAAGAGGGTCGGTTATGTAACGGTCATCCGCCAGTCCCCCATTTTCCCGCATCTTGATGCGTGCGTAGCTGAAGAGCAGGTTTGCCTGGTATTTGTCCCCTATGTAGCTTGCAAAGTACGAACCGTTGAGATGCGCCGTCGATTGCGCCTGGTAATAACCGCGCCCGTACACGTAGTCGAAGTTGAAACCCGTCGAGAAACGTTTGTTGAAACTCAACCCGAAGTAGGCGTTGAACAGTTCCTCACCCTCGTGCTTGCTACCTCCCTTGTAGTATTGCAGCTTGGTGAACGGCGATTTTGTGTTGACGAAGCGGAACTGGTCGGGAGTCTTGTAGACGGAGTAGGGTGTCAAGAAGATGTTTTCGTCCATTTCCCTCCGCTCGAAGAAAAGCCGCGAGTAACGTGGTGAGCCGAGATTGCCGAGGAAGTTGTAAGTGCTGCGCACACCCTCCTCCATGAACGAGTTGTAGAAGTATTGGTACGTCGTGTCCACCGTCACCGGTTTGATGTCGCCAAGCATCTCATCGACGTTCCACATCTCGACGTGGACGGGGATGCTGTTTGCATCAATCTCCGGCATCGAGTCCTGCTGATTGTAAAACGCGACGTTCGGGTCGTTGGGATCGTAGTATTCGCTGTCCTCATCGTATGGATTGTCAAACCCGTTGTTCTCAAACGGATTCTGGGCGTTGGCAATGACCGGCACGGCCGCCAATGCAAGGATGGACAGGAGGAGTTTTTTGATGGCTGTTCCCATACAATCGGCAAAAATACAACACTTTGCGGATTTATCGGGCATCTTGCCTGCCTAATGTGCCAAATCATCTCGCTGGTGCCCGGCTGTTGGATGCTGCCGGAGTGTTGTCGCCCATACACTTGGGAATAAAATGTTGTGTAAGTTTTGCCATTTGGATAAGTAAGTTTATCTTTGCGCCGCTAAATCCACTTACGTTGAATTGTATTAATAATTGAAACGACATGATAATTGTACCTGTAAAGGAAGGCGAAAACATTGAAAGGGCCTTAAAGAAATTCAAGAGAAAATATGAGAGGACTGGCGTTATCAAGGAATTGAGGCGTAGGCAGCAGTATGACAAACCTTCTGTGGTCAAGAGGCTGAAGATGGAACACGCCATCTATGTCCAGAAGCTCCGCAGGGAAGAGGAGTGATTGAAATTTCCTTGAATCCTTTTTGATTAGTCGGGGCTTTTCTATATATTCGTAGCATAATCTCGGTTGTGCTCGTATGTATATAGATAAGTTTATCGATTACATAGCTTCAGTGAAGAATTATTCCAAGTTGACGTCCGAGAATTATCGGTGCGACTTGGAACAATTCTCTTTTTATTTAAGCGGGCAAGAACAAAACCTTGGTGTTGAAAGCGCGGATGCCGATCTTGTGAGGGGCTGGCTTGCTGACCTTGTCGCTCGTGGCTATTCGGCGGCATCGGTCAACCGCAAGTTGAGTTCCCTGAAGAGCTTCTACAAATTCATGCTGCGCAACCAATATATAAAGGAGAGCCCGGTGGCGATGCTGTCCGGCCGCAAGAAGCCGAAACGCGTCCCCGAGGTTGTGCGGGAGCGTGATCTTGACCAATTGATAGACACCATGTCCGAGGATGGGTTCATTGCCGTGCGTGACAGACTTGTTGTCGATATGTTTTATGAGACGGGCTTGCGCCGTGCGGAACTGATGGGGCTGAATGTGGATGACGTTGATTTTTCCCTGAAGCAGGTCAAGGTGCTTGGCAAACGATCCAAGGAACGCATCGTCCCGATAGGTGATGGGCTTGTGGAATCCATAAGAGCTTACTTGGATTGCCGTGAAGGCGTGGCCAGATGCAACGCGCTGTTTGTCTCGACAAGGGGAACTCGCATATCCCCGAGGAGAGTCTACGGGCTTGTCCATGCTGCGCTCCAGTCGGTGCCAGGCTTGAAGAAATGCAGCCCTCATGTCCTTAGGCACTCATTCGCGACGGCTATGCTTGACAATGGTGCTGACCTTGAGTCCGTAAAGGAACTTCTCGGGCATAATGAACTCAGTACGACACAGATTTATACTCACTCCTCATTCGAGGAGCTTAAAAAGATTTATAAACAAGCCCATCCGCGGGCTAAATAAAAAAAGGAGGTTTTATGGAAATCAGGATTCAGTCTATTCATTTTGACGCTTCTGAGAAATTGCAGCAGTTCATTGACAAAAAGGTGTCAAAGCTGGACAAGTATTGCGATAACATAAGCACTGCCGAGGTGTCGTTGAAAGTTGTGAAGCCCGAAACTTCTGAAAACAAAGATGTGAGCATCAGGGTCGTGGTCCCAAACAACGAGTTCTTTGTCAACAAGGTCAAGGACACGTTTGAGGAAGGTGTTGATGATTGCGTTGAGGCACTCATCAAACAGCTCATCAAGTATAAAGAAAAGGTGCGTGGCTAAAAAATGATGCAAAAGTTTTTGCATTCTGGATTTAATACTTAAATTTGCACCCGTTTCCGTGAAAGCGGGTGCAAATGTGATGCCTCTTTAGCTCAGCTGGCCAGAGCACGTGATTTGTAATCTCGGGGTCGTTGGTTCGAATCCGACAAGAGGCTCAAAAGGGCAAATTCCAGAGTGGCCAAATGGGGCAGACTGTAAATCTGCTGTCTTACGACTTCGGTGGTTCGAATCCATCTTTGCCCACAAAACATTTTGCGGAAGTAGCTCAGTCGATAGAGCATTAGCCTTCCAAGCTGAGGGTCGCGGGTTTGAGTCCCGTCTTCCGCTCTTATGAAATGAAAATGCTGTTGTAGCTCAGCGGTAGAGCACTTCCTTGGTAAGGAAGAGGTCACGAGTTCAAGTCTCGTCAACAGCTCTTTGGATGAAAGGTTGTAAAAGCATAAGATTACCAATAATAAAAATAAAACACTAAAGCTATGGCTAAAGAGAAATTTGATCGTTCAAAACCGCATGTAAACATCGGTACTATTGGTCACGTTGACCATGGAAAGACGACCTTGACGGCTGCTATCACGACTGTGTTGGCTAAGAAGGGTCTTTCTGAAAAGCGTTCTTTCGATTCAATCGACAATGCTCCAGAGGAAAAGGAACGTGGTATCACGATTAACACTGCGCACGTTGAGTACGAAACTGCTAACCGCCACTATGCGCACGTTGACTGCCCGGGTCACGCCGACTATGTCAAGAACATGGTAACTGGTGCTGCCCAGATGGATGGTGCTATCATCGTGGTCGCTGCTACTGATGGTCCTATGCCTCAGACTCGTGAGCACATCCTTTTGGCTCGTCAGGTGAACGTTCCCCGTTTGGTCGTGTTCATGAATAAATGCGATATGGTTGACGATCCCGAAATGCTTGAGCTTGTTGAGATGGAAATGCGCGACTTGTTGGCTCAGTACGACTTCGATGCTGACAACACTCCGTTTATCCAAGGTTCTGCACTCGGCGCATTGAACGGCGTTGAGAAGTGGGAAGAGAAGATCATGGAGCTGATGGATGCTTGCGACAACTGGATCCAACTCCCGCCGCGTGACAAGGATAAGCCTTTCTTGATGCCTGTCGAGGACGTGTTCTCAATCACAGGTCGTGGTACAGTCGCTACTGGCCGTATCGAGACTGGTGTTGTCAAGGTAGGTGATGAGGTTCAAATCCTTGGCCTTGGTGCTGACAAGAAGTCTGTCGTTACCGGTGTCGAGATGTTCCGCAAACTCCTTGACGAGGGTGAAGCTGGTGACAACGTAGGTCTGTTGCTCCGTGGTATCGACAAGAACGAGGTTAAGCGTGGTATGGTTATCACCCATCCGGGTGCAATCACTCCTCATACTTCATTCAAGGCTTCTGTCTATATCTTGAAGAAAGAGGAAGGTGGCCGTCACACTCCGTTCCACAACCACTATCGTCCTCAATTCTATCTCCGCACTATGGACTGCACAGGTGAAATCACTTTGCCAGAAGGTGTAGAGATGGTTATGCCGGGTGATAATGTTGAAATCAAGGTTGACTTGATTTATCCTGTGGCTCTGAACGTGGGTCTGCGTTTCGCAATCCGTGAGGGTGGTCGTACGGTAGGTTCAGGTCAGATCACTGAAATCTTCAACTAATAAATCTTGTCGGTCTGCCACGGCAGACCGACACTTACGGGTGTAGCTCAGTTGGTAGAGCACTGGTCTCCAAAACCAGGTGTCGGGAGTTCGAGCCTCTCCACCCGTGCTAAAATGACAATGAGATGAAAAAGGTATTTTCATATTTCAAAGAGTCTTATGACGAGCTTGTGCATAAAGTCTCTTGGCCATCTAAGTCAGAATTGGCAAATAGTGCAGTAGTTGTCTTATGTGCTTCCCTTCTAATTGCAGTAGTTGTCTTTCTGATGGACTTCGTTTTCCAGAACTTGATGGATTCTGTCATTTACCCGCATTAAAGATTTATCCCATGTCATCAGTTGAGAAGAAGTGGTATGTCTTGCGTGCCGTTAGTGGTAAGGAAGGCAAAGTCAAGGAATACCTTGAAGCCGACATCCAAAACAACGGCTTAAGTGATTATGTTACCCAAGTACTGATACCGACAGAGAAAGTCTATTCTGTCAGCAAGACAGGAAAAAAGATGGTCAAGGAGAGAAGTTATCTCCCTGGTTATGTTCTCGTAGAAGCGGTTTTGGTAGGTGAGGTTGCCCATCACTTGCGTAACACTCCCAACGTTCTGGGTTTTCTTGGTGGGTCTGATAATCCGACCCCATTGCGCCAGTCTGAAGTGAACAGGATTTTGGGCACTGTGGATGAGTTGCAGGAACGTGAAAATATGACTGTTGAGTTTCACATTGGTGAAAATGTCAAGGTTAATGTTGGACCGTTCTCTGGATTCACCGGTGTGGTGGAGGAAGTCAATAATGAGAAGAAGAAGCTAAAGGTGATGGTCAAAATCTTTGGGCGTAAAACACCCTTGGAACTTGGCTTTTTGCAAGTTGAGAAGGAATAGTGATTGGCGAGTCACAACTTCTCAGGATAGTTTAATAAATAATAATTCATTGAAAGATGGCAAAAGAAGTTGCTGGACAAATCAAATTGCAGATTAAAGGAGGCGCTGCGAACCCATCACCCCCGGTTGGTCCTGCTTTAGGTTCAAAGGGTATAAACATAATGGAGTTTTGCAAGCAATTCAATGCCAGGACTCAAGACAAGGCAGGCAAAGTCCTTCCTGTCATCATCACTTATTATTCCGACAAGTCTTTTGATTTTATAATCAAGACGCCCCCGGTAGCAATACAGTTGCTTGAGGCTGCAAAGATCAAAAGCGGCTCTGCTGAGCCTAACAGGAAAAAAGTGGCTGAGTTGACATGGGATCAAGTAAAGGCCATAGCTCAAGACAAGATGGTTGATTTGAACTGCTTTACCATTGAGGCTGCCATGTCCATAGTTGCAGGTACTGCAAGAAGCATGGGCATCACTGTCAAAGGTGAATTTCCGGGTAACAACTAAAACTTCAATTATTTATGGCTAAACTTACAAAGAATCAAAAGTTAACTGCCTCTAAGATTGAAGCAGGAAAGTTATACACATTGGAGGAAGCAGCGGCGTTGGTTAAGGATATTACTTATACCAAGTTTGACGCTTCTGTTGATATCGATGTGCGTCTCGGAGTCGACCCAAGAAAAGCAAACCAAATGGTACGTGGCGTAGTCTCTTTGCCTAATGGTACAGGGAAACAGGTGCGTGTTTTGGCTTTGTGTACGTCAGATATGGAAGCAGCAGCAAAGGAAGCTGGTGCAGATTATGTAGGTCTTGATGAGTATATCGAGAAAATCAAAGGTGGTTGGACCGATGTCGATGTGATAATCACCATGCCTTCGATAATGGGTAAGATCGGTGCCCTCGGTAGGATTCTCGGCCCCCGTGGCTTGATGCCTAACCCGAAGAGTGGTACGGTGACGATGGACATCGCCAAGGCTGTAAAAGAAGTTAAGCAAGGTAAGATAGATTTCAAGGTGGACAAGGCTGGTATTGTCCATGCTTCCATAGGTAAGGTCTCTTTCGAGCCCAAGAAAATCTATGAGAATGCAAAGGAATTCATCTCTACTTTGGTGAAATTGAAACCTTCTGCAGCTAAAGGTACCTACATCAAGAGCATAACATTGTCAAGCACAATGAGTAAGGGTGTCAAGATTGATACTAAATCTGTTGCATCTAACTAATTTTGGGAGGAAAACAAATGAAGAAAGAAGACAAAGGTTTAGTATTGAAGACGATAGCCGAAGCTTTAGACACATACAATAATTTCTACCTTGTTGACACTGCGGCGATGAATGCCGAAGTGACCAGCAAGCTCAGGAGGCAGTGTTTCAAGGCTGGCATCAAGATGATGGTGGTCAAGAACACATTGTTCAAGAAAGCTTTGGAAGAGCGTGAGGGAGATTTCTCTCCTTTGTATCCTTCGTTGAAAGGGACGACTTCAGTCCTCTTTTCAGAAGTTGCAAATGCGCCGGCTAAGCTCTTGAAAGAGTATGAGAAAGATGCTGTTCCTACGCTCAAGGCAGCTTATGCTGAAGAAAGCTTCTATGTAGGGGCTAATCAGCTTGAGGCCTTGGTGAACATCAAGAGCAAGAACGAAGTCATTGCAGACATCGTTGCTCTGTTGCAATCTCCTGCAAAGAATGTCATTTCAGCTCTATCATCTGGTGGCACTAAATTGCATGGTTTGTTGCAAACCCTCTCAGAAAGAGGTTAATTAAAATCAGTAATAAAACAATTTAATACATAAACAAAATGGCAGATTTAAAAGCTTTTGCAGAACAATTGGTTAACTTGACAGTTAAGGAAGTTAATGAACTTGCTACAATCCTCAAGGAAGAATATGGTATCGAACCCGCCGCTGCAGCAGTAGCAGTCGCAGCAGGTCCTGCAGCAGGTGCAGCAGCTGCCGCTGAGGAAAAGACTTCTTTTGATGTAGTCCTCAAGAATGCAGGTGCAGCTAAATTGCAAGTTGTGAAAGCAGTGAAAGAAGCTTGCGGCTTGGGCTTGAAGGAAGCTAAGGAAATGGTTGACGGCGCACCTAGCGTTGTCAAGGAAGGCTTGGCTAAGGACGAGGCAGAATCATTGAAGAAAGTATTGGAGGAAGCTGGAGCTGAAGTTGAACTTAAATAAGTTACTTAGTAACTACAATTATGGTTAAGAGCCCTCTTGGGGGTTCTTAACCTTTTGCGCTTATATTCAATTTCGTCCAACAAATATCCTACCAGATGTCTTCAAACACTGAAAACCAAAGAGTTAATTTTGCCACAAGCAAAAAGCCGTTAGAGTATCCTGATTTCTTGGAAGTGCAGCTTAAATCTTTCAAGGATTTCTTGCAGTTGGATACTCCGCCAGAGAAAAGGAAGAAAGAGGGCCTTTACAAAGTCTTTGCAGAGAATTTCCCCATAGCGGATACAAGGAATAACTTCGTCCTTGAATTCTTGGACTATTATATTGATCCGCCACGCTATACCATAGATGAGTGCCTTGAGAGGGGCTTGACTTACAGTGTGCCACTTAAGGCGAAGTTGAAGCTGTATTGCACCGATCCGGACCATGAGGATTTTGATACGGTTATACAGGACGTATTCCTCGGGCCTATCCCTTACATGACAGACAAGGCTACGTTTGTCATCAATGGGGCAGAGCGTGTCGTGGTTTCCCAGTTGCATCGTTCACCTGGTGTTTTCTTTGGTCAAAGCGTTCACACTAATGGCACAAAACTCTATTCGGCGAGGATAATCCCGTTCAAAGGCTCGTGGATTGAGTTTGCAACCGATATAAACAATGTCATGTATGCGTACATTGACCGAAAAAAGAAGTTGCCAGTCACAACCTTGCTCCGTGCCATAGGCTTTGAGAACGATAAGGACATCCTTGAGATATTTAACTTGGCGGAAGAAATCAAGGCTAACAAGACCAATCTCAAGAAAGCAATCGGCAGAAGATTGGCTGCGAGAGTCTTGAAGTCATGGGTAGAGGATTTTGTTGACGAGGACACGGGCGAAGTCGTTTCTATCGAGAGAAACGAGGTCTTGATAGACCGTGAAACAATCATAGAGCAAGAGCATATTGACGCCATATTGGAGTCTGGAGTATCGACAATCCTTGTGCATAAGGATGATGCGTCGATGTCCGACTATTCAATAATATACAATACGCTTCAGAAAGACCCGAGCAATTCAGAGAAAGAAGCTGTCCTTTACATTTACAGGCAATTGAGGAATGCCGACCCCGCTGATGACGCATCGGCCCGCGAGGTAATCAACAGTCTCTTCTTCTCTGAGAAGAGATATGACCTTGGTGATGTCGGTCGTTACAGGATCAACAAGAAGTTGAACCTCGACACAAGCATGGATGTGCGTGTCTTGACCAAAGAGGACATCATAGAGATTATAAAATATTTGATAGAGCTCATCAACTCTAAGGCTGATGTCGATGACATCGACCATCTGAGCAACCGTCGTGTCAGAACAGTGGGAGAGCAACTCTCAAATCAATTTGCCATAGGACTTGCGAGGATGTCAAGGACAATCCGTGAAAGGATGAATGTCCGTGACAACGAAGTCTTCACCCCGATAGAGTTGATCAATGCCAAGACAATCTCTTCGGTGATCAATTCATTCTTCGGGACCAATGCGCTTTCACAGTTCATGGATCAGACTAACCCATTGGCTGAGATTACGCACAAACGCCGTATGTCAGCATTGGGACCTGGTGGACTTTCACGTGAAAGGGCAGGTTTCGAGGTGCGTGACGTGCACTATACACACTATGGCCGTCTTTGCCCGATTGAGACACCTGAAGGACCTAACATCGGTTTGATTTCTTCACTTTGTGTCTATGCTAAGATAAATGATCTCGGCTTTATCGAGACCCCATATAGGAAAGTTGCAGACGGCAAGGTTGACTTGTCAGACAGCGGCGTGGTCTATTTGACAGCAGAGGAAGAAGAGAATAAAGTCATTGCCCAGGGCAATGCCCCGTTGAATGATGACGGCACGTTCATCAGGGACAGGGTCAAGTCAAGGAAAGATGCTGACTTCCCGGTCGTTGCTCCATCCGAGGTTGAGTTGATGGATGTCGCTCCTCAACAGATTGCTTCAATCGCTGCCTGCTTGATCCCGTTCCTTGAGCACGACGATGCCAACCGCGCATTGATGGGTTCTAACATGATGCGTCAGGCAGTTCCTTTGCTTCGTGCAGAGTCTCCGATTGTTGGTACTGGCATTGAGAAACAGCTGGTCAGGGATTCAAGGACGCAGATAACAGCCGAAGGTTCAGGCGTGGTCGAGTTTGTTGACGCTACAACTATAAGGATAAAGTACGACCGTACAGAGGAAGAAGATTTTGTCAGCTTCGATAGCGCGGTCAAGGAATATGTTATCCCCAAATTCCGGAAGACCAACCAGAGCATGACCATTGACCTTCATCCTATATGCAACAAGGGACAAAGGGTCAAGGCTGGTGACATTTTGACCGAGGGCTATTCGACCCAGGATGGTGAATTGGCATTGGGTAAAAACCTGCTTGTCGCGTTTATGCCGTGGAAGGGCTACAACTATGAGGATGCTATCGTTCTGAATGAGCGTGTCGTCCGTGAAGACTTGTTGACCTCAGTCCACGTCGAGGAGTACTCTCTTGAGGTGAGGGAAACAAAGCGTGGAATGGAGGAATTGACTTCCGACATCCCGAATGTCAGCGAAGAGGCTACAAAAGACCTCGATGAAAACGGTATCGTCAGGATAGGTGCAAGGATTGAGCCGGGAGACATAATGATCGGTAAGATCACCCCAAAGGGCGAATCAGATCCGACGCCAGAAGAAAAACTCCTCCGTGCAATCTTCGGCGACAAGGCCGGTGATGTCAAAGACGCTTCGTTGAAAGCATCGCCTTCATTGAAGGGCGTTGTCATCGGGAAACGTCTTTTCTCCCGCGTAATCAAGACCAGGAGCGAAAAGATAGCAGACAAGGCCAAGCTGCCCAAGATGGATGAGGAATTTGACGAGAAAGTTGCAAAACTGAAATCCATCCTTATCGACAAACTCCTTGTATTGACTAAAGGTCTTACTTCCGTTGGGGTCAAGGACTACTTAGGTACAGATGTCATCCCTGTCGGGAGTGAATTCACTCTTTCAAACCTCAATGGACTTGATTTCATGTCCTTGCAATTGATAGGGTGGACTGCCGATGAACACAAGAATGGTCTGATTCGTACTCTCATAATGAACTACATAAAGAAGTACAAAGAGTACGATGCCGAACTTAAACGTAAGAAATTCGCGTACACCATAGGTGACGAGCTGCCTTCAGGCATAATGCAGATGGCAAAAGTCTACATCGCCAAGAAACGTAAGATAGGTGTCGGTGACAAGATGGCCGGCCGCCACGGTAACAAAGGTATCGTGTCGCGTGTCGTCCGTCAGGAAGATATGCCGTTCCTTGCCGATGGAACACCGGTTGACATTTGTCTTAACCCGCTGGGCGTGCCTTCTCGAATGAACCTGGGACAGATCTTTGAGACCGTCCTCGGTTGGGCAGGAAAGAAACTTGGTGTCAAGTTTGCAACCCCGATTTTTGACGGTGCTACGCTGGACGACATCACGGAATGGACGGACAAGGCCGGCTTGCCGAAGTATGGAAAGACATACCTCTACGATGGCGGGACAGGAGACCGCTTTGACCAACCTGCCACTGTGGGCGTGATTTATATGTTGAAACTTGGCCACATGGTCGAGGACAAGATGCACGCCCGTTCCATCGGTCCTTACTCTTTGATAACGCAACAGCCGTTGGGAGGTAAGGCACAGTTCGGTGGACAACGTTTCGGAGAGATGGAGGTTTGGGCGTTGGAGGCATTCGGCGCATCCCACATCCTTCAGGAAATCTTGACAATCAAGTCAGATGATGTGGTTGGCAGGTCCAAGGCCTACGAGGCGATTGTCAAAGGCGACCCGATGCCGCAACCTGGCATACCTGAGTCTCTCAATGTGCTTTTGCATGAGTTAAGAGGGTTGTGCTTGAGCATACGTCTTGAGTAATCACTAATCAATCGGCAGGTGGCAACCCATTGTGCGGTTGTCACCTTGCCTCAACTTCAACAAACAAGCAACTCTTTATATAATTAAATATATGGCTTTTAGAAAAGAAACTAAGATAAAGAGTAATTTCTCTAAAATATCGATTGGTTTGGCTTCCCCTGAGGAAATCCTCGAAAACTCAAGCGGCGAGGTTCTCAAGCCCGAGACAATAAATTACAGGACTTACAAGCCCGAGCGTGACGGTTTGTTTTGCGAGCGCATCTTTGGTCCAGTCAAGGACTATGAGTGCCACTGCGGCAAATACAAGCGCATCCGTTACAAAGGCATTGTCTGTGACCGTTGCGGTGTCGAGGTCACAGAGAAGAAAGTCCGCCGTGAGCGCATGGGGCACATCCAATTGGTAGTCCCGGTAGCCCACATTTGGTACTTCCGCTCGCTTCCCAACAAGATAGGCTACTTGCTGGGCTTGCCGACAAAAAAACTAGATGCAGTAATATATTATGAACGCTACATCGTCATCCAGCCCGGTGTAAAGGCTGCCGACGGTGTTAACGAATACGATTTGTTGTCCGAGGAGGAATATCTTAATATCCTCGACACCCTTCCCAAGGAAAACCAATACCTTGAGGACAACGATCCCAATAAATTCATAGCCAAGATGGGTGCAGAAGCCATCTGCGACCTGCTTGCCCGCATAGATCTCGATTCGCTCTCCTACGATTTGCGCCACAAGGCAAACAACGATTCCTCGCAGCAGAGGAAGAGCGAGGCGTTGAAACGTTTGCAAGTCGTCGAGTCATTCCGCGCTTCCAAGGAGAGGAACAAGCCCGAGTGGATGATTGTCAAGATTGTGCCGGTCATCCCGCCCGAGTTGCGTCCTTTGATCCCGTTGGATGGTGGCCGTTTTGCAACGTCTGACCTCAACGACCTTTACCGCCGTGTCATAATCAGGAACAACCGCCTGAAACGTCTCATCGAGATCAAGGCCCCGGAAGTCATCCTTCGCAACGAGAAACGTATGCTC
The DNA here is from genome assembly GCA_944321635.1 of uncultured Bacteroidaceae bacterium. GTDB lineage: Bacteria > Bacteroidota > Bacteroidia > Bacteroidales > Bacteroidaceae > Avibacteroides. The sequence goes on along the minus strand of CALULY010000002.1, from coordinate 125,611 downwards.
CAGGAGGCCGTCGATTCGCTGTTTGACAATTCAAGGAAGTCGAGCGCGGTCAAGACTGATGCCAACCGTCCTTTGAAATCACTTTCCGACAGCTTGAAGGGAAAGCAAGGACGTTTCCGCCAGAACCTCTTGGGTAAGCGTGTTGACTACTCAGCACGTTCTGTCATCGTCGTTGGTCCTGAGTTGAAGATGGGAGAGTGCGGTTTGCCAAAAGACATGGCAGCCGAGCTCTACAAACCGTTCATCATCCGCAAGCTCATCGAGCGTGGCATCGTCAAGACGGTCAAGTCTGCCAAGAAGATAGTTGACAGGAAAGAACCCGTCATCTGGGACATCCTTGAGTATGTCATGAAGGGTCATCCCGTCCTCCTCAACCGTGCCCCGACGCTTCACCGTCTCGGCATACAGGCATTCCAGCCCAAGATGATCGAGGGCAAGGCCATCCAACTTCACCCGTTGGCTTGTACGGCGTTCAACGCCGACTTTGACGGCGACCAGATGGCGGTGCACTTGCCTTTGAGCAACGAGGCGATCCTTGAAGCCCAATTGCTGATGCTCCAGTCGCACAACATCTTGAATCCTGCCAACGGCGCACCTATCACCGTGCCTTCGCAAGACATGGTGCTTGGTCTTTACTACATCACAAAGCTCCGCAAAGGTGCAAAGGGCGAGGGACTCACGTTCTACGGCCCAGAGGAAGCGTTGATTGCCTACAATGAGGGCAAAGTTGACATCCACGCCCCAGTCAAGGTCGTTGTCAACGACATTGACGAGGAGGGCAACATCGTCAAGGTGATGAAAGACACCTCCGTCGGTCGTGTCATCGTCAATGAGATTGTCCCCGACAAGGCAGGATATATCAATACTATTATATCAAAGAAGTCGCTGCGCGACATCATCAGCCGCGTCATCAAGGTCTGCGGTGTAGCCGAGGCTGCCGACTTCCTTGACGGCATAAAGAACCTCGGTTACAAGATGGCATTCCAAGGAGGCCTGTCGTTCAACTTGGGTGACATCATCATCCCAGCAGAAAAAGAGGAGCTTGTCCGTCGTGGTAACGAAGAGGTTGACCAGATTGTCGCCAACTACAACATGGGTTTCATCACCGACAACGAGCGTTACAACCAGGTCATCGACACTTGGACACACGTCAACTCCGACCTGTCCAACATCCTGATGAAGACTATTTCCGAGGACGACCAAGGCTTCAACTCTGTCTACATGATGCTTGACTCCGGTGCCCGTGGTTCTAAAGAGCAGATACGTCAGCTTTGCGGAATGCGTGGTCTTATGGCCAAGCCGCAAAAGGCAGGTGCCGAGGGACACCAGATCATTGAGAACCCGATCCTTTCAAACTTCAAGGAAGGTTTGTCGGTGCTTGAGTACTTCATCTCCACACACGGTGCCCGCAAGGGTCTTGCCGACACGGCGTTGAAGACTGCCGACGCAGGTTATCTGACCCGTCGTCTCGTCGATGTATCGCACGACGTGATCATCAACGAGGAAGACTGTGGCACTCTGCGCGGTCTCGTCTGCACCGACCTCAAGAACAACGACGAGGTCATCGCGACACTCTACGAGCGCATCCTTGGCCGTGTCTCTGTGCATGACATCATCCACCCGACGACAGGCAAGCTGATTGTCGCAGCCGGAGAAGAGATAACCGAGGCCATCGCGCAAGAGATTGCCGACTCGCCTATTGAGAGCGTCGAGATACGTTCTGTCCTCACCTGTGAATCCAAGAAGGGCGTGTGCGCCAAGTGCTATGGCCGCAACCTCGCAACAGGTCGCATGGTGCAGAAGGGCGAAGCCGTCGGTGTCATCGCTGCACAGTCAATCGGTGAGCCGGGTACACAGTTGACACTGCGTACGTTCCACGCCGGTGGTACTGCGGCCAACATAGCCGCCAACGCATCCATCGTTGCCAAGCATCGCTCGCGCCTTGAGTTCGAGGAACTGCGTGTCGTTGCCGCGACCGATGAGACTGGCGAACCGCTCAAGGTGGTCGTCGGCCGTCTTGCTGAGGTCCGATTCATCGACATCAACACTGGCATAGTCCTCTCGACGCACAATCTGCCATACGGTTCAAAACTCTATGCATCTGATGGCGAGGTCGTGGACGAAGGCAAGCTCATCGCACGTTGGGATCCCTTCAACGCGGTCATCATCACCGAGGTAGCCGGAAAGGTCGCATTTGAAAACGTGATCGAAGGTGTTACCTACAAGGTCGAGTCTGACGAATCGACCGGCTTGCGCGAAATCATCATCATCGAGTCCAAAGACAAGTCAAAGATACCGTCAGTGCAGATACTTGACGACAATGGCGAACTCGTCCGCACCTACAACCTCCCCGTCGGCGGTCACGTCACTGTCGAGGACGGGCAGGAAATCAAGGCCGGCGATGTCATCGTCAAGATTCCGCGTGCTGTCGGCAAGGCTGGTGACATCACGGGTGGTCTGCCTCGTGTCACCGAACTGTTCGAAGCCCGCAACCCGTCCAACCCGGCTGTTGTCTCGGAAATCGACGGCGAGATCAGGTTCGGCAAGATTAAGCGCGGTAATCGCGAGATCATCGTACATCCGAAGATAGGTGAAGACAAGAAGTACCTCGTCGCCCTCTCCAAGCAAATCCTTGTGCAGGAGAATGACTATGTGCGTGCCGGTACGCCGCTGTCGGACGGAGCAATCACCCCGTCGGACATCTTGGCCATCAAGGGACCCACGGCAGTGCAGGAGTATATCGTCAACGAGGTGCAGGACGTCTACCGTCTCCAAGGTGTGAACATCAACGACAAGCATTTTGAGATCATCGTGCGTCAGATGATGCGCAAGGTCGAGATTGTCGAGCCGGGTGACACACGCTTCCTTGAGCAGCAGATTGTTGACAAGATCGAGTTCATGGAGGAGAACGACCGCATCTGGGGCAAGAAGGTAGTCGTTGAGGCCGGCGACTCCGAGAATCTCCATCCGGGACAGATTGTCACTGCCCGCAAGCTGCGTGACGAGAACAGTATGCTCAAGCGCAAAGACCTCAAGCCCGTCGTCGTGCGTGATGCAGTGCCTGCCACATCCAAGCAAGTCCTCCAAGGCATCACACGCGCCGCGCTCCAGACATCGAGTTTCATGTCGGCTGCATCCTTCCAGGAGACCACAAAGGTCCTCAACGAGGCAGCCATCAACGGCAAGGTCGATCGTCTCGAAGGCATGAAGGAGAACGTCATCTGCGGACACCTCATCCCGGCTGGCACAGGGCAGCGCGAGTTTGAGAAGATAATCGTCGGGTCGCGTGACGAGTACGACCGTATGCTTGCCAACAAACGCAACGTCCTCGACTACACTGAGGTCGAGAACGGCGAAGGCGGCGATACGACCGGTGCATAACACCGCGCAGGGCGTTCATCCCTGCCGGCAACCCATTGCTGGGCAGCCATCAACGGTGGCTGCCCAGCTTTTTTATCATTTACCCGTAGGGATTGTAGAGACGCAACATTTTGCGCCTCTGCATCAGGCTGTTGTGATTGCATTTGTTCTCAGTAGAGACGCGATTAATCGCGTCTCTACAACGGGTTTCCGTTAGGTTCAACAATCAGTCCCATTCAGCATATTCGCTATAAATCAGCGCAAGAGAGTAGAGACGCAACATCTTGCGTCTCTGCATCAGGCTGTCGTGATTGCATTTGTCCTCAGTAGAGACGCGATTAATCGCGTCTCTACAATGGGTTTCCGTTAGGTTCAACACATCAGTCCCATTCAGCATATTCACTACATATCAGTGCCTGTGGTTGCGAGGGCAAGATTAATTGTTATCTTTGGCATAGGAGTTTCAAACAGTGATGAGCAAGAATACATTTTGCAGTTTTGCCGTCAGTGTGTTTGTCGCATTGGCTGCCGTTGCCCAACAACCTTTCAATCCCGACAGCATAGCGCGGCGTTTGGAACGTCAGGTGGGCACGTTCCCGCAAGAGAAAGTACACGTGATGACGGACAAACAACACTATGTGTGCGGCGACACGATTTGGTTTCGTGGTTTTGTGGTAGATGCTGCTACGCATAAGGAGGTGTCTGCGAGCAGGTATTTGTATGTCGAGCTGGTCAATCCGTTTGCCGAGGTCATAGAGAGGGTCAAGATTATGGAGCGTGACGGGGCGTATGAGGGTTATATCCCTTTAGATCCGTTCTTGGCTGAGGGAGACTATGGGCTGACTGCCTACACGATGTTTATGAAGAACGTTGGCGAGGACTATTTCTTTAAGAAGAATGTGCAGCTGACATCTCCCTTTTCCCTTATGAACGAAGTCTCAGCCACTGCCGCTTGGCGTGGCGAAGCACTTGAGGTCGAGGTCTCCTATGTTGACCGGACGACTGGTGGCCTGACAGAGTTTGGTGATGTGGCCTACACCACGTGCAAAGGCGTTACGCATGACCTTGCCACGCGGAAGAATCCAGTAGCGTTTACTCTCAAAGGCGACGAACTCCGACAGCCTTACGTCCAGGTTGAGTTTGACAACTATGCCAAGTTCTTGCGGCTGCCGCACAGGGAGGATTTCGGGCTTGACGTTACTTTTCACCCGGAAGGAGGCTATCTCGTGGCGGGTGAATGCCGTGTGGCTTTCAAGGCGCTCGGACCAGACGGGCTTGGGAATGATGTTGCGGGTCGTGTCTTGGATGATGACGGCAGGGAGGTGGCAGAGTTTGTAAGCGCACATCTTGGTATGGGCTGCTTTGATCTCAAAGTTGAACCAGGCGCGCACTATGTGGCGGTTGTGTCGGATAACAGCGGCCGCACATCGTCATTTGAATTGCCGAAAGTTATGCCAGATGCCACAGTGTTGAGGGTGAAGTATGCAGACGACACGTTGTTTGTCTCGGCGGCGGGACGGCAAATGCCGTACGGGTGGATCTTTATCCAGCAAAGAGGGCTGATGAGGGCTTCGTCAGCAATACGAGGCGGGGAGGTCGTGGCATTTGACAAGTCGTGCCTTGTCCCTGGAGTGGCACACGTGATGCTTGCCGATGCTGATGCAAGGGTACTGAGCGAGAGGCTTGTCTTTGTGCGGGATGATGGTAATGAAACCGTAGCTTTATCCACGGACAAGCCAGCATACGGTAACAGGGAGAGGGTAGAGGTCTCGGTCAACCTGCAAGGCTATGAAAATCCGCTTGCCTCGCTTGCTGTCGCAGTGACTGACGACAGCATGGCATCGGCTGTTGAGACCAATAGCATTGAAGCCCAATTGCTGCTGCAGAGCGACTTGTCTGGTCTTATCGAGGAACCGGATTACTATTTCCAAGTTATTAACGACACGACAGACCGAGACCTTGACGTGTTGATGCTTACGCAAGGGTGGCGGCGGTACGACATCCAGAAAATCATTAGAGGGGAATTAGAGATGGCAGGCGAACCTCTTGAGATTGGAGAGGAATTGAGTGGTGTCGTCCGTCGATTCTTCGGCAAACCAATGGCAGGGGCAAATGTGAGCGTCATCTCACCTGAGGTGGGATTCTCCAGTCTTGTACGTACCGATGATCAGGGCGTGTTTCGTGTGGTAGGAGCGGATTATCCAGAAGGTACTCCGTTCATATTCCAGGCTAACAAGGACGATGGTGACAAGATTTATAATTTTGATGTCTTTGAGACCACCTATCCTGAGCCCTCTTTTTTACTTCAGAGGTTTGATGCAATGATTGCGAATGATGAAAGCGAGGCAGTAGGACAGTTTGTCTCTGCCAATCCATCACTCAAAAGCATATTGCTTGACGAAGTTGTGGTGACAGGGACAAGGCACAAAAGGGTGGTGCCGCAAGACATTTACCAAGCCTTGTCGAGGCAGTCTTATCGAACGGACGAACTCGGCTGGCGTGCCACGTCGTTGCATGAGGCTGTCAGGTTGTTCCCGGAAGTTCGGGAAGGCAGTAATGGCGGACTTTACTACCGTGGCCAGCCTGTGGCTTTCATTGTCAACGGTGTTGTCGAGCTTGGGAGCAACGGATTCGCCCCGACATTGGCGGAAGTCGAGTCTCGCTATGCCTGGGACATGATAGGCAGAGTTGATTTCATCACCCCTCAGATGTCCGTAGTATTCGGCTCAAGTACTATGGGAGGCGGCGCGATAGTCCTGACTTTGAAGCATGGAGGAGGTGGTCAAGGCAATGCCATACCGCCCTATATGCAAGTGGTCTTGCCTTTGGGCTATCAATTGCCAGTGGAGAGATATGAACCGAAGTACGAGGCTACATCTGATTTGCCAGCCCAAGCTGACGTGAGGAGCACTGTGCATTGGCAACCGCTGCTTGCCACAGATGAGGCGGGAAATGCCACATTCACATTCTACACATCCGACGTGAGGAACACTTCTTATACTGTGATGATAGAGGGGCTGACGGCTGATGGTCATATCGTTGAAAATAAACATAAGATAATTGTAGATTGAGATGAAAGCGGATATTTTTCGTTTTTACTTTAGACATAGTCAAATGTGACTTATGGTTAGGCTTGATGGCTGTTTATGCCTGCCGTGCCTTGATTTTAAGTGTTGTGCCTGTGCTTGCGTGGGCGTGATTAATTTTACTTTGGCATGGCACTTTAACGAAAACGACTGGCACCATGGCTTACGACAGCAGACTGATGGAAGAGGAGATCAAAAACAAAGTGCGGCGCGACTACTTCGCCGACTACGACGTCACGGAGGTGATAGATGACATGGATTTTGCAGTTGCCATCCCACGAGTCATTCGCGCAGTTCATCATTACATTCTTGCATCAATATTCCCTTTTGCGACCATCATCGGTTGATTTTGTGTGCGTCAATCCCAAGTAATCGGGCAAGAACGTTTATTTTCGCGGCGCAGAGATAACGTTTTTACCACAACTATGCATCATTGTGCAAAAAAGTTCCTTATGGCGGTGCTGCTCGTCTGTCCCCTCATGTCTTTTGCGCAGAGGGTGGCGGTCAAGACCAACGTGGCACATTGGGCGACAGCCTCGCCCAACGTCGGCATGGAGTTGGTCCTCGGTCGGCGGGTGACGCTTGACTTTGGGGCGACGGTCAACCCGTTCAGGTTCAGGGAGAGCAAGACGCACGCCTATTTGCTCAGTCCCGAGTTGCGTTGCTGGCTCGGCCGCCCGATGGCAGGTCATTTCTTGGGTGTCAATGCGTCGATGGGGCAGTACGATTTGTCTTGGCGCGGCACCAACTGCAACGGGGATGTCTTTGCGGCGGGGTTGTCCTACGGCTACGTCTTCATCCTCGGTCGCAGGTGGAACCTTGAGACCAACATCGGCCTTGGGTGGTTGCGCGGTCGTTGCAAACGGTGGGATGACGGGCAGCAAGTGCCAGGCAGCCCCAATGTGCGCAAAGACTTTTTTGCCCCGACGCGCGTCGGTGTCACCATCTCCTACATAATCAAATGACGCTTGCACCATGACCTACATCCCTACAATTATGCTAAAGCTGGTGGCGGCATTCGCCATCGCCGTCCTCGCCGTCCTGCCCTCCGCCGCCCAGAAAGCCGGGATAAGGGTCACAGGGACGGTCGTTGACATCCATGGCTTGCCTGTCGAGGGCGTGACCGTCACCGACTTGGCCGGCGAGAAGTCCTACGGCACGACGGACGCATTCGGCTCCTACGAGGCGACAGTGCCGGCCGACGGCAGCCTCAAGTTCAGTTGCCTCGGCTACCGTGAGACGCTCGTCGCTGTCAAGGGGCGGCTGCAGATCAATGTCACCATGCCCAACGACGTGATACAGATTGAGGAGGTCGTGGTTGCCGCCAAAGCCAAGCGCAAACTCATCATCCCCGAGCCGACCGACATAGAGGTCAAGGGCAATTACTTCCACCTCAGGACACGATTTTCAATCCCCGCCAGGCTGTTCAAGAGCGGGACAAGGCTCGTCGCCCAGCCGAGTGTCTACAATGTTGACACCCGGGAGCGGAGCTATATGCGCCCCCTCGTCGTCGATGGCAAGGCATATAACATAACACAGGAACGGATGTACGACTTCGACCCGAGCCGTGACCCGCTCGACGACTATGTGAGCGTCAAGGCGGGAGGTTATGCCAAGGACGAGCTTGTGCCCTACCGCGATTCCATCTATGTCAGCCGCATCAATGACGACTACCGCGCCGATGTGGTGCTCGCGTTGGAGGATTACAACCGCGTCATCTACACCGACACATTCACCATTGCGAGGGGGACGGTCAATCCGTTGCGTCTCCTCGACTGTGACTTCCAGGGGCGCGAGTTCAATGACTCGGCCTACATCCCACGTGCGACGATGCAGCTGATGGATTCGCACGGCGAGGTCAACCTCACATTTGTCATCAACAGCGATGCCATAGACCCCGACGACCCAGGCAATGCTGCTGAACTCCGCAAGCTGAGCGACCAGCTGCGCGCTATCGAGGCGGATGACGAGGCTTCGCTCCGCTCGTTGTACGTCAAGGGGCTGTCCTCACCCGATGGGAGGTATGCATTCAACCTCTCATTGGCCCGCAAGAGGACGGAGACTGCACTCAACAGCATCCTTGCCATGTTGGGACAATCGACCCGCTCGGCCATAGAGGCGGGCTCGGAAGCCGAGGTGCAAGGCTGGGAAGCCGTGTCCCTCATGCTGCGCAACGATTCACTCCTGGACGAGGCACGCGCCGTGGACGAGGTGATTGCTGCCTACGCCGACCGCGACACCCGTTCACGTCGGATGGCGCGGCTGCCGTTCTACCGCCCGCTGTTGACCGAGGATTACCTGCCGAGGTTGAGGAAGGTCGAGTACACCTACGAGTATTCCATCCTGAGGTATAAGACCGACGATGAGATACGTGAGCTCTACGCCGCCGACAGTCGCCAACTCACGGCGAGCGAGTGGCATAGGCTCATCTTCATGACCACGGACGACAGTGCAAGGATTGTCCGTTGCCGTCAGGCGTTGGAGCGTTTCCCCAAGTTCCTGATCGCCGCCAACGAGTTGTCACGCCTGCTCCTCCGTGCCGGACATCCTGATTGCTCCGTCCTTGAGCCCTTTGTGGACGAGGACGCACCGCAGGAAGTCATCTACAACCAGGCCCTGTCCCAACTTGCCGACAACCGGATAAACGATGCTCTTGCCACCGCCGACCTGCTCGATGACAACGAGGGCAACTCCCTTGTCAAGGCGGTCATCGCGGCGCGGGGCGGATACTATGACGAGGCATTCGGCGTGATAGCGGCGACGGGTGACCTCAACGAGACCATCATCCTTCTTGCCATGGGACGCAACGATGAGGCTTGGGCTAAAGCGCGGACGCTTGACGGAGGCACTGCCAAGGAGTGCTATGTCAAGGCCGTCGCCGCCAACCGCACGGACAACCTGACCGATGCGTTGATGTTCATGCAACAAGCCTTCGCCCTTGACCCGGCCTTGGAGGAATATGCCAAGAGCGACGGCGACCTCATCGACCTGCTCCCCGACGGGCAAGTCAGGGAATGACGGCTTAACCCAAACGACAAACAGAGACATAGATGAAAAGACATATCACAACCCTCCTCTTGGCAATCGCCATCGCACTGTCTGCCGTCACCACGATGGCACAGAGTGACAGCACAGTCCGGCGCGGCAACGCCCTCGACCACCTGTTGCAGCGGCGGCCAGCGCGGCCGGGATTCGGCAAGACGGCATTCCGTGACCACACCTTCCTCTCGGCATCGCTGGGGACATCATTGCTTTTCACCCCTGATGAGAGGGCCACATCCAGCTTTTCGCCTGCGGGGTGGTCGGCGACGTTGGCGTTTGGCAAGTGGTTTACCCCGGTGTCTGGGGCGCGGCTTGGATTGGGGATGGGCGTCAACACTAACGTCCTCGACCGCCGTCACGTCTATGGGGGGCTCTCGTTGGATTATATGCTGAACATCTCCGCCCTCGCCAGTGGCTACGATTACGACAGGCCTTTTGAGGTCATAGGCCTTGTCGGCGCCGACTGGATGGCCGTGCGCCACGTCGGGGCAGACCAGTGGGGCGGGCATCTGGCATTGCAACTCAAGTGGCACGTCTCGCCGCTCGTTGACATATTTGTGGAACCGAAGATCTCAGTCCTCTCCGACGGCGTGGACGGCATCAGCGGATGGCGCGGCTATGACACCGGCGGGGCGGTCTCGCTGGGCTTGGCCTACAACATGGTGCCCGACGACCGCAGGGCTGGCGGCACGGAGTGGGGCGGCACGTTCCTCGACGGCACGTTTGTCACGGCAGGCGTTGGGGCGATGACGCTCATCGATGGCTCGGCCGGGGCGCGTGGCATCCTCTCGTCGGCACGTCCCGTCGTCACCGCCGGCCTGGGCAAGTGGTTTGGCCCGACCTCGGCGTTGAGGCTCGGGCTTTATGGCGGCTATGCTGAGGATGGCGGGGTCAATCTCAAGGCGCTTGGCGCACGGTTGGACTACCTGCTCAACTTGAATGCGGTGTTTGGTGGCTACGATCCGTCCCGCCGCTTCGAACTGATGCTCGTCGCAGGCCTTGAGGCGACGCTCCGCAAGGAGGTCGCGGCATCAGATGCCATGCTTGGCGCGGGGCTGGGACTCCATGTGGATTTGCAGCTGTCGCGCGGCACATCGCTCTACATCGAGCCGCGCATCTCCGTCTATGGCTGTGACTTCTCGCCATCGACGTTGACCGTGGGCGGCATCGACGCGCTGGCATCGCTTGGTGTCGGTCTCAACTTCATGCGGCTGCCCTCCGGCCAATTCGCATTGAGGGGTCAGCGCACGTTCAGGCAGGCGGCTGACAACCTCTTCGTTGCTGTCGGGGCAGGCGCGCAGACGTTGCTGCAACGCGGGCCGGGCGGTGGAGTGGGGCAGCTCGTCTCACCCGTGGCTACGGCGGCGGTGGGCAAATGGTTCACCTCCGTCTCAGGGCTTAGGCTCAGCGGCACGCTCGGCTACCTTGAGGACAATGGCACGTCGCGCGGCATGGGGCTTGTGCCGGTCAAGAGCTACATGGGGACGTTGGGGCTGGACTATATGTTCAATTTCTCGTCCGCGCTCTGGGGTTACGACCCCGACCGGGTGTTTGAGGCGAGCGGCGTTGCAGGCGCGGTGCTGGCGGTCAAGTCCAACGGGCAGGACAAATGCGGTGTCGGGCTGAACCTCGGGCTGCATGGCTTGTTCAACCTCGGCAAGGGATGGGGCTTGTGGCTTGAGCCTTCGGTCAAGGTGTTCCGTTCATCGTTCACCTACGGCGTGGGATACCTGCCGGGCAATGACATCTACGCGTCGCTGACGGCGGGGGCAAGCTACCGTTTCGGCGCTGACGGCCGGACAGGGCAAGGCGAGGCGGCCGGTGACAGGCGCAACGTCGTCACCGCCGGGGCTGGGGTCGCTGGCCAGCTCAACCTGATGGCGCGTGGCGGTGTCAGGGACTTCGCGGGCTATGACTTCCGTCTCGGCTACGGGCGGCAACTGACGGCGGCATCTGCCGTGCGCCTTGTCGCCTCCATCGACAACGCAAGGCACCGGCGCGGGCGTGAGGCCAAGTTTGCCGGGGCAAGCGTCGAGTATGTCCTTGACATGACCGCCCTTGCCCGTGGGCGCGGCGAGGGGCGCGTCTTCTCATTCACCGCATTCGGCGGGCCGTCGTTTGGAGCGGCGTTCGGCGAGGGACGTTCTGCCTTCGTGCCGGGCTTGACGGGCGGCTTGGGGTTTGGCTTCGCGCTGGGCGGGCCGCTGTCGTTGACCATCGAGCCGCGTGCGACGTTGCACGGGCGGCGTTACAACATCTTCGCGGGCGGCGGTGGAAACCCTGCGCTCAAGGTGGGCATAGATGCCGGCCTGGCATGGAGGTTCTGACAAGGCGGCATACTGCACGGTCAGGCCTGACCTCATCGGATTTTTCCCTTGACCCATTTCCCCTGAATAGGGGCGCATAACGGTAGAGACGCGATTAATCGCGTCTCCACAAGAGCTGTGCAATCCGTTTTTTCCCCCTGTCCCGCCGCCGGAAGCCCGTGCGCCACGGGCAAGAAAAAGGGGCGGCGCGACTGTCGAGCCGCCCGCCCCCGCAAGCAGTGTGCGGTGGTGTGTCAGAGATGGTAGATCATCTCGCACACTTCGTTTTGGAACTCCGTGCCGCTCCTTATGGGGATTATGCCGTTGCTGATGATGACAAATGCCACGAGATGCCCCCGCGCCGTGGTGACATAGCCCGCCAGCGACGAGACACCCGTCACCGTGCCGGTCTTGGCGCGGACTTTGCCGAGCAGCGGGGCTTTGCCCATGCGGTGTTTGAGAGTGCCGTCGCGCCCGCACACCGGCAGATTGTCGTAGATGGCCGGCCACACCGTCTTGTTGTCGTAGGCTTTGCGCAGGAAGCGCATAATAAGCTCCGCCGACACGTAGTTGTAGAGCGAGATGCCATTGCCGTCCACGATCTTGTAGTCCGACGCGTCCAGCCCCATGCCGTCAATCTCCCGCTTGACGGTCTTGATGCAGTCGCCACGGTCGGCGTGGCGGTAGTCCGCGATCCGCCCCAACTGGAACAGCACCCCGTCGGCCGACAGGTTGTCACTCTCCTTGAGCATCTCGTGCAGCGCGTCGTCGAGACGGTGCGTCACGGCGAAAGTCTCGCCCACGCTGTCGGGCACTTCGCCGAAGGCATACCCCCCGACCTCGATGCCCGCCGCCCTTGCCCGCTCGACAAAGGTGTGCATGAAGAAATCCTCCGAGCGGTACATGCTCACCTCCCGTGTGTAGGCATAGCCGGCATCGCCCGTCACCAACAGCTGGTTGCTCCCATCCATCCAGTCTCGCGTAACCCCGGCGCGCCGGCTGTCGTAGGGCGGTGTCCTGCGCAGGTCGGCAACCGAGTAAAAGGACGATTGCGGCATCACGCGCACCGCCCGCCCCGTGGAGAGAGGCCAGACGGTCACTTTGACACGTCCCTTCTCAAACATCAGCGGGGACATATAGGGCTGGAACGACGACGGTGCATCGTCCCAGCACCATCCTTCGCCCCAGTAGAGGGAATCCGTCATCGACACGTCGCCGACCACCCGTCCCGTCACGCGCTTCACACCCGAGGCGGCAAGTCCCGCGACGAGGCGGTCCATGTCTTCGTCCATGAACTCGGGGTCGAAGCCGCCCCGCACCCAGATGTCCCCGTTGACCGTGCCCCCCTCGTGCGGCGGGACGTGCAACGTGGTGCGGAAACACTCGCTCTGCGCGCCGATGATGTCCGCCGCCGTCACGGCCGTGACGAGCTTGAGTATCGATGCCGGGCGCAGCAGCTTGCCGCCGTCGTGGGAATATATCTCCCTGCCCTCGGTCAGGTCATAGACCATAACCGCCGTCGATGACCGTCCCATGGCCCCCTCGCCCAGCAGGGAATCGACGCGGGACGCGAAGTCCCCCGCCTCTGCCGCCAATGCCGCCAGTGACAGCAGCGCGGCAAACAATGTCTTTCTTGCCATATTCTTGATGATTAAATGCCACCACGCGCCCATGACGGGGGAAGTGACGGGCAAAGATAGACAAAGACAAGGGCTAAGGAAGCAAGTCCGCAACAAGATTTGGTTTACAATTCTTACATTTACATCCTGATTTGCAGAGATGACCAACAGGAAAAGCCATGAAACAATATGAAGCCGTAATAGAAACCTTGGATAAACTGGGCGGAGTGGCCACACTTGCCGAACTCAACAAGGAGGTGTTTAAAATAAAGGATTGCGAATGGAAGACAAAAACTCCGTTTGCAAGCATTCGCCGCATCGTGCAGTTGACCAAAGGCATTTATAAGATAAAGCCCGGGCTGTACGGACTTGAGAAATACAGGAAGCAGATAGAGGACAAGGGCATTCTGGTGGAAACAGAAAAGAATAAGGACTCGGATGCCGTCAGGACGTTCAATCACACCTACTACCAAGGCATCTTGTTGATAATAGGTAAGTATCGCGATATGCGGACGTTCATCCCAAATCAAGACAAGAACAAGCGATTTTATGACGGGCAAAGGTTGCAAGAGCTTTCAACCCTTGACGAACTGCCACCCTACTCCTATCCGCAAACGATAAAACGCTCGTCCACCATTGACACGATATGGTTCAACAAGCGCGATATGCCGCACTCATTCTTCGAGATAGAGCATTCCACGGACATCCAGAACTCATTGCTGAAGTTCAATGACCTGCAAGATTTCTATGTGAGGATGGCAATTGTTGCCGACATCAAGCGCAAGCCGGAGTTTGAAGCAAAGATGAGTTTCCATGCATTCGACGACCTGAGGTTGAACAAGCGCGTGTCATTCCTAAGCTATGATTCGCTCATAAAGCAATATGAAATGGAGGTTGAAAGGCAATCATTCGATTTTATCCTTTAGACTATGGGGACATATCTCTTTTACACCGACGAAGGTTATGCGGTGGCTCCTAACAACAATGAACTTGACAGCTTGCAAATCTTAGGTATCGAGGATGGAGAGACAGAAAAGGAGGCATTGGCCAAGTTGCATGAAAATAACAATTGGATAAAAGCTAACGGCTTCTCGGATTCAAGGATACGTTGTCAGGCCATCCTAAAAACTGAGAAGCAAGATTGACAGCCAATCATCTGAAATGCAAGGTCTGACTATGCGGATGAGCCATCCTCCTGCCGAGTAAATGCAATTACAAATCTCCCGTTTAGTCATTGCAGGGATGTGGTTTTGCCGTACCTTTACGCCCCAAATGCTTGCCGTGCCGCCGCACGCGCCATCGGATGCGGCCTGCACGGCGCAGGATGCCGCGAAAGTCCCGGGCATAGGAATGGGCAACAATGTGAAAACAAATCAATAAATACATGGAGATGAACAACCTGTCAGACCGTATCAACCGCCTCTCGCCCTCGGCGACGCTGGCCATGTCACAGAAGAGTGCCGAGCTCAAGGCCGCCGGCATCGACGTTATCAACCTGAGTGTCGGCGAACCGGACTTCTTCACACCGCAGCACATCAAGGAGGCGGCGAAGAAGGCGATTGACGAAAACTACTCTTTCTACTCACCCGTGCCGGGCTACCTCTCGTTGCGCAAGGCGATTGTGGAGAAGCTGCGCCGGGAGAACGGCTTGGAATATGCGCCCGAGCAGATTGTCTGCGGCAACGGGGCCAAACAAGCCGTGTGCAACGTCCTGATGTGCGTGGCCGGACCTGGCGACGAAGTGATCATCCCCGCGCCGTGCTGGGTCAGCTATGTCGAGATGGTCAAGCTGGCAGAAGCCAAGAGCGTGGTCGTGCCGACGGGCATGGAGCAGGATTTCAAGCTGACACCCGAGCAACTTGAGGCGGCGATAACGCCTGCGACACGGGTGCTGATGCTCTGCTCGCCCTCCAATCCGACGGGCAGCGTCTATTCGCAAGCGGAGTTGGAGGCGTTGGCGGCGGTTCTTGCCAAGTACCCCGACGTGGTGGTGCTCTCTGATGAGATATACGAGCACGTCAATTATGTCGGCAAACATCACAGCATAGCGTCGTGCCCAGGGATGCAGGAACGCACGGCACTCATCAACGGTGTCTCAAAGGCTTACGCCATGACGGGCTGGCGTCTGGGCTTTGTCGCCGCTCCGTTGTGGATAGCCAAGGCTTGCACCAAGCTCCAGGGACAATACACCTCGGGCCCGTCGTCGATTGCGCAAAAGGCTGCCGAGGCGGCATTCGCCGGCGACCAGACTTGCGTGGAGGAAATGCGCCGCGCCTTTGAGCGTCGCCGCGACTTGATGTTTGCCCTGTTGAGCGAAACACCGGGTCTTGAGCTCCGCAAGCCCGATGGCGCGTTTTACTTGTTCCCCAAGTGCGAGGCGTTGTTTGGCAAACGTGCGGGCGAAAGGGTCATAGCCGACTCGTCTGACCTGGCGATGTACCTCCTGGAGGAAGCGCACGTGGCGGCCGTGTCGGGCGACGCTTTCTGCGCTCCGGGCTACATCCGCTTCTCCTACGCCGCATCCGACGAGCAACTGGTCGAGGCGGCACGGCGAGTGCGTGAGGCCATCGAGAGGCTCAAGTGAGATGTCTCCGGCACCAGGGCATGGCCGCAGGGCTGTGCTGCCGTGTGCCGGTGGAAAAGAGGCCGTGCGTGGCGTGATGCTGCGCGCGGCCTTTTTTGTATGCCGTCTGGTGGTGTGGCGCGGGCAGTGATGGGCTGCGGCGTCGGCACTTGATGGGGCTGCCGTCAGCATAGGATGTTTTTGTCGTTAGCATACAATGTTTTCACCATTAGCATTGAATGTTTTTAGCGGTAGCATAGGATGTTTCCACCACTTTCATGCAATGTTTTTTGCCCCGTGCACGGTGCTTGCGGATGCGGTGTGCGGAGGTGCGGCCGCATAGCCGAAACTTGGTATTTTCAATGATTGTACGTCCATTGTCATTCCGTCTCATTAATTTTCCCTAACTTTACAGATTGTTTGCCGGCAGTGGCAACGTGGCGGTTGCATCCATCCGCCGCTTTTTTGCGCACCGTGCCCCGTGTTTGGTGCGGGGTGCTGGCACAATGGCGAGAAGAAAGAAAAAAGACACACTATATGAGCAGTAAATGGATTTATCAGACTCCCGCTCCCGACCAGGAACGTCGGGGACAAAAGCTTGCGCAGGAGCTTGGCATCCATCCGGCACTCGCTCTCCTGCTGGTGATGCGCGGCATAACGACCGTCCACGCCGCCAAAAGTTTTTTCCGTCCCCAGTTGTCGCAGCTGCATGACCCGTTCCTGATGGAGGATATGGACAAGGCCGTCAGCCGCCTCAACCTTGCCATCGGGCGGAAGGAGCGCATCTTGGTCTACGGAGATTACGATGTCGATGGGACGACGGCGGTGTCGTTGGTCTACAAGTACCTGCAAAACTTCTATTCCAATCTGGACTACTACATCCCTGACCGCTATGATGAGGGCTACGGGGTCTCGCGCAAGGGCGTGGACTATGCGGCCTCGACAGGAGTGGGTCTGGTGATAGTGCTGGATTGCGGCATCAAGGCCGTCGATGAGATCGCATACGCCAAGTCAAAAGGCATAGACTTCATCATCTGTGACCACCACGTGCCCGACGAGACATTGCCCGACGCGGCTGCTATCTTGAACCCCAAGCGTTTTGACTCCACTTATCCCTGCCCTGACCTTTCGGGGTGCGGCGTGGGATTCAAGTTCATGCAGGCGTTTGCCAAGGACAACGGCTTGTCGTTTGGCACACTTGCCCACCTGCTCGATTTGGTGGCGGTGAGCATAGCGGCGGACATCGTGCCTGTGATGGGGGAAAACCGGGTGCTCGCCTATCACGGCTTGAAGCAGTTGAACACCAACCCCTCGACGGGGCTCAAGGCGATTATCGAGGTTTGCGGCTTGGCAGGCAAGGAAATCACGTTTAGCGACATCATCTTCAAGATAGGCCCGCGCATAAATGCCTCGGGGCGAATCCAGAACGGCAAGGAGTCGGTCGATCTGCTCACCGAGAAAGACTATGCTGCGGCGATTGAAAAGAGCAACCTGATCAACCAGTACAACGAGACACGCAAGGACTTGGACAAGTCGATGACCGAGGAAGCCAACCACATCGTCGAGCATCTCGCAGACCTCTCCGAGCGCAAGACCATCGTGCTCTTCAACCCAGAGTGGCACAAGGGGGTCATCGGCATCGTGGCATCCCGGCTGACGGAGATCTACTACCGTCCCGCAGTGGTGCTGACCCAGACCAATGAGTTCGCAACGGGCTCGGCCCGCTCGGTCTCGGGCTTTGATGTCTACAAGGCCATCGAGCATTGCAAGGACCTGCTTGAGAACTTCGGGGGGCACACCTACGCCGCCGGGCTGACGATGAGGCTTGAAAACGTCGATGAGTTCACACGCCGCTTTGAGGACTATGTTGCATCACACATACATCCCGAACAGATGGGTTCGACGATGAACATTGACGCGGAGTTGCAGTTCAAAGACATCTCGATGAAGTTCTACAACGACCTCAAGAAGTTCAACCCCTTCGGCCCGGGCAACATGAAGCCGCTGTTCATGACACGCAACGTTTATGACTACGGCACCAGTAAAGTCGTCGGGCGTGATCAGGAGCACATCAAGATGGAGTTGGTAGACAACAAGTCTAACAAGGTGATCAACGGCATCGCCTTCGGACAGAGTTCGCAGGTGCGTTACATCAAGACCAAGAGTTCGTTTGACATCTGCTACACAATCGAGGAGAACACGCACAAACGTGGTGAGGTGCAGTTGCAGATAGAAGGCATCCGCCCGTCGCTATGAGCCAGACCCATCTCGACATCCTCAGACGTTACTGGGGGTATGGTTCGTTCAGGGGCATCCAGCAACAAATCATCGAGAGCATAGCCCAGGGCAAGGACACCCTCGGCCTCATGCCTACGGGCGGCGGCAAATCGATTTCGTTCCAAGTGCCGGCATTGTCGATGCCCGGGATATGCATCGTCATCACCCCGCTCATCGCACTCATGAAAGACCAGGTCGCACATCTCCGCGACAAGGGCATAAAGGCGGCGGCAGTCTATTCGGGGATGTCGCGCGGGGACATTATTGCCACGCTTGAGAGTTGCGTGTTCGGCGGCTACAAGTTCCTTTACATATCCCCCGAGCGTCTGGCATCCGACATCTTCCGTTCCAAGTTGAAGTCTATGACAGTGTGTCTCATCGCCGTCGATGAGGCGCATTGCATCTCGCAGTGGGGGTATGATTTCCGTCCGTCGTACTTGAAGATTGCCGAGATAAGGCATCTCCTGCCCGGCGTCCCCGTGCTTGCCCTCACGGCGACTGCCACCAAAGAGGTCGTTGCGGACATACAAGACAAGCTGGAGTTTGCATCGCCCAACGTCGTCAAGATGAGTTTCTACCGCGACAACCTTGCATACGTGGTCAGGAAGAGCGATGACAAGGAGAAATCGTTGATTGACATCCTCTCCAAGGTGGCAGGCTCGGCCATCGTCTATGTGCGCAGCCGCAAGAAGTGCCGCATTGTCTGCGAATTGCTCAACGCCCAAGGGGTGACGGCTGACTACTACCACGCCGGTCTCACCGACAGTGACAAGGATGACAGGCAACGTCGATGGATGAATGACGAGGTGCGTGTCATGGTGGCGACCAATGCTTTCGGCATGGGGATAGACAAGTCCGACGTCAGGCTCGTTGTCCACATCGATGTTCCTGATTCCATTGAGGCCTATTTCCAGGAGGCGGGGCGCGCCGGGCGCGATGGTGGCAAGGCATACGCCGTGATGCTTTTCTGCGAGGCGGCGGACAAACGGCTGCTGCACCGCAGGGTGTCCGACTCTTATCCCGAGGTGTCGTACATACGTCGGGTCTACGAGGAGTTGAGTTACTACTTCCAGATAGGCATGGGCAGTGGCGGGGGCGCCACGTTGGCATTTGACCTTTTCGACTTCAGTTCCAAGTTCGGGCACGTGGCGGTGCAGGTTGACAGTGCATTGAAGCTCTTGGCCCTGGCGGGCTACATCGACTACACTGAGGAGCAGGATATCCCTCCGCGCCTCATGTTGTTGGCCGGCCGGGAAGGCTTGGAGTCGGCAGCACGGTCAAACCCTACGGCCGGGGCTGTGCTTGATGCGGTCATGCGCAATTACACCGGTTTGTACAAAGACTACTCGTTCATCGACGAGACACTCATCGCTTACAAATGCAGCTTGGCACAACGCGACGTGCACGAGCATCTCAAATGGCTCTTCCGTCTGGGCGTAGTGCGCTTTGTGCCTGGCATGAAGACGCGTTACATAGTTTACAACACCGACCGCATCGAGTGTGAGCGCATCCGCCTCGGTGATGAAATCTACAAGGACAAGAAGGAACGCTGTGCGCGTCGCGTCGAGTCGGTCATCGACTACTGTTCCAGCAGCATGACTTGCCGCAGCCGGATGCTGCTTGCCTACTTTGGCGAGTCGGCTTCGTCCAATTGCATGAAGTGTGATGTCTGCTTGCAGCACACATCGTCGCCGTTGCGTCTGGGCGAATTGTCGGATGTGGTAGAGGTTATGGAGGCTTGCCTCCGTGAGCGTGGCAGCATCCACGCCGGCCAGCTCGCCGCCGTGCTTGGCGTGTCTGACGACGTGGCGGGCGCCGCGTTGCAATATCTCTCCGACATGGGACGCGTGCATCTCGTCGGGAGTTTGGTGATGCCATCGGGGGCAGGCGGTGATTGACCTGCCTGCCCCCGATGGCCATGTTCACTGCACCAGTGCCGCAAGGAGCGGCGGGAGATGCAGTTCGCTTTTGCTTATCTCCTCCAGGGCTTTTTCACCCTTTGCCGTCAGCATGAAGTGCATTTGCCGCTTGTCGCAGTCGCCGAGGCTGCGGCTGACGAGTTCTTTCTTTTCGGCCGAGGCTATGACCTTGGAGGCGTTTGACACCGACAAGGCGAGCGCGTCGGCTATTGCCCCGGACGTGAGGCAGCATGACTTCTTCAGTGTGCAGAGCAGCATCCCCTCGTTGATGCAAAGCCCGTGCCGCGACTGGAATTGCTGTTCAAATTCGCTTATGGCGCGGTGCAGCTCACGCACCCGGCAGATTGCTTCAAGGCCGCCAGTCATTGTTTTTTCAACAAGACTTTTTCGATTGCCTCCTTGAGTGACGCCTTTGGCATCGCGCCCATGCTCATCTGCGGTTGCCCGTCCATGGGGATGAACAGCAGTGTCGGGATGCTCCTGATGCCGAATGCCGCCGCCAGCTCCTGTTCCTGGTCGGTGTCGATCTTGTAGATGTGTATTTTACCGTCGTACTCAGCCGCCAGTTCTTCCAGCACCGGGGCTATGGCTTTGCATGGCCCGCACCAAGTGGCATAGAAATCCACGATTGCCGGGAGGTCTCCCTCGTATTTCCATTCGCTGTTCTTTTCATAATCAAACACCTTTTTCAGGAATTCTTCCTTTGTCAGGTGCACTGTGCCTGTTGTTCCCATCGTTTCAGTTTGTTGTTCCGTAGCCTGTCCCGCGCTGTCCTTGCTGGTTTGTGCGCACGCTGTTGTCGCCATGAGGATTGCAGCGAGAGGCAAGGCAAGTTGTTTTACAAAGTTTGTTCTCATCTCGTATACGTTTTGATGCGGCAAAGGTAATGATTGTTTTCTGTGATACAAATTTTCCAAGGGAAAATATTTCCGAATACATCAAATGCCCCAGCTACGCCACTCATTGCCATGCGCGCCGCCCGGTGTCCCCTGCGGGATGTCCCGGTGCTTCTGTTGCCTGTCTTTCGGGGAAAACCGTCTTGATGTCTGGCATGGACTCTGGTTGCACGGCGCATAAAGTAAAAACAAAAGTTTTGAATGTATAAACAGAACTTTTGTTTATATAAACAGAAGTTTTGAATATATAAACAAAACTTTTGAATGAACTTTTCCTCTGACCCTGCGTTGTTTTCCCCCGAGGGTAGGGGGATTTTTCCTGCGATTGGGCGGAGACGGGAGCTTGCCTGTATATATAAATATAGGTGTGCCGGCTTCATCCGGCTTGTTGCCGCCGCCGTGTTGTCCGGCGGTGAATGTCGCGGGACGGTGCGTGGCAACCTCATTTGCCGGGTGCTGCTGTCGTGGCATAGTGGCAAATAATCAGAGGGTTTTGATGTTTGAATGCAAATTATTTGTACCTTTGTAGCCCGAAAATTGCCGTGTCGTATGCATACGTCAAATGATGCGGCGGTTTAGTCAGTTGAAAACGTGGAACTTACAGAACAGTTTGACATAGACCTCGAAGGGATGACGGGCGACACGCTCCACCGTGAGTATGTCTTGACCGACAGTTTCTTTGAGTCAATCGATTCGCCAGTGCTTGACAAGGGCAATGTCACAGCCCGTGTCGATGTGAGGCGCCTGTCCCATGATTTTGAGCTGACGATAGATTGCGACGGTGTCGCTGTCGTGCCTTGCGACCGTTGCCTTGACGACGTGCCTGTCAGCATCCACACACATGAGGTGCTTCTGGCAAAACTGGGCGACGGGGATGGCGATGACGACGGGATCATCTGGGTTGACAGTCCCGACGGCGTGCTAAACGTCGCCTGGCATCTGTTTGAGTCAATCGCCCTTGCCTTGCCTTGCAAGCGGGTGCATCCCGACGGGCAGTGCAACGAGGAGATGGCTGCACGCCTCCACGGCTATGAGGCCGGCGGTGATGGCGGCGGAGATGGAGAAGGCACGGGGCGTAAAGGCACCGACCCGAGATGGGACGCGTTGAAAGAATTATTGAATAACAACAAATAAATTGTGAGAAAATGGCACATCCTAAAAGAAGACAATCCAAGACTAGAACTGCTAAGAGAAGAACTCATGACAAGGCAGTAGCCCCCACGCTGGCTGTTTGTCCTAACTGCGGGGCATGGCACATCTACCACACCGTGTGCGGGGAGTGCGGCTATTACAGAGGAAAGCTCGCTGTTCCAAAGGCTGCTGTCTGACCAAACAGCGGCTTTTGCCGATTTTTGCGCGGACGACATCCTGCCGTACAGGCGGGATGCCCCGCTTGTGTTTAATTTAACTGGCAGAACTAATGGAGAAAATTAACGCAGTAATCACCGGCGTGGGTGGATATGTGCCAGACTATGTCCTGACCAACGACGAGCTGTCAAGGATGGTAGACACCAACGACGAGTGGATTATGACACGCATAGGTGTAAAGGAACGCAGGATACTCAACGAGGAAGGGCTCGGGACATCGTACATGGCGCGCAAGGCGGCCAAACAATTGATGAAGAAGACCAACTCCAATCCCGATGATGTCGATGCGATAATCGTCTCGACGACGACCCCTGACTACCATTTCCCCTCGACTGCCTCAATCTTGTGTGACAAGCTTGGGCTGAAGAATGCTTATGCCATCGATTTGCAGGCTGCTTGCTGCGGCTTCCTGTACGGTTTGGAGACGGCTGCATCGATGATTGTATCGGGTCGTCACAAGAAGGTCATCCTCGTCGGGGCAGACAAGATGTCGTCGATGGTTGACTATACTGACCGTGCGACTTGCCCCATTTTCGGAGACGGGGCGGCGGCAGTGATGCTTGAGGCTACGACCGAGGAGGTGGGAGTGATAGACTCCCTGCTCAGGACTGACGGCAAAGGGCTGCCTTTCCTGCACATGAAAGCCGGCGGCTCCGTGTGCCCGCCGTCCTACTTCACCGTGGACAACAAGATGCATTATATCCACCAGGAAGGACGCACCGTGTTCAAGTACGCTGTGTCAAATATGTCCAACGTGACAGCGCAAATCGCCGAGCGCAATCACCTTGACAAGAGCAACATCAACTGGATTGTTCCCCACCAGGCCAACCTCCGCATCATCGACGCGGTGGCCCAACGCTTGGAAGTCCCCTTGGAACGCGTGATGATAAACATCCAGAAATACGGGAATACCAGTGCCGGCACGTTGCCTCTCTGCCTTTGGGACTATGAGAGCCAATTGCGCAAGGGCGACAATCTGATATTGACCGCCTTTGGTGCAGGCTTCACGTGGGGTGCGATATACGTCAAGTGGGGATACGACGGACAAAAACAAGACTGACATTGAAAACGCATCCCGAAAAGATGCGTTTTTTCTTATAAAATGGCAGAATCAAACCAAAAACAACTCTTTACAATGCCGCATCACAAATCAGGCTTCGTCAACATAGTGGGCAACCCCAACGTCGGTAAGTCTACGTTGATGAACGCGCTCGTCGGCGAGAAAATCTCGGTAGCGACGTTCAAGGCGCAGACGACACGCCACCGCATCACGGGCATATACAACGATGACGACGTTCAGGTCGTGTTTTCGGACACGCCGGGTGTGTTGAAACCAAACTACAAGTTGCAAGAGACGATGCTCAGCTTCTCGGAGTCCGCGTTGGAGGATGCCGACATCCTCATCTATGTGACCGACATAGTGGAGAAACATGACAAGCATGAGGAGTTTGTCGCCAAGGTCAACAAGCTGGATGTCCCAGTCCTGTTGCTCATAAACAAGATAGACTTGACCGACGCGCAGACCCTTGACCGCCTTGTCGAGGAATGGGGCAAGCTCCTGCCCAAGGCGGAAATCATCCCGGTCTCGGCCAAAGCTAAGTTTAATATCAACTATGTCATGCGGCGCGTCAAGGAACTTCTGCCCGACTCGCCGCCTTACTTCGACAAAGACCAGATCACTGACAAGCCTGCGCGCTTTTTCGTCTCGGAGATAATGCGTGGCAAGATACTCCTCTTCTATGACAAGGAGATACCCTACTCGGTGGAAGTCGTCGTAGATGAGTTTAAAGAGGAGGAATCAATCATCCGCATAGCCCTGACAATCTATGTCGAGCGCGACAGCCAGAAAGGCATCATCATCGGCCACGAGGGAAAAGCGTTGAAGAAAGTAGCCACCGAGGCGCGCAAGGAGATGGAACGGTTCTTCGGGAAGAGCATCTTCCTCAAGACATTTGTCAAAGTGGACAAAGACTGGCGGAACTCCGACAAGGAACTCCGCAACTTTGGTTACAAGCAAGACTGACATTATTAATACGACTGTGACAGTCGCAACCTTTTATATGCAATGGGAAATTTAGTAGCAATCGTAGGCCGCCCCAACGTCGGCAAATCCACCCTCTTCAACCGCCTGACGGAATCGCGCCAAGCAATCGTCAACGAGCGCGAAGGCACCACACGTGACCGCCAGTACGGCAAGGTGGAGTGGGGAGGACAAGAGTTTTCGATAGTCGATACGGGCGGATGGGTCGTCAATTCGGACGACATATTCGAGGGGGAAATCCGCAAGCAAGTCGCCATAGCGCTTGAGGAAGCGGACGTGATACTCTTCCTCGTCGATGTGATGAACGGTGTCACCGACCTCGACGATGAGGTGGCAGCCATCCTGCGCCGTGCCAAAAAGCCGGTCATACTCGTTGCCAACAAGACCGACAACACCAATTTGTCGTTCTCGGTGGCGGAGTTCTATTCGCTCGGGTTGGGAGACCCGGTTCCAGTGTCCGCCATCAGCGGCAGCGGCACGGGAGACTTGCTCGACCTGGTAGTGTCGAAATTCCCCGAAGGGACGAGTGAAATCCTTGAAGAGGACATACCCAAGATTGCCGTCGTAGGCAGGCCGAATGTCGGCAAGTCGTCGATCATCAACGCATTCATCGGCGAAGACCGCAACATTGTCACCGACATAGCGGGAACGACGCGCGACTCCATCTACACGAAGTACGACAAATTCGGCTTCAACTTCTACCTTGTCGATACGGCTGGTATAAGGAGGAAGAAGAAAGTGTCCGAAGACCTCGAGTACTACTCCGTTGTCCGCTCCATCCGGGCCATAGAGAACTCGGACGTATGCGTGCTCATGATCGATGCCCAGAAGGGGATTGAGAACCAAGACCTCAGCATCTTCTCGATGATACAGCGCAACAACAAGGGCCTCGTCCTCGTGGTCAACAAGTGGGACCTCGCCGTGGACAAATCGCAGAAGGCGATAGATTTCTTCATCAACGCCATACGCAACCGCCTCGCGCCCTTTACCGATTTCCCCCTTGTGTTCGCTTCCGCGCTGACGAAGCAGAGGATCTTCAAGGTCATGGAGGCTGCCCAGCGCGTCTACGACAACCGCAACAGGAAAGTCCCCACGTCCAAGTTGAACGAAGAGATGCTCCCCCTCATC
Organism: uncultured Bacteroidaceae bacterium; assembly: GCA_944321635.1. Taxonomy (GTDB): domain Bacteria; phylum Bacteroidota; class Bacteroidia; order Bacteroidales; family Bacteroidaceae; genus Avibacteroides. The sequence continues at coordinate 100,006 of CALULY010000002.1, read as the reverse complement.
GAGGCATACCCGCCACCGTCGATGAAGGGCAAGTACATCAAGATAAAATACGTCACCCAGCTGCCCAATACGCGCATCCCCTCATTTGTGTTCTTCGCAAACTTGCCGCAATATGTCAAGGATCCCTACAAGCGGTTCCTTGAGAACAAGATCAGGGAGCGGTGGGATTTCTGCGGCACGCCCATCAACATCTTCATCCGCCAGAAGTGACGTTGCCCAGGAGGCAAGGACATCGAGCCGGACGGTCTGACCGCCCGGCTCTTTCGTTTGCCGCAGTCACGGCAAGTGGTGCGTGCCGTGGCTGTTCGGGTAAAAGGCTTTGCAGCGGGCATCTCTTGGACGCTGAAAAACATACGATGTTTTTGCTCCCACCATGCAATGTTTTCGGTGGCGGCATACAATGTTTTTGCCAAAATCATCGGATGTTTTCCGGCACGGCCTGCGGCATCCTTGGAGCTTTTGAAAAGGGCGGTAGCCCGTCACTCCAAGTCCTGCGCGCGGGGCGGGGCGTGGCGATGTTTGGGTTAATGTGTGTCAATGGGGCAGGGTAAAGACATAAATCCATACATTTGCAACGCATCATAAATGTTAAACCGATGAAATCATTCAGACCACTGCACTTTGCGGCTGTGGTTGCGTTGGCTGCAATCACTTTCTCTTGTTCCGATGACGAAGATGGTGAAGCTCCAAAGCCAGGCGCCACCATCGAGCGGATGCCTGCCTACTTTGATTTGGGTGTGCAATTCCCGATTGCAGTGAGGGCCGGCTCTGACCAATTCGAGATGCACTATGATGCCGACGGGCGTTTGACAGGAGGTGTTTTCACCGCCAATGGTTCACAGTTCACGGTGGACTCCAATCCTCTGGCTTTTACATTCAATGGGAGAGGCGGGGATGTCGAGACTTACAGTAACATCCGTGTAAACGAGGCCGGCTACATCCTGTCGATGGACCTGGACGATGGGGGCGGTGATGAGATGTCGTTTGATTTCACCTACAACGGCGACGGGCGGCTTTCCAAGATGGTGTGGAACATCTCGGCTCCGGGCTACTCTGCCAGGGTGACAACTTCACTGGCCTGGGACGGAGGGCGGTTGATGAAAGTGGAGGATTGTGCCGTTGAGGATTTTGTCGAATACGGACAAAGTGTGACGATAGAGTACGGCTTTGTCGATGAATACTCGTATGAATCCGAGCGTCCCAACACAGGTGTCTATAACATTGATTTCAACGATTGGAGCATTGAGCTTCCCCTTCTCTACTCCGGCTTGCTGGGGCGGCCGGCGGAATATCTCCCGACATCGGGCCGGTCAATCGAATATGATGTCATCGACGGCGAGAGGGACGTTTATTATGACTCTGGCAACAGGTCGATAAGCACGACCTACGACAACGGGTTGGTGAGAAATCACGACGGCTGGACCTATTACTACCTGTCCGAGGGGAACGGCTACGATGCCGCTCCTGCCGCGTCCGTCCAGCCAGGGAACGATGCAGTGCGGCATCACAAATCCCATCTTGCCCGCAGGGCTGGGAGGTTGGCGGCAAGGCGTTGAGGACGCTGTTATTTGCTAAGAGAACAATGGGAGAGGTCGTCGGGGCTTACCTCTTTTTTGTGTGATGCACTTAGCCTGGGCATACGTTGTCTTTGTCCCGGCCTTGCGAAGTCTTGCTCGTGGTCGGGCAAGAAAAAGGCTGGACGGCGAGACCGTCCAGCCTTTTGGGCTTGTGCTGACGTCGGTCAGAGCTTGTGTATCACGTCGAGCATTCGGTCTGCCGTCCCGATGTTGTAACCTTGCGAGACGAAGACCACGCGGTTGAACGTGTCGCAGATGATTATCAGCGGCAGCGAGCCGGTGGGGTTTAGCTCCATGCCGGCGATAATCTTGTTGGCGATGCCGTTGCCCATGTCGATGCCGTAAGTTATGTTGGACGGCAGGCCGGGGAATTCGGCGGCGTTGAAGTTGTTGTAGTTCTTTTCGCTCGGGAAGAGGAATACCATCTGCCTGCCCCATTTCTCAAATTCGTCGGCGACTTTCTCAAGGTCTTTAAGGAAGTGGTTGGTCGGTTCCTCCTTTGCCCCGAGCACTGCCACGGCGTAGTAGCCGCGCCCGGTCGTTGCCAGCACGCTCTTTTCGCCGTTGCCGTCGGTGGTCATGTACTTGGATTCGGAGTCGAAGTTGCCAATCACCTGCACCTCGCTCTCGTCGTTGCGGATGTTGAGGTCAACGGTCGTGGTCTGGCCTTGCTTTATGTCAAAGAATGTCATGCTGGCCATGACTGACCCGTTTGCAAGCCGCGTTCCGGTTGTCAGGACGTATGACCCCTCGTCAAGCTGTGTCCCGCCCTTGAATGTCTGTGCCCAAGTGCCGCCTTCATCATAGTTGAGCAGCACGGGATGCCCGTCAACGATGCGGGAGATGGTGAAGTGCGTGTAGTACTTCGGGTCTTTCAACCGTGCAAGTGCCTTGTAGTTGATGACGAGTGTGCCGAGTTTGGCCGTCCTCTGCGCACCTGAGTTGAAATCGACATCGATGGTCTTGCCGCCTTGGTCGTACTGCACCTTGCCTGTCACCAAGTCCATCCACGCGGGTATTCCCATCGAACGGGCCATTGCGACGAAGAATATGTCGCGTGAGAACCAGTCTGCCCGCCTTGACTTCCAGACCCCGATGGGTGAAATCACGTCACCGGCTGGATTCCATTCGTTGCAGATGGCGATGCTGTCCTTGCACCAGTCGATGAGCGTCTGGGGATCGCGGGCGAAACTGTCGGCGAGGCTGGTGGGGACATTCTCCTTGAAGTAGCCTTTGTAGGGTGTCAGCATCTCGTACTCTATGCGTGGGCGCAGCACTGTCCCTGCCCAATTGTGGCAATCGACCTGCGGTGTGTTGTAGAGGTTGTCATCCAGCACGTCGATGCTCACGTCGCGGAGGTCCTTTTCGGACAGTGTCGCGAGCAGCGTCATGGCTGTCTGCCGCTTGTCCTGCGGCGTGTCTTTCAGAAAACCGGCTATGGTCTGCCAGTTGCCACGGCTCTTGACGATGAAATCGGCGAATTGTGCGGGGTCGATTCCCAGCTCGCCGGCAAGGTTCTCGGCGGTCTCTGCCGACATGAACGTCGAGATGTATTCGTTCCTGATCCTGTCTTCCTCGGCCAGGCGTGCGTCATTCTCGTCGCGTTGCTCTTGTGTCACTTTGGGGGTGTTGGGCCTTTCTGCCGGCGGCACGAGATCCATATTGACGAAGTAGCTTTCGCCGGCGGTCAAGTCAAGCTTTATTGTGACGGATTTGTCCTTGCCGAAAGTCACTTTCTGATAACCAAACCGCCCGTCCTTTGAGACCCAGACCACCATGTCTCCGTTGCCTGCCGTGAGGAATGACTTGCCATCGGCATCGGACATCTTGCGTGCGACGGTGAACAGTTCGGCGTAGTTGTAGACTTTGTACTCCACCATCGCGTCGGCAACGGGATTGCCCTCGTTGTCCACCGCCAGCACGTCGATGCGGGATGTGGGGGCGTAGTTGTCGGTCACGTTGATTATGGTGTACATGTTGTTCCTCGACATCACATCCTCAGGACCGTCGTACTTGCCGAACACCTTGGTGTGCATCAACATTCCCCTTGATGCCGGGGCGTTGAACCATGCCAAGTCCAGGACCGGTTCGGGCTCACAGGCCCCGAGGAAGCACCATTTGCCGTCAACCCATGCTTCCACCCATGCATGATTGTCGTCGGTGTGCGCCCAGCGGGGAGTGTAGACCTGCCGTGCCGGGATTCCGACCGAGCGGAGGGCGGCGACTGCGAAGGTTGATTCCTCACCGCAACGCCCGTAGGCCGTCTTGACTGTGGCCAGAGGGGAGGATGTGCGCGGGTCGGAGGGTTGGTATATCGCCTTTTCGTGGCACCAATGGTTAACCTCAAGTACGGCATCGTGGAGCGTCATGTTTGACACTCTCGTCTTGAGTTCCTTGTAAAAGACCGTCCGCGCCGTGTCTATGTTCTCGTTATTGACGCTCACGGGCAGGACAAAGTGCCTGAATTCGCGCTCGGGGATGTCCTTTCCCCACGGCATCTCTTCCCGTGCCTGGAATGCAGTCCTGACGGCATCGAGATAGACATCGCCATCCACGTCCGTGACGTCGCTTATTGGCATGTAGGCGTAGAGGAATTCCAGAGCTTCCCTCTCTGCGGTGGTCAGTTCCTGGTCAAACACTGTGAAGAGGTCGCCTTGCGGCAGCAGCTCTTTCTTTGCAAGGAAGTCTTGCTCGACTTGATTGCGATAGGCTTCGTCATTGATGAAATGCTCGTTCTTCGTGCTGCATGAGCACAGCAATGCTGCGATGGCAGCAGCGGCGAGCAGCGGTGTGATTAATCTTTTCATAGTAAGTAATTGAAGTTGTGTGCACAAATATATTAATAACGGTCAATAGCCACGGCTGTGGCCTGCCTGTTTGTCTCTCGGCCCATACAATTTGGCAACCAGGTCGCCACGCCCCATCTTGCGCAGCTCGGTGATGATGCGTTGGCGTTGCTCTTTCTCATACCAGAAGAAGAACATCCTTTGCGCCAGTTTCTCCTCCTTTGTCCGGGCGGTGTACAGCCTCTGGAGCGTGTAGGGGTGGTAGCCGGTGTAGTAAGCCTCCGTCGCCATCGTCATAGGGGTGGGAGTGAAGTCCTGCACCTGCTCAAGGTGGAAGTTGAGGCTCTTGGTGATGACGGCCAGTTCGACCATGTCTTCCTCCGTGCACCCGGGGTGTGACGAGATGAAATAGGGGATGAGCTGCTGATTGAGCCCCTCCTCGCGGTTGATGCGGTCAAACACTCGTTTGAATTGCATGAATTGCCCGAATGGCGGTTTCCGCATGACATTGAGCACACGGCCTGACGTGTGTTCAGGCGCCACCTTGAGCCGTCCGCTGACATGGCGTGTGATGAGTTCGCGGGTGTAGTCGGCTGCGGCCTTGTTCAACCGTCCGTCCTTGTAGTCATGCAGCAAGAGGTCATAGCGCACGCCGCTCCCGATGAAGAAACGTTTCACCCCCTCCACCCTCGACACTGCGTCATACAGGTCGAGCAACGCCGAGTGGTCGGCGTTGAGGTTGGGGCAAACCTTTGGGAACACGCACGACGGCCGTTTGCACCGCCGGCACTTGGAGGTGTCCCGTCCGCCCATGCCGTACATATTGGCCGAGGGCCCTCCCAGGTCGCTCAGGTAGCCCTTGAAGTCTGGCATCCGTGTCACTGCCTCGACCTCGCGGAGTATCGAGGCCTTGCTGCGCGACATGATGAACTTGCCTTGGTGCGCCGAGATGGTGCAGAAGGCGCATCCCCCGAAACACCCACGGTGGATGTTGACAGAGTGCCTTATCATTTCGTAGGCCGGGATGCGTTTCCCCTTGTAGCGCGGGTGGGGCATCCGTGTGTAGGGCAGGTCGAAACTGCGGTCAACCTCCTCGGTCGTCATGGGCGGGTAGGGGGGATTGACCACCACGCACTTGTCGCCGCAGGCCTGGATGATGCGTGCCGCCTCCATCTTGTTTGATTCCTCCTCGATGTGGCGGAAGTTGTCAGCCTGTGCGCGTTTGTCCCTCAGGCACGTCTCATGCGGATGCAGCACTATGTCCCCTGGTGCAGTGGCCACCTCCGCCCTGTCCCTGACGTAGACCGTCTGGGGGATGTCGTCGAGTGAGCTGATGTCCTCGCCGGCGGCAAGGCGGCGTGCCACCTCGACCATGGCTTTCTCGCCCATGCCGTATGCGAGCAAATCCGCCCCGCTCTCGATTGCTATCGACTCTCGCAGGCGGTCTTGCCAATAGTCGTAATGGGTGAGGCGGCGCATTGATGCCTCTATCCCGCCCATGACCAACGGGACATCCGGCCAGAGGCTCTTGATGATCTGGCAGTAGACCACGCCGGCATTGTCCGGCCGCATCCCGGGACGCGCGTCGGGGGTGTAGGCATCATCCGACCGCAGCCGTTTGTTGGCGGTGTAGCGGTTGACCATCGAGTCCATGCACCCCGACGACACGCCGAACATCAGGCGCGGCCGTCCCAGTTTCTTGAAGTCACGCAGATCATCCCTCCAGTTGGGTTGCGGGACGATTGCGACCTTGTAGCCCTCGGCCTGGAGCACACGGCCTATCACCGCGCTGCCAAACGAGGGATGATCGACGTAGGCATCGCCGCTGAAGATGATTATGTCCACCTCTTCCCAGCCGCGCATCTCCAGCTCGTGCCTGGAGGTTGGCAGCCAATCGGTGATTGTCTGTTGCTTGGTCATCTCATGCCCTCGCTGTGGATGCCGCCCCAGTCATCCTTTGACATATACCTTTTTAGGCCCGCTGCCCGATGCTGCCAGCCCGCTGCCGGGTGTCGATGCAAATGACCTCAGTTCCAACGCGGCGGTTGTCCTTGCCAGTCCGGTCATCGCGGCATACTCCCTGACCGTCAACACTGGATGCCCGTCGAGGTGCTCCAGAGCCTTGGCCAGACGTTGTTCCTTGTTGTAGGGCGACGACTTGCGTTGTTGTTCCAGCGGTGAACGCTCCAAGTCGCACTGTTTGTTGATGGCGTTGAGCAGTTCCTTTACGGGACGGAAGTTGACGCCTCCGACCTCGATGCTCGCGGCATTGACCTTTTTGCCGCCTTCGCCCGTTGTCTCGCGCTCGACGCCCTTGCGCAACGAGAGCGATGGAGTGAAGAGCCCGATGCCGTCAATCTTCACTGAGCATCCCCGCGACATGAGTGTCGCCAGGTGAGATGCGATGTCGGCGATGAGACCCTCGACCTCACCGACCGAGAATGTGGAACCGTGCGAGACGCTTTCTGCGAGCCTGTGGGTGTCAACCCTGTCCACAATCACCATTTTCGGGTAGAGTACCTTCTTCCCGTCCCCGTGCAAATCGGGGGTTTCGCGCATTACATACTTTGTTGCCATAGGAGATGAATTTTAATGTGGTTAGTCCTAAAGTCGCTTTATGTCAGGGGAAAACTTGCATACCCCTTAGGACAAAGTTAAAACAAAACTTCTGAATATACAAACAGAAGTTTTGTTTATATATTCAAAAGTTCTGTTTATATAAACAAAACTTCTGAATGAACTTTATGTCAGGAGGCAATGAACTTTATGCACCGAGGGGGTGTGGTTTGGGTCAGGCATCGCGGATTTCATGCCTGGTGTTATCGGGCTTGCCCCCGATGGTGTCGGGCTGTAACAGTTGCGTGGATGCGTGGATACCAGATGTTTCCCTCCGCTGCCATCCCACTTTACCTGCTGCCGGCTGCCGCCAGGCGGCGGGACGTGCACGGAGTCCCACCGCCTGTTTGCTGCCATATACAAATGAAGTGCTGCTGCTCCCGGCCGTGATGTGCCTTGCCGCCGGCGCGTGGTCAGAGCCTGTGCTTGTAGAGCCGCGCCACGGCTTTCTCGTAGTCGGCGCGCAGTGCGTAGTAGGTCTCAAGCATGGCGTAGAGCTGGTTGGCCTCTGTGAAGTAGTCAACCGTCGAGATCTGTCCCGCATCGAGTGCGCGGCGCAGCATGGCGAGGTTGTCTTGCACGAGCCCAGTGTCATAGCCTTGGATGGTGCGCATGAGGCTGGCGGCTTCGTCGCAGGTGCGGCGGATCTCCTCGGTGACGTTGACGCGCGTGGCCTCTGCCTGGTAGGCCGCCGTGGCGCGGCCGGCGCGGGCTGCCTTGACTGTGCGGGCGTTGCTGGCAAGGGGGATGGCGATGCCTATCTCTATGCCGTTGTTGGCGGCGTTGAACGTTTGCTCGCGGACATAGCTGAGCTCAAACGAGGGGAGCCATTTGTTTTGCTCCAGACGCACCTGCGCCGCTGCCGCCTGTTGTGCGGCCCGGGAGCGGGCAAGTGCGGCATCGGCGGCGACGGCTTCGCTCACTATCGCCTCTGGGTCCGGGAGCGGCGTGGGCGCGCCGAGGGTGTCGCTGCCGAGCGGGGGCATTGTCCCGCCGTTGAGGGCGGCGAGCGCACGGGCGGCGCGGCGCATCTCGTTGTCGTTGAGGGTGAGGGCAGCCTGGGCTTCCATCGCCTGCATCTTGATCTTGTTGAGGTCAAGCGCGGTGATGTCGCCGTTGGCGTAGCGTTTGCCGGCGATGGTGTCGAGGGCGGCGATGTTGGCTATCCTCTCACGGATGAGGCTTTCCTGCAACCGCAGGCGGATGATGTCGATGCAGAGCTGCTTGGCTTGGAGGAGTATGCCGCGACGCGTCTCCTCGTAGTCCAGGCGGTATGCCTCGCGGCGGCTCTTGTTGGCGCGGCTGCGTGCGGCGTAGACGGTGGGAAACTCTATCTCTTGCGTGACGGTGAGCTTGCCCGTCTCCTCGTCGCCGTGCCCGGTGCCGAACATCTTTTCATACGCGACCGATGTCTCGCCCGGCAGGTTGGCGGCGCGTGCCTCCATGGTCTGCGCGTCGAGGAGCGCGCGGGCGGCTTTGATCTCATTGTTGTTGGCCTCGACAGCCTTGAGTGTGGCATCTATGCCGTTTTGTGCCGCTGCGGCTGCCGACATCAGCAGGGCGGCGGCGAGTGTTGTCAGGGTTTTCATTTGTTGCCTCCTTTGTCGTGTGTCATGTCGTAGACGATTGGTACGATGAATGCGTTGAGCAGTGTGGATGTGAAGAGCCCGCCGAGTATGACCTTGGCCATCGGGCTTTGTATCTCGTTGCCGGGCAGCGAGCCTCCCACGGCAAGGGGTATCAGTGCCAGTGCCGAAGACAAGGCGGTCATCAGGATCGGGTTCAGACGGTCGAGCGACCCGGTCAGGATGCGTTCGCGGCGGGACAACGAGGTCTCGCGCTCAAGGTAGTTGTAGTGGGAGATGAGCAGCATCCCGTTGCGCGTGGCTATGCCGAACAGCGAGATGAACCCTATGATGGCCGGGATGCTTATCTCGCCGCTCGTGACGGCGATGGCGAATACTCCGCCTATCAACGCCAAGGGCAGGTTGAGCAGCACAGTCGCCGCTTGCTTGAAACTGCGGAAGTCGTAGTAGAGGAGCAGGAAGATGACGGCCAAGGAAACGATGGACATCAGCAGCAGGACGCGTGACGCGCTCTGCTGGCTCTCAAATTGCCCGCCGTACTCGATGTGGTAGCCCTCGGGCAGTGCCATGGAGGACAGGCGCGTTTGTATGTCGGCGACGACGCTCCCCACGTCGCGGCCCGCTGTGTTTGCCGAGACGACGACTTTGCGCTTGACATTCTCGCGGTTGATGGTGTTCGGGCCTTTGTCCGACCGTATGTCAGCGACTTGGGACAGGGGGATCTTTTGTCCGCCAGCGTCGATCATCAGGTCTTTTATCTTATCCATGGAGTCCTTCATGCCGTGCTTGACCTTTACCACAAGGTCAAATGACTTGCCGTCGCGGTAGACTTGGGAGACTTTTTCCCCTGCCAGGGCGACGTTGACAAACCGAGTGAACTCGGGCATCGTTATCCCGAACTTTGCCATCATGTCCCGCCGTGGCTCGATGCGGAGTTGCGGCCTCTCGATCTGCTGCTCGACGTTGAGGTCGGCTATCCCTTCGACATCCGAGATGAGGGCTTTGGCTTCGTTGCCGAGTGTGAACAGCTTGTCCAAGTCGTCGCCAAAGAGCTTGATGGCTATGCTTGCCTTGGTGCCGGAGAGCATGGCATCGATGCGGTGTGAGATGGGTTGGCCTATCTCGACCAATGCTCCGTTGAGCGTGGACAGCTTTTGCCGCACCTCGGCAACGAACTCTTCGCGGCTGCGGTCAGACAGTTCAAACGGTGCCTCCAGTTCCGAGGTGTTGACACCCAAGGCGTGTTCGTCGAGTTCGGCGCGGCCTGTCTTGCGGGCGACTGTCTTTATCTCGGGTATCGTCATGAGCAGACGCTCGGCACGTCTGCCGATGGAGTCGGACTCGGCAAGCGAAATGCCCGGCACGCTGCTGACGTTGATGGTCAACGACCCCTCGTTGAATGACGGGAGGAAGCTGCTGCCGAAGAAGAATGTCGTGCCCACCGCTACGCAAAACAGTACGATGGTGCCGGCGATGATGGGACGTTTGTGCCGCAATGCACGGTCAAGCAGGATGCTGTACTTGGATTTCAGCCACACTGCCACCGCCGAGTCCTTGACCGCCTTGCCGTGCCTGTTGCCACCGAGCAGGTAGCTGCACAGCACCGGGGTGAGCGTCAATGCCACGGCGGTGGATGCAAACAGTGACACGATGAAGGCCACGCCCAACGGGACAAGCATCTTGCCCTCCATACCGCTCAGGAAAAACAGTGGAATGAAGCTGACCACTATTATTAATGTAGAGTTGAGAATTGGCATACGTACTTCACACGACGCGTCATGCACCACTTGTAGCGTGGTCTTGCGCTTGCCGTCAGGCAGCAGACGGTTCTCCTTCAGGCGGCGGAAGACGTTTTCCACATCGACAATGGCATCATCGACGAGCGAGCCTATGGCGATTGCCATGCCTCCGAGGCTCATCGTGTTGAGCGTCAGCCCGAGGAGGTCGAGGGTGATTATCGTGATGAGCAGTGACAAAGGGAGCGTCACAAGCGATATGAACGTTGTACGAACATTGGCGAGGAACAGGAAGAGGACGATGACAACGAACACTGCTCCCTCGTAAAGCGACTTTTGCACATTGCCGATGCTGCTCTCGATGAAGCGGCTTTGGCGGAACGTGTCGGTCGTCATCTTGACATCTGCCGGCATATTGCTTTGCAGCTCGGCGACGGCTGCGTCCAGCTTTTCGGTCAGTTCCAGCGTGTTTGCATTGGGTTGTTTAGTGATGGTGACGAGGACTGCCGGCTTGCCTTTCTCGGATGCAGTGCCGAGTTTCGGTTCGCTGCCTGCTATCTTCACGTCGGCTATGTCAGACAACATGACCGGCGAGCCACCGACATTTTTGACAAGAGTGCGTGCCATTTGTGCCACATCGGTCTCTGAAACCGTGCCGCGCACTATGTATTCGTTGCCGTTCTCATAAAGGACGCCTCCGTTTACATTCAGATTCATCCCATCGGTAGCGGCGAGCACCTCGTCGAGAGTGACGCCGTAGTGTTTCATGAGTCCCGGGTCAAGCTGGATCTGGTACTCCTCTATGTCCCCTCCGATAACGGCGACTTGCGCCACTCCACCAGTTGACAGCAGCCTGGGGCGCACTGTCCAATCGGCAAGGGTGCGGAGCTGGAGCATGGAGGTCGTGTCAGCAGTCATCCCGACAATCATCAATTCGCCCAAGATGGACGATTGCGGCCCGAGGGTAGGCTGCCCCACGTTGGCGGGAAGCCGTTCCCCGGCCTCTGAAAGTTTCTCAGACACGATTTGCCGGGCAAGGTATATGTCCGTGTCCCATTCAAATTCGACCCAGACGATAGAGAACCCATTTGTCGATGACGAGCGGACACGGCGGACATAAGTCGCCCCGTTGACGGCCGTCTCGATAGGGAAAGTCACCAGTTGCTCCACTTCTTCCGCCGCCATTCCATTGGCCTCGGTCATGACCACTACCGTCGGCGCGTTGAGGTCCGGGAATACATCAAACTCGGAATGCACCGACACATAAAGTCCCGCGCCGAACAGCAACATCGCCGCCATCACAACTACCAGGCGGTTGCGCAGGGAGTAGGAGATTATCTTGTTCAACATCTTCAGTCCCTCCCCGGTTAGTGGTCATGCGTGTGTGGCGGTATGACCGATGACGATGCGGCGAGTTTGAGCTGGTATGCTCCTTGGGTGACGACCCGTTCGCCTTCCTCCACGCCTGCGGCAATCACTACATTCGCCCCGTCGTTGCCACCGAGGCGCACATCTTGTTTTGTGTAGTGCATCGCGTCAACCTGCTTGTAGACCGAGTAAGTGCCTTCGTCCTCGACCAAGGCTGCGATGGGCAGGACGATTGCGCCGCCGCTCTCGGCTGATTTCAAGTAGACCTCGGCATAGCTGCCCTCTATGAGCCGCCCAGTGTTCCTGATTGAGAAGACCACGGGAATGTAAAATGACCCGCCGCCCACAGCACGCCCGACCGACAAGAGCTGCCCGTCGAGTGCGTCGGTGGAGAATGTCTCGTCCGAGTAGGTCGTGCGGAAGTTTGCGCTCCTCACCTTGCCAAGTGTGGCGGCATGGCGTTCAGGCACCTCGGCGATGAGATGCAGGCGGTCGCTTTTTGCTATGGTGAGCAGCTGTTGCCCAACCTCGACGTAATCGCCCTCTTTCACGAGGCACTGTTTCACAAAGCCTTTCATGGGTGCGCTCACGGCCTGGCTGCCGTCATTGCCAGATGTCTGGAACGGCAAGTAGGCAATCCGCGCCTCCTCGTATGCTTTCTTGGCGGCGTTGTATTCGCCATCCGCCACAATCTTGTCGGCGTGCAGCTGCTCGATGCGTTCATAGTCGTTTTTGGCTATCTCGTAGGCTGTCCGCGCCATCTCCGCCGCGTCTCCCCCGGCCATCCGTGAGGAATTGATTGTGAGCAGCACATCGCCGTTGCCGACGCTCATCCCTTCGACCAGCGTGCCGGCAAATCGCACCACGCCCGATGAGTTGGCGACGACGGTCGCCTCTCCCTTGTTGGTCGCCACGAGCCGCCCTGTCACCTTTGTCACTTGGGCGAATGGGCGTTTGTGCACCGTGTCAACCCTAACGCCGCACTCGGCGGCGCGGTGCGGGTCAAACACTATGAGGCCTTGGTGGCGGTCTTCCTCGTGGCCGCTTGTGATGGATGTCTCGCCAGCCTCCTGTCCATGGCCGTCATGCGTGCCATGATTGCAACCGGGGCAGGCGCAGAGCAGTGCGGCGGCAATGGCGGCCGCAGATGCTTTAGTCAGTTTCATGTCGTTTTGTTTTTATTGTTTCTGAGATATTCTGCTGTCGGTGCGCCCGTCATGGCGCACGCCGGCAGACGGGCATAGCGGTGATGCCTCGTCGTGCTGTATATGTAATAATGGATAGGTGCAAACCGTCCCACGGCTTGCGTCAGGTGTGTCTCAAGCTGCGATGGGAGGCGAGCGCAGCCCCTTTGAGGCTTTCAGATGCGTCGGGTGCATCCTCTCGGCATAACCGTCCGATAGCTTGCCGCCGTCATCCGTGTCTCCTGCCGGTTGCATTGGTTGCCATGGCGTGCCGCACAGGTTGTCGCTGGCCTGCGTGTGCTGTCCTGCGTCCTCCTTGGCTTGGCGGTAAAAGCTGAGTGAAGCCGAGCAAAACGAGGTGCATCGCCGCACGTCGTGCCCCGCCTCGGTGTCAACGTCGCGTGACATACAGGCCGTGTCGCCGTGATGGTGGTGCGGCATTGCGGTCATTGCGGTCAGCAATGCGCAAAGCAGCACTAAGATGCACGATGCGAGACGCTTTGTTTTCATTTCAGCTTCGTATGTATCTGTCGATTATTACCGTCGCAAAGGTATTTTGGCTCTTATGAAACTCGGTTGCAAATGCTGCCATTCGTCTGTTTGGACGATATGCCAACCGCGCCACGCAGGTCGTCGCCCGTCGGACGTTGGTACATCTTGAGCCCGAACATCTGGGCTGCCGCCATGATGTGTTCCATCACGTCGTCAAGGGTCTCCTCGTAGGGGCGCAGGTCGGTCATCCTTGAGAAGCAATAGACCTGGAGCGGCAGCCCCTCGCCTCGCATCTCAAGCTGGCGTACCATCATCAACATGTCATTGTTTATCCTGAGGTGCGCTGTCAGGTAACGCATGATGTAGGCGCGGTAGACTGCCACGTTGACCACTCCGCCGCCCGCCGCGTCCCCATCCACGCCGTCCATCCACCCGCGCCGTGCGAAGTCGTCAAGCTCGTCGCTGCTGCAAAACCGCACCGTGCCGGTGTCTATCGGCACGACGCGTGCTATGCGGCGGCCGCCGCTCTCCTTCATCCCGCGCCAGTTCTGGAACGAGTCGCTCACCAGCACATAGGGCGGCAGCGTCACCACCGTCATGTCCCAGTTGCGCACTTTGACCGTGGTGAGCGAGACCTCGAACACTATGCCGTCGGCACCGTGCTTCTCCACCTTTATCCAGTCGCCCGGGCGCAACATGTCGTTGGCCGACAGCTGCACGCCTGCGACCAAACCCATGATGGTGTCCTTGAACACCAGCATGAGCACCGCCGCCGACGCGCCCAAGCCGGCGAACATCGTGGTCAGGTCTTTGTCGAAGATTATCCCGAGGGCAACGATTACCGCCATGCACACGACGATGATCTTCATCATCTGGTAGACCCCACGCAGCGGCTTGTTCTTGAGCTCGTCGTGCTCCTCGGAGATGATTTGCAGCGAAGAGATGAACGCCGTCACCAACTTGGCGACGACTGCCACCAGGTAGACCGCTATGAGCGTCATCACAAGGTCAAAGAATGCGTCCCTCTGCTTGAACGCCAGCGGCACGAGGAGGTAAAACACCACCGGCGGCACCAGGTGGCAGATGCCCGTCGTCACGCGGTCATTGAACAGATGGTCGTCCCACGTGAATTTGGTGCGGTTTGTTATGTTCTTGATCAGCGGGATGAGCAGCTTCTTGCACACATAGAAGAGCACCACCGCCACCCCCGCTATGGCCAAGGCGATCAGGAACCGCTGTCCCGGGGTCATCTCCAAGCGGTAGTAGCCCGCCTGCTCAAGCAATTTGTTGAAGAGTGTCGAGTCGTTTGTCATCATTCACATCCGTTGCCGGCATCCCGCTGCCGGGACGCTCGCGCCCAAAGTTAAGGCAAAAGCGTCAAACCCGGCAACCACCGCACTGCAAATCTTGCCGGCGCGCCTTGGACGGGACGTGGCCGGGGACAAGGCTAAACGCCCGCAGCGCAAGGCATTGCCCCCGCTCAGGTCAGGCATGAAATCCAATCAGGCCGGACCAGGGCATCCGTTACCCGGTGCATAAAGTTCATTGCCCCCGCGCATAAAGTAAAAACAAAACTTCTGTTTATATATTCAAAACTTTTGTTTATATATTCAAAAGTTCTGTTTATATAAACAAAACTTCTGAATGAACTTTATGCCTGACATCTTTGAACTTTATGCCAGACCCGATCCAAGTTTATGCCAGACCTCATCGTGTTTTCCCTCCGGGACGGCGGCGCGGCAAGCCTTATTTTTGGCGCGGCGGTGCGTCGTGTTTGGAAAATATTAGTACCTTAGGCGTGAAAAAATCTAATGACCATGGGCGAAGAAAAAGACTACTGCGTGATCATGTGCGGCGGCATCGGGAGCCGCTTCTGGCCTTTCAGCCGCAAACAGCAACCGAAACAGTTCCTTGATTTCCTTGGCATCGGCCGCTCGATGCTGCAATTGACCTATGACCGCTTCAGCAAAGTCATCCCGAGGGAGCGCATCATCATCGCGACCAACGCCGACTATGTGGGGCTGGTCAAGGAGCAGCTGCCCGAGATCGACGATGCAAACATCCTCGCCGAGCCGGCCCGCCGCAACACAGCCCCCTGCATAGCGTGGGCGGCTTACCACATCAGGAACATCGACCCCGAGGCCAACATGGTCGTCACGCCGTCAGACCACATCATCCTCAAGGAGGAAGAGTTCCGCACGGTCATCCGTCGCGGCCTGGACTTCACACGCAACCGCGACGTGCTGCTGACCATAGGCATCAAGCCCAACCGCCCCGAGACGGGTTACGGCTACATCCAGGTCGATGAGGCGGTGGATGACAACTTCTACACGGTGAAGACCTTCACCGAGAAACCCGAGCTCGACCTGGCAAAGGTGTTCATCGAGACGGGCGAGTTCTATTGGAACTCGGGCATATTCTTCTGGAACGCGGCCACTGCCACGCGGGCAATCGAGCGGCACCAGCCGCTGCTTGCCACGACGCTCCGCTTCGGCGAGGAGCTCAAGGGGGAGGGTGAGTCCGCTTTCATCGAGAGCCACTTCCCGTTCTGCCCCAACGTCTCGATAGACTATGCGATGATGGAGAAGGCGGATAACGTCTATGTCCAGCTTGCCGACATGGGCTGGGCGGACCTGGGCACGTGGGAATCGCTCTACGAACTGACCCCGAAGGACAAAAACCAGAATGCCATCCTGCGTTGCGGGACTATCCTCAACGGTTGCAAGAACAACATCATCGCCTTGCCCGAGGACAAGCTGGCGATCATACAGGACATGGACGGCTATCTCATCGCCGAACATGACAAGGTGCTCATCATCTGCAAGAAGGATGATGAGACCAACCTGCGCAAATATGTCAACGAGGCGCGCATAAAGCTCGGCGAAGACCTCGTGTAGACCGCACGCCACAGGCAAAAAGTCAGCGGCGCGGCTCCCGTCACAGGGGTCGCGCCGCTTGCCATCCGGGGGCAATGCTCATGTGTGATGAAGTCGGAGAATCCGGATGGCTGCTTGCATGATCAATAGCCCTTGGGAACAAGGTCAAAGAATCCGCTTATCTCCTGCTGGTCGATGGCCTGCCGCACGTTGAAACGCTTGACCTGGTCCTCGTAGCCCTGCTTGGACGCTTTGATTTCGATGGTCACGTCGCGTGAGTTCTCGTAGGTCAGCCCGAGGATGTTGAACCCCCGCGTCTCTTCATAAGGCGTGGTCATCAGGTAGGTCTCGTTGGTGTTCTTCACCACTTGCGGTATGCTGGAGACGACACGCCAGTAGATGCGCGCTCCCCTCGGTTCGGAGTCGAAGTACCAACGGATGATGGTGCTCTCGAGTGCCGTCTCCCCGGGTTTGTCGCGGCTCACCATCTTGTCCGCCTCGCCTGCCATGATGGTCGGGTCTTTCATGTAAGCGGCGTTGGTAAAGGTGTAATCGATGCTGTATGCGCCTCCCGTCTGCACCATCATCTGAGGGTCGAACTCGGCCTCCTCGGTGTAGCCGTCCTTGCTAAAGGTCAATTGCCAGGGATGCACGGTCTTGGTGCCTTTGAAGTCGTTGGCTTTTGAGTACTCTGTGGTGATCTTGGTAGGCAACTTCACCGTGCACGGGGTCTTGCCCACCGCCTTGCCGTCGATCAGAACGGTGGCTCCTGCCGGGTCGGAGGTGATGCGCGTGGTTTCATAGACGGTGCTGCTCTCCATATACGGGGACTTGCACGATGCGGCGAGCAATGCCACGGCCGCGATGATTGAAAGTTTCTTTAACATGGTGCTTGATTTTGATGGCTAGTAACGATAGTATTGGTTTGGTTGTCCTTGCGGATACTGTTGTTGGGGTTGGCCGTACGGCTGTTGCGGCTGGCCTTGCGGGTACTGTGGTTGCGCCTGCTGGGGCTGGGGCTGCTGGTTGTACTGCGGCTGCCCGTACTGTTGCGGTTGGCCGTAGGGTTGTTGCGGCTGCTGGTACTGGGGATACTGTTGCTGAGGCTGGCCGTATTGCTGCTGTGGATAGTACTGCGGCTGCGGCTGCTGGTAGTACTGTGGCTGGCGTTGGTTGGCCTTGGGGACGAGCTCAAAGAATGAGCTTATCTCCTGCTGGTCTATCGCCTGCCGCACGTTGAACCGTTTGACCTGTGTCTCGTAGCCCGACTTCTCCAGTTTGATTTCAATCTGTACATTGGTCGAGTTTTCGTAGGTCAGCCCGAGGATGTTGAAAGCCCTCGTCTCCTCATACGGCGTGGTCATCAGGTAGGTCTCGTTGGTGTTCTTCACTTCCTGCGGACAATTGGACACTACCCTCCAATAGACGCGTGCCCCACGTGGCTCGGAATCGATGGCCCAGCGGATTATCACGTTCTCCAAGTCCGAACCTCCCGGGTTGTCACGTGTCACCCTGCCGCCCGTTACCACGTTTTGCGCGACTGGAGCAGTCTCCTTGGGGATGCTTGTCATCGTGTGGTTGACCAGCAGCTTGTGACGGAATCCCCTGCCATCACTCTCCAATGTGAACGGGTCATAGGTTGCTTCCTCCGTGTAGCCGTCCTTGGTGAACGTCAACTCCCAAGGCTCGGTGTTGGCGGTCGCACGCATCGTGTGTTTGTCTACTATGACAGGCAACTCGGTCTCGCATGGCGTGGTGCCGATGTTCTTCCCGTCAAACATGACATTCGCCCCTGACGGCGTTGAGACTATGCGCACTTTCTGGAAGTAAGTCCAGTCCCGTGCGCTGGCCTCGCCGCTGCTTGCCGCGAAGGCAAATGCCAAGGTTGTCGCAATTAATGATAATTTCTTTAGCATGGTTACATTGTTTTAGTTATGGTTGATGTTGTGTTTATGTCGGTTTGACGTTGTTCTTATAACATATATTAATAATACTGCCCTTGCGGCTGGTAGTACGGCTGCCCGTAGTAGGGTTGCGGCTGCTGGTACTGGGGCGGGTAGTTGCCGGTCTTGGGGACGAGCTCAAAGAATGAGCTTATCTCCTGCTGGTCTATCGCCTGCCGCACGTTGAAACGTTTGACCTGGTCCTCGTAGCCCTGCTTGGAGACTTTGACTTCTATGGTCACGTCGCGCGAGTTCTCGTAGGTCAGCCCGAGGATGTTGAACCCTCTCGTCTCCTCATAGGGCGTGGTCATCAGGTAGGTCTCATTGGTGTTCTTCACCTCCTGGGGAACGTTGGAGACAACCCGCCAGTAAATCCTTGCGCCCCGTGGCTCGGAGTCGAAAAACCACCTTATCACCGTCCCTTCCAACGCCGTCCCGCCGGGATTGTCGCGGCTCACCATCTTGCCGGCCTCGCCCATCGGGATGGTCGGGTCGTTCATGTAAGGCAGGGCGCGGAATGTATAGTCGATGACGTTGCGGCCATTGATGAAAGGACATTGCGCCGGTTCCATCGTCAGGTGCTCCGTGTAGCCGTCTTTCACAAAGTCAAGTTCCCAAGGAGCTATGAACCGTGTTGACGGTACTTTTAAAGCCCTTGAGTGTTGCAGTGGCAGTAGCCGTGATGGGCAACTGCACCGTGCAGGGGGTAGTGCCTATCTGCTGCCCGTCGCGCAAGACCATTGCGCCGCTGGGGTTGCTTGTGATGTCCACATAGCACATCTGTGTCGATGTGGCAGTAGACTTGCAGGCGGCAAGCACCGCCACCAGCACCACCAATGAGAGTAGGTTTCTGATTGTTGCCATTGTAGTAGTCGGTTGTTGGTTTTAATAATATTGGTATGGCTGCCCTTGCTGCGGCTGCTGGTATTGCGGCTGCATGGGCTGCCCGTAGTAGGGTTGCGGCTGCGGCACCTGTTGCTGCACGTCCCAAGGCACATACTTGAAGGTGTAGTCGATGAGGAACTTGCTCTCGACCCTCTCAAGGTCTCCGGGGATGAACCGCGCCTCCTCGGCGTGACCGTTCAACTTGAATGTCAGCACCCACGGGAGCGCCACCTTTTTGTGATAGGTGGAAGCCGGCAATTGCACCTCGCAAGGGGTCCGGCCAAGGAACTTCTCGCCCCGCCACACCTCAGCTCCGGACGGCCATGACGAGATCTGCGCCGTCCAGCATGAGGCCGTCAGCACCATGGCAAGCAGCACGGGCAGCATGGCTGCCGATGCTGCCGCCGCGCGGTGCAGTGACGCGCCCGCCTTAGCGGCGAGGCTGGTTCTGCTGGTAGTATTGCGGTTGCCCATATTGCCCTTGGTTGTACTGTCCTTGCTGCTGGTACTGTGGCTGCTGGTACTGCGGTTGGCCGTACTGCTGCGGTTGCTGCTGGTACTGGGGTTGCTGGTACTGCGGCTGGCCATACTGCTGGTACTGCGGTTGGTAGTAGGGTTGCTGCTGTGGCTGCGGTTGGTAGTACTGTTGCGGCTGCACCTGGTGCTGGTTGGCCTTGGGGACGAGCTCAAAGAATGAGCTTATCTCCTGCTGGTCTATCGCTTGCCGCACGTTGAACCGCTTGACCTGTGTCTCGTAGCCCGACTTCTCCAGCTTGATTTCAATCTGCACATTGGTCGAGTTTTCGTAGGTCAGCCCGAGGATGTTGAAAGCCCGCGTCTCCTCATACGGCGTGGTCATCAGGTAGGTCTCGTTGGTGTTTTTCACTTCCTGCGGCACATTCGACACCACCCTCCAGTAGACCCGTGCTCCTTGCGGGTTGGAGTCGATGAACCAACGGATGATGGTGTTCTCCAAGTCGGTAGCCCCGGCGTTGTCACGCGACACCGGGCCTTGCGGCGCGGGCTCAATGTTGTTGTTGATTACTATCTGTCCGTCGAAACCACTGTCCTTGCGTTGCATATTCAACCAATAGGTGTCCCTCTCGGGTTTCATGATTGCCCCAGTGGCAGCATCGATGATTATGCCGACACCGCTCAGGAAGAAGTTGGCAATAAACAGTGGATTGAATTTCTTGCCTATTGTCAGGTCCAACTGTTCATAGTTTGGCGAAGTGACCCTGACGTGCGAGTCTCCATATCCCTTTTTGATTTTCGTTTTGTAGGGGAGTGTCACGTTGCTGTGCATCTTGCCGTCGATCTGGATGTTGACCGGATCGTTCATTCCGTCGCAGACAAATGTCACCTTCCTTTTACCCGGAAACATCGTTGCGCACGATGACAGCATTGCGGCCGAGAGGCAAACCGCAGTCAATTTGATGAGTTTTGAGTTTTTTTTCATATTACCTTGGTTTGAGGGTCGAAGTCTTGCGCCGCCAGACATGGATGACAATGCCGGAGGTTGCAACCTCAACCGGGTTAATGAATGAATCTTGTCGTTGTGGAGTCTTGCCCTTGGATGCTTGAGGAACGGAAGCCCATACATAGAAAAAGCGTGGACAACTCCGTTGGTTTCTGTCTTTGAGGTCTTCGACTACCTGACATCCAGAATCATAGAGTAAAGCCCACGCCTAAACGGCGTGAGCGTTCCTGCTTTACTCTTGGATGTCATTGAAGTTGTCGAAGTTCCAAAGACAAGGGTACAAGCTAAACGCTTTTTCCGATATTCTACAATGTATGTGCTAAAATCTTACTTATTTCCTCATAGGCTTTATGTTTTTACCGTCTGCGCCTGTCGCGGCGCACCAGACGTATTGTCGCCAAAATTAGAAAGAAGTTGCAACATTCCAACATTTATTTGATAAAATTAATTCGCATCCCCCGCCACGATGCCAGCACGGCACACCTGCGTATCCCCCGCAAGGCGCATCCGTGCACCCGTCATTACCCCTAAAGTCGCCGGCAAAGCATGAAAAGTCTGTTTTTAGGCTAAAAACACATAAACGCAACCTGCAACTATATGTTTGCAACTTGAAAACATATAGATTTAGCCTAAAAACAGACTTCATCTCCAGTGCCAGCAAACTTGCGCGTGTGGTCTGGGGGATGATGATGAGGCTACATCCCATTTGTCATTGACAAATTGCAATTGCCGCTAATTGATTTATCTTTGCACTTGCGGGAATAATAACCAACATAGGAGGAGCAAACATGAAAGTGTCAGCATCAATGGAGAGCCTGTGGCAATACATCCAGTCGCTGTCCCTGAGTGAACGCAACCGCGAGTGGCTGGCTGAACGGCTATTGGAAGGGACGAAAAAGGAGGATGCCAAGGATGCTATAAGCAAAGAGGAGGTACTCGCAGGCATAGACCGAGGTCTAAAAGACATGAAGGCGGGGAGGAGCAAACCGTTTGATGAATTCATGAAGGAGTGGGACAGTGAATTACAAGATTAAAGTCCAACAAACTTTTGAAAAAGAAGCCAAGCGCCTTGGGAAACGTTACCCCTCATTGAAGTCGGACATCCAGACCCTTGGCGACGAATTGCTGTCCAACCATCAGTTAGGCGTAGACTTGGGCGGAGGGCTGCGCAAGATTCGTATGCGCATAACGTCCAAAGGACGCGGCAAAAGCGGTGGTGCAAGAGTGATAACGTTGAATGTCGTTGTTTCGTTTGATGAAACGGAAATCAACCTGCTTTATATTTACGACAAGTCAGAGCGCGATTCCATATCAAAACAAGAGATTGAAGAGTTGTTAATCAATAATGGGCTTATGTAAAGCCTTTATCTCTAAAAGATACATCTGACGCTTTTAACAAAGCGTTTCCCTTTATGTAAAAAACCATCCGCCCCCGTCGAGCCATCATTGCTCGGCGGGGGCGGATGCGTCGTAGACACCGGGCGGGGATTATTCCCCCTCGGTGTAACGCTCTATGGTCTGTTCGCGGTCAGGTCCTACGGAAACGATTTTTACGGGGACACCCAGGTAGTCCTCGATGAATGAAATGTAGGCATTGAACTCTTCCGGGAACTCGTCTTCACTGGTCATCCGGGTCATGTCGGTCTGCCATCCGGGCAGTTCGGCATAGACCGGGCGGATGCCTGTCGATATGTCGTAGGGGAATTGGTCTGTCTCCACGCCGTTGACCTCGTAGGCAACGCACGCCTTGACCGTTGCGAAGTCGTCGAGTATGTCGCTCTTCATCATGATCAGTTTGGTCACTCCGTTGAGCATCACCGCATATTTCAACGCCACGAGGTCTATCCATCCGCAGCGACGTTTGCGCCCAGTGACAGCTCCGTACTCATGTCCTTTGTCGCGGATCTTGTCGCCAACCTCGTCATCAAGCTCCGTGGGGAACGGTCCCGAGCCGACACGCGTGCAGTAGGCTTTGAAGATGCCGTAGACGTCGCCTATCCTGCGTGGCGAAACGCCCAGGCCTGTGCAGGCCCCGGCACTGATGGTGTTGGACGAAGTGACGAATGGATAGGAGCCGAAGTCCACATCCAGCATCGTCCCCTGCGCACCTTCGCACAGCACTGATTTGCCCTCGTCGAGCAGATGGTTGACGAAAAACTCGCCATCGACGATTGTGAAACGCTTGAGGTAGTCGATTCCCTCCATCCACTCCTTTTCTGCCTCGGTGATGTCGTATGAGTAGCCGAGCGAACGCAGGATGTCCTCGTGCCTTGCCTTCGCCTTGGCGTAGATTGTTGCGAAGTCCCCGAAGATGTCCCCTACGCGGACACCGTTGCGGCTTGCCTTGTCGGTGTAGGTGGGGCCTATCCCTTTGCCGGTGGTGCCCACCTTGGCAGCGCCTTTGGCCGCTTCGTATGCCGCGTCAAGCACCCTGTGCGTGGGCAGGATGAGGTGTGCTTTCTTTGAGATGTACAGCCTCTTGGTCAAGTCATGCCCCGTTGCGGCCAGCTGTTCCGCCTCCTGCTTGAACAGGGCTGGGTCAAGGACTACGCCATTGCCTATGATGTTGATCTTGTCGCCTTGGAAAATGCCCGAAGGGATGGACCTGAGCACATATTTCTGCCCCTCGAACTCCAGGGTGTGTCCTGCGTTGGGCCCGCCTTGGAAGCGTGCCACGACGTCATAGCGGGGTGTAAGCACATCGACGACCTTGCCTTTGCCCTCGTCGCCCCATTGTAAACCTAATAGTACGTCAACTGATTTCATGTCTTATTTGCTTTTGTTTTGTTTCTTCATCCTGATGGTCTTGAGCCTTTTGCAGTTGCTGCATATCCCGTAGACGTAGAGTGAGTAGTTCATGGCGGTGAACCGTGGGAATTTAGACTCTTCGATTATTCCTTTTATACCCTTGTTTTCAAACTCCGACACCCGTCCGCACTCGGTGCAGATGAGGTGGTGGTGCGTCTGGGTGTTATATGATTTCTCGTACTGTGCGCTGTTGTTGAAGCTGTGCCTGACGATGAGCTTGGCATCAAGCAGCAGCGTGACGGTGTTGTAGACTGTCGCCCGGCTGACCCTGAACTTCATCGCCTCCATCTCGTGCAGCAATTGTTCCACGCTGAAATGCCCGTCGATGGAATATATCTTGTCAAGTATGGCAAACCGCTCGGGCGTCCTCCTATGGCCGTTCCTGCTGAGATAGTCGGTGAATATCTGGCGCACTTTCTCTTGTATGTCCGTGTTTCCCATACCTTTGGTGAGTTGTCCGACAAAGTTAGATAATTTTCCGATAGTTGGACATCTTTTGCATTGCCTATGACCGTGCGGCTCATTGGGCGGCGGCGTAGCGGAGTTGTGTGCGGAGTTCCTCCCACAATGGTTTGCCGTGCGCGGCGTATGCATTGACTGCCGCCATGACGGCTCGGGATTGCGTGGGGCTTTGCGCCGCAAGTTCCTTGAGGACGGTCGTAGCCCCCTGGCGTGGCCACACCGCTTCGCTGAGCGCGGCGCAGAGTGACTGGTCGATGAGTTCGTGCATCGCGCTCTCGTTGTACTGTGTCCCTCGTCCGAGCAAGCGTGCCACGGTCAGGTAGCCGCAGTACTGCTGCATCTCGTCGTCGGACGCTATCCACCGCAAGGCTTCACTTGGGGCGTAGGGCAGGCGGCACAAGAGGTTCATGCTCGTCATCTCGGCCAGCTCGCAATTGGTGATGTCATCGATCCAGATGGATGCTATCTCGGGCAGCATCGTCTCTGCGGGCTGGAGCAAGCCGGCCATTATCTGCAACTCGCGGATGCCGCTCTTCCAAAGGGCGGATGCAAGCCCGTGGTCAGGTGCGTATTGCCGGGCGATGGTCTTGATGCGGGGGTATTCGACACCGAAGTTCAGCTTGTAAACTATGCCCCTCTCACGCATGGCTGCCGACACTGCACCGTTCATGGTCAGGCGGCATTGCGTCTTTATCTCTTTGATTGTCTCGTCGATGTTAGTCATGACTGCCTTTGCTTTCCTGTCTTGCGAGGCAAAGGTAGCAATTTTGGCACTGCCGCGTGCAGTCTCATTCCCAATAGTCCAGCCGGCGCCTCTCGATGAATGCCGCCTTGCCGCTGCCGGCAAAGCGTGCTTCGCGCAAAGTCCAGTTGCCCACGCTGTCTGTGGCCAGGTAGGTGTAGGCGGCTGCCTCGGACACCGTGCTGCCGCCAAACGTGGCAACGACCTTTTCGCCTGCGGGAAACAGTCTGTCGCCCTCATAGATGTAGACCCTTTCACTCTCCGCACTCCAGTCCCACAAGCCGAGCAACGTGCCAAACAGTCCTTTGTCGGTGAGGTCGACAAGCCTCCCTTGGTCGTCAAACTCGGCGTGTGCGGCAAATAGCCCCAGCTCTTCACCGTCGCAAGGCTGCGTGGTGACATGGCCATCATAGACCACCACGTCACCGTCCTGCCACCTGCGGCACGCCGCCTCCTCATCCCGTCCGCCAATACTGGCGGCGATGACGATGCTGTCGCCGCACGTGATGAAATCCATGTCGTTGACGTATGCTATGCGGCCGAGGGTGTCAAAACCGACTTCACCCTCCGCGTCGGCGAACATGGGAGGAAGCCCGTTTGCCGCGTCCTCACGCACAAAGGACAACCGTCTGACCTTGCCGCAAAGGCCAAACATCCCCCTGTCGTCCAGCTCACGGCCACGGGTGCAGCTGCACAGCACGGTGACGGAGATGGCCAGCGATGACAACGCCAAAAGGAAAGGTCCGGGTTTGGCAAACATGGCAGCCTACCACTCGATGAACTTGCCGCGCTCGCGGCGGAGTTGCAATTCGCGCTCAAGGAAACGCCGTCTGTCCTTGGCTATGTAACGGCGGGCGATGATGTTGGGGAAAGCCACGCCGACGGCTATGGCAAGTATGATGAGCGCGGAGTTTATACCATTATATACTGCCACCGTCACTTCCCCCACGACACCTCCCATGTTGATGAGGGCAAACAGGGAGCGGTACATCAGCACACCGGGTATCATGGGGATGACACTCGGTATCGTCAGCACGTGGTTTGGCACATGGAAGACGTGCACCGCCTTGACCGCTATCAGGCTCACCGCGAATGCCCCGGCGAATGAGCCTATCACCGGTCCATAGCCGAGGTCGAAGTTGACGAAGTTCCTTGTGCAGACGGCAATGATGCCGCCCACGGCGACGACCCACAACAGGCGGCGCGGGATGTTGAATATCATGGAAAAGCCCATCGCGGCTATCGCTGCCGCCAAAGCATAGGCGAGGTAGGTGTCATGTGGTGTCATGCTCAGCTCGGAAAACTTCTTGTCGATGTTGATTTCCTGCACCGAAAGTATCCGTATCGCCGACACTATCCCGAAAGCCATTGCCCCGACAGTCACCATTACGTTTGCTGCACGGACAAGTCCCACCTGGAGGTAATTGTCCATCAAGTCATCCACGAAGTTGATGAGCGGCACGCCAGGCACGATGAACAGGGCGCAAGCCAGCAAAGGGTGGTAGGGCGTGTCCGAAAAGCCCGCCGCAAACGTCGATGCGTAGGCAAGGCACGTTGCGACAAATGCGCTCAGGACGACGCTCATGTAGTGATTTATGCCGAATGCGATGCACTGCCGCCGCGTCACGAAGCCGACAAAGGCGCACAACGATGCGAACATGAACGCCGGCCAATCGCCCCCGAACAGCTTGCAGAAGCCGCCGCACGCCAACGCCGCGCCGACAGCCACCAGCCAATCACCGTAGTTGCGCGGGGCGGAAGCTATCTTTTCCAGCTCCTGCTCGTACCGGTCGAGCGAGTAGTCGCACTCTATCGCCCTCCACGACAGTTTGCTGATGGCCGAGATGGTCGCCATGTTGACCGAGTGGCCGCTGCATTTCTGGAATTTGGAATAGGAGTGCGCCTCGTCGCTCACGTTGACGATGAGCATTGTGTAGCTGACCTCGATGTGCAGCTTCTCTTCAGGGATGCCGAGATATGCCGCCACGCGCTCCATGTTCCGCACCACGCGGTTGGTGTCGGCGGCACTTTCGACCAAGAGCTTGCCCGAGCGCAGCAGCAGGTCCAGCTTGCGCCGCAGCAACAACACGTCATGTCCGTCAGCGCCCACGGTTGCCGCAGCCGGGGCATTCATCGATTCTGTTTCCATCCTTTCCTGTTTTGGGGTGCAAAAATAAGACAAATCGCAAAAACACCCGCCCGCCCCGGCCGTCAAACTCGACCTGAGCGTCCCCGGCAATGCACGTCGGCACGCTTGAGGTGGCATCTCCGGCCTGAAGCGTCAAGTGCCGCTCAAAACTCCACGCTGACCCCGAGTGTCGGCACCAGGCTGCCGCTGTCCTGGTTGACAGTCTTCATCACGTAGCGGGTAGGGTCGGAGGCATCGACCACGCCGGTGCTCATCAGCACGTCCTGTTGCCGGTACTGCGACACCGTGACGTTCTGCAAATCGACATAGATGCCGAAACGTACACGGGGGAAGAAAAACACCTTGTCCACCCTGACATCCAGCTGGCAGTAGGCAGGCAAACGCCCCTCGTTGTACCTTCCATAATCATAGTAGGGGCGGCCACTCGCGTCCCACGCCTCGATGAGCGACGACTTGTCGGCATCGTAGGGGGTGTAGGGTGCGCCTCCCAGCAGGCTGAACTTCGCACCCACGCTCCACGAATGCGGGAACTCGTAGGTGCAGCTTGTGTTCCACACCGCACGGTTGTCCCATGCCGAGGGGATGTAGGGGCTGCGGCGGTCGTTGCGGTACTCACTCTTGTATATCGTTAGCGACGACACCAGGCTCACGCGTCCCGGCACTTGCCATTTGCCCATCAGTTCTACGCCGTAGGAACGTCCCGAGGCCGACGACACGAGAGCCTCGTTGCCGACGATGCCATAGTCATTGCCCTTGCACAGCAGCGGGATGTTGTCATCGACCGACAGGGGGATGTCGCTGTAGCCCTTGTAGAACACCTCCATCGACACCGAAGCATTCTGCCTGATGTTCCAATTGACGCCGACCGTGCCTTGCAGCACACGCATATAGTCAAGCCCCTTGTTGGCATACCGCCCGCCGTTGTCCTTGAACCCGAGCGCGGTGTAGGCAGGCAGCTGGCTGTACCACCCCACGCTGGCACTCACATCCAGGGCTTGCAACGGCGAGTAGGACACCGACGCACGCGGCGAGATGTTGCGCCACATCTCGGACATACGCCTCGAGTAGTCCGCCCCGTCGCTGCGGAAGCCAAAGGAGGTCGTCCACCTCCCGCCCGCCGAAACGTAGGTCGCCGTGCCGAACACGCCCCACAGCATCACCTCCAAGTCGGTCGAGTAGGTCGATGTCACCGGCCGCGTCGTGAAGACACGGCGGAACGACTCGTCGGTGTAGGTGGCATAGGCAACGTCACCCCCGGCAGCCAGCGTCCAATGCCCGAGGAACGTCTTGTTTTCAAACCGCAGCGAAGTCTTCTGCTCCACCGAGCGGATGCGCGTCATCAGGTTGTCTTCCGTCGATTCGTCGTTGTCGCGGTATTTGATGTTGCGGTTGTTCAGCCAGCTGTGCCCCAGCGACAGCGTCTGGACGTTGCGCCCACCATAGTGCTTGTAGGCCGCCCCGACGGTGAACGTCTCCTGCTTGATGGTCGGCAGGTAGCTCAGCAGGTACTCCGCGCTCTCGCCCGTTATCGACGTGTTGAGCCTCATGTCATCCACCCCGAACAGCCCGAGGATGGTCAGCTCGTTGCGCTTGTCCAGCCGCACCTTGAGTTTGAGCTGCCCGTCGGTGTACTTGGGCAGGAACGGCAGCCCCAGCATCTTGAAGAGCAGTTGCAGGTAGGACTGCCGCACCGACACCAGATAGCTCACCCGCTCGCCCAGATGACCGTCACCCGTCAGCGACACCTCCGAAGCCCCGAGCGTGGCCTTCCACGTGTTGACGGCCATGTTGCCATCCTTGAGGCTGAAGTCCAGGACCGAGCTCAGCGCGTTTCCCTTGTCGGCGGGGAAGCTCCCCGTGTAGAACTTCACCTCACGTATGAAGTCAGCGTTGATGATGCCGCACGGCCCGCCCGAAGCCCCCTGGGTGCTGAAATGGTTTATGTTGGGAATCTCGATGCCGTCGAGAAAAAAACGGTTTTCCGACGGCGAACCGCCCCGCACGATCAGGTCGTTGCGGTAGCCGGCAGGCGAGTAGGCGACACCGGGATAGGACCTCACGATGCGCGAGATGTCGCGGTTGCCCCCGGGGCTCTTCTCAATCTCCTGCAACGAAATCAGCCTCACGCTGTTGGGCGTCTCGGGCAGGCGGCGGAACACCGAAGAGGTGACGGTCACGGCATCGAGCATCGCCGCGTCCTCCTCAAGCTCTATCTCGACGAAAGGCGTGTGCTGCGCCACCTGGTACTCGGCCGTCACCGCCGTCCTGTAGCCCACAAACGATGCCTCCAGGCGGTATATCCCCGGCTCAAGCCCCGTGATTGTGAACGCGCCAACGCTGTCAGCGACCGCACCCACCTCGGGCAATCCCACGATGCCCACGCTGGCATAGGCCACAGGGTCGCGCGACATCTTGTCGATGACACGGCCCTTGATGTCGTATGCCCAGGCACACGCCGCCGACAGCAGCATGACGGCCACTGCGGCGGCAAAAGCAACAATCCTCCTCATCGCATCCTAACTTTAGTCGGCTGCAAAGTTACAAGTTTTTACTTCAAACGCGGCTACCCCCTCGGCCGCTTGCCCGTCCGCCGCCGCCCGCTGTCACGGCATGGCAAGCACCGCCCCCGCGCCGGCATGACCGGGCATCAAAGGCATGGACATGGGCGTGAGCGCCCGCCAGGTGCGCCATTAGGTTCCGTCACCTCTGGCCTAAAATCCCTTCAGGCCAGACTTGAACTCTGGTTGCCCGGTGCATAAAGTCCATTACCCCCGTACATAAAGTAAAAACAAAACTTCTGTTTATATATTCAAAACTTTTGTTTATATATTCAAAAGTTCTGTTTATATAAACAAAACTTCTGAATGAACTTTATGTCTGACATTTTTGAACTTTATGCCTGACCCAATCGAAGTTTATGTCAGACCTCATCGTGTTTTCCCTCCGGGGTGATGCCCGTCTGGCACGGAGAGAGTGTCGCGAGGCCTGCCGTGGATGGGGCGGGGCATGATGGTGTGTTGCCTGGGATACGAAAAAAGCCCTCCCCCGCAGGTCTTGCCGCTTGCGGGGGAGGGTTGTCATGTGGCGGGCGTGCCGCCTTGCTGTCATTGTGGTCAGCGGATTGCCACTTTGGCCACTGTGCCGTCCATCTGGAGCAGGTAAATGCCTGGTTGCAGACCGCCTATCGTCGTCTCGCCGGTTGCCTGTGCGGCATGGATGACCGTGCCTGCGACGCTCGTGAGAGTGACTTGGGTGGCCGCTGGCGCGTTGACGATGATCGCGTCGCCGTCCACGCGCCAAGTGCAGGCGGATTGTGCGCCGTCGATGCCGTCGGCGATGTCAAATGCCGCACTCATCGTCACGTCGTCCACCACCAAGTAGCGGCGCGGGTTCTCGGTGCTGCCGTCGTCCCAGCCGTCAAACACATAGCCTGCGTCGGCGATTGCCTCGGCGATGAGCTCGGTGGCGAATGGCACAAGGGCTTCATTCTCGACGGTCAGTCCCGTGGAGCTGTCGGTGACGCTCACCGTGCCGCCATCGGTCGCACCGTAGGTCACGGTGTAGCCTTCCGGCTCTTCCTTAATTTCTCCGACGAGCACGATGATGTCGTAAGCCATGCCGTCCTCGATGTTAGTCGCGCAGGGTGCAGGTTCTGGCTGCCATGCGTTGTTGTAGATGATGCGGAGGCGTGAAACGCCGACTTGCGCATCACTTGGCACGGTGAACGAGTGGTTGATTTTCATCACCGTCTCATAGTTTGCTATGACGTTGTAGGGTTCTCCAGGCGAAGCATTGCCGTAGCTTGCATCGAGCGTCATCGCCCCGTCGCGATCCCAGTCGCTGAAGATGAATGCGCGGTCATAGCGCAAGTCTTGGTAGACTGTCGTTGTCGATGACGGGCCGGCTTGGTATGCGGTGAGTTGCAGGTCGAAGTTGTCACCCGGCTCAACTTTGATGGTGTCGGTGACTACTTGGTAGAAACTTGATGGAGTGCTGCTCCATGTCTGATCAATGTTTTCGTCAAGACCTGTGGTCGTGATGCTTTCCAGGTAGGTCATCCCGTCGCCATGCATCGTACCGTTCGGAGTGCAGTACTCAATCTCACCTTCTCCACGTTCCTCTGTCGCGACGATGTTGAAGTCATATACGAATCCTTTCGTCACCGGCCCGTCAGCCAATGGAGCATCGGTCGCATCGAGGGCAAGACGGACACGTGCCGTCGAGCCGAGGCGCATGTCGTCTGGCATCTCGATTGTGGCGTTGCCATATTTGTCAAACGTGAGTGCCTCGTCGTCGGTGAATGCATAGTCCTTGTTCCAGTCAACCCATCCGGCAAGGGTAGTCTGCGCGCCTTGGGCAGATGCCTCGACCTTGGCAGTCCTTAATGTCACTTCGCTGCCCGGTGTTGCCGACAGGTCGGTGCTGAGGCGGTTGTACACTTCGGTCGGTGCAGCCTCGGCGGTGTAGTTCACGTTCTGGCCGTTGACACCTTGGGCGGCGATGACGGTGAGGTATGAGTCCGGGTTGGTCTCGCCTTCCGGACGGCTGTAACCGAGTGATTCGTCGTTGGAAGCCGAGCTGAAGCGCAGTTTGTAGGAGAAAGTGCCGTATGCCGGGACCGTGTATTTGTCGAGCACTGCCGGGCCGCAGCTTGCATTGCCCAACCCGCGCTGCATATAGTCAAGATGGAGTATGGTTTCTTCGCGAGGCCTGAGCTCGAAATCGTGGCTGGCATAGTACAAGTCGGCGTCGGTGTAGTGCAGCGTCGAGAAGTTGACACGTCCCTCGGTCTCTATCTTGAGGCCTTCGCCCTCATCATTGCTGAGGATGACATAGCGCATATCCTCGCGGTTGCCCATCGTGTTGGGACGGACATAGTATTCCTTCATGTCGGTGACGGTCGTCTCGTATGTGCCAAGCATCGCTCCGGTCTTGCGGTCAACATAGTTTGACAACGGGCCGCGTGCATAGTACTTGACGTTCTCATAGCCGGCAGACACCTGCATCGACAATCCCAGGCGGCGGATGTTGCCGTTGAGCGTGTTGAACGTCACGTCCATGTCCATGATGCCATTAGAATATATGGTATAGACGATGGTGTAGCTGCACATATAGTTAGACGTGTACTCTGCGGTCACGGTAACAATCTTGGCGTCGGTGGCGTCGCCCTCTACTATCTGCGATGTTGCGCTTATGCAGCTCACAGGGGTTGATGTTGAGGTGTAGTTTGACTCGTTTTCGATGAAGCGGAAGTTGTCAAATTGCGGGCCGTAGCCGTTGTTTATCATCTCTGCGTCGTTGTAGACGATTGACGACAGGTAGCCGTCACGGAAAGCATAGCTGAATCCGTTGCCCTCGACGCTGACATTGCCATCCTCGCCGGTGACGGTCATCACGTCGTCAAGCACACCGTCGGTTATGGTTGGCAGTGCGGGACGTTCCTTGAGGGTAAATTGCTCTTGCGCCATGACATAGCCGGCCTCGCACCACGGTGTAGCCTCCTTGCGGGCAAACTTGACGTTGAGCAGGTATTCGGCTTCCTCGGTCAGCGGGGTCTTGAACGGGATGGCGAGTTTCTTGCTCTGGTCAACAGGCAGGTCAAAGTTGCCGATAGTCCCATCCTCGACCACCTCGCCGTTGCAGAGCACTTCCCATTTCACGTCGAAGATGTTGAGGTTGGTGAAGTCGTAAGCGTTGGTTATCTCGACGCTCTTGTCAGCAGCGTCATATTCGCCAAACTTGACGTACTGGTAGACGTGTTTTATCTCTTGCAGCTTGGCACTGTGCCTGCGGTCGCCCGGCAGCACACCGTCGCTACAAAAGTTGCCCTGCGTCGGGCCGCCGAAGTCTGTACCATAATATACATTGCCATACGTGCCGTTGGCTATCTCGTCGGGGTGGTAGATCGAGTGGTCAACCCATTCCCAGATACATCCGCCGATGATGCGGTCGCTGCTCTCGATGATGTCCCAGTATTCTTGCAGGTTGCCGATAGCTTGCCCCATGGCATGAGCGTACTCGCAAATGAAATATGGGCGGCTGTCGGCAGATGCGGCGTGCTCACGCACCACATCAAGAGATGGATACATATCTGATGTCATGTCGGAATAGAGCCATGTTTTGTTGGCGTGTCCCTCGTAGTGTATCATCCTCGGGTCGAGGTCGCGGACTGCATCGTAAGTGTCGCGGAAGTTCTGCCCTGTGCCGCTCTCGTTGCCCAGTGACCAGAAGATGACCGACGGGTGGTTGCGGTCGCGCAGCACCATACGCTCGGCACGGTCAACGAATGCCGGAGCCCATGAAGTGAAACTGCTTATGTTTTGGTTGCCGTGGCACTCGATGTCTGCCTCGTCCATGACATACAGACCGTAGTAGTCAAACATGGCGTACATCTTGGCTTGGTTGGGGTAGTGTGACGTACGGATGGTGTTGAGGTTGTGTTGCTTGAACATCTCGACATCCTTGAGCAATATCTCCACCGGCAGCGCGTGGCCATAGAGGGGATGCGTGTCGTGGCGGTTTGAGCCCTTGAAGAATACCTTGTTGCCATTGATGTGTATCATGCGCCCCACCTGTTCGATGTGGCGGAAGCCGTACTTGGTGTTGAACGCCTCAAGCTCGTTGCCATTGGCATCTGACAGCACGAAGCGGACGTTGTACAGGTTGGGAATCTCTGCCGACCACAGCTTGAGGCCCGACAGGCTGGTGTTGAAGTTGACCGTTTGCTCGCTGCCCGCGCCGACTGTCACGCTGCGGTTGCCGATGGTGGCAACGCGGCTGCCCTCGTTGTCATAGAGCTCGACCGATGCTGTCACTGTCTGGCTTGCATCCGAACGGTTGTTGATGGCCATATCGACGTTGATAGTCCCAGACGTGTAGTCGCTGCCCTCGTTGAGTTCGGACGTGATGTAGTGGTCGCGGATGAAAGTCTTAGGCGTTGCGAAGAGATATACATCGCGGTAGATGCCGCTCATGCGGAACATGTCCTGGCACTCAAGGTAGCTGCCGTCCGACCAGCGGAAGACCTGTACGGCCAGCGTGTTGCGCCCAGGCCGCATGGCCTTGGTGATGTCAAACTCATGGTCGGTGTTGGCCGCCTGTGTGTAGCCGACATACTCGCCGTTGACCCACACGTAAGCTGCGCTGTATATGCCGCCAAAGAGCAGGAACACCTCCTTGTCCTCCCAGTCCTCAGGCAAGTCAAACGTGCGGACATACGACCCGACTGGGTTGACCGTATAGTTTTGGTAGCCTCTCGAATAGATGCGCGGTGGGTCATTGGCAAAGGGATACTCGACATTGCAGTAGAGCGGGTGGTCAAAGCCTTGCATCTCCCAGTTTGACGGCACCTCGATGTCGTCCCAATCAGACACGTCGAAGCCGTCAGCCCAGAATCCCACTGGACGTTGGTCCTCTGTGCTTACCCAATGGAACTTCCACGTGCCATTGAGTGACATGTAGTAGTCCGAAGCCGGTGTCACCCACGGCGTCTCATAGAACTCTGCGTCCGCAAGCATCTCGCTCACCGACGGGTAGGGGATGTAGGTCGCGTGCGCGTCCTCCTTGTTTTCCTTGAAAATGGTCTCGTTTTCCCAATAGTCGCCCGGCCAGCCGTCATCGGCGGCGCGGCTTGCCGTGGCACACGGCAAGGCGAGCATGACCGTCACTGCCAAGCTCAGGACTTTGAATGGTCTCATGTTCATAAAAATAATGTTGGTTGATGTTTGCGCCAAAATTAGTTAAAATGGCTGAAATAATCCGACATCAGATGTAAAAACTTTGAATATCACACCCGGATGTGAACGCCGTTGTCGTCGATTGCCCCTTTCGCTCCGTCTTTTTGGCAAGGAGCGGCCAGCCTTTGCAGCGGATTAATGAAACTCGTGCATCGATGCAAGTCGCCTTCCAGTCAAGCGGCTTTTCCACCTGCCAAGGCTGAAAAAGCAGCATCAGGTCAAGAGGAAAATCCGATGAGGATAGGCTTGGACTTCACCCTCCCGGTGCATAAAGTTCACTGCCTCCTGACATAAAGTTCATTCAGAAGTTTTGTTTGTATAAACAGAACTTTTGAATATATAAACAAAAGTTTTGAATATATAAACAGAAGTTTTGTTTTTACTTTATGTGCAGGGGCAGTGAACTTTATGCACCGGGCAACAGGAATCCGGGTCTGGCCTGATTGGTTTTGAGCCTGACATGATCGTGTCTTATGCCGTGCTTACCTGACCTCGTGTCCAGCCTTGGGCGGGTGGTCGCAGCGGGTTGACCGGCGTGAGCGCGGGCATCATTGCGGCAGGTTTTAATGCCAGGTGTGCGACTTTTGTTTATTTTTGCGCCACAACTACATCACAATCAATCAGACATGAATAATGGTTTCATCAAGATAGCAGCCGCGACACCGCTCGTCTGTGTGGCTGAGCCGCAACGCAACGCCGCTGAGGTGGCGAGGATGGCAGCCGAGGCCGACAGGCGTGGAGTTTCGCTCATCGTTTTCCCCGAGTTGTGCATGACGGGATACACCTGTGGAGATCTCTTGTTGCAAGACAGGCTGCTCGATGAGGCGGAGCGCGCGGTCGCTGCCCTTGCCTCGGCGACTGCCGGTCTCGGGCTGGTGGCCGTGGTGGGCTGCCCGGTGCGGCGCGGCACTTCGCTCTACAACTGCGCGGTGGTGCTGCACGGCGGCAAGGTCGCGGGCATCGTGCCTAAGCAGTGGTTGCCCAACTACGGCGAGTTCTATGAGAAACGCTGGTTCTGCACGGGCTATGACGTTGCTGGTTGCGAGCCGCTGTCGTTTGCCGGGCAGGAGACGGTGTTTGGCAACAGGCTGCTGTTCCGCACGGCCGATGTCACATTTGGCGTGGAGCTGTGCGAGGACTTGTGGGCTCCCATGCCGGCAAGCACAGGGCTCGCCCTCGGTGGTGCCGAGGTCGTGGCCAACCTGTCGGCGGACAACGAGACGTTGCGCAAGCACGCCTATCTGAGGTCGTTGCTCAAGGTGCATTCGGCACAGACGCTGACGGCATACGTCTACGCGTCGGCGGGCTTCGGCGAATCGACCACCGACACGGTGTTCGCAGGCAAGGGACTTGTGTGCGAGTGCGGTGAGCTCGTGGCCGAGTCGCGCCGTTTCCAACTGGAGGCGGCAATCACCTATGCAGACATAGACATCGAGCGTGTCAGGAGCGAGCGACGGAGCAACATGACATTCGGCACGGCGGCGGGCACGGCGCGGGCTGGATATGTGACCATAGCCATCGACGCGCCGAGCCGTGAGCCGGTGGTTGAGCGGCGGGTGAACCCGTTGCCATTCGTCCCGTCCGCCGATGAGGCTGACGAGGTGTGCGGCGAAGCTTTTGAAATCCAGGCGACCGCGCTGGCCAAGCGTCTGAAGCAGATAGGCTGCCGCAGTGTTGTCATCGGCGTGTCTGGCGGGCTTGACTCGACGCTTGCCCTGCTGGTGTGCCGCAAGACCTTTGACAAACTGGGTTTGCCTGCCGAGGGAATCACGGCAGTCACGATGCCGGGATTCGGGACGACGGACAGGACTTACAACAACGCCCTTGCCTTGATGCGTGCCCTCGGGACTACGGTCAGGGAGGTCAGCATCAAGGATGCGTGCCTGGGGCACTTCAAGGACATAGGGCATGACGTGACGGTGCACGACACGACGTATGAGAATGCTCAGGCAAGGGAGCGCACGCAGATCCTCATGGACATCGCCAACCAGACGGGCGGCATCGTCATCGGGACTGGCGACCTCTCGGAGCTGGCGTTGGGATGGGCGACCTACAACGGAGACCACATGTCGATGTATGGTGTCAATGCCGGCGTGACAAAGACAATGGTGCGTGCCATAGTCGCGCATGTCGCTTCGACGGCTTCTGACAAGGCGGTCGGGGCAATCCTCATGGACATCATCGACACCCCGATAAGCCCGGAACTCCTGCCTGGTGAGGGCGGCAATGATGTGAAGCAGAAGACGGAGGACATCGTGGGACCGTATGAATTGCACGACTTCTTCCTCTACCACATCCTGCGGCACAAGTCCAGCCCTGCCAAGGTGTTGTTCCTCGCCAGGCTTGCCTTTGCCGGGACGTATGATGAGGCGACTATCAGGCGGTGGCTCACCACGTTCATCAAACGATTCTTCACCCAGCAATTCAAGAGGTCATGCCTGCCGGACGGGCCGAAAGTCGATGCCGTCTCCCTTAGCCCGCGAGGCGATTGGCGTATGCCGAGTGATGTCTCGTCAGGGGCGTTCATCAGTGATTTGCAACAATAAACAGCACAACGATATGACAAAGAGACTCAACATTGCAGCTTTGGCCCTCGCGGTGGCGGTGTACGCCATGGCTTCGGGCAGGAAAGACGACGCGCCCAAGCAAGCCTACCTTTTCGGGGTGGGGATTTCGATGACCGACTCAACGGCATTCGTGACAGACATACAGACGGTCGATAGCCTTTACTTGAACGAAGAGGGCTTCCTCCCGCACGAGGCGGAGTATTCGCTCCAGATGAAACTCTATCTCGCCAACCGCCTTAACATGAAGGAGAAGGTTTGCGCTGTCTTTTATGACGACAACAAGAACGACTTGCAAAAGGAGATGTCAAAGGTCGAGGGCAAGCTCAAGGACAGCGGTTACAAGGATTTTGTCCGCTTGGTCAAGGATGATTTCGCTTTCGTCCTGTACAAGGAGGAATGATTGGCGGATTTGACGGTTTTGATACAGAAGAGGCGCGGGATGACTTCCGCGCCTCTTCTTGTTCCCATGCATTGCCGTGATGGTCAGTAGACCGTCTTGCACAACTGGCTCACGTCGCTCTTGCGGTCGAGCGGGATTATCGTGAACGAGTAGGTCAGGTGCGTGTCGGGCTTGACCCTATATGGTTCCATAGGATAGTTGCCCCAACTGTTGTCGCCGCCCAGCCCTGTCATCGCGCCGTCTATGAACACGTCAATCATGTCGCCGCGCTCCACGTCGTTGGTGTGCCGGTGGTCGGTCTCGGCAGTTATCGGCGCATCGTTGTGGATGCT
The DNA here is from genome assembly GCA_944321635.1 of uncultured Bacteroidaceae bacterium. Classification (GTDB taxonomy): domain Bacteria; phylum Bacteroidota; class Bacteroidia; order Bacteroidales; family Bacteroidaceae; genus Avibacteroides. The sequence goes on along the minus strand of CALULY010000002.1, from coordinate 62,281 downwards.
CATGCCGCTGTCAAAGGTCTCAAGCGGGTAGGACGAGGCGTTGAACTCGAATGTGCCGTGTGAGACAAACAGCAGCCCGGCTCCCTTGGAATTCCTTAGCGAGAACCACCGTGTGCCAGTCCTGTGGCTGTTCTCCTGTGGACGGACATAGGAGACGAGCATATCATCTGTGCTTGTCGTGTATTCGCCAACGAATGCCGAAGCGCAGCGGTCAACGTAATTCTCGTGAGGACCGCGCCCGAAGTAGGTGAGTTGGTCGTAGTCCTCCGTCATGTTCATGCGGAGACCTATCCTCGGGATCATAGGCACCGACGTGTCCCTTCCGACATAATCGCAGGTGACAGTGACCATCCCATCGTCCGCGATTTTGTATCTTATGTAGCAAGTTGCATTGATGTCCTTGAAGTCATATTGGCATTCGACTACCATGTTTGAGACTGCCCGCTCGCGGCCATTCCTGTTACCGGCAGGGCCATCGGGTGCTGCTTCCCTGACAAAGCCTCTGACGATGCCGGCATTGATGCTCGTGAGCGGCAGGTCGGCATAGCTCGCCTCTTTCCACCGCTCGGTGATGATCGGGAGGTTCGCTCCGTATTCGTTGTCTATCGGGGCGCGCCAGAAGAATGGCCTGAAGCCGTGCCCGTCATGCACGAGTTCCTTGCCGTTGAGTTTGTAGGAAACCATAACACCCGTCGCTTTATCAAATGTCAGCTCGTGGTTTTTGCCCTTGAACACCAGCTTGCCGTCGATGTCCTCGTACTGCGCTTGCGGCCTGACCACCTGACTGAGAGCCAGTTTGTTCAGACAGAATTGTTCGCTTGCAACGACATGACCTTTGGGGACAAGCGGTGCATCAGCCTTGGTGACGGCATAAAACTCGATGAACCACTCTGTCTTGTCGCCGAGGTCGGCGGGTATGCCATCGATGGCAAAGCTCCTTTTCTCGCCAGGGGCAAGGACTACGTTGAGGTCATGGCGCGAGACTTGCTTGCCATCCTCCTTAATAATATAGTAGAAGTCGAAGTCCGATGTGTTGGTAAATGCAAAGTTGTTTTTGACATCCACCGTCTTTGCCGCCAAGTCCATGCCACGGAATCGTATGTTCTGGTAGACCTTGCCCATCTCGATGGTCTGCGGTTTGATGCTCCTGTCGGGGAATACCACCCCGTTGATGCAGAAGTCCCCGTCCGAAGGTGTCCCGATAGGGCCGAAATCACCGCCGTAAGCCCAGTACTTCCTGCCTTGCTCGTCCGTCTGGGCTATGCCTTGGTCAACCCAGTCCCAGATGCAGCCGCCTTGCAGGATAGGATATGCCTCGATGGTATCCCAGTAGTCCTTGAAGTTGCCAAGGCTGTTGCCCATGGCATGAGCGTACTCGCATTGGATGAGTGGGCGTGTGGCAGTCGGGTCGTTGGCATATCTGACGATCTCGTCAACGGTGCGGTACATGGGGCAATAGATGTCCGTGTTCCATTCACGCTCTGCTCGCTCGTATTGTATCGGCCTTGTGGCATCCCTCTCCTTGAGCATCTCGTAAAGCCGATAGAAGTTGTAGCCGTTACCCGCTTCGTTTCCCAGCGACCAGATGATTATGGAAGGATGGTTCTTGTCACGTTCAAACATATTTTCAACCCTGTATTCGTGTGCTTCGTAGAATGACGGGTTGTTGCCCAACGTGCCACCGAGGCGCAAATCATAACCCGCGCCGTGCGATTCGATGTTTGCCTCGTCGATGACGTAGAACCCATACTCGTCGCACAACTCATAGAACCGCTCGGGTTGCGGGTAGTGCGAGGTCCTGATGGTGTTGACATTGAATCGTTTCATCAGTTCCAGGTCTTTCATCATCAGCTCTTCGGTGACGTAATGCCCGGTGTGCTCGTTGTGCTCGTGGATGTTCACGCCTTTGACATAGATGGCTTTGCCGTTCACCTTCAATTGCTTGTCGGATATTTCCACGTGCCTGAACCCCACTTTGCAGCTTGTCGCTTCAACGACCGTGCCATCCTGGCTGTCGCAGAGTGCGAGCAGCAGGGTGTAGAGGGCAGGATTCTCGGCAGACCAGGGCTTCACGTCAGGCAAGAGCTTTGTCTCAAATGTCACTTGCGTGCCGCCATTGAGCGGCAGGGTCTGTGTGCAGATCTCTTTTTGCCCGTCCATTAGTTTGTAGCGCAGTGACAAATCCGAGGCTTCGTCAACCTTGACCGACAGCGACAACCGCCCGTCCTTGTAACCATTCACCAGGTCTGAGCCGACACGGAAGTCCTTGATGTGCACGGCAGGCTGGGCATAGAGGTAGATGTCTCGCTCGATTCCAGAGATTCTCCAGAAGTCTTGGCACTCAAGGTAGTTGGCATCCGAGAACCGGTGCACCTGGATGCAGATTTCATTCTTGCCGCTTCTCACGAGGCTGGTGACATCAAACCGCGCGGGTGTCTTGGCATCCTTGTTCATCCCGACAAATTCGCCGTTGAGGTAGTAGTAGGCCGCACCCCTCACACCGTCCGCGCTGAGAAAGATGTCTTTGCCCTTCCAATTGTCCGGCATGGTGAAAGTCCTGCGGTAGGTCCCTGTCGGGTTCCATTCCTCGGGCACGAGCGGCGGCATAGGCTTTTGCCAGTAGACTGGGTAGCCCACTGAGACAAATTCGTTGCGTGTGTTCACATATATCGGCGTGCCGAATCCCTGCAACTCCCAGTTGCCAGGCACGTTGATGTCGTGCCATTCGCATTTGTCGAGCGATGCCGCGTCAAAATCCATCGGGCGCATCGAGAAACTGTCCACGTAGTTGAATTGCCATTCGCCGTTGAGCATGAGCCCCATCGTGCCGTCACGCCTGTCGTTGCGCAAGGCGTGCGCCTCGGAATCGTAGGATGTGAACGTCGCCCTCGGCTCTTGCCGGTTGATGGATGTCAGTTTCTGGTCGGTTATCTCATCGTAACGGTTCTCTTGCAACTGGGCATACAGCGGCAGCGAGAACAAAATTGGTAGTGACAACAATCCTGTCAATCTCTTCATGTCGGTTTATGTTTTTGGGGTTGTTTCTTTATCAATCACTTCTTGTCCTTGCCGAATGCCAGTCTCACAAAGTAGGTGACGAGCAGGATGTAGGCGACCAGCGAGAGCACCGTCGCAACCGGGCTTGCCGCCCATGCCGTGCTGAACCAATCGACGCCCACGAATTTGAGCAATGTGCTGACTACTCCCATCAATGCGCCTCCTGCGATGAAGCCAGATGCGATCAACGTCCCACGCTCGTGCCTGCGTTCATTCTCCTTTTTGCCCTTGCGGCGCGAGGAAACATACCAGCTCACGAGCCCGCCGAAGAGCAATGGCAAGTTGAGTTCCAACGGGATGAACATCCCCAAAGCAAAGGGGAGGGCTGGGATTTTGGCAAATGTCAGCACCACGGCAACGACAGCCCCGATGCCGTAGAGCAACCATGGAGCCTGGCTGCCATTCATGAGAGGCTCGATTACTGCCGCCATGGCGTTTGCTTGGGGCGCGACGAGCGGGTTGGGGGTCCTCGCCGTCTCGACGAAACCATAGATGTCATTGAGCATTATCATCACCCCCGCGACCGTGGCGGCGGACACCAGCGTGCCGACAAACTTCCATGTCTCTTGTTTTCTCGGTGTCGAGCCGAGCCAGTAGCCGATTTTCAAGTCTGTCACAAAACCTCCTGCCATCGACAGTGCCGTGCAGACCACGCCGCCCATGATGAGTGCGGCGACCATGCCGCCCGTGCCGCGCAGACCTACCGCCACCATGACCACCGAGGCAAGGATGAGCGTCATCAGCGTCATGCCTGACACGGGATTGCTCCCGACGATGGCTATCGCGTTGGCGGCGACGGTGGTGAAAAGAAATGCTATCACGGCTATGAGCAACACCGCTACGACCGAATGCAGCAGGTTGCCTTGCATCACCCCGAAGTGCAGGAACAGGAATATCGCGATGATGGTCACGGCTGCACCGACCAATATGACTTTCATCGGCAGGTCACGTTGTGTCCTTACTACCGCCTCAGTGCCACCGGACTTGCCCTTGAATTCCTTGGCGGCAAGCCCTACCGCGCTCTTGATGATACCCCACGACTTCACGATGCCGATTATTCCCGCCATGGCTATGCCCCCGATGCCTATGCTCTTGGCGTAATTGTTGTAGATCTCCTCGGGCGACATCGATGCCACGATTGTCGTGATTGCGGGATTCCACATCGACAGCACGTCATTGCCCCAGATGAGCGAGATTGCCGGGACAATCACCCACCACACCACGGCCGAGCCGAGGAAGATTATGAAGGCGTACTTCAAGCCTATGATATATCCGAGGCCGAGCAACGCCGCACTCGTGTTCATCTTGAAAACCAGCTTGGCCTTGTCGGCGAGAACCTCGCCGTAGTGGCAGAAGCGCGTCGTGAAAGTGTCGCTCCACCAGCCGAAGGTCGAGACGATGAAGTCGTAAAGCCCGCCGACCAGCCCGGCCTTGAGCAGTGTCTTGGCGTGTCCGCCCCCTTGTTCGCCTGAGACAAGCACCTGGGTCGTGGCCGTTGCCTCGGGGAACGGGAACTTGCCGTGCATATCCGCGACGAAGTACTTGCGGAATGGTATGAGGAAGAATATGCCAAGCACGCCGCCAAGCAGCGAGCTGATGAAGACTTGGAAGAACCCCACGCTCACGTCAGGGTACTTGCTCTCAAGGATGTACAACGCCGGCAGCGTGAATATCGCACCTGCCACGATCATCCCCGAGCACGCGCCTATGGACTGGATGATGACATTCTCGCCGAGTGCCTTCTTGCGCTTGGCGGCACCGGACAATCCGACGGCGATGATGGCTATCGGGATGGCGGCTTCAAACACTTGGCCGACTTTCAAGCCGAGGAACGCCGTCGCCGCAGAGAACAGCACTGCCATGGCTATGCCCCAGGCGACAGACCATGCGTTGACTTCTGGATAGTTTTGGTTGCTTTTCATCACGGGGACGTAGACTTCCCCGTCTTTCAGCTCCCTGAACGCGTTCTCATGCAGAGAGACGGGAGCGTTGCCATTTGATTTTGCCATCTTTTCACGCAGATATGGTTTCATTAACGATGCACAAATATAACGTTTACATCACACCATCACAAACGCGTGGTCAAAAACGGTCATGCCTGGCAAGTCATGCGTTTTTTCCGCTGCTCGTGCATCGTGACGGGTACAGTCAGGCATCATTTGCCATCAGCCGCCGTGAAAGGTGATGGCATTGGGAGAAAAGTTTGTTTTTAGCCTTAAAACATGTATTTTCAGGTTAAGTTTATGTGTTTGTAGGTTAAATCTATATATTTTTACTCTAAAAATAAACTTCATGCACCGGGCTGGTGGCTTCCTGCGGCGGGATTTGTCCGTCAGCTGTGTGCGCGGGTGCTGGAGTGGGGCAGGTTGTCTCTGCGTGGGACGTATGTGTGCCGCAGCGGTTGGCGTTGGCGTGGCGATTCCTTATATTTGTGCAACGCTAACAATTAAAGTAAATGATGCGATGACCAAGGACTTGTTTGATAAATATATATGGTTCGTGGACACGATTTACCGTGCCGGGCGCATAACATTTGCCGAGATCAATGCCAAGTGGCTGCGCTCCAAGTTCAGTGACGGGGAGAAGATCCCCCGGCGCACGTTCTGCAACTGGCGGGATGCCATCGAGCAGGTGTTTGACATCAACATCTTGTGCGACCGCAAGGGGGGCTACGTCTACTACATCGAGAATGCCGAGGACATGGAAAAGGGGGGAGTGCGCAGTTGGTTGCTCAACACTTTCGCCGTGAACAACCTCATCAACGAGAGCCACCACTTGAAGCGGCGCATACTCTTTGAGGAAATCCCGTCCGGGCGGCGTTTCCTGACCCCGGTGATCGAGGCGATGCGCGACGGGGTCGAGCTGCGGCTGCTCTACCAGAGTTTCTGGCGTGACGAGGCGGCGACCTACACGTTGCAACCCTACTGCCTCAAGGTGTTCAGGCAGCGGTGGTACGTGACTGGGCTTTGCAGGGAGAGGGATGCTTTGCGCACCTTTTCGCTCGACAGGATACAAAGGCTTGAGACGCTCGACAGCAAGTTTGTTTACCCCAAGTCGTTTGATCCGGCAGCTTTCTTCGCAGACAGCTTCGGTGTGAGTACTGGGGATATGGAGGTGATGACCGTGCGTCTCAAGGTCTACGGTGTGCATTGCAAGTATGTGCGTGCCTTGCCGTTGCACCACACGCAGGAGGAAGTGGAGACGGGGGACGGTTACGCCGTCTTTGAGTACCGCATGAAGCCTACGTTTGAGTTCAAGCAGGAGATCCTTTCACGCGGTCGTGAGATGGAAGTCGTCGCGCCGCAGTCTCTGCGTGACGAGGTGGCGGAGGAGATAAGGGTGATGGCTTCCCGCTATGGGACGGGAGGGTAGTCCCGTCGGCATCAATCCTCGCGGTCGTTGGTCTCGGTGCGCCTGACGATGAGTATGCTTGCCTCGTAGAGTACCCATACGGGCAATGCCACGACAAACATGGTGAACATGTCGGTTGTCGGCGTGATGACGGCGGCAATGATGAGTATGGCGACAAAGGCGTGCCGCCTGAACCGCCGCATCATCCCCGCCTTGAGGATGTGGAGCTTGGCCAGCAGCCAGCACAGCACGGGCAACTCAAAAGTGAGTCCCATCATCAGGCTCGTGGTGATGAGTGTCCCCATGTAGGAGTCGAGGCTTATCATGTTGACCACCTCTTCGCTCACCTGGTACGTCCCGAGAAAACGCAGCGTCAAGGGGAACACCACGAAATAGCACAGCACCACGCCCGCCACAAACATGATGTAGCTGCCGGCGACAACCCGTCCCGTGTAACGTCTCTCGTTGTCGTAGAGGGCTGGGGATATGAAATGGAAAAGCAGATAGAGAATGTAGGGCGATGCTGCGATCAGCCCCACGCACAACGACACTTTGAGGTGGGTGACAAATTGGCTGGTCAACCCGGTGTTGATGAGGTTTATCTCAAATGATTCCGTGCCACCTGACGACACCAGCGATGCGATGCTGTCAAAGAGGCGGTAGATGATGAAGCCGTCATCCTTGGGCGCAAGGATGACTGAGAACACTTCGTCCTTGAAGACAAATGCCGCCGCACTGCAAACTACGGCGGCAATTGCCATCTTGATGAGTGAACCCCGCAGGACTTCGAGATGCTCCCAGAAGGTCATGCCCTCGGTCTTGCCACACTGTGTGTCCTGCATTATTGCTCTTTGTCCTTGGTGGCGTTGTCTTGCGACGGCTTCTTTTCGGTTTCGTCGTCGATGCCTTTCATCCCGTCCTTGAAGCTGCGCACGCCTTTGCCAAGGCCCTTCATCAGCTCAGGTATCTTCTTTCCGCCGAAAAGGAGCAGCACGACGATGAGGATGACAATGATTTCACCTGTACCTAATCCAAACATGGCTTCAGTTTTTACGGATGATGTATTTGATGAAAAGGTAGCCTCCGAACACTTGCAAGAGCATTCCGGGGTATCCGAGCCTGATGTCTTGTAGCGCGGCATCAAGGCTGCCGGTGATGAGCCACTCGCCAAGCGTCCCTATGGCCTGGTAGAAAAACACCACACCGGCGATCAATGGCAGCGAGACACGCTTGAACTTGCGTGCCGCATAGCCTGCCGCGACGGCCAGGAGCGTCGATTTGAGGATTATCGCCGGGAGCAAAGCCGCTGCGGGCATCGAGAATGCCAACGAATTGACCAACGGTGATGCCACTGCCGTCAGGAGACCGACCCGCCAGCCATATTTGTAAGCGCCGACAAGGGTGAAGAAATAGATCGGAAGCCACACCATCCCGCCTTGCGGCACGAGGTGGAACAATTGCGGCAGTGCTATGTTGCCGCCGACGAACAACGCCGCAACGACCCACGCCTTTGCTTCCTTGTAGCTGAGTGAATGCAGCTTAACGGTTGTATCCATGATAGTAATGTTGTTTAGTCCAGCAAAATTAATTGATAATCTTGACACCCTATGCCTATTTGTTCGGCATAATCGAGGATGTGCATCCCATGCCTTGAGTCGATGCGTTCGATGAGGTGGATTTTCCATGGTCTTCCGACGACCGCACAAGGTCTGTGCAGGCTTTGTCAAGCGTGACAGGGTCGAGCGAGGCAAGGATTCCTATGTCGCCCATCTGAGGGTCGGCGGGGGATGAATCGCAGTCGCAGTCCACGGACAGGTTGTTGGCGACGCTAATGTACAATATGTTGTCGCCACAGTGGTCAACAATCGCCTTTGCCGCCTCAGCCATCGTCTCCAGGAAATCATCTTGCGCCGGGCTGCCCCAGTCCTCGGTGCTCTGGCCGGCGGAGTGTATCCACACTTTGCCGTTGGAAGAGGCTATGCCGATGGAGATGTTCTTCAACGCCCCGCCGAATCCTGCCATGGCGTGCCCCTTGAAGTGCGAGAGCACAACAGTGAAGTCGTAGTCTGGGTAGTGTGAGCCAACGATGTCATACGTTATGTGTCGCCCTCCCTCTACGGGCAGCCGTGTCTCACCCTCTGAATCCATGATGTCAACATCGGCGATGGCGGTGAAACCATGGTCTCTCGCCGCCTTGAGGTGCGACTCTGTGTCGGACCGCCCGCCGCCGTAGGCCGTGTTGCACTCGACGATCGTGCCGCCTACTTCCTGCACCAAATCCTTGATGAGCGACGGTTGCAGGAAATTGTGCCCGCCCGGCTCGCCCGTTGACAGCTTGACGGCAACCTTGCCCTCAGCCTTGCGGCCGAGTGTCTCGTAGATTTTCACCAAGTTGTCCGGTGTTATCTCCTTGAACATATAGACCTTTGCCACTTCCTTTTCTTCCTTTTGCTGGTTTTGTTGTGCGCAGGCGGAGTTCATGCACGTCGCCGCCATGAGCATCGCCGTTGCTGCAAGTTTGATTATCCTATTCATATTATATATGGTATTAAAAGTTCAGTTTCACTCCCCCCATCACCGTCGCCCTCGGCATCGGATAGCCCAACATTGTCTCGTAGCGTTGCGCGAGCAGGTTTTCACCCTTGACGAACAATGTCGCGAACTTGCAAGCCCGGAAGCTCCCCCGCACATTCCACAGCACGAAGTCCTCTGTCTGCTCGTTCCGTCCCACGGCGGTGTAGAGTCCGTTGACATACTGTATGCCCGTTGTGGCAGTCCATCGGCCTTTGACGAAGCGGGCACTGGCATCGAGCTTATGCGTCGGCGCGGCTATGACCGGATTGTCCATGTGTGCGTAGGCATAGTTGGCATTGACGTTCCAGCAGGCGTTTATGTCATAATTGAATGTCGCCTCGACCCCGGCATTCCTTATCTTCCCCGTGTTCATGTAGCGCGGGATCGACTGGTCCAGCACGATGGCATTGCTGCCGTTGATGTAAAAGACGTTCACCCCGTAGCGCAGCGCGCCGCCCAGCAGCCGTTGGGACAAGGACAGTTCGTAGTTGACCAGCCTCTCGGGAGCGAGTTCCGGGTTGCGAGGCATGAACATATAGAGTTCTCTGATCGTCGGGTTGCGGTAGCCCTTGCTCACCATCGCTTTCATCTCCACGTTCCTCGGCAAGTGCAGCGAGACACCTCCTTGCGGGATGACCTCCGTCCCGGTGCGTGTGTGGTGGCCGACCCTGATGCCGGCATCGAGTGTGAGCAGTGTGCCTATGGATTGCCGGTAGTCGAGGTAGCCCGCAAAATCGTTCTCAGCCTCGTCCACTCCGGGCGTTTCCGTCCCTGTGGCAATGTCCTCGTTCCACGTGCGTCCCCCGAAGTGCTGGAAGTCAAAGCCCGCCGTCAGCCTGCCGCTCCGGCCCAGTGCCGCGCTCTGCCACCATGACACACCCATCATCATGTCTTTGGAGTTGAACAGTGATGTCTGCGCCGGTTCATCGGCAGTGTGCCCGTCGTTGATGTTGTGCCTTCCCCAATTGTAGTAGACGCCCAGCCTCCCCGACGTGCGGCCGTAGTCGTTGGACAGTGAGAGCGAAGCCATGCCGCGTGTCACCTTCTGGTCGTTGTCAATCATCGGCGCGGTGACAGGACCGGGATTGGAGGCGTTGAAGTGCGTCACATTGACATCCCCGTGCAGATCCCACCGCTCGTTGACTGCATAGCCGAGCGTGACATATCCCCCGTACTGCTCAAAACCCATGTTCTCCCGGTGCCCGTCACTGCGGTTGTAGGACACGGCTGCCGTGCTTGTCAGTTTCCCCCTCCGGTGTCGGCTCACCGCCTCGGTCTGCACTGTCATGTACGACCCCATGCCAGCGGTGACTTCGGTCTCGCTCCCGTCCGTGGGCATGGACCTCGTGACGATGTTGACGACACCTCCCATGGCATTCGACCCGTAGAGCACCGACGCAGGTCCTCTGACAACCTCGACACGCTCGGCCATCATCGTCTGGTAGGCGTCCGCAATCGGGTGGCCAAACAACCCCATGTACTGTGGGTGCCCGTCCACCAGCACGAGCATCTGGGCGTTGCCTGCAAGTCCTCTCATGCTCAGTCCGCCGGCCGCGCCCGTCGAGACGCCGTAGCCCATCATGCCACGCCCCGTGACAAACAGTCCCGGCACTTCCTCGGTCAATGTTTGTAGCAAAGACGGTTGCCAGGCCGCCTCAAGCCTCTGCCTGCCGACCACCGAGACCGTCATAGGCAGGAGGCGGGCATCTGTCTCGTTGCGTGTGCCAGTGACGACGACTTCCTCGATGCGGTGTTGTCTGTCCGTGACGGTCGAGTCGCTTTGGGCGAAACATTCCCCGCCGCCGGCGCTTGCAGCCAATGCCAGCAGCAATGCCACCGCCGTGCTCTTGCCGCCACGCAACGCCTCGACGAATGATTTTATCAACGGGAAGGCCTCCTCCGCCGTGGCCGCGCCCTCCGTCCTCTGTTCCAGCGGGCAGCGTCCGTCGCCCTTGCGGTTGATGATGTGCGGCACGCGTGTGCCGAATGTCACATCTACGCAAGCCCCGCGCAGCAGCTCCAGCGCGGCATCACTGATGACATCGGCGTGCAGCCGCCTGATGCCGCCAAGCACCATGAGTGCCGCCGCCCCTTTGCCCACCACTTTGTCGGCCATCTCCGCCCCGTGCAGGAAGGATGGTTCGCGCTCGTACAAATCATAAAGGTCGGCGACGCCCCTCTGGTCGAATGTCCGCGTCACCTTCCCGTTGCGGATCACGCACGAGTGTCCGCCGTCGTGCAGACGGTCAACAAGAGTTTTCATTTCCATATCCATATTCATGTCGCAAAAATAGGCTATGCGCGCTGAGCCCGTGTGCATGGATTACAGATTATCGTACCAATATCACCGCCGCAAGGCAGGACATGGTCCCGATGAGGCCGGACGTAAAGTTCAGCCAGGTCAGGCCTAAAGTTCATTACCACCGTACATAAAGTTCATTCAGAAGTTTTGTTTATATAAACAGAACTTTTGAATATATAAACAAAAGTTTTGAATATATAAACAGAAGTTTTGTTTTTACTTTATGTGCGGAGGCAATGAACTTTATGCACCAGGAGGGTGGAGTTCATGTCTGACCTGAAGGGATTTTATGCCCGGTTTGCTGGGACTTCACGTCTGGCATGATCACGTTTTTCCCTCGTTGCCGCCCGCGCCAGGCGGTTAGCCGGCAAAGGCAATGGCCGTGCACACAGCCTGGGACGCGAATGAAAAGAGGCGCACCATGCGGTGCGCCTCCGTGCTTTGTCTTGTGTCTGCCGCGTGGCGTGCGGCGGAGCGATGTGCAGGACGGTCATTTGTTGGTGAACAGGATAGTGACCGACACGTCACCGTCCACCATTTCGGCGGGGATGGCCATTTGCCCGTCCTCGGTCACATTGATCACATCGATGCTCCATTGCTGGTTGCCGTTGACATGTTGCGGCCCTGCGAGGTCGTGCCCGTGCTTGACCTCCAGCCCCGTCAGGTGGTAGTCGCTGTCCATCCGCAGGTTGAAGCGCAGGTCTTCGCCCCATTTCGCTTCCGACGGGGCAAGCCCCCCGTCGATGGATGAGACGTCGCACATCCTTGCCACAAACCCGGCATTGACCGTCTCGGCATGGACGTTGACGAGGCAGTCGATGATGCGCCCGCCGGCTGCGGTGTCAACGTCGGTGGGGTCAAGCGGCTCGGCGCGGCTGGACAGGACATTCATGATTTTGAGCCTGAGCCTGTAATTGCCAGGTTTGACATATTCAGGGACGGCGAAAGACATGGTGCATCCGGCCCCGGCACTGTCCGGAACAAGGGACGGCGTGGATGCGGCAAATTCATCGCATTGTGTCCCCGTGCCGTCTGCCGCTGTCGTGGAAAACATTCCGTCGTTGTCCCAGTCGGCATATACGTTGCAGGCGAAACCCGCTCCGCCGCCACGGATGTCAAGCGTCACGCGGTCGCCCGGCTTGGCACTTGCCAGAGGCCTTAGGCTGATGTATTGGTAGGCTGCCAAAGGCGATGTTGACAACATCAACTTGCCTCCTGCCCCGTCGGGTGAGGTGAATGCGACGGAGCTTAACGGGGGTGTGCCGCCCTTGACCGTGGCATCGGTGTCAAATGCCACCTGGTAGGGCTCTGTTGCCCCGCGCGGCGTGGGGTCGTCGTTGAGGACTATGTTGTCGATGAGTGCGGTGTAGCTGCCCTGTGACGCCGGGTTGCGCTCAGTGTCCGGCGCGATGACAAAGCTGTGCACCTCGGCATTGGTGTTGCCACGCACCATGAACACGGCGTCACACCATTTGCCGCCCTCGATCTCGTTGAGCGACGGGGTGACGAGTTGTACCGTCTCGGGCGATTGCCCCGCCCATGCGCTGCGCTTGCCGAGCACGACAAGGGCGGCTTTGCCCCGTGTGGGCTTGTGGATCATCACGTGCAGGTAGCGCGGGGTGTCGGCGAATGGCAGCGGGGTCGCCAAGTCAACCCTTGCGCCATAGAGGTGGCTGCCCCATTGCGAGCGGTGGAACGCCAGGACGCGCCCTGTGCCGTTGATGTCGTCGCGGTGCGGGTTGTCGATGACCTTCGCCTGTCCCGTGAGCTGCCCCGTGCGGAATGGCGAGTCTGCCCAGGTGTCGAATGTCGAGACTGCTTTGTAGTCGCCCGCCTCAAACGAGCATTCGTAGTCTTGCGCCGTCGCCCCTGCCGCGAATGCAAGGGCTGCGACGGCTGCGTATATGAATCTTTTCATCTTCATCTCCTCCTATTAATATATTGAAATGGTGTGCAACAGCGGGCAAGTGTGGCTGTCGCGGATGTTGACACGCACATACCTTGCCTCAGTCGCCTCACCGTAGCTGTCGGTGTTGTCGTCCTTGGCCATGATGCGCTTGTAGCCTATCGTCGTCCCCTCGGCGAATGGTTGCCAGTCGCGCCCGTCGATGCTGGTCTCGATGTCGAATGCTCGGACGCGCTGCCCCAGACGGATGTACTCCTGGAGCATGACATAGTGTATGCCGCGTCGCCGCTTGAGGTCTATCGTCACCGAACCTGACGTGTCGCCGTCGTTGGTGGTCCAGTAGGTGTCCTTGCACCCGTCGGTCACATTGTCCGCACCGAAGTTGCCCGGTGTGCGCACCTTGTCGGCCGTGGCGTGCCGTCCTGCCGCAAAGTCCTTGGCGAGACGCTCGTCCAGCAGCTTGCCCAGCCCCTTGAGGCTCTCGACCACGTTGTCGGGCATCTTGCCCTTGTCGTCGGGGGCGCAGTTCATGATGAGTGTCGAGTTGCGTCCGATGGTCTCCAGGTATATCTTGAAGAGCTGTTCGGGTGTCTTGGCTTTCTCCTCTGCCGTCCAGAACCATTTGGATGTGGTGCGTACGTCCGACTCTGAGGGGATGAACAGCAGGCCGTCCTCAACGCCCGTGTTGTTCTGTTGCTCGATGAATACCTCCTTTGAGTTGAAGTTTGCCCAGCACGTGCGTCCCGAGAATCCGTCTTCGTTGCCGCACCAGCGGAACTCCCGCCCCCAGACTACGCACCCGGGTTGCATCTTGTGGATGGAGTCGGCGACGTTCTCCCAGTCGTAATAGACCGTTTTGTCTATCGTGCGGTTCTGCATCTCGCTGCCGCCATAGTAGCCGCCACCGCCCATTGCACCGTCAAACCATATCTCGAACATAGGACCGTAGCCCGTGCAAATCTCAGTGATTTGCTTGAGCAGCACGTCCGTCACGTAGGCATCGGTCGCATAAAGCGGGCTGCTGGCATCCCAGGGGGAGACGTAAACACCGAACTTCATGCCGTTGGCGCGGCACGCGTCGGCAAATTGCTTGAGGATGTTCACCTCCTTGCTCACCCCCGCGCCGTGCAGGACATTGAACTCCGTGCTGCCCGTCGGCCATAGGCAGAAGCCGTCATGGTGCTTGCTGATGATGACTGCGCCGCGCATCCCGGCCGCCGCCATTGCATCCACCCACTGCTGGCAGTCTGGCAAAGCTGCGGGAGCAAACTCCGTCGGGTCCGACGGCCTGTCATTTCCCCACTCGGTGCCCACGAAGGTGTTGGGCCCGTAGTGCGAGAAACCATAGAATTCCGTCTCATACCATTGCATCTGACGCTCGGTGGGGACGGGGAAAACCGGCGACGGTGTGTTGCCGGGGTTGGGCAGTTCCTGCTCTTGGAACAGTGACTGCGCGGCGCAATCACCTGCCGCCGCGACGGCAAACGCCGCAAGCAATGGCAGGATCTGCCTGGAGATTTGTCGTGATGTTGCCATGTGTGAAAACTTTGCTTACAAAGATAGCGCAATCGGCATTCAGCGCAAGCACTGTGGCATGATTTGCCATGCCCTGCACGTACCGGCAGTGCCGTGGTGGGTCATGGAGACGCCCGGTTTGCATGGTGCGCCCTCCACAGCGATGAGGGGTGAAATGTTGGCATCACCGCATGAAAAGTTTGTTTTTAGGTTGCAATTATATGTTTGCAGGCTGCAATTATGTGTTTGCAGGTTGAAATTATATGTTTTTAGATTAAAAACAGACTTTCCATCCAACCCTGCTGTTTTGCTTGCTGCCATTAGCGCGGCAGATGTGTTGGCGGTGCGTGCCTTGCACTGACTGATGGTGCCGGTTGGGTATATTTAATATATGTATGTGGTTGAACGCAAAATTTTCAAATCACCGCCATTTTTACTGCTCCATCATTGGCAACTGGCCGGCAACGGTGGATTGACAAAAATCTACAATAAATGCCGTTTACGCTGGGTTCGACGGCACAATTTGGACATTTTATCAATGACGGGCAAAAAAACAGTGTTTTCATTAGGTTTATTGATTACAATATGTACATTTGCAGCAGACAATCGCTTTGGAGTCTAACAACCTTATAAATAATATAATATTATGAACATCAATCAAGTCATGGCCAACCTTGAGGCCAAGCACCCTGGTGAATCCGAGTTCCTGCAAGCAGTCAGGGAAGTCCTCATGTCAATCGAGGAAGTGTACAACCAGCATCCCGAATTTGAGAAAGCCAAAATCATAGAGAGACTGGTGGAGCCGGATCGTATATTCACCTTCAAAGTGCCTTGGGTGGATGACAACGGCGAGGTGCAGGTGAACATCGGCTACCGCGTGCAGTTCAACAACGCGATAGGCCCCTACAAAGGCGGCATACGTTTCCACGCTTCCGTCAATTTGTCTATCCTCAAGTTCCTTGGCTTTGAGCAGACTTTCAAGAATGCCTTGACGACGCTCCCGATGGGTGGCGGCAAAGGCGGCTCGGACTTCTCGCCGCGCGGCAAGTCGGATGCCGAGATAATGCGTTTCTGCCAATCCTTTATCCTCGAATTGTGGAGGCACATCGGTCCCGACATGGATGTTCCTGCCGGTGACATAGGTGTCGGCGCACGCGAGGTCGGCTATATGTTTGGGATGTACAAGAAACTCACCCGCACCCACACCGGGACTATGACCGGCAAGGGTTTGGAGTTCGGCGGCTCGCTGGTAAGGGCAGAGGCTACGGGCTTCGGTGCGCTCTACTTCACCAACCAGATGTTGAAGACCAAGGGCATCGACATCAAGGGCAAGACGGTCGCCGTTTCAGGCTTCGGCAACGTGGCATGGGGCGCAGTCACCAAGGCTACCCAGCTCGGTGCGAAGGTTGTCACCATCTCTGGTCCTGATGGTTATGTCTATGACCCCGATGGCGTTTCAGGTGACAAGATAGATTATATGCTCGAGCTCCGTGCATCAGGCAACGACGTGGTCGCTCCTTATGCCGAGAAGTACCCGAATGCTAAGTTCATCCCCGGACACAAGCCTTGGGAAGTCAAGGTGGACATCGCTATGCCGTGCGCCACTCAGAACGAATTGGACGGCAATGACGCGCAACAGCTCATCGACAACGGCGTGCTGGCAGTCGCCGAAGTGTCCAACATGGGTTGCCGTCCCGAGGCGATTGACAAGTTCATCGAGCACAAGATGATTTTTGCCCCAGGCAAGGCAGTCAATGCCGGCGGCGTGGCAACCTCTGGTCTTGAGATGACACAGAATGCCATGCACATCAGCTGGACGGCAGAGGAGGTAGATGCCAAGTTGCACCAGATAATGTCGGCTATCCACGAGCAATGTGTCAAGTATGGCACAGAGCCTGACGGCTATATCAACTACGTCAAGGGTGCAAACATCGCAGGCTTCATGAAGGTTGCCCACGCGATGTTGGAGCAAGGCATCATCTGATGGAAAGGATGAAAAAAGACATTTAGTTGTATTTGTGTTTGTGTTTGTTTAAAGCCGCCGGTCCTTGTGAAAGGACGGGCGGCTTTCTCTTTCCTGCCACGGCGTCACACGGTGCGGCGTCGCGGGCGGAATCACTTCTTCAACCGCAGTTCATAAAGGTCGTGGCGGCGGTCTTTGAGGTTCTTGACGCTGCCGTATGTATGAAGCTGCGACAGCAAGTCAAGGTCTACGTCCGAGACAAGTATCATCTCCGTGTTGGGAGTGGCCTCCGCTCTCGTCCCGTCGGTCGGGAATGCGAAGTCGCATGGTGTGAAGACGCCGGACTGGGCATACTGTATGTCCATGTTCTGCACTCGTGGCAGGTTGCCGACACTCCCGGCGATGGCAACGAAACATTCGTTCTCTATCGCCCTTGCGTGCGCACAAACCCTGACACGGGAGTAGGCGTTCTGCGTGTCGGTCAGGAAGGGGACGAAGAGTATCTGCATCCCGTCGTCGGCCATGAGCCGTGAAAGTTCCGGGAACTCCACGTCGTAGCAGATGAGTATCCCGATCTTGGCGCAGTCGGTGTCGAATGTCTGTATCGTTTTCCCACCGCTCAATCCCCAACTTTTTATCTCGTCAGGGGTGACATGGATTTTCTCATACATCTCATGCGTCCCGTCCCGCCGGCACAGGAAACCGACATTGTACAGCCTCCCGTCATCTTTCACGTAGGGCATACTGCCCGTGATGATGTTGATGTTGTAGCTTATCGCCAGCTTGATGAAACGGTCGCGTATCGCTTCGGTGTATGTCGCCAGCCCGCGTATGGCCTGCGCCTCGCCCTCGTTGTTGAATTTGGCCATCAGCGGCGCATTGAAGTACTCGGGGAACAGGATGAAATCGCTCTTGTAGTCTGACACGGCGTCCACGAAGTACTCGACTTGCTCAAACAAATCATCCATGCTGCGGTAGGAACGCATCTGCCATTGCACCAGTCCCAGGCGGACTGTCGTCTTCTTGCCAATGAAGTCCTGCGACGGGGCTTGGTAGTAGATGTTGTCCCATTGCAGTAGGCAGGCATAATGCTTCGACTCCTCGTCGTTGGGCAAGTAGTTGCGCATCACCTTGCGCACGTGGAAGTCGTTTGATAGCTGGAATGTCAGCACCGGGTCGAATATCTCTTTCTGCCGCACCTTGCTTATGTATTCGCGGGGGCGCAGCTTGTCGGCGTACTTGTGGTAGTTGGGGATGCGGCCGCCAAACATTATCGCCTTCAAATTCAACTTTTCACACAGGTCTTTGCGGTATTCGTACATCCTCCTTGCAAGCCTCAATCCTCGATAGGACGGATGGATGAACACCTCGATGCCATAGAGGATGTTGCCCTTGGGGTTGTGTGTGCTGAACGTCTCGTTGCCAGTCACTTGCGCATAGGTGTGGTCGTTTTTCACGAGATTGTAATCGACGATGATCGACAGGGCGCACCCCACGATCTTGTCATCGACTACCGTCACGACTTGCCCCTCGGGGAAGATGTCGATGAGCCGATGGATTTGCTCGCGCGTCCAGAACACGTCGCTGTCGGCATAGACCCTCGTGAACGATTGTGCCAGTTGCCCGTAGTCGTCCATCTGGAGCGGGCGGACGGAGACTTTGTTGATTTTCAATGATTCTCCCATTGTGTTACGTTTTTTGCCGCCGCGAAATTAGCGCAATTAGCCGTCACGGCAAAGCATCTGCCGCACCCGCCGGCCCGCACCACTCATCCTTTTGGGCGAAAAGGTCTGATGCTTTTGGTAAATACGTGCTTTGTTAGTGCCACTAACAAAGGTTGTTTGTGAGGCAAACAATGCTTGTTGTTTGAAGAAACAAGCATTGCCTTGCGACCTTTGCCACGATGCAATGCCGCGCTGCGTCAGGTGGATGCTCCGTTTGCCCGCCGCGACGGGGCGGCTTTGTCCGAAATGCGTTATATTTGCAATCACACCAAGCATTGAAAACAATGAAGCAATTGACCATCGAGAGCAAGTTTTCTGTCTGCCAGCTCGCCGAGCTTGAGGCTGATGAGCGCGACCTCGTGGAGCGTGCCATGCGTGCCACCGAGAGGAGTTATGTCCCCTATTCGTCGTTTCATGTCGGTGCTGCCGCCCTTTTGGCCGATGGCAGCGTGGTCGAGGGCAGCAACCAAGAGAATGCTTCCTATCCCGCAGCGATGTGCGCCGAGAGGACCGCGCTGTTTTATGCCAACTCTTCCCGCCCGGATGTCCCTGTCGTCAAGCTCGCGGTAGCGGCACAGACGGGTGGACGGTTTGTCGATGACCCCGTGACCCCGTGCGGCATCTGCCGGCAGGTCATGCTTGAGACCGAGCAGAGGGCTGGACGCCCGCTGCGCATCCTGATGGCCGGGGCACGGCAAATATATGTATGCAACGGGGTGGCAAACCTCCTGCCGTTGTCATTCGGTGCCGAAAACATGGGACTCTGACGATGGGACGGCTCAGGACATTGGTTCTCGCCTTGGCATTCGCCGTCTGCGGAACGATGGCGGCGCAGAGGTTGAACAAGGACTACGTGAATTACATCAAGAAGTGGGACAAAGTGGCGGTGGAGCAGATGCAGAAGCACAAAATCCCCGCCAGCATCACCCTTGCCCAAGGCTTGCTGGAGTCGGGTGCTGGCAAGAGCCAGCTGGCAAGGGTGTCCAACAACCATTTTGGCATCAAGTGCGGCAGTGCGTGGCGGGGCAAGTCGGTGCGGCATGACGACGACGCGCCGGACGAATGTTTCCGTGCCTACCGCTCGGCGGTGCAGTCTTACGAAGACCACTCCAAGTTCCTGAAAGAGAACAAACGTTATGCATCGCTCTTCCGTCTGAAGATGACAGACTACCGTGGATGGGCCAAAGGGTTGAAAAAAGCTGGTTATGCCACAAACCCCTCTTATGCCACGCTGCTCATCTCGATCATCGAGGATTATGAACTATACAAATATGACGGAGGCCGCAAGGCACGGCGCGCACTCCGGGACGAAGTGCTGCCGCCTCACGATGTGTTCATCGCCAACGGGCTGCTCTATGTCATCGCCAATGATGGCGACACATTCAAGTCCATAGGCAAAGAGCTGGGCATCCGCTCCAAGAAGCTCGCCTCTTACAACGACTTGTGGCGCGACTACCCTCTTATGGACGGCGACATAGTGTATCTGAAACGGAAAAACGATGCCCATCCGGGCACGGCGAACTACCACATCGTCAAGGATGGTGACTCGATGCACTCAATCTCTCAAACCTACGGGGTGCGGCTCAAGAGGCTTTACAAGATGAATAAGGTTGATGAAGACTACATCCCCGAGGTCGGGGACTTCATCTGGGTGAAGTGATGATGCCCGCATCTGGTGGTTGGCGATGTGTCACCGCCACCATTGCCACCAGTGCCGTTTGGCGCGCCCGCAACATCCGTCCTCGGCGTATATATCCCTCAATGTCTTGCCCGTCGAGATGGCACGGTAGATGACATCCCACTCAGGCAAACCGCCGACGTTGCAGTCGTCTATGAAGATGTCTGCCTTTAGTTTGCGCGAATAGCTGCGGTGGTCCGCCCTCTCTTCCTCATAGTTGCTGTTGACGGCATAGAACACCAGGCCGCGAGCCTTGCAAAAATCGACTGCTTCGTCCAGAAGCCGCCCCTCGCGCACCGTCCACAAGATGAGCTGATGCCCGTCGTCGCGCAGTTTTTTGAGCGTCTCAATGGCAAAAGGCTTCTCACGTCCGATTTTCGGGTAACGGTGTTCGACGATTGTCCCGTCAAAGTCTACGGCAATGTACATGATGATGTCTTATATGTGTCTGATTGTAAAGCGTGGGCGAATATACGCATAAATCCACATCCATCGTAGCAAGTTCCCCCAGCACCATGTGTGCCCTGATGCCTCACTCTGTCAAAAGTATGCGTGGCCAGGGCAAAAAAGAAGCCGTGGCAGACTCTGTTGCCGCCACGGCTGTGTGTCGCGTCCGTATGGACGTGCGTCTTGGTCCCGGCATCCATCAGTCCCTGCTGCTGCCAAAGATGCGGAGCAGGTAAAGGAAGAGGTTGATGAAGTCGAGGTAGAGAGTCAATGCCCCGAGCAATGCTATCTTGAGCGCGCTGTCACCCATGTCGCCTGCCTGGAGGTAGAGACGCTTGAGGTTCTGCGTGTCCCATGCCGTCAGTCCGACAAAGATGATCACGCCGGCATAACTGATGATGATGTCCATCATGGTGCTTTTCAGGAACAGATTGACGAGTGTGGCAATGATCAGCCCGATGAGTGCCATGAGCAATATGTTGCCGAAACGGCTCAGATCAGTCTTTGTGACATAACCATACAAGCTGGTCGCTGCGAATGTGCCGGCGGTGACGAAGAACGCGCGGGAGATAGCCCCGAGGTCATAGACGAGGAATATCGACGACAGCATCACACCATTGAGCATCGAGTAGACGATGAACATGATGGTGGCAGTCAACATCGACATCTTGAGAATCCTTGACGAGAGGATGAACACCAAGGCGAATGTGGCTATGATGAGACCCCACATCCCCATGGTAGAACCGAGGAAGAATTGCATCAGGGCGGGATTCTTGACAGTGATGAGTGCGGACATGGCCGTGATGAAGAGTGCAAAGGTCATCCACACGTAGGTCTTCCTGAAAAGTGTTTTCATTAGCAGCGCGTCATACGCCCTGCCGTCAATGTAGTTTGAATCCATTGTTGTTTGGTTTTGATTATTTGTTGAAATGCAGTTTATGTCCCATGCGTTCCTGTTTGGTGCGCAGGTAACGCTCGTTGTATTGGTTGGGTTTTGTTTCTATTGGTACTATTTCTGTGATTTCAAGCCCGTAGGCCTCAAGTCCGACGCGTTTGACGGGATTGTTGGTCATCAGGCGCATTTTGCCAATCCCAAGCTGGCGCAAGATCTGGGCTCCCACGCCGTAGTCACGCTCGTCAGCTTTGTGCCCAAGGCAGATGTTGGCGTCAACGGTGTCCATCCCTTCCTCTTGGAGCTTGTATGCTTTCATTTTCTCCATGAGTCCTATGCCGCGCCCTTCTTGGTTGAGATAGACGACAACGCCCTTGCCGGCTTGCTCAATCATCGTCAGTGCCTTGTGCAACTGTTCTCCGCAGTCGCAGCGCATCGAGCCGAAGATGTCGCCCGTTGCGCAAGACGAGTGGACTCTCACCAGCACCGGCTCGTCCGTCGCCCATTCGCCTTTGAATATTGCGATGTGCTCCAGACCATTCGCCTTCTGCATGAACGGGATGAGGCGGAAATGGCCGTATTCGGTCGGTAGATCCACCTCCACACCTTTGATGACGGTGCTTTCAGTCCGCAGGCGATAGGCGATGAGGTCCTTTATTGCGATGATTTTGAAGCCGAACCGTTTGGCTACCTCCTTGAGTTGTGGCAGGCGGGCCATGGTGCCGTCCTCGTTTATGATCTCTATGAGCGCGGCGGCGGGGTAGAGTCCTGCCAGTTTCATCAGGTCAACAGCCGCCTCGGTGTGGCCTGCTCGGCGCAGCACCCCTTTGCTGCGGGCACGCAGTGGGTTGATGTGTCCAGGACGTCCGAAGTCAGCCGGCTTGCGCGTCGGGTCTGCCAAGGCGCGGATAGTAGCTGCGCGGTCGTGCATCGATACCCCGGTTGTGCAGCCTTCGAGCAAATCGATGGTCACGGTGAACGGCGTGCCGAGCATCGAGGTGTTTTCCGCCACTTGCATGTCGAGTTCCAGCTCTGCCGCCCTTTCTTCAGTGATGGGGGCGCAGAGGACACCGCGTCCGTATCGCAGCATGAAGTTGACATCATCCTCCGTGATTTTCTCGGCGGCGATGATGAAGTCTCCTTCGTTCTCACGGTCTTCGTCATCGACCACGATGACAAATTTGCCACTACGCACGTCGTCGAGGGCATTTTCTATTGAGCTGAGTGCAAAGTCTTCCATGTCTGTTAAATATCTCCGTTGGTTATGTTCGTTTCCAATTGGTCACAAATGTCTGTTATTTTATTTAAATCATTGTACAACCGACCTCTGAAAATCAATGACCTGAAGTAAAACCAAAGTCCTACGGGGACGATGATGGCCGATGCTATGTTGAGCCTGCGGTCCTTGAATGGCCCGAGATGGGCATTGACTGCCATCACCGGGAGGGCGGATGCGTGGGACAGGACGATGAGGTTGCGGCTGTTGGACAATGTTTCCGCCAGTTCTTCGAGCAGGGTGTTTATGTCGTTGATCTGCTTGTCCGTGCCGCTTGCGGTGAACAGCCGGATGTAGGAGGGCAGCCTTTTCAGCTTGTGCGTGGCAAGGTAGCCGGCGCACATCTCACGCAGCTTGTCGCATTGCTCCTTGACTTTGGCCGGGACAGGGTTGTCAATCACAACGTCCTTGCGGATGTAGTGCCGTTTGGTGCGGATCAGGAACAGTTTGCGATAGAAGGCCTTGTAGGCATCCGCATTGAGGACGGTCGAGTCCTTGTTTGCCTTGTACGTGAGGAACGCCCCCAGGGCGGCGAGGATGAATGAACTGAGGCACATGCCGAATGTCACGTTCCAATTCCCGTCGCGTGCCATCTTGTAGCCCGTGTTGTCTATGATATAATAAAAGATGAATAGCACCACAGACACCACTACTGGCATCCCGAGACCGCCCTTGCGGATGATTGCCCCGAGAGGCGATCCGATGAAGAAGAAGATTATGCAGGCCAGCGACAAGGTGATCTTGCGATACCATTCGGTCTGGTGCTTGCGGACTTGGTAATCTTTCTCGTCGAGGGTGTAGCTGCGGAACTTCCAGTCGCTCAGTGTCGATGAGACATTCCGTTTGGAGATGTCGAGATACTTCTTCTTGTCGGGCAGGGATGAGTTGTCATAGATGCTGTCAACGTTGACAACCGCTGTGCCATAGTAGGCCTTGTCGTCGCTGTCAACCTGCTTTGCCTTGTAGAATTGCAGCCTGTCCAGGCTTTCCACGAAGTAAGCGCGCCCGATGCTGTCCGATTTGACGCTCATCGAATCGATGTCTTCCGACAACTGCACCATGTTTTTGCTCATGGACTGGTCGGACATGAACGAACCATCGACCATGCTGAAGTCGGAGTTGAATTCTATCAGCGTCTCTTTCCTGTCAAACGACTCGCGGCGGTAGGGGACGTTGCGCGAAAGCCCCGTCTGGTTTTGCAAGTTCTCAAATTGCTCGCCGTTGTACAACGTCAGTTTCAGGAACTTCTTGTCGGCCGTCATCTCCAGTTTCCCGGAGTCCGCGACGATGATGTGCGCGTTCTCGAATCCATTGGTGAAGTCATAAATCATCACCTCGCGCATCATCCCCGTCTTGCGGTCCTTGGATTTGATGTAAAGGTTGTACTTGTCGATCTGGTCGTAGAACACTCCCTCGGGGATGTCCAGCTCCGGTGACTTCTCCCTCATTGACACGATGAGCGTCCATAGCTTGACGGAGGCATGGGGGGCTATGACATTCTGGAAATAAAAGGAAGTCCCTGCCAGCAGCACCGACACCACGATGAGCGGCATCATAATCCGTGTCAGCGGGATGCCGGCCGCCTTCATGGCAAGCAGCTCGTAACGCTCGCCGAAGTTGCCGAATGTCATCAACGAGGCCAGGAGCACTGCCAGCGGCAACGAGGACGGCACAAGGGTGAGTGCCGAGTAGAAGAAGAATTGGGCGAGCACCGTCATCGCGAGACCCTTGCCCACGAGCTCATCAACGTACTTCCAGAGGAACTGCATCATGAATATGAACAGGCAGATGAAGAACGTGGCGCAGAACAGCAGGAGGAAACTCTTGATGATGAACTTATCAAGTTTCTTTATGATAGGCATTCGCGGTCTCGTTTATATGGGCAAATTTAGCATAAATTACTGACATCACGCAACCTGCCTGCCTTGCCGCCGCCGTGGCACCGGCACTGAGGCGGCAGGCGGGCGGGGGCTGTCAGGCTTTGGCGTAGAGCCGTTCCCTCATGGCGCGGATGCTGTCCGAGGAAATGTAGTCGTCGTAGGTCATCAGCTTGTCTATCGTGCCGCCCGGGGTCAGTTCTATAACGCGGTTGGCCACGGTCTGGATGAACTCATGGTCATGTGAGGCAAACAGGATGTTGCCACGATAGGTCTTCAGGTTGTTGTTGAAAGCCTGGATTGACTCGAGGTCGAGATGGTTGGTGGGCGTGTCAAGGATGAGGCAGTTAGCACCCCGCAGCTGCATCCGTGCGATCATGCAGCGCATTTTCTCGCCTCCCGACAGCACATTCACCTTTTTCATCACCTCCTCGCCGCTGAAGAGCATACGTCCGAGGAAGCTCTTCATGTACACCTCGTTGCCTTCCCCAAACTGCGACAACCACTCCACAAGGTTCTTGTCGCAATCAAAAAACTTGGTGTTGTCCAATGGCAGGTAGGCCGTGGTGATTGTCACACCCCACTCGAACGAACCCGCGTCGGCCTGGGCGTTGCCGTTGATGATCTCAAACAAGGCGGTCATGGCACGTGGGTCGTGCGAGAGGAAGACGATCTTGTCACCCTTCTCAACGTTGAAACTGACATCCTTGAACAGCACAGTCCCGTCATCGGCTGTCTTGGCAAGGCCTTCGACCTGGAGAATCCTGTTGCCAGGCTCCCTGTCCGGGGTGAAGATGATGCCCGGGTAGCGGCGTGACGACGGTTGTATGTCATCGACGTTGAGCTTCTCCAGCATCTTCTTGCGGCTTGTGGTCTGCTTGCTCTTGGCGACGTTGGCCGAAAAGCGGCGGATGAACTCTTCCAGTTCCTTGCGCTTTTCCTCCGCCTTGGCCTTCTGGTTCTGCCTCTGGCGCAGGGCGAGCTGGCTGGACTCGTACCAGAAGCTGTAATTGCCCGCATATAAGCTGACCTTCCCGAAGTCTATGTCCACCGTGTGCGTGCAAACCGCGTCGAGGAAGTGCCTGTCATGGCTGACCACGAGCACGGTGTGGTCAAACTCGGCAAGATAGTCCTCCAGCCACATCACCGTCTCCATGTCAAGGTCGTTGGTCGGCTCGTCGAGCAGCAGGTTGTCGGGGTTGCCGAACAAGGCCTGGGCCAGCATCACGCGCACCTTCTCCTTGCCGCTCAGGTCGCGCATCATCAGGCCGTGCTTGTCCTCTTTGACACCCAGCCCGCTGAGCAGTGCGGCGGCATCGGCCTCGGCGTTCCACCCGTCGAGTTCGGCGAAGCGTTCCTCAAGCTCCGAAGCCCTCATGCCATCCTCGTCGGTGAACTCGGATTTGGCATAAAGCTCCTCACGCTCCTTCATTATCTCCCAGAGCACGGAGTGCCCCATGAGCACCGTGTCGAGCACCGTGTAGGCATCCCACTTGAAGTGGTCCTGGGACAGCACCGACATCCTCTCGCCAGGACCCATCTCTACGTTGCCCGTCGTCGAGTCGATTTCGCCCGCAATGACCTTGAGCAACGTCGATTTGCCAGTGCCGTTGGCACCGATGATGCCATAGCAGTTGCCGTTGTTGAACTTGAGGTTGACATCCTTGAAAAGCACTCTCTTCCCGAATTGCACGGAGAGGTTGTTGACTGTGATCATCCTTGATTGATTCTTGTGATTATGGTGAAAAAAACGGCGCAAAGATAGTGACATTCGGCAAAATAACAGCCATGCCCCGCCCGCAGGGGACGAGGGAAAACACGATCGGGCCGGACACGGACTTGGTCCTCGCGGTGCTTAAACTTCATTGCCTCCTGACATAAAGTTCATTCAGAAGTTTTGTTTATATAAACAGAACTTTTGAACATATAAACAAAAGTTTTGAATATATAAACAGAAGTTCTGTTTTTACTTTATGTGCGGGGGTAATGGACTTTATGCGCCGGGCAGCGGAAGTCCAGGTCAAACCTGATAGGATTTCATGCCAGACTTAAGTGACGCACATGCCCGGTCTCATTTCATTTCCCCCTCCTGCCATAAGGCGGCCGCCGGCATTCAGACCGAGAGGATGACTTGCCTGTTCGCCTCGTCAACGGGTGATGTGTCGAGTGAGGCAAGGTAGATGCGCGTGGTCGTCTCGCTGTCATGCCCCATTGCTTCGCTGATGACCGACAGAGGCACGTCGCGGCTCTTGGCTATGCTCGCCCAGCAGTGCCGCGCGACATAGGTCGTCAGCCGCACGGGCGAGTGGACGAGGCGGCCGATGACCTTGAGGTTGGAGTTGACGATGTGGATGGCGTTGAGATATTGCCGCCTGCGCCCGCCGCCCGTTGCGGCGATGATGGGCAGCAGGTAAGGCGAGCCGGGCGTGGGGTGGCGGTCGATGATGTCCTGCATCGGCTTTTCCCACTTGACGGACAGCAGCTGGCCGGTCTTCTGGCGACGGTAGGCGAGGATGCCGCCATTCAAGTCCGCCTTTGCCAGGTAGGCCATGTCGATGAACGACATCCCGCGAGTGTACAGGCTGAACATGAACAGGTCGCGCGCCCGTCCCAACGGCGACTGCGGCGGTAGGTCTAGTGCCTTGATGCGCCTGATGACCTCGGGCGGGACAGCGCGCTTGGCGGTCTTGCCTATGCCGGTGTAGACGCGGCGGAACGGGGCATTGCTGGTAGCCAGCCCGCTCTCCACTGCGCGGTTGTAAATGGCACGCAGGGTGCGCATGTAGAATGACGTGGTGTTGGCAGCCAATCCCCGTTGCCGCAAGAATGCCTCGTAGTCTGCCATCATCCTGCTGTCCATCTCGTCGAATGACACGTCTCCCCGGCTGCCACGGAAGCGCATGAAGCTGTTGACCGATGCCGTGTAGGTCTCGGCCAGACGCTCGCGGCCCACAGCGGCGAGGTGGCTGGCCGTTGCCCTGGCGAATGCGCATAGGCTTGCCGCGCCGTTTTGGCCGGGATGTGCCGTGGTGCGCGGCAGTCCCTGCCTGTCGGCGTGCTGTGCCGCTCCGCTGCTGTCGGCGGACGGCGTGCGGAAGTCAAGTCTCAATGTTGTCATGTCTATTGTTTTTTGTGGTTTTGGTGCTATGTCTTGCCAAACAGCTTTGCCGCAAGTCCGGCGGCAGCGGGGCGCGGCCGCGTCCCGGCCATGCCCCGCGTGTGGCAACCTGCTGTGGTCATTGTTGTGATTGTCGGGTGCGGAGGTGCTGACATTTCTAATATATAACAATTGCAACATCATTGCTTTTGCCGTTACTTTAAATTAAACTACCTTTGCCGCAAGAGAAAGGCTGGGCGAATGCCTCAGTTCCAACGCATCCGAAGCGTGGTAAAAATGCTACACTTTATGGGGGGGGGTAATTTAACTGCTTGTTTTTCAGTGTTATATGAAGGTAGGCAGGATTAATTTAATTTGCCATTGCTGCCATGCTCCCGTTTACAAATCAAAATCAAGTGAATGCAAGTGCGACCGATGAGGGCAAGCTGTGGTTTGTCATGCGCGACCTGACCCGCAGCAATGCCAAACTGCCAGCCTACAAATTGCTGGAGCAGGAAGGCATCAGATGCTTCACCCCTATGGTTCAGAAGGTGTTCATCCGCGGCGGCAAGAGTGAGCGGCGGTGTGTCCCCTACATCCATGACCTCGTTTTCGCATACGAGCGGCGTGAAGTCCTCGATCCCGTCGTTGCCGCCGTGCCGACACTCCAGTACAGATATGTGCGCAACGCCTACTGCCAGCCGATGACGGTCAGGGACGATGACATGGAGCGGTTCATCCGAGCCGTCCGATCATCGGATGCACCGCGCTACTACCGCCCCGACGAGATAACCCCGGATATGCTTCGCCGACGCGTCCGCATCATCGGCGGCCGGCTCGACGGCTACGAGGGCTTCCTCCTCACTGTCCGCGGCTCAAAGGTCAAACGCCTGCTGGTCGAGCTGCCGACCCTGCTCACCGCCGCCGTCGAGGTCGAGGCGGAGTTTGTGGAGGTGGTGTGAGGGGAGTGGAAACTAACAAATAAACCAACGGAATGACTGTTTTAACATTGTTATCAGCTGCATCAAAGAGGCTAGGGTTGCAGAAAGGGATGTACAGATTCTTGAAGATGCTTCCTGTCGTCGCCCGCGACAAGTCCATCAATGACTTTAGGTCTGCAATGGATTTTTGCCATCAGGTGTCTCCGGACAAAGGCTCGTCCTGCATATCCGACGCTCCTCAATTTGACGGCAAGCAGCTGGAATTTGATTTAGAGGTGATAATTCCCGTCTACAACGTGGAGCGGTATGTCGAGGAATGTGTTGACTCGGTGCTGGGGCAGGTTACGAAATTCACTTATCATGTGACGATAGTCAATGACGGCTCAACTGACAGCAGCAGGGCGTTGTTGTCCAAATATGAGAGTGACAACCGCGTGACCATTATCGACCAGAAGAACCAAGGGGTGGCCGCTGCCAGGAACACGGCCTTGGCGAACCTCAAAGGACGCTATGTCTGCTTTGTCGACTCTGATGACAGGTTGCCGCAAAACGCGGTCGAGTTGTTGATGAGCAAGGCTGTTGATGGGGACTTTGACATCGCGGAAGGCGGTTATGTCAGGTTTGATGACAATGACAGGGTCATAAGCAAGTCATTGCCCAAGGGCGAGGTCTCGGGCTACCCATGTATGAAAGTCTTTAAGTCATCAATCTGGCAAAACTTGAGGTTCCCGACTGGATATTTGTTTGAGGACACTGTTTGCGGGTTCATCATCAATGACAAATATCAAAAGACATCCATGGTCAGTGATTATGTCTATGAATATCGCAGGAACACCAACAGCATCTCATTCAGAAGCGCGTCAAAGCCTAAATCATTGGACACGCTTTACATCACGCTGCGTCTGTTGAAAGACAGGGTTGCCTTAGGATTGCCGATGGATGAAAAATTCAGGGGCAAGCTGCTTTATCAGTTCGCGATGAATGCACGCAGATTGCAAAGTTTAAAAATGGGGGGGGGTAAAATATGCAAATTTTATAGTATCCCAATCCTTGTATAATCAATATTATGGCAAGTGTTTGCATGGTGGCAAGCACGAGGAATTGGAGAAATCACTCGTAAATGGAGATTACAAAGGTTTTATCCTTGCCAGTTTGTTGTTGTGAGAATGGATAAAAAAGGTGGGGAGACATCGATGATTTCCGCATATAGTAATAAGCGGATTACGAAAAATACAATCATCCTGTATTTTCGTACTATATTATTAATGCTTATTACATTGTATACTTCCAGAGTCACTCTGCAAGTACTTGGAGAAGTGGATTTTGGAATTTATAATATTGTCGGTGGAGTTATAGTCCTGTTTGCGTTTATAAATAGCGCAATGTCTGCTTCTACTCAGAGATTTTTGAACTTTGAACTCGGAAGGAGGGATGAAGCAAGGCTTTCCAAAGTGTTTAATTTGAGTTTGTCCATACACTTTGTTATTGCTGTGATAGTAGTCATATTAGGTGAGATAATTGGTTTTTGGTTTTTAAACAATAAAATCAATATCCCTGATGGGAGAATGTCCGCAGCTAGGATTGTGTATCAGATATCCCTTGCCTCGTGTGCCATAAACATCTTAAGAGTGCCTTTTAATGCGTGTATAATCGCATATGAGAAAATGTCCTTTTATGGGGTAATAAGCTTGGCGGAAGGTGTTTTGAAATTGTTAGTGGTGTTCATGTTGTTGAATTTTGGACGTGATAAATTAGTATTCTACTCGATATTGATGCTGGGGGTCTCAATATTCATGACAATCATATATGTGCTCTATTGCAACAGGAAGTTTATAATAACGCACTTCCGTTTTGTGTGGGACAAGATGTTGGCCCGGCAATTATTGAGCTTTTCAACATGGAGTCTTCTTGGCAGTGCTTCAATTGTAGCCATAAATCAAGGTGTAGGAGTCATATTTAACATTTTTGTCGGGGTTGTGGTCAATGCTGTTATCGGTATTGCCAATCAAGTGAATGCAGCGCTTTATTCCTTTGTGAGCAATTTCCAGACAGCGTTTATTCCGCAAATCGTAAAGACGTATGCCGGAGGTTATAAAAAGGAGTTTTATTCGATGTTGAACAACACGGCAAGATATTCATTCCTGCTTTTATTTGTGGTATCATATCCCATATTCGTTGAGTGTGATTTGATTCTGAATATATGGCTTGTGGAAGTGCCGGATTTGACAGTCCAATTCACTCGCTTGATTATCCTGAGCAATTTATTTGATGCTTTGTCTGGTCCGTTGTGGAGTGCAGTTCAAGCGACAGGTAAAATCAGGAACTATCAGATAACCGTGTCGCTTTTGTTCTTAAGCAGCCTGCCGTTGTCATATGTGGGATTGAAATTAGGTATATCGGTGACACAGGTATTTGCTGTTAAGGTCTTAATATCAGCAATAGTGTTGTTTTATAGACTGATTTATCTGAGAAACAATCTTGGTTTGAGTCTGCGTTTGTTCTTGCGTGATGTCATTTTTAAAGCAGTCTTGATTTTGGCATTTTCGTCTCTCATTGTGCTTGTCATTAATGGCTTGTCAAATTATAATTATGTCAATTTGGTATTGTATTTCATAGTTGCGGTTTTGTTGGTGTTGTTCTTCGGGTTGAATAAAAATGAAAGAAACAGGTTGAGTGGCTTTGTGTCTCAGCACCTGAAAAAACAATCATGAGCATTTCAAAGATTAAAGTTTCAATAATCGTCCCCATCTACAATACAGAGAAGTATTTGATGCGTTGTTTGCAATCAATAAATGAGCAAACAATAGCGTCTTATGAAGTCATTTTGGTGAATGATGGCAGTACGGACGCTTCCGAGAGCATTTGTCGTGATTTTATCCAAAATAGGCATCAGTACAGGATTGTCAATAAGCCCAACGGGGGGCTTACCAGTGCCCGCTACTGCGGATGGCGCGAGGCACGTGGAGAATTTGTGGTTTTTGTTGACAGTGATGATTATATTGAACCAAATTATTGCGAGGCACTCTATACGGCTTGTGTTGGGCGCAATTGTGATATGGCAATGTGCGGCTATAATTTGATTGCGAATGGTAATGAACCCATAGGGTCATATGCGTTTTATGGAGATAAAAATATTGTGACGAATGTCAAAGATGATTATGTCAAAGCTCTTATTTCTTCATTGCCTAAGGAGATATATAATATCCCGGCTTTCCTCTGGTTGCGGATGATGAGAAGGGATTTGATTACATCGGAATGTTTTGTTTCTGAGCGAAAGGTCTTTGCGGAAGATTTGATTTTTGATTTAAGATTCGCGTCCCGTATAGATAGGATAGCTGTGGTCAAAGAGCCATTGTATAACTATGTCATAAATGAAGGGTCGTTGACCAGGAAGTATCGCAAGGGGCTCTGGGATATGTATAAGGACTTGCATGGTCGTTGTGAAGAATATTGTGTGCATGAGAATGTGGATTGCACGCAGCGTTTGAATTCTTTGTTGATAGGAGGGATGTTGCACAGTCTGCACCAGGCTTGTCTGTTAGACTATAAGTCCTTTTCATCAGATCTGGCTGCCATTCGTGGGGATGCGTGTGCTAAATCGGTGATGCATTCAGTCGGTTTCCTTACAAAGGATTTTTTTGCACTAAAAATCAATTACAGGCTGGCGTATTGCATGATAAGGTTCGTGCCATCTTTCATCGTGTATCGTTTTTATAAGTGGAGGCAGACAAAATGATGTTGACTTCATGTCTTCCAATGCGTCTGAAATTGCGCATATTGCTGCTTAAGAACAGATTGTTCCCCAAGATCAAAGTCGGACGGTCATCGGAACAGCATATATGGTTTTTTCTGGCAGCCGATTACGGCAATTTGGGAGATGTTGCCATTACGAAAGCCCAGCATGAATATTTGCAGGTCAAATTCCATGGTGCGAAAGTGGTCGAGATACCGATAAGCCAAACAATCAATCTGCTCTACCCAATCAAAAAGGTTGTGAAGCCTACGGACATTGTGACCGTAGTCGGTGGAGGCAATATGGGAGACCTTTATGATGACATAGAGTTTTTGCGTCAACAGGTAATCAAGTTATTCCCCGAGAATAGGATAATTTCTTTTCCTCAAACATTCTACTTCACAGAAACATCATTTGGACGGAAGAGACTGCATGAAGCTGTGTCAGTTTACAGCAAGCATCGTTCATTGCTCCTGTTGGCCCGCGATTCTCGTTCTTATGATTTGATGAGAAGCCATTTCTTCAAAAATGAAATAAAATTAGCTCCAGATATTGTTTTGTCACTAGCTTATAAAAGTAATGTGGATAGGAAAAGGATTGCGCTCTTATGCTTGAGAGATGACAAAGAGCGCGGAGCATTGAATGTGTCAAATTTGGAATCATTGAAATCATATTTAAAATCGAATTATGATTCAATAGAACATACAGACACTCAAATCGACGATATGTTGATCAAGCGCGATGGTGGTGATAAGTATCTGGATTTGTTGCTCGACAAATTTTCATCCGCCAGCTTGATTGTCACTGACAGATTGCATGGGATGATATTTGCGTTTATAACGCGTACGCCAGCGTTGGTTTTTGACAACAGCAATGGGAAAATATCATCTACATATCCTTGGATTAAAGATTGTGGGTTTATTCATCTTGTGAATGAAGACACTGATTTTCACACTTTAAGATTTACTGATAACTTTGCAAATACTAAAGCGGCACTTGATTTTGAGTTTCAAAAGATGATATGAAAAAGAAAATCCTGTTTTGCATATTTGACTTAAATGGCGGAGGGGCTGAAAAAGTCCTCGTTAATCTGTTAAAACAGATAAATCCTGCCAAATATGAGATTACGGTTCTGGCTTTGTTTGGAGTCGGACCAAACGTAGCCGGGCTGCCATCTTATGTAAAGTTTAAATGTATCTTTCGCCATCAATTCCGGGGCTTGACAACTTTGATGAAGTTGTTATCTCCTCGGATGCTGCATCGTTTATTCATAAAGGATAAGTATGACATTGAGATTGCATACCTGGAAACTTCGCCAACACGTATCATATCTGCTGCACCTGAAGGGGTTAGGAAAGCTTGCTGGGTACATATAGAGGAAAAGGACAAATACACGTTCTCATCAACTTATCGAAATTATAGTGAGATGCTTGACTGTTATAATCGTTATGACCATATAGCATTCGTGTCTAAAAAAGCAATGGATTTGTTTTCCATAAACCATCCAGAAATTGACGTAGAGAAAAGTGTAATATATAATGTCAATGTTGACGATGAAATCATAGAGAAAGGAGATGAGCCTATAACAGAATCTTTGCCTGACTGTATAAATATTTGTTCAATAGGTAGGCTTTGTGAACAAAAAGGGTATGACAGATTGCTGAATGTCGTTTATCGACTGAACAGTGACGGCTTAAAAGATGCATTTCATCTCTATATATTGGGAAAAGGTGAACAGTATGATATGTTAAGCAGTTATATGCGTGAGCATAATTTGAGCAATGTGACTTTGATGGGTTTCCAATCAAATCCATATAAGTATGTCTCCAAAATGGATTTATTCGTTTGTTCATCATATAGGGAGGGATTTAGTACGGCTGTTACAGAATCCATTATACTGAATGTCCCTGTGATTACCACCGATGTCTCAGGAATGGATGAGATTCTTTTGGACGGGGAATATGGATTGATAGTCCCTAATGACACGGATGCTCTTTATAATGGACTGAAGGATTTGATTATGCATCCGCAAAAAATAGAATTATATAAAAAACGATTACTTGAACGTTCCAATAATAGCGAAAGAAGAAGTAATGTTGAGCAATATGAATCTTTCTTGGATAATTTGTAAAAAGCTCATTTGATGCCTGGAGAGTACTATTCACCGATATATCTCACTGTAATATCGTTGATGACTTTTTATAAGTGCGCATAGATTTCATTGATAGTTAATTTTACAGCCAATGTTTGATTTTATTCCTGCCTCTGCATATTCGTCTGTATTTTATAATTTAATATTGGTCTTGTGTATATTTAAGTGTGTCCAAATAAATAGTCAGAATCGAATACTTTACTTTTTAATATGTATTTTTTTAGTTCTTTTCATCGGACTGAGGCCAATTTCCGGTTATTTCGGAGATACAAGCAACTATGCAGCTTTGTATGCTAAAATGCAAGAGTCGGGTTCATTTGAATGGTCAAAAGAATGGGTTTTTAATGGACTTATGTTTTGGTTTGCAAATTCCGGCTTTTCAGTTCACATCTTTTTCTTGTTTGTAGAGTCCATATATATAGGATGTACTGCATGGGCTTGTAGCAGGTTGTTTAAGAATAATGGATATTTAGCTTTTTTGATGGTTGTGAGTGCTTTCTCATTCTATACATATAGCATGAATGGTATAAGAAATGGAATGGCTGCAGCAATAGTAATGTTGGCGATTAGTTTCTTGAATACGAGTAAGGTCGTTGCTGCTGTCTTTGCTTTTATTGCTGTAAATATTCATAATTCTATGATTCTTCCAGTGTTATCTGCTATATGTTGCTTGTTTTATAATAATACAAAATTTTATTTTATAATATGGGGGTGTTCGATTGTTTTGTCTGCCACTGTTGGAGGAACAATGGAAGCGTTTTTCGCTTCTTCAGGACTTGTTGATGATAATAGGTTTGCTGCTTATTTGACAAATAAAGATAATATGCATTTGTTTTCAAATACAGGTTTTAGATGGGACTTCTTGTTGTATAGTTGTGTTCCAATTTTGCTGGGATACTATTTTTTTATAAAAAAAGGTTTTAGGGACAAGATTTATTTGTTTTATATTAATACATATATACTTTCAAACAGCTTTTGGATATTAGTTATTCGAGCATCATATTCCAATCGATTCGCATATCTGTCGTGGTTTTTGTATGGAATAGTTTTGTTATACCCTTTATTATATTGTAATGATTTAAATCAACGAAGCACTAAAATCAGGTGGGCCCTTTTAGGCAATATGGGCTTTTCGTATTTCATGTGGATTGCGTATTAATTGTATATATTATATGAATAAGACATTAACAGTATTTACCCCAACTTATAATCGGGCACATACCTTGCGAAGAACCTATGAGAGCCTGTGCAATCAGACGTGTATGGACTTTGAATGGCTTGTGATAGATGATGGGTCGACAGACAATACACGAAATATAGTTGAAGAATGGATTTTGGAACAGAAAATACCCATTCGATATATCTATAAGGAAAATGGTGGCTTATATACAGGTTACAATACTGCTTATGCAAATATTGATACTGAATTGAACGTATGCATAGACAGTGATGACTTCATGCCTGAAAATGCAGTAGAAATAATTATTAGAACCTGGCGTACAAAGGGCGGCAATAGGTATGCTGGGATTATAGGACTGGATTATTTCGCCAATACTCAGATGCCCATAGGAGGAAAATTCCCTGATACTTTGAATGAGTGTTATTTGGTTGATTTTCAGATACGCCGGACTCATTTAGGAGATGTGAAGCAGGTTATGCGTACAGATTTAATGAAGGAAGTCGCGCCATTGATTGGCTTTTCTGGAGAGAAGAATTTCAATCCTTATTATATG
Organism: uncultured Bacteroidaceae bacterium; assembly: GCA_944321635.1. Lineage (GTDB taxonomy): Bacteria > Bacteroidota > Bacteroidia > Bacteroidales > Bacteroidaceae > Avibacteroides. The sequence continues at coordinate 26,063 of CALULY010000002.1, read as the reverse complement.
TTGATGCAGGTTGGAGACAAGTATCCGTCATTGGTGGTGAATGAGAATCTTTGTTTTGTTGAGTACCAGCAAACAGATAGTATGTCTGCTGGTATATTTAACCAATACGTAAACAGTCCACGAAGTTTTGCTAAGATGCGAATTTTAGCTATGCAATTGAAACGAGGTACATTGCAATATCGATTACGCTCAGCTATACATTATGTATCAAGTTGCGTGATAGCCCAAGATAGAGATTGGTTGAAAAATAGTCCACGAAAACTAATGACTCTATTGGTCTTTCCTTTTGGATGGCTTTTGTCTGTATACATAAAAGGTAAAGTTCATAACTGTAAAAACTAATTGGTTCATCTGTATATCGTATGAAAATCCTTCAAGTAATTACTTCTCTCCATACAGGTGGAGCTGAAAAGTTGATAGTGGACATGGTTCCTCTATATATTGCTCAAGGTCATCAGGTGGATGTACTGCTGTTTGATGGAACGGACACTCCTTTTAAACGACAATTGCAGGAAAAAGGAGTTACGGTGTATGAGCTGGGTAAAGGAAGGTCGGTTTACAATCCGATGAATCTATTCAAATTAGTGCCTTTCCTGCGAAAATATGATATTGTACATACGCATAATACGGCTTGTCAGTTGTTTGCTGCCATAGGCAGCGTGTTATGTTCGGTGGTGCTTGTCACCACCGAACATACCACTTCCAATCGCAGACGCGATTGGAAGTGGTATCGGTTTATTGATAAGTGGATGTACAGTCGATACAAGAAAGTGATTTGTATAAGTGATCAAGCACAAAAAAACTTGCTTGCATATTTGGGGAATGTAAGTAATGTGGTAACTATATATAACGGTATTGATTACTCTCTTTTTAAGAATGCACGTCCTCTTAATGGATTACGTATCAAGGATGAAACAATTGTCACAATGGTAGCTGGATTCCGTTATCAGAAAGACCATGAAACCCTAATTCGTGCTATTGCACATTTGCCTGAAAATGTAAGGCTTTGGTTGATAGGTGACGGTGAAAGACGTTCAATGCTTGAACAATTGGCACGTGAGTTGGGGATTGAGAACCGCGTGCGATTTTGGGGTGTACGAAGTGATATTCCTGAAATGCTTAAAACTAGTGATATCATTGTGATGTCTTCTCACTTTGAAGGATTGTCTTTATCAAGCATCGAGGGAATGTCAGTGGGAAAACCGTTTGTGGCCAGCGATGTGGATGGACTACATGAAATTACGAAAGGCGCAGGCATCCTTTTCCCTCATGGAGACGACCATAAATTGGCAGAAACCATATCAAGGCTTATCTCCGATAAGTCCTATTATAATGAAATTGCAAACCGTTGTATGGAACGTGCCAGCCATTATGACATTCACATTACGGTTGAAAAATATCAGAATATTTATCAAGAGGTATTACAAAACAAATAAGGCACAAAAAAGAAACCACTTTTTATAACATTTATCTTGCTATTATGTGGAGATTGGTAAAAGGTAATAATTTTGGCGCATGAAAAAGAAGATAATACGCTCTGTTACAGTAGATGGATCATTGGGATTTGTCGAGCCGATGATACCCTATCTGAAGGGCAAGTATGACTTGCAGATCCTTTCTTCGCCAGGTAAGCGTATTGAAGAGGTCTGCCAGAAGTATGGATTGGTGGGGCATAGGATATATATGTATCGGCGTATATCTCCATTTAAGGATTTGCGGTCTTTATGGCAATTGATAAAAGTGTTCCGCAAGGAAAAACCAGATATGGTTCATTCGATGACGCCCAAAGCTGGTTTGTTGTGCATGGTTGCTGCTTGGATAACACGAGTGCCGTGCCGCATCCACACTTTTACAGGGCTTGTTTGGCCTACGGCAAAAGGCTTGTCGCGCAGGCTGTTGATGTTTACTGATTGGGTCACGTGTGCTTGTGCGACGCACATCATTCCAGAGGGACAAGGTGTCAAAGATGATTTGAGTCATATAACTAAGAAGCCTATGCGCGTCCTTGGTTATGGCAACATACGAGGTGTTGATGTGGTGCAGTTCAGCCGCCGTCCAGAGATTATGGAAGCGGCATCCAAGATGCGTGATGACAGGTGTTTTACCTTTATATTCGTAGGCCGCATGGTGGGTGATAAAGGGATTAACGAGTTGATCGCTGCTTTTTGTAAACTATTGTTAAAGCATCCAGACATCCGCTTGAGGCTCGTAGGCTCCTTTGAGGAGGCTTTGGATCCTCTTAGGCCAGAAACAATTGATCGGATCAAGCAAAACGATGGATCGATTGAAATAATGGGCTCAAAATATGGTGAGGAACTCATAGCTTGTTATGCGGCAAGTGATTGTCTTGTATTCCCAAGTTATCGGGAGGGCTTCCCGAATGTTGTGTTGGAGGCTGGAGCAATGGGACTCCCAAGCATAGTGACAGACATCAATGGCTCCCGTGAGATAGTGTCTCAAGGTAAAAATGGAATCATCATTCCACCGAGAGACGAGTATGCCCTGTATGGTGCAATGGAACAAATGTTGACAGACAAAGAAGCGACTAAAAGAATGGCAGAACAAGCACGCCCCATGATAGCATCGCGTTTTGAGCGGGGATTTGTCTGCCAATGCCTGTATGATTTTTATGACGAAGTGATGCGTTAGTTTGTTCCCATGATTTTAGTTTTGTGTCTGCATATAATTTAAATGAAAAATAAAGTGATGAATAAGATTTTTTGGCTGAACTCAGCTTATTTCTCTAAGTTGTCCAGGATGTGCAAGAAGTTGTCGTTTGACACCGGATTGCCATACATTTATTTGCTTTGCGATTATATCTCATCATATATTTTACATGGATGTAGTATAAATCAATATTCAAGCGGAAAATTTTATCTTTATCGGGGGGGGGTAAGACGGAGAATTGTGACATTTAAGCGGTCAATCAAGATATGGGAATTGTTTAATGAAAAAAGAAGTATTCACTATTTCGAGAATAAGACAGACTTTAACAAGACCTTTGCTGATTATGTGGTTAGGGACTGGATTCCAAGTTGTGAGAGTGTTGAAAATGTGAGGGCTTTTGTAGAACGACATGAAAGTTTTATCTTAAAGCCGATAGACTCTTTGCAAGGCCAAGGTGTCCGTTTGGTGACATCAGAGAATTTGGATGTGCCATCATTCCTGAATGAAGTTGGGAAAAACATGCTTTTGGAGGAAGTCATCAAGCAACATCCTGAAATGGGGTTTGGTAATAAATCTGTCAATACGATTCGAGTGTTTACTATCTTGGATAAAAATGGGGATGTTCGTGTCCTTAAGGCCGTTTGTAGGGCTGGGAAGGGTGATTGCGTGATTGATAACTTCTGTGCTGGAGGTTGTCTGTACCCCATAGATATTGAAACTGGAATAATAGAAGAAAAAGGCGTGGATATGTATGGGAACAAATATCTGTATCATCCAGGCACGGATATATGTATGTTGGGTTATAAAATTCCTAACTGGGAAAAAGTGATAGAGACAGTGACCGAGGCAGCGAAAGTTGTCCCTCAATGCAGGTATATAGGTTGGGATGTCGCCATTTTAAATGACGGTGTAGAACTTATAGAGGGGAATCACAATCCAGACCATGACTTGCTGGAGTTTGTGGGGGGCGAGCGAATGTTTTATAAAAAGATAATGCAGTATAAATAGACATTAAATTGTTATGGTATTAAAGCGAGTATTGTATCTTGGGTATTATTTCAAGAAAATGAACTGGGCAAAATATCGTAAGTTCATTAACTATGCAAGTAAGACGTCAGCTAAATCAAAGTGGCAATTGTTCTTTAAGTCAATAATTGATTCTTTGAGATTTAACATATCTCCATTGGAATACTTCTTATTTCATTTTTATGAAAAGTCAAGTGAGGAAAAAGACAAGTGGGCTGGGACAGGATTTATGTATGAGTATCAAAGATTAATGAACCCTGTAAAATGTAGAGGCACGTTGCTTAATAAAGCCAACTTTTTGAATCATAACGCATCCTTTATTTCTCATAAATGGATGGAAATAAGGAACGGTGATTTTGAGTCGTTGAAGGGTTTTGTGGATACAGTAAAAGGAAAAAAGATTGTATTGAAGAATATTGCAGGGAATTGTGGTATTGGCGTACAGGTCATTGATACCAACAAGACTCCAATTGATGATATAATAAATTTGGCAAAAACGCATAATTTGACATTGGCAGAGGAGTTCATAAATCAACATGATGAATTAAACAGATTGTCCCCGTCAGCACTTAATACAGTTAGGATATTTACACAAATAGTTGGAGACGATGTTGTGATATTGGGTGCGCGTCTTCGTATTTCCGTGAATTCATCAGTAGATAATTTAGCTGCTGGTAATATGGCAGCTGCAATAGACGAGAAAACCGGAGTTGTGACACGTCCTGCTGTTTATAGTGATATTACGAAGGAAGCAGAATCATATCATCCTGTTACAGGTGTAAAAATCGTTGGTTTCCAAATCCCGTATTGGGATTTAGTCATAAGTGAGGTTAAAGATATTGCTTTACATAACAAGGAGAATCGTTCGATAGGTTGGGACATTGCTGTGACAAACGATGGGGTTGATTTTATTGAGGGTAATCACGATTGGTGTAAATTGGTGTATCAGCTTCCTGTCAATCAAGGCTTAAAAGGTGAATTAAAGAAATATTTGCACGATGCTTAAGCTGCTGTTGTACATAAAACATCGTCTGTCTTTCATTTGGAAGGGTATAGAGTGGGTCAATTCTGTTTTCTTCAACTTTCTTTATGGAAGAAAATTGAAGAGATGTTTATCTTCGGTGCTTGACGAACAGGGGAATTTTTATGAATATAGGTTGTTGGGCAAAAATGATATGCCATTGTTGTGCGAGTTTTTTAAGAATCAACCAGCTGATTCTTATGAATATTTTAAGCCCCATGGTTTTGATTTGGCTTCTTTGTGCCGTAAAAACAGAGATAAGTCATTTGTTATGATAGGCGCATTTGACGGTTGTAAGTTGATTGGGTATTGTTTCCTTAGGTGTTTTTTTAACAAACAAGCATTTAGAGGCAAAATTGTTGATTATAGATATCAAGGGAAAGGCATAGCAAAACAGATGGGGCGTTTGACTTCTTCGATATGCCACAAGCTTGGCTTTCGGTTATTCGCTACAATATCTAAAGATAATGTAAAATCAATTGCCTCTTCAAAGGCTGTGAATACCGTTAAGGTCATAAAAGAATTGCCAGATAACTATCTGTATGTCGAATATTTGTTGAAATAGGTGATGATTGGTAAATCCATATTTGATAGAACGGTTTCGTTTGTTGGCTTGCTTTTCATTTGGCCAATCCTTTTGTTTTGTGCAATACTTATACGCAGGAATATGCCAGGCGGACCAGTTATTTTCAAGCAAACCAGAGTAGGCAAAGAGGGTAAGCTGTTTACTATGTATAAATTCCGCACTATGAAAGTGGAACATTCTGGTTCGTCAATTTCAGTTGCAGGTGAAAGCCGGATAACCCCATTGGGAGCTAAATTGCGTAAATACAAATTGGATGAACTTCCTGAGTTGTGGAACGTGCTGATTGGCGATATGAGTTTTGTCGGTCCGCGCCCCGATGTTCCTGGCTATGCTGATAAATTAGTTGGGGAGGATAGAAAAATATTGCAATTGAAGCCTGGTATCACTGGCCCAGCCAGTTTGAAATATCGTAATGAAGAAGAATTGCTGGCGCGTCAAGAAGACCCAGTGAAATATAATGATGAGGTGATTTTCCCTGACAAGGTGCGGATCAATCTTAATTACCTCAATCATTGGAATTTTTGGTTAGACATAAAGATCATTGTTTATACTGTTTTAGGTAAGGAATTAAAAGAAAAATATTTTCAATAAATTATGAGCAAACGAATCTACCTTTGTCTCGCCCACATGAGTGGCAATGAGATGGCTTACATCCAGGAGGCATTCGACACCAATTGGGTGGTGCCACTCGGGCCGAATGTCAATGGATTTGAGTCGGACTTGGAGCATTTTGTCAACAATGTGCAAGGTGCTACGAGTAAAGAATTGGATAAAAAGGTGGTTGCCCTCTCGGCTGGCACCGCAGCTGTGCATCTGGCTTTGCTTGCTTGTGGAGTGGGGCAGGGCGATGAAGTGATCGTCCAGAGTTTCACCTTCTGCGCATCCTCGCATCCTGTCACCTATTTGGGGGCGACACCCGTGTTTGTGGACTCCGAGGAGGATACTTGGAACATGAACCCGCAGTTGCTTGAGCAGGCCATCATCGACCGCATGGCTGTCACAGGCAAAAAACCGAAGGCGATAGTCCTGGTCTATCTTTATGGTATGCCGGCCAAAATAGATGAGATTTGTGCCATTGCCGACAAATATGGCATCCCTGTCATCGAGGATGCTGCCGAGGGACTTGGCAGTCGTTATGACGGGCAAGTGTGTGGAACATTCGGCATGTATGGCGTGTTGTCATTCAACGGCAACAAGATGATTACCACTTCCGGTGGCGGCGCGTTGATTTGCCCAGACGGCGAGGCGAAGCAAAAAGTCATGTTTTATGCCACTCAGGCTCGCGAGGCTTACCCATACTATCAGCATGAGGAGATAGGCTACAACTACCGCATGTCAAACATCTGTGCCGGCATCGGCCGTGGACAAATGACCGTGCTTGACGAGCACATTGCTCACCACAAGCACGTCCATGCCCTCTACAAAGAATTGCTTGCCGGGGTGCCAGGCATCACAATCCACGACAACCCGTCATCGCGTTATGACAGCAACTTCTGGTTGGTCAACATCTTGCTTAGCCCTGATTTGTGTGTCAAAGGTGAAGAACACGCCTACGTGGCGACTGTCACCGGTGCAGTCGGCGGTGCTGCCGGTGTGACGCACGCTGCATCCGATCCTCACACCGACTGTGAACCAAACAGGAATGTTGAGGCTATGCGCTTGGCTCTTGATGCGGCAGGTGTCGAGTCCCGCCCGTTGTGGAAGCCTATGCACCGTCAGCCGGTTTACAGGAACAATCCATGTTACGTTGACGGCACATCAGAGCGTCTGTTCAAGATGGGACTGTGTCTGCCTGCCGGACCTTATGTGAGCGACAGCGATGTACGGCTCATAGCTCAGACAATAAAGGATAGCATACAATAATTAAGATGATGGTATGGGAATGATTTCAAAACTCACAAATTGGTATTTCTCCAGAGACGCGTTGCCTTATTGGGGCATCCTGCTGCTGGACTGCCTGATAGTCTTTTGTGCGGACTTCCTTGTCTATGCGTTGAACAACGGGGTGTTTTACACTATCCAGCATTTTGGCGCATTGTCGGGGGCTTTCGGTTTCTATCTGGTCTTTTACATTGTTGGTTTCAGATTGTTCCATACCTATTCCGGTGTCATCCGTTACTCCTCGTTTGTCGATTTGCAGCGCGTCGCTTTTGCAGTCTTTACAGGGCTGCTGTTGACGCTGGCGACAAAGTATGTGTTGCACTCCGACGACTGGCTTGCGCCTGTCAGGGCGAGGGATCTTGGCATAGCAGCCTTGTTGTCGATAGCCCTGTTATGGTCGGTGCGCGTTGCTGTAAAATACCTATACGACACCACTTACAAGCAGAAGCGTTCCAAGCGCGTATTCATCTATGGCGTGAAGGCCGGCGGTGTAGGCTTGGCAAAGAGCATCAAGAATCAAGAATCCCCGTCCTATCTCCTTACGGGCTTCGTGTCCGATCATTCGGATATGCCAGGGCGTTACCTGATGGGGGTGAAGGTCTATCCCAATGATGAGAACCTCGTCAATGAGATGAAACGGCACAAGACCAAGATCCTGCTCGTTTCGCCATTGAAGAATGATGCCATCCGCAACAACCCCGACATGGTAGGGAGGTTGCTGGCAGCAGGCATTAAAATCCGTATGGACGCTGGTATGCAGGAGTGGGATGGCAAGAGCAGCCTCAGCCATGCCCAGCTCAAGGAGGTAGACATTGAGGACTTGCTGCCCCGCGAGAAAATCGAGGTCAACCTTGACGCTGTGAAGCAGCAACTCACAGGCAAATCCATTCTCATCACGGGCGCGGCGGGCAGTATTGGCAGCGAAATAGTCAGGCAGGTGGCACAATTTTTGCCCTCCCCCTATGCCAAACTCACCCTCATTGACCAAGCCGAGACACCGCTGCATGACATCCGCCTGATGATGGCGCGCCAGTGGCCGGCCATTGATGCCAAGACCATTGTCGCTGACATCTGCATGAAGGAGCGCATGGAGGAAATCTTTGCAGAGAGCCGTCCCGACTACGTGTTTCATGCGGCAGCCTACAAGCATGTCCCAATGATGGAGGACAATCCCGGTGAGAGCATACGCAACAATGTTGAAGGCACGCGCATCATCGCTGACCTGTCCGTCAAGTATGGGGTCAAAAAGTTCGTCATGGTCTCCACCGACAAAGCCGTCAATCCCACCAACGTCATGGGATGCTCCAAACGCATCTGCGAGATTTACGTCCAGAGCCTTGACAAAGCCATCAAGGATGGCAAGGTCAAAGGTGTGACACAGTTTGTCACCACACGTTTTGGCAATGTCCTTGGCTCCAACGGTTCGGTCATACCCTTGTTCAAGGAACAGATCAAGGAGGGCGGCCCGGTGACGGTCACGCACAAGGACATCGTGCGCTACTTCATGCTCATCCCCGAGGCCTGCAAGCTCGTTCTTGAAGCCGGCACGATGGGTGCGGGCGGAGAGATATTCGTCTTCGACATGGGCAAACCGGTCAGGATATACGATCTTGCCGTGCGCATGATACAACTCAGCGGGGCGAAAAACATCGAGATAAAAATCACTGGTCTGCGCGACGGGGAGAAACTCTATGAAGAAGTGCTCAACAAGGAGGAGAATACACAACCGACCTTCCATCCCAAAATCAAGATCGCGACGGTGCGCGAATACGACTATGACGATGCTTGCCGCCAGATAGATGCCATGGTCAAGTCCAGCGTGACGGCTGACGACATGACAATCGTCGGGATGATGAAGGCGATGGTTCCCGAGTTCAAGAGCCAGCACTCGGTCTACGAAGTGTTGGACAAGTGATTAAGACGTATGAGACAAGCCGTGTGCGGCAATGGTGGCGCACGACGGTTGCAAAACGAGCGGTGATGCCTGTGCACATCACCGCTCGTTTTGTGTCTTGTCTGCCAGGCGAAGGTGAATTTTCTCTTGGTCACAGGGATTTTATTACCCGTTTTTTGCGAAGTCGCACCAAATGGCAGTGGAGATGTCCCGTGTGCGGCACGCTTGCATCCCTTGCATTTGTCGCCCCTTATCAATAAATTTGCCAAAACAAGGTAACGAATAGGCAAAATGGCAGAAATATTCACAATCCAAGGCAAGAGCCTGAACATCTACGGCTTGGACCAGGAGCCGCCGCATCTGCACGTCAAGTATGGCGGAAACGAATTTGTCATCACCATCGACGGACGTGAGATCGAGGGCAAGGCGAGCTATGCCGCCATCAAGGTGGTCAACGATTTCATAGATGGATGCCGTGACGAGTTGCTCGACTTGTGGGACAAGGCCAGGCGCGGCGAGCGCGTTCCGAGGCTCAATGCTAACCAGAATGACTAACGACTTATGATACTGCACGTCACTGATGCCAAGTGTGTTGGCGACTATGTGCTGCAATGCACATTCAACAATGGGGCGACAAAACTGGTTGATTTGTCCGTCCTCTTCAAATATCCTGCTTACAAGGTACTGGAAGACCGCGCCAAATTCATGCAATTCGGGCTGCGTGACACCCTCTACTGGGAATCTGGCCTGGATGTGGCTCCCGAGTTCCTCTACGGACACGGGGTCGATGTCTGAACTGATTTGTCTCGTCCCGGTGTTGGAAAGCCGCTGTTAACGGCACATCTTGTCAGAACATAGTATGTCCGAGGTGACAGATTTGGCAGCATCTGTCGCATGGCACGGGTGTTGCAAACTCTTGTCAGGGAGGCAAGGTCTCATTGTGCGACTCCATCCTCCTGCTGATGAGTGAAACATTAAAAATTGATAGGATATGACTAACCAGAGACACAGGCATCTGCACTCCATGTTGGACGAATTGTTTAACGACTTCGCCAATCCAGCAGACGACAACACGAGGCGTGGCGCGCAATTGCCGCCCGTCAATCTTTTCGAGGCAGAGTATTATTATCTGATTGAGCTTGCCGCTCCAGGGTTGTCAAAAGGGGATTTCGCTTTGACCTTTGACGACGATGACAACCTCGTGGTGTCGGCAGACAAACAGTCTGGTCTGGCAGAAGGGGCACGCCGAGAACATTACCTGATGCGTGAATTCTCTTTCGACAAGTTCCGCCGCGCATTCGTCCTGCCCGACGACGTTGACCGTGCTGCAATCACTGCAAAAGCCGAAAACGGCATACTGACCATCACTTTGCCTAAGCTGCGCCAGCAGCCAGGCCGCCCGAGGACAATCGCGGTGGAGTGACCTGCCATTAAACGTAAGGACGATGCCCGCCATCACTGTGCAAGCAGTGTGGCGGGCATTGCTTTTCCCGTCAAGCACCGCAAGGAGGCGGCGGCGAGACAAAAAGACACGTAAAAGTCTTGCTCAATTATATCTTTATATGCACGGGGGACGGCATCATGCCGTCCCCCGTTTTGTCTTGGCGTATATATATAATGGTATAGGTTCGACCTACTTCCTTTTCCCTTTCTTGTCCTTATATTCCGCCTTGTCGGCCAGCGTCCTGAGCCATTTGCCTCCAATCATGCAGGCCAGACCAAGGGCGATGAACGGGATGCTGAGCCACTGTCCCATGTTGAGCGTCATGCCTCGCTCGAAATCCACTTGTACGTCCTTGACAAACTCGATGAAGAAACGGAAGAGGAATATCATGAAAATCGTCATGCCAAACATGAATCCACGGTGCAGCAGGCGGTGACGGAAGTATTTCATGTAAACCACCGCGTTGATGATTGCAAAGACGAAGTAGGCAATCGCCTCGTAAAGCTGCGCCGGATGCCTCGCCCCCTCGTAGCCCTCAAAGTAAAATGCCCAAGGCACATCGGTCTCCTTGCCGACGATCTCGCCGTTCATCAGGTTGCCGAGGCGTATGCAGCACGCGGCAACGGGTGTGACGACGGCTATGAAGTCGAGCACGTCCACGAAGTTCAGACGTGTCCGCCTGACATACAGCCAGAGGGCGATGATGAGGCCTATGCTCCCGCCGTGGCTCGCCAGACCCTGATAGCCGGTGAACCGCCAGCCGTCGGCCGTCTCACGGATGGGCAGCAACATCTCCACCGGATGTGACAGGTAGTAGGCCGGCTCATAGAACAGGCAGTGCCCAAGCCTCGCACCGATTAGTATGCCGATGAATGCGTAGATGAACAGCGGGTCGAGCTTCTCCGACGGTATTTGCAGGTCCTTGTATATCTTCCTCGCGCCAAGGTAAGCAAGCACGAGCCCGAGTGCGAAGAACACCGAGTAGTAATGCAACTCGAATCCACCGATGCGCAGCAGGGCCGGGTCGGGATTCCAATTGACGAAAAGGAACGTTGGCATGGCTCCTCGCGTTTAGACGTTGAACCTGAAGTGCATTATGTCGCCGTCCTCGACCACATAGTCCTTGCCCTCGACGTTCAGCTTGCCAGCCTCGCGCACGGCAGCCTCTGAGCCGTAGGCGATGTAATCGTCGTACTTGATGACTTCGGCGCGGATGAATCCCTTCTCAAAGTCCGTGTGGATCACCCCCGCGCATTGCGGAGCCTTCCACCCCTTGTGGTAAGTCCACGCCTTCACCTCCATCTCGCCGGCGGTGAAGAATGTCTCAAGATCCAGCAACGAGTATGCCGACTTGATCAACCGTGACACGCCCGACTCCTCAAGCCCGATCTCCTCAAGGAACATCTGACGCTCGTCGTAGGTCTCCAGTTCGGCAATCTCAGACTCAATCTTCGCCGCCACGACGAGGATCTCCGCATTCTCCTCCTTGACCGCCTCCCGCACTTGCTCGACGTAAGCATTCCCGCTCGCGGCACTCGCCTCATCGACGTTGCAGACATAGAGCACCGGCTTTGTCGTCAAGAGGAAAAGGTCGTGGGCAATCTTCTGCTCCTCCTTTGTGTCGAATGTCACCGTCCGCGCCGACTTGCCCTGTTCGAGGGCGGACTTGAAGCGCAGCAGCACTTCGTAGGTCTGTTTCGCCGTCTTGTCGCCGCCCGTCTGCGCCTGCTTTTGCACTCGCTGGATGCGGCTCTCGATGGTCTCAAGGTCTTTGAGCTGCAACTCCGCGTCGATGATCTCTTTGTCTCGGACGGGATCGACCGAGCCATCCACGTGTGTCACGTTGTCGTCGTCAAAGCATCGCAGGACGTGGATGATGGCATCGGTCTCGCGGATGTTGGCAAGGAACTTGTTGCCCAGGCCCTCGCCCTTGCTCGCCCCTTTGACCAGTCCCGCGATGTCAACAATCTCGACCGTGGTCGGCACTATCCTGCCAGGATGCACCAGCTCCGCCAGTTTGTTGAGGCGGTTGTCCGGGACGGTGATCACGCCAACGTTGGGCTCGATCGTACAAAAGGGGAAGTTTGCAGCCTGCGCCTTCGCGTTTGACAGGCAGTTGAACAGGGTCGATTTGCCGACATTGGGCAGACCCACTATGCCGCATTGTAGTGCCATGGTTCTTTTCCTTATATGTTATTGTAAATCATGCCGCCCCTGCATCGGGCAGCATCTAAAACGGGGGCAAAGATAGTGCAAACCGAGTGCAAAACAATCAAACCTTGTGTTTGAATTGGTTTGCCGAGGTGCCGCCTATCTTCACCGTCAAGGTAAAGATGCCGCAAACCGAGTGCAAAACAATCAAACCTTGTGTTTGAATTGGTTTGCCGAGGTGCCGCCTATCTTCACCGTCCAAGGTAAAGATGCCGCAAACCGAGTGCAAAACAATCAAACCTTGTGTTTGAATTGGTTTGCCCGGGGCGGCGTCAGGCAAGACCTTGTGCCGGTGATGCCAGGCACAAACTTCAATGAGGTCGGATATAAAGTTCGTTATCTCCTGACATAAAGTATAAACAGAAGTTTTGTTTATTCGTTCAAAACTTTTGTTTATATATTCAAAAGTTCTGTTTATATAAACAAAACTTCTGAATGAACTTTATGTGCGGGGCAAATGAACTTTTCCCGGCGAGTGGCGCAAGCCTATGTCAGGCTTCATGGCTTTTATCCCCCGATCTGATGCCGTTGAGGTGCGTGGCCGTGGCGTCGTGGCAAAACGAAAAGGGACGTGCCGCCGGCACGTCCCTGCTGTGAGGTCTCCTGTCCCCGCGCATTTGGGACGGTGGAGGGGAGTGGTGGCTCATCCCTCTGCGGGCTTCATCACTATGCCTGTGTTCTTGCGCCCGTCCATCTTGATGATGATGGGGTTGGCGAAGTGGACGGCGCGCAGACCCTCGCTCTCGTAGCAGGCAGGCTGCGCGTCGAGCCATGAGGCGGCGAAGATGCCATCCCCCATGAACGGGTTGATGGTGAAGTAGCCCACGCCGAATGAGGTCAGGTTCTGGAAGAAGTGCGTCCCCTGGCTCGGCTCGACGCGGTAGCCGCTGAGCCCCGACTCGACTATCACTTTCGCCGCCGAGATGTTGGGCCATTTGACGGGGATGCCCAGCCACGGGTCGCTCGATCCCCAGCGGCCGGGGCCGACAAGCACATACGAGGTGCCTTGGTCGAGGTGCTGGCGGTTGAGACGGTCTATCTCCTCGGCAAGGCGCGGGTTGTTGGCGGCGTTGAAGTTGGATGGCTTGACATAGATGATGTCATGCACCTCCTCGCACACGCCGTGGCCGAGCGAGTTGCATGACTTGAGCAACAGCGCGTCGTCGGGGATGGCGGCCAGGTCCTCGTCGAGCATCTGGCTGCAATCCACTATGGGACGGATCTGGAGCACATAGAGAGTGCCGCTGCGGTCCTTGTTTATGTTGCCGGCAAACTCTATCTCGACCTGCCGCTGCATACTTTCTCGCCCGCACCGCAGCAGGTCGCGGAGCATCTGGGCGAGGGGGAAGACGCCGTGCTTGAGGACGTTGGCAAAGGTGATCAGTTTCCTGCCGCCGGGGTACAGCCCGTCGCTGATGCGCCCTTGCATGAAGTCGTAGGTGGATGCGATGTAGTTGAGCGCACCGTCGCGCTCAGCCTCCTTGGTGTCGAGGCTCAGGAGGTTGAAGCCGTCGTTGGCCGAGAATTCGCCTCCCATGTTGTTGAGGTCGATGGCGAGGAACTTGCTCTGCGTCTCCTTGAGTGCCAGCTCCACCTCGCTGGTCTGCAACACCTTGTCGGGGTGGCTTGGCGAGAATCGCAGTGTCTTGCCCCCATCGACGATGTACTTGCCCAGCCCCAGGGCGAGGTTGACGACCCCTTCCTCGGCGCGTTCGTCGCCGATGGGGTAGTAGTTGAGAGACCTTGCCACGCCCGAGAACGTGGGGTAGTAGCGGTTGCCGTACTGCCGCCCGGCGACTTCCTGGATGACGATTGCCATCTTCTCCTCGTCGATGACGTTTGACGTGGCCTGCATATACGCCTTGCTGTCACGGAAGTAGACTGACGCGTACACGCCTTTGATTGCCTTGATCAGCATGGAGAGCATCGCCGCCTTGTCGTCCAGGTACGGGACCATGTAGGTCGAGTATATCCCGGCGAAAGGCTGGTAGTGCGAGTCTTCGAGCAGGCTTGACGAGCGTATGGCCAGCGGCGACTTAACCACGTCAAAGAGTGCCATGAAGTCCGTCTTCAACCTCTCGGGCAGCTTGGCGAGGAGGAACGCCCGCAGGATCGCGTCATCGCTGATGTCTGACAGGGCGGTGCGGTAGAGGTCGTTGGTCTCCATGAATTCGTCAAAGATGTCCGTGCACAGGACAACCGTCTTTGGGATTTCGATCTTCGCTTTGTCGTTGTCGTTCAAGCCTTGGTGCTGCTTGATCATGTTGTCGATGAAGGCGAGGCCTCTGCCCTTGCCGCCGAGAGAGCCCTCCCCTATGCGGGCGAAGTTGGAATAGCGGTCGAAGCGGTCACGGTGGAAGACGGCCACGATGCCTTGGTTCTTCATCTTGCGGTACTTGAGGATGGACTCATATATGATTTTGCGGCAGTCATCGACCTTGGTGAAGTCGGGGATTTTTATGCTTTTCAGGAATTCCGCCATGGGGAACATCGCCCTGGAGTAGAGCCAGCGCGAGACATGGTTGCGTGTCAGATGGTAGTAGAGCGATTCGCTCGGCACGGCGAATATGATGTTTTGCAGGTCTTTGAGGTTTCTCACCCGCGCTATCGCCTCCTTTGTCTCGGGGTTGCGGAAGACGAATTCGCCGAAGCCGAAGTGTTCCGACACCGCTTTCTGCAAGTCTTGCACCATCTTCTTTGAACCTTTGTCGATGAAGGCGGCGTGCAAGTGCTTGGCATGGACGGCATTCTCGACCTCGGACGACTGGATGATTATCGGCACATACTCGTCCTTTTCCCTGATGTGCTGCGCCAGGCGGATGCCGGCAAGCGGGTTTTCCTTGCCTTTGTAGGGATAGCGCACGTCCGTGATCACACCGAGGATGTGGTCGCGGTAGGTCTCGTAGAGCTGGGCCGCCTCCTCGTAGCTGCGGGCAAGCACTATCTTTGGCCGTCCCCTCATGCGCAACGTTTTCTGGTGTTCGTTGAGAGCCTCGGTTGCAAAGTCCCTGGAGTGCGTCAGGACGAGTTTGTAGAGGTTGGGGAGCACTGACGAGTAGAACCGGATAGAATCCTCGACGAGCAGGATCATTTGCACGCCCACCTCGTTCACGTCGTGTTCCATGTTCATCTTGTCCTCAATGAGCTTGATGATCGAGAGCAGCAGGTCGGTGTCCCCCAGCCAGCAGAAGACATACTCAAAGTCGCTCAAGTCCTCATGCTCCATGCGCTGCGCCACACCGTGTGAAAACGGCGTCAACACAACGAGAGGGATGGACGGGTGCTGGCGTTTGATGTCGCGGGCTATGGTGAACGTGTCACTGTTGTCCGTCCCAGGCATACAAATCACCAGGTCGAATTGCATCTGCGACATGATGCTCCACGCCTCTTCCTCGTTGGAGACTTGCGTGAAGCGGGGAGGGTAGCGCAGGCTCAGGGAGACGTATTCGTTGAACATCTTCTCGTCGATGCGCCCGTCATCCTCCAGCATGAAGGCATCGTAGGGGTTTGCTATCAGCAGCACATTGAATATGCGCCGCGTCATCAGGTTGGCAAATGAGGTGTCTTTGAAGTAGAGTTCGCTCAGTTTGATTTTGCTTAGCATCGTGTCTTGGTCATTTGTGGTGGCACTCGGTGTCCCAATGTTTTTCCAAAGTTAGCCAATTCCACCTTTACACCGCCATCCGCCGCATTTAAATCTGTGCCGCACTGCCGTCACGGTGCGAAAACATTGGGGAACGGTACGAAAAGTCTGTCTCTAACCTGAATCTATATGTTTTTAACCTAAATCTGCGTATTTGCAACCTGCGTTTATGTGTTTTTAGGTTAAAAACAAAGTTTTCCTTGCACGCGTCCAGTTTCTTTCGCCTTGCATTGGCCGCGACCGTGAGGAGGTGGTGGCATGGTGTCAGGCGGTGCGGGTTTTTCCCTGCCCGGGCGTGACGGATTGTTGCAGGGATGTTGCAAAGATGTTTCATTTTGGTTGCTTTTTCATTTTATGGCTGCAAAAGGTTGCCCGTGTGCCGCGTTGATGCCTATCTTTGTGGAAGTTGCGGGCTGCCGCCTCGTCGGCTGCAAGTCCGCGTCTTGCCGCAGCAACGGCGAGCGTTGTAGACGAAATATTTAAAAGGTAAACGGCTTATGGCTTCAAGAAACAACGATTACTACATCGAGCGGGACATCAGTTGGATGTACTTCAACCGCAGGATATTGCAGGAAGCGATGCGTGAAGATGTGCCTTTGCTGGAGCGGGTCAGCTTCCTTGGCATATATTCAAACAACCTCGACGAGTTTTTCAGGGTGCGTGTCGCCACTCAAAACCGCATAGCGGAGTGCACAGGCAAGGCTGCCCAGCGCGAATCGATGCGTGCCAAAAAGTTGTTGAAGCATCTCGTCAAGCTCAACTCCGAGTACGCCAAGGATTTTGAACGTGCCGTCCAGCAAGTGACTAAGGAGTTGGCGGATGAGAACATACACATCATCAGCAGCGATGATGTGACCGCTCAGCAGATGGAGTTCATCCATGCCTACTACAAGTCCCATCTCAACGGGTTCATCTCCCCAGTGCTTTTCTCGTCGGTCAAGGTGCTGGACAGGGAGACGGACGAGGACATATACATGGCCATCAGGATGTCCAAGGCAGGGAGCGCGTCCAAACATGAGTATGCGTTCTTTGAATTGCCAGTGAGCATTTGCGGACGTTTCCTGCAAGTTCCCGACGACGGGGGCAGACAGTGCCTCATGTACCTCGATGACGTGGTGCGTTGCTGCCTGCCGCTCGTGTTCGCGGGGCTGGGTTATGCGGACTTCGAGGGCTATACCTTCAAATTCACGCGAGATGCCGAGATGGAAATCGACAATGACCTCCGTACCGGCACTCTCCAGAAAATATCCAAGGGCGTGAAAAGCCGCAAGAGGGGTGAGCCTTTGCGCGTCATTTACGATGCCGCGATGCCTAAGGATTTGCTGAAACGTGTGTTGGCCAAACTCGATTTGGACAAGCTCGACACCGTTTTGGAGAGTGGACGCTACCAGAACCACAAGGACTTCATGCACCTGCCCGACTGTGGCAGGACGGATTTGAAGTACCCCGCATGGCCTCCCATCACACGCCGCAGCCTGGATGGTCCAGAGAGCCTGCTGGAAAGGATACAACATGGAGATCGCTTCATCCATGTCCCCTACCACAACTTTGACACATTCGTGCGGGTGCTCCAGGAGGCGGCGGTCAGCAAGAACGTCCGTGGCATCAAGATCTCACTCTACCGCCTTGCCAAGGATTCAAAGGTAGTGCGTGCCTTGATGGGTGCCGCGCGCAACGGGAAGAAAGTGACCGTCGTCATCGAACTGCTTGCCCGCTTTGACGAGGCGTCTAACATCAACTGGTCAAAGAAGATGCAGGACGCTGGCATAAAAGTGATCTTCGGCGTCGAGGGACTCAAGGTGCATTCAAAAGTGGTGCATATCGAGATGCGCAACGGCCCGGACATCGCTTGTGTCGGGACTGGCAACTTCCACGAGGGCAACGCGCGGGTCTACACAGACTTCCTTTTGATGACGGCACGGCGTGGCATCGTCAGGGATGTCGATGCTGTTTTCCGATTCATCGAGTACCCCTACGCCCAGGTCAAGTTCAAGGAACTGCTTGTCTCGCCCAATGAGATGAAATCCAAGTTTGTCACGCTGATAAACAATGAGATCAGGAACAAGAAGGCAGGCAAGCCAGCCTACATCAAAGTGAAGATAAACCACGTGACCGACCCCGTCATCATCAACAAACTCTATGAAGCCTCGGCTGCCGGGGTGGACATCGACCTGCTCGTCCGTGGCAATTGCTCGCTTATGCCCGGCATTCCCGGTGTGAGCAGCAACATCCGCATCAGCGGCATCATAGACCGCTACCTGGAGCATTCACGCATCTACATCTTCGCGGCAGGCGGCGAGGAGAAGATGTTCATCGGTTCGGCCGACTGGATGCCGCGCAACCTTGACAACCGCGTGGAGGTCGTGGCTCCGGTATGCGACCCGGCGTTGAAAAACGAATTGCGCCGCATCGTCGATTATGGCTTGAACGACACGTCGCAGGGGCGCATAGTCGATGGCACGGGAGCAAATAGATTCAAACCGCATGAGGGCAAACCGTTCCGCTCGCAGGAGGCACTCTACGAGGACTACCTTGCCGAGAACGAAAACGAAGTGTCCGAATAGCATTTGCAAAAGAGGGGAAAGACACGGCACGCCGTGTCATCAAACCATACGTGGCACGCTGTCAATGACAGCGTGCCACGTACGCTTTTGCACCAATCATGTCATTTTGCAAAGACATCTTTTGTTAGTGCGACTAACAAAAGACCTTTTCGGTTAAGGCATATCTTGTCTTTCGAGGTGGCAACGGGTCATTCCGCATAAAGCAGGTATGGGCGGCGCATGGCTTTGAACCTCTCGACATCCGCCTCCCACATCTTGTGGATTTCGTCGGCGGATTTCCCATCGACAATCATCTGCCTGACGTAATCGACACCTATCAATTTCTCAAAAAACGGAGTGAAAAACTTCTCTCCAAGTCCAGACTCCCGGTAGGCAGTGATGAGATATGTCAAGTCTATCCTCTTGTCCCGCAGCTCGTCCATGCCGAGTCCCGACAGGTCATAACCGTGGCAGGTCTGTCCGAGGCACGGAGGAGCCGGTGCGGCGGGAGTGGATTGCGGCGTGAAGTCATAGTCCCCGTGCATCCGTGGATGGCCGTAGACCTTGAAAGGTTTGTCCGTGCCGCGTCCTATGCTCACTGGCGTGCCCTCGAAGTAGCACAACGACGGGTAAAGGTAGATGGCTGTCATGTCTGGCAAGTTGGGCGACGGCGCGACAGGCAGGGTGTAGTGCGTGCGGTGGTCGTAGCCCGTGCAGGTGATGACCGTGAGCCTGCACTTGCGCCCGCCGTCCAGCCAGCCCTCGCCGTTGACCATGCGGGCCAGTTCGCCGAGTGTCATGCCGTGCACAACGGGTATCGGCAGCGCGCCAACTCCCGATTTATGTTTCATGTCCAGGATTGGCCCGTCAACATAGTGCCCCGTCGGGTTGGGACGGTCGAGCACCATCATCTCTTTGCCGAGTGCCGCGCAACGGTTCATCAGCCGCAGCATAGTTATATAATAGGTATAGAAGCGTGTTCCCACGTCCTGTATGTCAACCACCACCAAGTCGCACCCGCGCATCGCCGCATCGAGCGACGAGTTTGACCCTCCATAGAGGGAGACGATCCTTATGCCGGTGCGCGGGTCAACGCCTCCTTGGATTTTTTCGCCCGCCCCTTTGTCGCCACGGAAGCCGTGTTCGGCGGCGAAGATTGCCGTGATGTCTACTCCGATGGCGTGCAGTGTGTCAACGAGGTGTGTCCCGCAGACCATTGATGTCTGATTGGCGAGGACGGCTATGCGCTTGCCATTGAGCTTGTCAACGTAGGCTTCAGTCCTTTCCGCGCCTGGTGTTATGCCTCCTGTCGCCGTGGTGGCGCAGCAGAGTGCGGCCATGGCGAGCATCAAGGTTGGCAAAACCTTGTGTAAGATGCTTCCTGCTCTCATTCTTTGTACGTTTTATTGTGTTAGTCATCCATCGTTCTGACTGCTTTCAAGGGATGCTTTTGTGCACACCTTTGGTTGAAATGTGCAATTCGAGGCATTTTAGTACCTTAAATATTTGGTCGGAACAATAAATATTTCTTCCTTTGCATCAAATTTAAGAATTAAATCAAGTATTCACTTAAAATCAAAGATTATGTCAGAAATCGAATCAAAAGTAAAAGCTATCATCGTTGAGAAACTCGGCGTAGAAGAATCTGCAGTAACTCCAGAAGCAAACTTCATCAATGATCTCGGAGCTGACTCACTCGACACTGTTGAATTGATCATGGAATTTGAGAAGGCATTCGGCATTTCTATTCCTGACGATCAGGCAGAGGGCATCAAAACTGTAGGTGATGCAGTTTCGTACATCGAAAACAACATGAAGTAATCGCTTATTTCATACCAAATGGAATTGAAAAGAGTCGTAGTGACTGGCCTCGGCGCACTGACACCTGTCGGCAACACGGTTGAGGAAACTTGGAACAACCTCGTGGCAGGCAAGAGTGGGGCGGGACCGATTACCCATTTCGACGCTTCTTTGTTCAAGTCACAATTTGCCTGCGAAGTCAAGAACTTCAATGCCACGGATTTCATCGACCGCAAAGATGCGAGAAAGATGGATCTCTATGCGCAATATGCCGTTGTTGCGGCAAAGCAAGCGGTAGAAGACTCTGGCCTGAATGTGGAGGCTGAAGATCTCGACAAGATAGGTGTCATCTATGGTGTCGGCATCGGAGGCATACACACATTCGAGCAAGAGGTCGGGAACTACTATTGCAACATAGAAAATGGTCCTCGATTCAGTCCATTCTTTATCCCCAAAATGATCGCGGACATCGCAGCCGGACAGATTTCCATTATGTACGGCTTCCGCGGACCAAACTTCACAACGACATCGGCGTGCGCATCTTCGTCCAACGCCATCTCGGATGCGTTCAACTACATCCGTTTGGGCAAGGCCAATGTGATCCTTGCCGGCGGCGCAGAGGCGGCAGTCTCTGAGTCAGGCGTGGGAGGATTTACAGCCATGCACGCTTTGTCAACGCGCAACGACAGCCCGGAGACCGCTTCAAGACCGTTCAGCGCAAGCCGCGACGGCTTTGTGATCGGTGAGGGCGCAGGTTGCCTCGTGCTTGAGGAACTTGAGCACGCCAAGGCTCGCGGTGCGAAAATCTATGCTGAGTTGGTTGGTGCAGGCTTGTCGGCCGATGCCTATCACATGACGGCTTCGCATCCTGAAGGACTTGGTGCAGTGCTGGTCATGCGCAATGCGTTGGAAGATGCCGGCATGAAGCCCGAAGACATCGATTACATCAATGTGCACGGGACATCAACTCCAGTGGGAGACGTGTCGGAGGTCAAAGCTATCAAAACGTTGTTTGGTGAACACGCCTACAAGTTGAACATCAGTTCCACCAAGTCCATGACCGGGCACTTGCTGGGTGCTGCGGGTGCGGTGGAAGCTATGGCGGCTGTGCTGGCTGTGCAGAATGACATCGTTCCGCCGACCATAAACCAC
Organism: uncultured Bacteroidaceae bacterium; assembly: GCA_944321635.1. Classification (GTDB taxonomy): domain Bacteria; phylum Bacteroidota; class Bacteroidia; order Bacteroidales; family Bacteroidaceae; genus Avibacteroides. Next base: position 4,195 of record CALULY010000002.1, on the reverse strand, counting down.
GAGGATGGCGATGAGGATGAAGCAATCGACTACAAATTGAATTTCACTTTCAACAAGGCGCAAAAGAGGACTGTGAACGCTGCCCTCTCAAACACTTTCGGTTTCGGAGGTCACAACGCCTGTGTGATTTTCAAGAAATACGCCGAGTAAGAGGACTTCCTTCGGAAGAAACATAACATTTGCCGTGTCCTGTGTTCTTTGTGAATGCAGGACACGCTGTTTTATGCCAGGATGTAACTCGGCAGCGTGTAGAGAGCCGTAGGCATACCCCGGTCTTTTAAAAGTCCAGGTTGTCAGAACTCGATGTAGGGTGCTATCCTGTCGAGCGTGCCATCGTCAAATTCCTCAAGCATCTCCAGTTGTTTGAGCGAGCGCAGGTCTCCGTATTTTTTCCTGTATTCGATGATTGCCCGGGCTTTGTAGAAGTTGAGGTAGGGGTGTGCCCTGAGCTTCTCGATGCTTGCACGGTTGATGTTGATTTTGCGTGGCACGAATCCAGGTGCTACGGAAAACCATTTGTCGAAACCCTTCGGGAGATTTTCCACCTCGTTCACCTGGGAAGCTGAGACGAATCCGCCGAGGCGGGCGCGGTAGGCCGTTATCATCCGCGAGTAGCCTCTGCCTATGCCAGGGATTTTCATGAGTGCAGTGGTGTCAGCTTCGTTTATGTCTATGACAGTTCCCTCTGGGTATTTCTCGACTGGCTTGTACATCGGCACGAATTCTTGCGTCGTGTCGATGCGTTCAGGTAAATCTATGATGGCGTAAGGGCGCAATTTTGCAAACATTGCACTGTCCATGCCGTAGATTTTGGCCAGGTCTTCCGCTTTGCGGAACTGTCCGCCGTGCGCCCTGTACCTGACTATGTTGCGCGCTACGTAGGGCGTGAATCCCGAGTTGACTAACATTGCCGAGTCATCGGCGTTGGGGTCAAAAGGCGATGGCGGTGCAATGGCCTTGTGCCAGTCCTGCCTCGCGCGTGGTTGCCAGCGTGGTTTGAAGCGACGTGAACGCATGATGCTGTCGTTGCGTCTGAGTTCTTCGCGGAATTGCTGGTAGCGTGCGAGCGTCGGGTCGTGCCGTCCCGCCCCGTTGTCGCGCGGGCAACTGCGCAGCAACAAGGTGGTTGCAAGCGAAATGATGATTATGGCAGCGATGGCAAGCAGTCCGAGCTTGTCTTGCTTGGTGTAGTAGAAGTAGTTGCGCCAGAGGTTGCCCATCTCAGAAGCTGTGTTTTAATAAAAACGGATGACCGGTCTTGCTGCACCGGTCATCCGTCGTGGCGGTGTCTTGTGACCTTTGACCTCATTCGTCCGTTTCTCCGCCTGTCTCCTCGTCGTTTTGCGGGGTGAGCAGTTTGGCGTAGGCGGCGCGGTCGTTGAGTGTCTCGACGGTCTTATCCAGTTCTTTGTCGTTTTTGAGCTGTTGTATCTCGCCTCCGACCTGATGGTAGTAGCGTTTGGTTATCTCGATGTTTATGTAATTAACGATGTCCTTTTTGAAATGTTCAAGGTCATGGTTGAGGTCGTGAGACAGTTTTTTCTCCAAGGATTCAAATTCGGCTTTCGCGCTCTCGGTGTAGCCTTCAAATTCAGCTATTTCCTTGAGTGCCTGCAATGCTTTTTCGCTCTGCCTGTCGTATTTGAAATCGGCATCCGTAACTTTCTTCTTGAACGCTTCATAGTCGGCATCCGTTATCGAGAATTCTTCCGGCTGCGCTATGGTCTCATGCTTGAGGCAATAGTCTGTGGCGAAGTCAAAGATAAGGTTGTCAGTTATGAGGTAGAAGAGTATGTTGTTTGAAAACTTTTCCGGAGTCAATTCGACATCAGGTTTGATGCCGCCTCCGTCGCGGACAATCCTTCCGGCTGCCGTGTGGAACACATTGGTCAGACTGTCTGGGACTCTTGACACGCTGCCATCGTCGTTGCGGTGCGAATAGTCGAGTGCCTGGATGCATCGCCCGCTTGGGGTGTAGTATTTGGCTATGGTCAATTTCAGCGTAGAGTTGTATGGCAGTGGCCGTATGTTTTGGACCAGTCCCTTGCCAAAAGTGCGGTAGCCGACGATTATTCCCCTGTCAAGGTCTTGTATCGCGCCGGCAAGTATCTCGGAAGCTGAGGCCGACTGGCTGTTTACCATCACCGCAATGGGGATTATGGTGTCGAGTGGCTCTTCTGTCGTCTTGTAGGTCTGGCTGCTGTACTTGGTCTTGCCGCGCATCGAGACTATCTCTTTGCCTTTGGGGATGAAGAGATTGGCGATTTTGACCGCTTGGTCGAGCAGCCCGCCCCCGTTGCTGCGCAAGTCTATGATGAGTGATTTTGCCCCTTGTTCCTTGAGTTTGATGAACGCCTCCCTCACTTGTGGGTAGGGGTTGCCGCTGAAACTGGATATTTGGATGTACCCTATGCTGTCCTTGATTATGCCATGGTAGGGCACGACGGGGAGTTGCACTTCGCGGCGTGTGATGTCGAATTCAAGTGGGGAGCTTTGTCCCGGTCGTTGCACTTTGATGTTGAAGGCGCTGCCTGCCTCGCCGCGCAGTTTTTCGCTGACATAGGCATTGGTTTTGCCTTTCATTTCCTCACCATCGATTTGGAGTATGAGGTCTCCGGCTTTGAGGCCGGCTTCGAAGGCTGGCTGCCCTACGTATGGTTCGGCAATAGCTACATAGTCACCGTGTTTGACTATGAGTGAGCCGATGCCGCCATACGTGCCCTTGGTCATCATTTCCAGTTCCTCGTTGTCCTCTTCGGTGTAGTAGATTGTGTAGGGGTCAAGTTGCGAAAGCATCCCGTCTATCGCGTTGGTAATTGATTTGTCGGGATTGATTGTGTCCACATAAAGCTGGTCAAGCTCGTTGTAGACGCTTTGGAAAATCTCCATGTTTTTCCCCTTGAGGAAGTTTATGTCATTGGTCTGGAAACTGAACAGGGCGGCTGCCATCAGGCATATCGCGGCCAATGTCCCGGCGATGTTCCTGGTTCTTTTGTTTTTGTCCATGTCTTGATCTTGTGTTTCGGGTGTCGTGGGCGTGTGTCGCTCTTGTGTCATTCAGACACGATGTCGTTGATGGTTGATTTGATCTCTTTCCATACGGCAGGTTGTAGTTCGGTGCCTACGACTTGTATGACTTTGCTTGCGAGGAGTGAGCCTATTTGTGCGCATTTGGCAAATGAGTACCCGCTTGTCAATCCATAGAGGAAACCTGCTGCGAAGTAATCTCCTGCGCCGGTGGTGTCAATGACAGTGTCCACTTGGATGGCTTCCACCCTGATTGTTTCTGTACCTTTTTTGATGTAGGAGCCGTTTTTGCCCATCTTGACTATCGCCACGCTGCAAAGTTTCGAGATGTCATGCAGGGCGTCCTCTGGTTTTCCGCCGGTGAAAGACCTGGCTTCTTCCTCATTGGAGAACACTATGTCTACATATTTTGTGAGGAGCAGTTTGAAGAAGTCGCGTTCTGCTTCAACTATGTTGTAGCTTGCCATGTCAAGACAGATCTGGAGACCTTCTTGCTTTGCCATCTCTGCTGCCTTTAAAATCATCTCGTGGTTTTGGACCAAGTAGCCCTCAATATAAAGGTAAGAGTAGCCTTTGAACATCTCCGCCGTCAAGTCGTCCGCCTCCAACGTTGCTGCCGCGCCGAGGTAGTCGGCAAAAGTCCTTTCGCCATCTGGCGTGATGAACGTCGTGGCGACCCCTGTCGGCAGTGGACTTGTGATGAGTGATGCTGAGACCCCGTCCCTTTCGCAAGATGCTTTGTAGAAAGTGCCCGGAGTGTCTTCACCAATCTTGCCTATGAATCCCACGTTGCAACCGAGGATGCCCAGGGCTCTTATGGTGTTGCCGGCTGAGCCTCCTGATGCCATGTGGGTGTCCATGGCTTCCACCATACCACTTATATATATGTATCTGTCCTTGTCGATGAGTTCTATGCCGCCCTTGGTCAGTTGCAATTCGTTGATTATTGAGTCGTCATTGACGCGTGCCAGCACGTCGACAAGGGCGTTGCCTATTCCTATGATTTTGTCCATTCAATCTTTTTCTTGCAAAGATATTGCATAATCCAATATTTCACCTTACTTTTGCATCGCTTTTTAGGCGAATAGTTTAATTCTTCAGTAGCTCAGTCGGTTAGAGCATCTGACTGTTAATCAGAGGGTCGTTGGTTCAAGTCCAACCTGAAGAG
>CALULY010000001.1 GCA_944321635.1 uncultured Bacteroidaceae bacterium | reverse complement strand
GCGCACCGCTCGCCGCACCAGCAGTACTTCGCCAACCGCTCGTTCATCGCCAAGCAAGTCGGGGACGTGCGTGACGTCGGTTTCACTCTGGAATACCGTCTCAAAGACTTCCCGCTCATCCTCCAAGGCGGGCTTTTCAACGGATTTGACGACATAACCGAGGACGGGCAAAAGCGGTGGACGCGCAAGGCCAACTACTCGTTCAAGGCGCAAGTGTTCCCCGTCGAATGCCTCAACATCACACTCAGCACACAGAAAATCGCGCCGCTCGACAACAACATATTCATGCACGACATCGGCAGCTACGTCAACATCGGCGGGTTGCACGTCGAGGCAGAATACCTGTACAAGCACTACACACACGGCAAATTCAAAGACGTGCACTCGGTCAACGCATTCGCAAACTACGACATACCGCTCAAGAGGGTGTTCCAGAAGATTTCCATCCTCGCCCGCTATGACATGATGACCGACCACTGGGACGGCATCACCGTCAACGAAGAGAACGGGGCGGCCGTGATGACCGACTCGCAACGCCACCGTGCCACGGGAGGCGTGACACTGAGCCTTGCCAAACCGTTCAGGGCGGACATAAGGGTCAACTACGAGAAATACTTCTACGACGACGGCGCGCTGATCAACGAGAGCGAGCAGGACAAACTCGTCTTTGAAGTGATGCTCCGCTTCTGACACGGGGCTACATATTATATATATGGTATAACATAAGTCCGCGACGGGTCGCCCCGTCGCGGACTTAACATTTCATGCTGGCAAACAGTCCTGCCGCGTCACAGCTTGAGCTTGCCGCACTTCAGTCCGAAAGCCTCAGCAACGGCGGGGAACACCACCTTGCCCTTGACGATGTTGACACCGGCCGCGAGCCCCTCGTCCGCTTGGCAAGCCTCCCGCCAGCCCATGTCGGCAAGGCGCAGGACGTATGGCAACGTCGCGTTGGTCAACGCCAGCGTCGAGGTGTAAGGCACTGCGCCCGGGATGTTAGCCACGCAGTAGTGCACGATGCCGTCAACCTCATAGGTCGGCTCGGCGTGCGTCGTCGGATGCGATGTCTCAAAGCATCCGCCTTGGTCGATGGCGACATCGACAAGGACACTGCCCTTGCGCATGAGCCGCAGCATATCGGCCGTGAGCAAATGCGGAGCCTTTGCGCCCGGGATAAGCACCGCCCCGATCACGAGGTCTGTGTCCGGCAGCTCGGTCTCGATGTTGTGCCGTGACGAATAGAGCGTCTTGACGTTCCTCGGCATCATCTCGTCCAGATAGCGCAGCCTCGGCAACGAGATGTCCGCTATGGTCACGTCAGCGCCAAGCCCGGCAGCCATCACGGCGGCATTGGTGCCCACGACACCTCCGCCCAGCACCAGCACCTTGGCGGGCTTCACCCCTGGCACGCCGCCCAGCAGCTTTCCTTTGCCGCCCTGCGGCTTTTCGAGGAAGCGCGCCCCCTCCTGCACGGACATACGCCCTGCCACCTCGCTCATCGGCACAAGCAACGGCAGATGCCTGCCTTTGTCGCAGACCGTCTCGTAGGCAATGCACGTCGCACCGCTCTCAAGCATCGCGCGGGTAAGCGCCTCGTCGCTGGCAAAGTGGAAATATGTGAAGACAAGTTGCCCGTCGCGCACGAGACCGTACTCGCTCGCCACCGGCTCCTTGACCTTGACGATCATCTCGGCGGCCGCATAGACATCCTCGATGCCCGGCAGCATCTCAGCCCCGGCCTCCTCATAAGCTGCGTCGTCAAACCCGCTCCCCTCGCCTGCCGTGCGTTGCACATAGACCTTGTGGCCACGCGCCACCAACTCTTTAACTCCGGCGGGGGTCATCGCCACCCTGTTCTCATTGTTTTTGATTTCTTTTGGAACTCCGATAATCATATCTGTCGATTTAAGTTTTACCGACCATAAAAATAGCCCCTGCCTGCACATCGGCAAGACAAAATGACAACATTATTTGCATTATTTGAGAAAAAACACAGCCCCCTACACTCAAAAACCGCCGTAGCTCCCGCTTTTTGCTTTGCAAATGTCACTTCGGACGGCAAAAGCCACAACGCGCGCCACCCCGGTGCCTGGGACGAAGGCGACGGGCATCAACGACGTGGACATCGTGGACAGACCAGGTGACGCCGGACCGAAACTTCGATGATGTCAGGCCTAAAGTTCACTCAAGTCAGGCCTAAAGTTCTTTTTCCCCGTACATAAAGTAAAAACAGAAGTTCTGTTTATATATTCAGAACTTTTGTTTATATAAACAGAACTTTTGAATATATAAACAAAACTTCTGAATATACTTTTCATTAGGAGGCATTGAACTTTATGTCCTACCTAATCCAACTTTATGCCAGACCCGATGGGACTTTCCAATACGGGCAATGCGACTTCATGCCCGGCCTCACCAGCCTTTTCCCGGGAGATGGAGGGCAGGAAAAACGGGGCGGCGTGGGGGCATCATCGAATATTGCACTATATTTGTCAAGACTTTAGCTTAACTACCCCCGATGAACAGGGTTTTAATCGCGCTCATCGCGCTCAACATCATGGCGACATTGCAGGTGCGCCCTCAGACGGCAGAGGCATTCAAGACTGTGGCACTGGAGACAGGCTGGGCATTCCACTGCGACACGGCTGGATGGCAATGGCTGGATGCCCGCGTGCCTGGGACAGTCCATGCCGACCTGTTGCGCCACGGGATGATTGACGACCCGTTTGTGGGACTGAATGAATACGGCAACCGATGGGTGGAGGATTCCGACTGGACTTATGCCACGACATTTGACCTATCGCGCGATGAACTGGACGGCTACACCAATGTCGCGCTGGAGATGGACGGTCTCGACACTTTCGCCGAGGTCAGCATCAACGGGGTGGCGGTGGCAAAGACGCGCAATATGTTTGTCCGCCACCAGAAGGAGGTGCGCCACCTGCTGCAGGATGGGGAGAACCGCCTGGCGGTGCGCTTCACTTCCGCCACAAGGGCGGTGCTTGGCGACTACCAGCGACAGGGCATCAACTATCCAGCAGACAATGACAAGGACGAAAGGCATTTGAGCGTCTATGCCCGCAAAGCGCCCTACCACTACGGATGGGACTGGGGACTGCGGCAAGTGACGTGCGGCGTGTGGAGAGGCATCAGGCTGCACTTCTACAACGGTTGCAAGATTGACGACGTGCATTCGACCACGACGCTCGGCAATGGCGGGCGGGCGGTGGTCGGCAACGTGATAAGCATAGCCAACAACAGCACTGCGGCGGTAGACGCGACGGTGGAGGTCTCATGCTCCTACGGCGGCGAGACTGTCGCAAAGGCAAGCACCGCGCTGCGCCTCGCGCCAGGCGGGAACACGTCAAACCTGGATCTCGGCATCGACGCGCCACGGTTGTGGATGCCAAACGGCTGGGGCGAACCGGCCTTGTATGACATCGAGACAACCGTCACCGCCAGCGACGGGCGCATCCTGGCACGCCACCACCACCAGGTCGGCATAAGGGAGGTGGAATTTGTGAGCGAGGCGGACTCTGTCGGGCGCAGTTTCTACTTCCGCGTCAACGGGCAACCAGTCTTTGCCAAGGGTGCCAACTACATACCGCAGGACATCACGCTGACCAACGTCGGACGGGAGGACTACGAACGGTTGTTCAAGGACCTCGTCGCGGCCAACATCAACATGGTCAGGGTCTGGGGCGGAGGTGTCTATGAGGACGATTATTTCTACGAACTGGCTGACCGCAACGGCATAATGGTCTGGCAGGACTTCATGTTTGGTTGTTCCACCTACCCTGCCACACCGGACTTCCTGGAGAACGTGAGGGAGGAAGCCGACGACAACATCCGCAGGCTGCGCAACCACCCATGCCTCGTGCTGTGGTGCGGCAACAATGAGATCTCCGAGGGCATCAAGTACTGGGGATGGTCACGCCGGTATGATGACACCACTTTCACCAAGATGCGCCGCGACTATGACCGTTTGTTCAAGGAGCTTTTGCATGGACGTGTGGCCGAACTGGATGGAGGGCGCAGCTACGTACACACCTCGCCTGACACGGCCAACTGGGGACGTCCGGCGACATTCACTATGGGTGACAGCCACTACTGGGGGCTGTGGTATGGCAAGGAGCTGTTTGAAGTGATGGATACGCTCGACCTGCGGTTTGTCAGCGAATTTGGCATCGAGTCTTTCCCTGAGATGAAGACGATAAGGACATTCGCGACCGATGCCGACATGGACATAAATTCCGAGGTCATGCGCCACAGGCAAAAGAGCAGCACGGGCAATGAGACCATCATGCACTACATAACCAGCTACTACGACGCACCGCGCGACTTCGATGACTTCGTTTATCTCAGCCAACTCGTCCAAGGGCACGGCATCGCACATTGCATCGTGGCCAACCGTCGCAACCGCCCTGTCTGCATGGGCAGCCTGTACTGGCAGCTTAATGACTGCTGGCCGGCAATCTCGTGGTCGGCGATAGACTATTATGGCAACAAAAAAGCCCTCTACTACCATTCGAGGGATGCCTTCGCACCGATCATTGTCTCTGTCGTTGAGGACGGGGAAAGGCTGGACGTGTACACCATCTCCGACAAGCTGGAGGCAATTGAGGGATGCAACATCGTGTTGACATTGGAGGACTTCCATGGCAACAAGCTGTCACGGCACGAAGTCAAATGCCATATAGCGCCAAACGCTACTGCCAAAGTCACCTCATTAACGACAGCAGACATCGTTGCCGATGACATGAAGGCAAAGACTTTGCTTGACGTCAGGGTGGAGAAAGACGGGAAGACCATGTACTCCAGCAAGCACTACTTCCTGAAACCACGTGACCTCGACCTGCCACGGCCGACTGTTTGCCACACTGTCAACCGCGACGGGGACAAAGCCACATTGACATTGACCACAGACTGCCTGGCAAAAGATGTGTTCATCGAGATTCCTGCACAAGGCATAGACTTCAGCGACAACTACTTTGACATCCAGGCAGGTGAGACCAAGACCGTAGTGCTATCAGGCGACAACCTCACCGATGACGCACTCAATGGCATAAGGATACGGACACTGACCGACACACACTAAATGAGACAAGAGATGACACGACTGCTTGAAAACTGCGCCTACTCCGCCGAGAGCGCACTCAATGCCCAAAACGGCGGGGCTGACCGGGTGGAACTATGCTCCGGGATGGGTGAAGGCGGCACGACCCCTTCATACGGAGAAATGATAGCTGCAAGGCAACTGCTGACCACGACGAGGCTGAACGTGATAATCCGTCCCCGTGGCGGCGACTTCCTCTATACCGAAAGGGAGATAAGGATAATGGCCGATGACATAAAGGCCGCACGACAAGCCGGCGCGGACGGCGTGGTCTTCGGCTGCCTGACAAGTGACGGTGACATAGACAAACGTGCCTTGGAGCTGTTGCTTGCCGCCGCAGACGGAATGTCAACCACCTTCCACCGCGCATTTGACGTATGCCGGAATCCATTGGCGGCGATGGAAGACATCATTGCTCTCGGCTTTGACCGCATACTCACCTCAGGCCAGCAGCCAGACGCAGTGAGAGGCATCCCCCTGCTCCGCCAGCTCGTTGACAAAGCGGCAGGGCGCATCATCATCATGCCAGGGTGCGGCATCAATCCACATAATATAAAAAGGATAGCCATGGAGACCCGCGCGACCGAATTCCACGCTTCCGCCCGCAAAACCATCGGCAGCCAGATGACATTCAGGAACGAGGCCATCAGCATGGGCGGCAACGGAGCGGACGAATATGCCCGCAGCATCACCGACACTGAAACGATCAAACAACTCAAAACAATAATCACAAACCTCTGAATCATGAGACTCAAATCCAAACTACTCGCCTTAGCGATGGGAGCGGCACTCGCCGCCTGCGGCAGCAAGGACGTTGAAGCCGACTTCAACATCGTCCCTTTGCCAAACCACATCACGAGGCTCGAAGGCAAGCCGTTCACACTTTCGGCCAAGACCACCATCGTCTATCCCGACAACAACCCCGACATCGAGCGCATAGCGGGCTTCCTTGCCGGCTACATCGAGGATGCCACAGGCTACAAGCCCGAGACGACCACCGAACGTGGCGAAAACTCCATTGTCCTCATGTCGCAGCTCAACACGGACAACAACGAGGCCTACACCATCAACGTCAGCGAGGCCAACATCATTGTCAACGGTACGACACCCGCCGGCACTTTCTATGGCGTGCAGACCCTCCGCAAGGCAATCCCGGCACGCGCCGAGGGGATGGAGGTCAAGTTCGCCAATGTCGAGATCAACGACCAACCCCGCTTCGGCTACCGTGGAATGCACTTGGATGTGAGCCGCCACTTCTTCACAGCCGACTCGGTGAAACGCTACATCGACCTGCTGGCGTTCCACAACATGAACCGCTTCCACTGGCACCTGACCGACGACCAAGGTTGGCGCATAGAGATAGCCAAATACCCACGCCTCACCGAAGTCGGGGCATACAGGGACGAGACAGTCGTCGGCTACAACGAGAGCAACACATTTGACGGCAAGAGGTACGGCGGATGCTACACGATTGACGAGATCAAAGACATCATCAAATATGCCCAAGACCGTTTCATCACCATAATCCCCGAGATAGACCTGCCGGGCCACATGCTCGCCGCACTGGCCAGCTACCCGGAGCTGGGCTGCACGGGAGGCCCATATAAGACGGCAACCAAGTGGGGCGTGTTTGACGACGTGCTCTGCGTGGGCAACGACTCGGTGCTGCAATTCGCCTACGACGTAATGGACGAGGTGACGGAACTTTTCCCCTCGGAATTCGTGCACATAGGCGGCGACGAATGCCCCAAGGTGCGTTGGGAAGCCTGCCCCAAATGCCAAGCCCGCATCAAGCAGCTCGGGCTCAAGGACGATGACGCGCACACCGCCGAACAAAAGCTGCAAAGCTGGTTCATGCAGCAGATAGAGAAGCACCTGGCAGAGAAAGGACGCAAAGTCATCGGATGGGACGAGATCCTCGAGGGCGGCATAGGTCCCAACGCCACCGTCATGTCATGGCGCGGCATGGACGGAGGCTACGCCGCCATCAAGCAAAAGCACGATGCCATAATGACCCCCAACTCGCACCTCTACTTCGACTACTACCAGACGCAGGACATCGAGGACGAGCCTTTGGCATTCAACGGCTACATACCAATCGAGAAAGTCTACGGGCTCAACCCCGTCCCGGACGGGCTCACCGCAGACGAGAGCCGCCACGTCCTCGGCGTGCAGGCAAACCTCTGGACGGAGTACATCCCCACGTTCCGCCAAGCCGAATACATGGCCCTGCCCCGCATGTGCGCCCTCGCCGAAGTGCAGTGGTGCGACCCGTCGCGGCGCGACTACCATGCCTTCCTCGGCAGGCTGCCGCGCATCATCGAGTTCTTTGACCGCGACAGCTTCAACTACGCCAAGCACGTGTTTGAGGTGCAGATGGAGATAAACCCCAACTTTGCCGACGGGACTGACGACGTTGTGCTCTATGCCTGCAACAGCGAAGGCAACATCCGCTACACCCTTGACGGCAAGCAGCCCACGGCCGAGTCCCCCGCCTACGACGGGACGATCAAGATAAACAAAAGCTGCACGCTGACCGCCAGCCAGTTTGACGGCGACTCGGTGGTCAAGACCATCAGCCAGGACTTCACGTTCAACAAGGCAACCGTCAAGGACATACGCCTCATGCAGCAACCCAGCCTGCAATACAAGAACAAGGGCGCGCAGATGCTCGTCGATGGCCTCTACGGCAGCAAGCTCTACTCCGACGGCCGCTGGCTCGGCTTCAAAGGCAATGACATCGACGCCATCATCGACCTCGGCAAGCCCACGGAAGTCAGCCACGCGGCAATCAACCTCGACATCGACGTGCCAAACTACATCATGAACGGGGTCAAACTCACCGTCCTCGCCTCGGACAACGGCACAGAGTTCCGTGAAGTGGCGAGCCGCGACATCCCCGAGACCGTGGAGGGCACGCCCGTACAGGTCAAGACCGAGGCGATAGACTTCGACCCGACCACAGCGCGCTACTTCCGCGTCGTGCTCAAAAACGCTTCCCTGCCCTCATGGCACCGTGCCGCAGGCGAGCAAGCATTCCTCTTCGCCGACGAGATAATCCTCGACTGAGACAACCCGCAACGCTGAACACACCAAGGGCGGCAGCACATGACAACGTGCTGCCGCCCTTTTCCACACCCTCATCAATCCCGCAAACGGCATGGCACGAGCCGCCATGCACACCGCAGACCGCCACGCCGTCGGGCATTAAGCACGATGAAGCCGGACTTGAAGTCCGGTGCCTCGGTGCTTAAACTTCAATCTCTCGCCGGGAAAAGTTCATTTCCCCCGTACATAAAGTTAAAACAAAACTTTTGAATATATAAACAGAACTTTTGTTTATATAAACAGAAGTTTTGAATATATAAACAAAAGTTCTGAATATACTTTATGTACGGAGGCAACGAACTTTAAGCACCGAGACACGAAAGTTCAGGCCTGGCCTCATCGAGTTTTCCCCCGATCCCACGCCCACGGACAGCGGCGCGCCACTAACACTGCGCGAACGGGTCACGCCAGATCCACCGCACAAAAAAGCGGGAAGCCACGAGGGCTTCCCGCCAAAACTATGAAATCAAATCAGAAGATGAGAACGTCTCAGAGCGTCCAGCCCGCCGTCCAGTCGTTGCCAGCCTGCACCGCGCCTTTGTAAGCAGCAGCAGTGAAGAACGGGTTGACCGCCGCCATGTCCTTGCCGCCTGCTACCGTGCCGACGTATGTGTCAGTGAAGTTGAACGTCTGGTTGGTCAAGTTGCCCGTCGCGGCAGCAAACATAGTGTTGGTGTAGACACCGTTCTCGCTGTCGAGCTCGCCGCTGATGGCGACATATTCCAATTTGGACACGCCGTCACGCAAAGCCTCCTCGGTGTGGGCAGTCTCCACCGTGAGCGGGAGAGCCTTGCCGGTGATGAGAGTGTTGTAGAGTTCGACCTCCGTGCCGGCACGCAAGCGCACGCCCTGGGCATCGCCGCCGTTGCCTATCAGCGTCACATTGGCCAAGACCGGGTGAGCCATCGGCGTGATGATCGGGTTGTCGCCGTTGTTGTCGCACTCCATCAGGCAGTCGCAGTCGTAACCGAGCGTGCCTGCCTCCTCTTGGTAGGCAACGAGGAACTGCCCGTAGCCGTTCCACCCTTCAGTCCAGTCAAACGAGTCGTCCGAGCAGCTCGTCACGACCATGTTGCGCACGTTGACCGAGCCTCCGAAGAATTCGAAGCCGTCGTCAGACCCTTTGTAGGCCTGGCAGTACTCGACCGTCGTGCCACGTCCCACGCCGTAGAACGATATGCCGTTGGCCTCGTGCTCCTCGTCCAGGGCGAAACCGGTGTACTCCAAGCGGACATACCGCAAGATGCCTGAGTTGTCGTTGTCGTCGTTGCCTCCGTAAGTGGCATTGCCTATCTCCGAGCTGCCCGTGCCGCCTTGGGCATTGGTGTGTGCATAGCCGCAGATGTGGATGCCGCCCCACGCACCTGCTTCCTTCAATTCGGATGTCATCACGATGGGGTTGGTGGCAGTGCCCTGCGCGTCAATCTTCGCGCCCTGCTCGATGAGGATGTAGTCCGGGGTGTCGTCATCGACAGCCACGATCTGCACGCCCTCGGGGATTGTCAGCGTCGCGCCACGCTTGATGTGCACGCCTCCAGTGAGGGTGTAGGTCTTGTTGGCCTCAAGCGTCAAGTCGCTGGTGTACTCGCCTTGGAGCGTGGTGCCTGCCGTCGTCGTGCCGTCACCGCCGCCATTTGTTGCATCATCGTCGTCATCGCAAGAGGTGAATGCCACCATTGATGCCATCAATGCCATGGCCAAAAGGCCGAATCTCGATTTTTCCATAAACGATTAATTAAATTGGGTTTGTTAAACTGTTGGTTTCTGATTTATCAAAGTCTGTAAGTGAATCCTATCTCAAAGTTGATGCCAGTCTTGAAACGCTCGACCACCTGCTTGCCTCCCGTCAGCGGGGTCTCCTGTTCAAACACCACGTCACGGTTGAGCAGGTCGTTGGCCTTGAGCGAAAGGCTCGCATGATCGTTGAAGTTGTAGCGGGACACGAAATTCAGCGTGTGCAGCGTCAACTGCGTGATGTCGCCGAGCCCAGACACACCGACCGAGTGGATGCGCGGCCCTTGCAGGTTGTAAAGGAGCGCGAGCGTCATGCTGCCACCGTCCTTGAAGCGCGGCGCGTATGTCAGGTCGGCATTTACGAGGTAGGGTGACGCGCCTTGCAACGCACGGGACGTGTTGGTGTATGCACCGCCTTCAGGAAGCACCACGTCGGTGTACATATAGGATACATTCGCCCCGAGGATGAGCCCCTCGATGATTTTCTTCCTTGCCTCGACCTCTATGCCTGCCGCAAGGCCGGTGTCGGCGTTGTTGAACGAGTGCACCGTCGCCCCGCCCTGGAGGAACTGCGTGCGCTCAATCGGGTCTTCGAGCAGCTTGTAGTAGGCTGTTGCCGAGAAGACGTCTCCGCCTTTGGTGATGTATTCGTAGCGTAAGTCTACGTTCCAGTTGTAGCCGTTCTTGAGGTTTTCGTTACCACGGATTTGCGCCCCTCCGTATGACTCCTGGTAGAGGAACGGCGACATCTCGATGAACGACGGCCGTGTCACGGTGCGAGAGAACGAGAGGCGGAAACTGCTGTTCTCCCTGAACTGGTAGCGTGCGTTGAGCGCCGGGAAGAAGTCGTGCTTCTTCAACGAGCTCCGGCGTGCAATCGATGCGTCGTCGTAGTAGTCTACGTACTGGTCCGTGTGCTCGTAGCGCACCCCGAGGTTTATCAACAGGTCTGCAACCGGGTAGATCTCGGCACTTACAAATCCTGCCGCGATGCGGTTGGCCGCGTCATAGGAATCCTTGGGCTGCATGACCCGCCTCAACCCTACTTCACCCGACGCTATGCTCGCGGCATTGATGTAATTGTCGGGGGAGTATATGTCTTCGATATAAGAATCTATCGAGTGCAGGTTGTAATAGAAGCGTGTCGCGCTGTAATCTCGCCGCTTGTCCTTGTAGGCCGCGCCGAAAACTATCTTGTTGCCCTCGCCGAATTTGTACTCGGATGAGATGTCTGCAAGATATTCCTTCTCCGTCAGGCCGCCGAAGTAACGCATGGTCTCCTGCTGGTTGAGTTGGAAGAACTCGATGCCATCGGGTGTCCTCTCGTACATCACCTGACGCCTGTCCGGTTCCTCGCTGGTGGTCTTGCCGTAAGACCCCTTCCACGTCAACGACCATTTGTCCCCGAACTCGTGGTAGCCGGACAATTGGTGGTTCTGCAACGTATAGATGTGCATCACGTCGTTGATGCCAGTCAGCTGGTTGTCCTCGTAGTTGTAGCCGACACGGGTCATGTATTCGTTGACGGCGTTGCGTGCGTAGAACATCGTGTAACCTATGTGGTCGGCTTCCCTGAACGAATAGCCCACGCTGGCAAGTCCAGCCACCTTCAACTCGTTGATGTAAGCGTCGTAGTCATAGTAGTCGTTGGTCTCACCCACGGCATTGAGCGTCTTGACCATCGCATTGTCCATCGAACTGAGGCTGTTGCTGATGCTCAACGATGCGAGGATGTTGAGGTCGTTTGAGCCCAACCTGATGTTACGTCCGAATGAGGCGTTGCCCGAGAACGCCGGGATTGCAGTGCGCCGCTCGACGTTGAAGCCGGTGTTGAATATCTTGTTAGCCTTGGAGAACTCCCTGAAGTCCGTAGTCTTCATGCCCTTGTCAAACGCCCTCTCGTCAATCGACGGGTTGCGGAAGAGCGTCGAAGCCCTGTCCATCTCATAGAAATAGCCGCCAAGCGTATTGGCATAGCCCTTCAGCGCAAAGCTCGCCTCGAAGAAGTTGTCACTTGTCTGATCCTTGGTAGCAATGTCGATGTGCGCCCCTGAGTAGTCCGCAAACGTGGCCGCGTCGTAAACCTTGCTGACAGTGATGTTTTTGACCGTGGAGGTCGGGAACAGGTCGAGCGGGATCAGTTTGTTGTCCGGATTGGGTGATGCCACAGACATCCCGTTAAGGGTGGTGATGCTGTAACGGTCGCCCAGGCCGCGCACGATTATCTGTCCCGACGATGCGACGGAGATGCCTGTGAGCTTTTTGACACCCTCCTGCACGTCAGAGATGCCTTTGACTGACAGGTCGCGTGCGCCGATGTTCTCGATTGGGATGGTCGATTTCTGCCTTTCCTTCAGGAGGGCTGTCGCCGTCTCGTTGTTTTTACGCGCTGTCACCATGACTTCGCCGAGCTGGCGGTTGTCGGGCGAGAGCATCACTTCTATTGGTTCATCGTCCTTGGTCGGGTCTACCGTCAACGTCTCTGTGACGTATGAGACGTAGGACACGGTGATCGTCCTCTCCCCGTCCACGCCTGGCAGGATGAATGTGCCGTCCAAGTCTGTGATAGTTCCGATTGTCGTCCCGGCGATTTGCACCGAAGCACCAATCAAGGGCTCTTTTGTCTCGCTGTCCTTCACCGTGCCACGAATGTCAGTGGCTGATGCAAAGAGCGCGAAAAGCAGCAAGCAGATGGTTGATGTTAGTTTTTTCGTCATGTTTCGTCTGTCGTTTATCTTTCCGGGTGCGAAATACGGCTTTTGATGTGTAGGAGCGACTACGGGACAGTTACATTGCATTTAATCAAAAGTTACATTTCCAATGCAACACCGTGCAGGGCCTCCTGGTGCATCCTTGCACAACAGGAGCGGACATGACAAAAGCCGCCGCCATGTCATCAGTGACAGGCGGCGGCTTGGTCAGGCCTATACCTATTATTATATATAATGGCTCAGCTCAATCCCTCGATGTGGCCGTCCACAATGTCTATGCGATTAGCTTGGGGGCTCTTGGGCAAACCAGGCATACGCATTATGTCGCCGGCGATGACAACTATCATCTCGGCTCCCATGTTAATCACAATGTCTTTGATGTGGAACTCAAAATCCTTTGCCACGCCGTATGCCTTCGGATCGGCAGAAAATGAGTACTGCGTCTTGGCTATGCAGACCGGATAAGAGCCAAGCCCGAGCTTATCCACCATCCTTAGCATCTTGCGTGCCTTGAGGCTGTAAGTCACATCGGCCGCGCCGTAGATGCGTTTGGCAATCTTCTCAATCTTCTCCGTCGTCGTGTCCTCGTCGTTGTAGGTGAATTGCAACGGATCCGACGGCCGTTTCTCAATGGTGCGGATCACTTCGTTGGCGAGATCTATCGCGCCGTCACCGCCCTCGGCAAACGCATTGTTGACCGCAAAGCCCACCTTTTTGTTCTGGCAGAAATCACGCACGGCCTCGATTTCCTCATCCTCATCGCTGGCATAACGGTTGAGGGCGACGACCACGTGCTGCCCGAATGAGCGGATGTTGTCTATGTGCTTGTTGAGGTTGTGAAGTCCCGTGCCTACACCTACGATGTTAGGCTCGCCAATCATGTCCTCGCTCACGCCGCCATGCATCTTCAAGCCCTTGAGGGTTACTACTATCACCGTCAGCTTGGGGGACAATCCAGCCTTGCGGCACTTGATGTTGTAAAACTTCTCCGCCCCGAGATCAGCACCAAAGCCTGCCTCAGTGACAACATAGTCGGAAAACGTCAAGGCCATCTTTGTCGCCAGCACGGAGTTGCATCCATGGGCTATGTTGGCGAATGGTCCCCCGTGGACGAATGCGGGAGTGTTCTCCGTCGTCTGCACGAGGTTGGGGTTGAGCGCATCCTTCAGCAAGACAACTATCGCCCCTGTCACCCCGAGGTCGTGCACGGTGAACGGGCGGTCGTCGAATGTGTAACCAAGCAATATGTTGTCGATGCGCCGGCGCAGGTCGTCAAGGTCGGTAGCAAGGCACAGGATAGCCATTATTTCCGATGCCGGCGTTATGTCAAAGCCCGACTCATGCGGCACGCCGTTGGTCCGCCCGCCCAGGCCAGTGACAATGTTGCGCAGAGAGCGGTCGTTGACATCCATGACACGCTTCCACAACACTTCTTTCAAACCGAATCCGTCGGCTTCGTGCTGGTACATATAGTTCTCAAGCAAGGCGGTAATCATGTTGTGCGCCGAGGTAACTGCGTGGAAGTCGCCCGTGAAGTGCAAATTGATGTTCTCCATCGGCAGCACCTGGGCATAGCCTCCGCCCGCCGCGCCGCCCTTCATGCCGAAACATGGGCCGAGCGACGGCTCACGCAGGGCGACGATGGCCTTTTTGCCCACCTTGTTCAACCCGAGGGCAAGGCCTATCGAGACGGTGGTCTTGCCTATCCCCGCCTTGGTAGGCGTGATGGCGGTCACGAGGATGAGATTGCTGCGCTTGACCCTCTGCTCGTCGATCAGGTGGGCAGGCACTTTGGCGATGTAACGCCCGTAGTTGCTCAATTCATCGACAGGTATCCCCGTCGAGCGCGCCACTTCTTTTATCTTCTTCAGTTCGCACTCCCTTGCGATTTCGATGTCACTCTTCATGCTCTGTTCCTTATGTTAATAGATTGGTAAATGTCGTGTGTCCTCAAACCATTGCAACGTCTTGTAGTAGTTGTTCCATCCCGTGTAGGACATCCTGGGGACATAGCACCCGATGCCTGTGTAGCGGGAAGGGTCAAGGTCGATCGCCGACGAGCCTACGCCGAATGTCGGTGTCGAATGCCTGTAACGGAACACCGCGTCAAGTGCTTCCTTGACAGGTGCTGCCCCGTCCTCTCCCAACAGTTTGGTCATATAGTCCCCGAAATCATACAGGTAGTGGTAGTTGTTGCGGTCAAACCTCATTATGTCGTTGACGATTGACTCGTCATAGACCGGGGAAAGAGCCTCGGTCTGGCATCGCACCACTTCGGCAAGATGCTCCAACGCCGCGCAATCGATGACCGAGATGGCCCCAGTCATCTCTATGCCGTATGAACTGGAATATTCCCCGTCATAGTAGGCGGCATAGGCCTCAGCGACCGCCACCGCACGATCCTCACGCTCCAATGCCGGCATGATGGTGGAATACGGGAAGCCCATCTCCCACACCTCGATCGGCGAAGCTACGATGCAGTCGGCGGAACGGCGCAACTCGTATGCAACCTCGACCGTCGCCATCAAGCAGGCATCAAACATGATGAAGTCATAGTGCAACCCCGACGATTGCAAGACACCGGCGAGGTCTTTTATGTCCATGTAAGCTCCTTCGTCCTGTCCGAACCACCTTTGCGTTGGGTAAAACGGCAAATCGGCTGGCAACCACCCCATCCCGTGAGACCACAGGTCGAGGACATAGTGCGTGGCAGGGCACATCTCGGCGGCCTCCCTCAACACGCTTGCCATGAAAGCGGTGTCGAGCACATTGGTCTCGTCGTATTCCCTGAGCACTTCGCGCGAGACATTCCCCTCGCCATCCTGCCGCAAAGCGAGCAACTGCGGGTTCGTCCCGGACTTGTCAACCAAGGCAATGACATTGACGCTGTGCGACATCTTGCCCAGCCCTGACTTTATGGCATTGATGTTTGACTCGATGTTTGACGACAGGTTGTTGTCCCCCACCATATATATTATGCAAGTCAAGTCCAGCGACGGCAGTTCCGCACGCTCCCTGGCAACGTCCTGTTTGTCGCAGGAGATGAGCAATGATGCGATGAGCAAGAAAAACAGATGTTTCATATTCAAAGGTCGGATGTCAAACAACATATCTCAAATGCAGGGTGAATAACATACAATGATTTCGGCATCAGCATACAATGTTCTTGCCATTTGCATACAATGATTTGTGGCAAAACATTGTATGTTCCAGGACATGACATCTGATGCAACCGGCAGGCAATCGGATGCCGCGCTCCAAAGATACTAAGATTTTCATTCAAACCGCCCAAGCCGCCTCCAAAGGCTTGCCCCGGCACTGCCACAGCAAGCCGTGCGGGCAACCTGCGCATTCGGCCAAAAATATATTTAGCAAGGTTTGCAGAATAATATTTTTGCTAATTTTACCGCGCAATTTGAAACAACATACAAAAGACTTATGGTATACAGATTTACTATCATCTCCGATGAAGTTGATGATTTCGTAAGGGAAATACAGATTGATTCAGAGGCAACGTTCTATGCCCTGCACACTGCAATACTCAAGTCCGTTAAGTACGATGACAACCAGATGACCTCTTTCTTCATTTGCGACGACAATTGGGAGAAAGAGACAGAGGTCACGCTCGAAGACATGGGGACAAGTTCCGAAGAGGACTGCTGGGTGATGAACGAGACAAAGCTCGATGAATTGCTTGAGGATGAGAAACAGAAGATGATATATGTATTCGATCCGCTCTCCGAGCGCGTCTTTTTCATCGAATTGACCGAGATCATCACGGGCAAGAACCTGATGGAACCGGTCTGCACAAGGCAGCAAGGCAAAGCTCCCAAGCAGACATTGGACTATGACGACGTTGCCAAAGTCGATCAGAATATGGACCTGGATGAGAATTTCTATGGCGACGAGGACTTCGACAGCGAGGACTTCGACCCTGAAGGCTTCACCATGGACGGTGAAGGCAACTTTGACGAAGAGAAATAACACGACCCGCAATGCATGAAGACCTATGCCGCGTCTGGCATAGGTCTTTTGTTTTGACATGAACAAAAGACTGATCACAGTCGTAGGCCCTACGGCATCTGGAAAGACCGACATCGCCATCGCAATCGCCAAACGTTGCGGGACGGAGATCCTGTCGGCCGACTCGCGGCAGATTTACAAAGGCATGGCCATCGGCACGGCAGCCCCGGACGCGGGGCAACTGGCCGAGGTGCGGCATCACTTCATCGCAATCAAAGAGCCGGGGGACTATTACAGCGCGGCACAGTTTGAGAGCGACGCGATGACCCTGCTCGGCGACCTCTTCCGTTCACACGACACGGTGGTGATGGCAGGAGGCTCGATGATGTATGTCGATGCTGTCTGCCACGGCATCGACGACATCCCCACGGTGGATGCCGAGACAAGGGCGTTCATATTGGACAAATATGCCAAAGAGGGGCTCGACCGCCTCGCCGCAGAGCTGAAGCTGCTCGACCCGGAATACTATGCCACCGCCGACATCAAGAACCCCAAGCGGGTGATGCACGCATTGGAAATCTGTTACATGACGGGGAAAACCTACACGTCATTCAGAACGAGCACCAGGAAGCAACGCGATTTTGACATAATCAAGGTGGGTTTGCGCCGGGAGCGCGAGGAGTTGTACGACCGCATAAACCGCCGCGTCGACGCCATGGCCGCAGCCGGACTGATCGATGAATGCAAGGCACTGCTGCCACACAGGCACACAAACTCGCTGAACACCGTCGGATACAAAGAAATATTCAAATACCTCGACGGAGAATGGACGCTCGATTTCGCCCTTGACAAGATAAGACAAAACACGCGGATCTACTCCCGCAAACAGATGACATGGCTCAAAAAGGACGGGGACATCAGATGGTTTGACCCGGACAAGCCGGCAGAAATCTTCGAGTACCTGGGCTTGCCCGCCCGACTCTGACACTTCCCGTCCCACACAACAAGACACGCGAGACGCACCATCATGCGACAAAAAGACTAATATCTGACGCATAATGATGCAACATTGCCATAAAATTTGCTAAACTTCCGACATATCATCCGCCAAGCAAGCGGGCAAACGTAAAAAATGTCAAGAAAGGCTTATCTTTGCACCCCGATTAAAAACAGAAGACACAGCAAGATGAAAGTATTGAAATTTGGAGGCACATCCGTAGGCTCTGCCGCAAGGATGAAAGAAGTCGCACGCCTCGTCAACGACGGACAAAAGAAGATTGTAGTCCTCTCGGCCATGTCCGGGACGACAAACACACTCGTGGAAATCTCGGAATACTTGCACAAGAAAAACGTACACGCCGCAAGCGAGACAATCAACGCCCTCCAGTCCAAATACAGGCATCATGTCGATGAACTCTACGCCGGCGACGACTACAAACAACGGGCGTGGGAAATCGTCTCAAGCATATTTGACACCATAAGGAGCTTCACCAAAGGCCTTTTCACCCTTTACGAGGAGAAAATCATACTGGCTCAGGGCGAGCTCATCTCGACCAATATGTTCAACCTCTACTTGCAGGAACAAGGGACAAACTCCGTCCTGTTGCCGGCACTCGACTATGTGAGGACGGACAAGGATTCGGAGCCAGACCTGCATTTCATCAAGACCCACCTCACGGAGCTTGTCGAGAGGCACGGCGACGCGGACATCTACATCACACAAGGCTACATCTGCCGCAACATATACAACGAGATCGACAATCTCCAGCGCGGCGGCAGCGACTACACTGCCTCGCTGGTGGGTGCCGCGATAGACGCTGACGAGATCCAGATCTGGACCGACATCGACGGCTTGCACAACAACGACCCGAGAGTCGTCGAGCACACGTTCCCGATAAGGAAACTCAGCTTTGACGAGGCGGCGGAACTCGCCTACTTTGGCGCGAAGATCCTGCATCCCACGTGCGTACAACCGGCCAAATCGGCCAACATCCCCGTCCGCCTGCTCAACACCATGGAACCCGAAGCACCGGGCACACTCATCTCCAACGACACCGAAAGGGGCAAAATCAAGGCAATCGCCGTCAAGGACAACATCACCGCGATCAAGATAAAGTCAAGCCGTATGCTCCTGGCCTACGGCTTCCTGCGCAAGATATTCGAGATATTCGAGAGCTACCACACGTCCATCGACGTGGTATGCACCTCCGAAGTGGGCGTGTCAATGTCCATCGACAACGACAAGAACCTTGACGAGATAGTCTCAGACCTGAAGAACTATGGCACAGTGGAGGTTGACACCGACCTCTGCACGGTGTGTGTCGTCGGCGACCTGCGGTACGAGAATCTCGGGTTTGAGGCGAAAATCGTCGATGCGCTCCGCGACATCCCCGTCAGGATGATATCCTACGGCGGCAGCCGTTACAACATGACATTCCTGATTAAGGCTGAAGACAAAGTGAGGGCGTTGCAAGAGCTCAACGACAGGCTGTTCAACCACAACGAGGACAAGGCATGACGACATTCCCCATCACACGGTTGGCCGGCAGGCGGACACCATTCTACTACTACGACATCGCGCTGCTGGAGCAGACACTCGACACCATAGCCGCCGAGACGCATGACCGGCCCGACTTCATCGTGCACTATGCCGTCAAGGCCAACGCCAACCCGGCGTTGCTGCGCATCATCATGCAGCACGGATTGGGAGCGGACTGCGTTAGCGGCGAAGAGGTCAAGGCCGCCCTCGGCGCGGGAATCGACGCAGGCAAGATAGTCTTCGCCGGCGTGGGCAAGACCGACGAAGAGATCAACCTCGGGCTCGACTGCGGCATCTCATGCTTCAACGTCGAGTCGCTCGAAGAACTTGCCGTCATCGATGAACTCAGCGGGCGGAAAGGCACGAAGGCAAATGTAGCCATCCGCTTCAACCCTGACATAAAGGCCAGCACCATCGCGCAAATATCCACCGGGAGGCGGGAAAACAAATTCGGCATCTCCACCGACATGATTGACGAAGTGGCGGCCGCCATAAAGGGATGCCGGAACATAACCTTCAAGGGCACGCACATGCACATCGGCTCACAGATAACGGAGATGGGCGATTTCGTCCGCCTCGCCCAATCAATGAACGCCACGGTCAGCACGCTTGAGGCCAAAGGGCTGACAGTCGAGACAATCAACGTCGGTGGCGGGTTGGGCATAGACTACCACAACCCGGACGGTGCGGCGGTGGCAGACTTCAAAGCCTACTTCGCCGTGTTCAAGGACAACCTGCGCACACGGCCGGGACAGACGGTGCACTTTGAGCTGGGCCGCTCCATAGTCGCCCAATGCGGCAGCCTCATCAGCCGCGTGACCTACGTCAAGCAAGGGTGCGGCAAACGTTTCGTCATCCTCGATGCAGGGATGAACGACCTGGTGCGCCCCGCCATGTACAAGGCCCACCACGAGATCCAGAACCTCACCCCACACGGCGGCGCGGAGCTCTTCGACGTGGTAGGGCCAGTGTGCGAATCATCGGATGTGTTCGGCGGCGATGTCACCATGTCCACGACGAGACGCGGCGACTTGGTAGCAATCAGATCGGCGGGAGCCTACGGCGAAACGATGGCTTCGCGCTACAATCTGCGCCCTCTCGCGCCGAGCTACACGGACAAGGACGCATGACAGCGCGGCGGAGTGCTTTGTTAGTCGCACTAACAATGGTTGTTAATCGCAATAACAAGGGTTGTTAAAAGCAATAACAAAGCACACCACGGCGACAGTTCACCGAGCCACGCCGGCACAGTCAAGACCTATCTCATCAAATCCAAAGACATGGCACAGAGCTACAAGCATCATTACAAGCAGTTGCTAAGGATAGGGCTGCCCATCGTCCTCGGGCAAATCGGGGTCATCGTCCTCGGTTTTGCCGACACGATTATGATCGGGCATCACACGACGGATGAACTTGCCGCCGCGTCGTTGGTCAACAACCTTTTCAACCTTGCGATCATCTTCGGCACGGGATTCTCCTACGGTCTGACGCCTCTGATTGGCGAGTTGTGGGGCAAGGGCGACAGGGGCGGCATCGGGGCATTGCTAAAAAACAGCCTCATGGCCAATCTGGTCATGGCAGCAGTCATCACGGTGGCGATGGGCATCGTCTATGCCAACATCGACAGGATGGGCCAGCCAGAGGAGTTGATGGTGTACATCAAACCCTACTACCTCATCGTGCTGTCAAGCATGGTTTTCGTCATGCTGTTCAACTCTTTCAAGCAGTTCGCCGAGGGGATTACCGACACACAAACGCCGATGTGGCTGCTGCTGGGCGGCAATGTGATGAACATCGCGGGCAACTATGTCCTCATCTATGGCAAGCTGGGCGCGCCGGAGCTGGGGCTTGTCGGCGCGGGCCTGAGCACTCTGGCGTCGAGGATTGCGATGTTGGTGGTGTTTGTCATCATCTTCGCCCGGTCGCGTCGCTATGCCGCCTACCGTGAGGGCTTCCGGTTGGGGCGGTTGCGCAAGGCCTCATTCAAGCGGCTCAACGGGATGGGATGGCCAGTGGCCTTGCAGATGGGCATGGAGTCTGCTTCGTTCAGCCTGAGCGCGGTGATGGTGGGGTGGATAGGCAGTGTCGCCCTGGCGGCGCACCAGATTGGCATCACGTTTTCGACGCTGAGCTTCATGGTCATCTATGGCATGGGGGCGGCGATAGCCATCAGGGTGAGTCACTTCAAGGGGCAGGGCGACACGGCCAACGTGAGGAGGGCGGCTTTCGCGGGATTCCATGTCGTCGTGGCGATATGCGCCGTGGCTTGCATCTTCTTCGCATCGGTCAGGCACTATGTCGGCGGGTGGTTCACCGACAATGCTGAAGTAAGTGCCGTGACCAGTGTATTGATGCTGCTGATGATGCTCTACCAACTGGGCGATGCGACGCAGATCGTGTTCGCAAACTCCCTGCGCGGCATTTCGGATGTCCGCCCGATGATGGTCATTGCTTTTTTTGCTTACTTTGTGGTCTCGCTGCCCACGGGCTACTTGCTGGCGTTCACATTCGACATGGGGTTGTACGGCATCTGGCTGGCCTACCCCGTCGGGCTGACGACGGCGGGATGCCTGTTCCTGATGCGTTTCAACAAGATGACGCGTGACGGCAAGGTGCGGTGATGTCTAACGGAGTAAATGGTAACATATAAATGAAAAAAATCTTGGTAACGGGTGGTGCCGGCTTCATCGGTTCGCACCTTTGCACGAGGCTGCTGGATGACGGCAACGATGTCATCAGCCTTGACAACTACTTCACGGGATCAAAGGACAACATAAAGCATTTGATCGGCAACCCGCACTTCGAAGCTGTCAGGCATGACATCGTGATGCCTTACCTGGCAGAAGTGGATGAAATCTACAATCTTGCGTGCCCCGCGTCGCCGATACACTACCAATTCGACCCGATCAAGACAATCGAGACATCGGTGCTCGGCGTGACCAATATGCTCAAGCTCGCCGATTACGGCAAAAGCAAGATACTCCACGCATCGACAAGCGAAGTCTACGGCGACCCGATGATGCACCCGCAAAGGGAGGAGTACTGGGGCAACGTCAACCCCATAGGCATCCGTTCGTGCTATGATGAGGGGAAACGGTGCGCTGAGACGCTTATGATGGACTACCACAGGCAGCATGGCACGAGGATTAAAATAATCAGGATCTTCAACACATACGGCCCAAACATGAGTGTCAACGACGGGAGGGTGGTCTCAAACTTCATCATACAAGCCCTCAAGGGAGAGGACATAACCATCTATGGCGATGGTTCGCAGACGCGGAGTTTCCAGTATGTCGATGATTTGATAGATGCAATCGTCCGCACCATACAGACCGGGGACGACTTCACTGGGCCTGTCAACCTCGGCAACCCGAGGGAATTCACCATAAGGCAGCTGGCCGAGGAAATCATCAGGCTGACCGGTTCCAAGTCCAAACTGTGCTTCATGCCACTGCCAGGCGACGATCCGAGGCAAAGGAAGCCTGACATCAGCCTTGCCAAACGGGTGCTCGACTGGGAACCGACAGTGCAACTTGAGGAAGGGTTGAAGAAGACCATAGAATACTTCCGCAGCATAGACTTTTGACCGCCATGGATTTTGAACTCTGCTCCGACTACCAGCCCACAGGCGACCAACCAGAGGCCATCAAGCAATTGACCGAAGGGGTGATGTCCGGCACCCATGCCCAGACTTTGCTCGGGGTGACGGGGTCTGGCAAGACATTCACCATCGCCAACGTAATCGCCAATGTCAACAAACCCACGCTTGTCCTCAGCCACAACAAGACACTTGCGGCGCAGTTGTACACGGAGTTCAAGAACTTTTTCCCTCACAATGCGGTCGAGTACTACGTCTCCTACTACGACTACTACCAGCCAGAGGCCTACATACCCTCGACCGACACTTACATAGAGAAAGACCTCGCCATCAACGAGGAGATAGACAAGCTGCGGCTTGCTGCCACCTCGTCGCTGCTTTCAGGCAGGAAAGACGTGATTGTCGTCTCGTCTGTCTCTTGCATATATGGCATGGGCAACCCGGCGGATTTCTACAACAACGTCATCAGGGTTCGTGTCGGGCAGACCATAGTCAGGAACGTCTTGTTGAGGCATCTGGTGGACAGCCTCTATGTCCGCAATGACATCGACCTGGCACGCGGTGCTTTCCGCGTAAAGGGTGACACCATCGACATAGCTCTCGCATACGCCGACAACATCTTGCGCATCAGTTTCTGGGGCGACGAGGTGGATAGCATCGAGGAACTTGACCCCGTTTCGATGACAAGGGTGCAGGCTTTTGACGAATACAACATATACCCTGCCAACCTCTTTATGACCACCAAGGAGGGGACACTGCGAGCCATACACGAAATCGAGGACGACCTCCGCGCAAGGGTCGAATACTTTGAGTCGATGGGCAAGCCGTTGGAAGCGAAAAGGCTCTATGAACGCGTCACCTACGACATGGAGATGCTGCGGGAACTCGGCCACTGCTCTGGGATAGAGAACTACTCACGCTACTTCGACGGGCGTTGTCCTGGCAGCCGGCCATATTGCCTGCTCGACTTTTTCCCTAAGGACTACCTCACAGTGATAGACGAAAGCCACGTCAGCGTCCCGCAAATCCACGCCATGTACGGCGGCGACCGTGCCAGGAAGGTCAACCTCGTCGAATACGGATTCCGCCTCCCGGCCGCCTTGGACAACCGTCCGCTCAAATTCGACGAGTTTGAAGCCATGACAAATCAAGTCATCTACGTCAGCGCCACCCCAGCCGAATACGAATTGAAAGAAAGCGAGGGAGTGGTCGTCGAACAGATAATCCGCCCCACCGGCTTGCTCGACCCAGTGATCGAGGTACGTCCCAGTCTCAACCAGATAGACGACCTGCTCGAAGAAATCCAAGTAAGAATCGAAAAGGAAGAGCGCATCCTCGTCACCACCCTCACAAAACGCATGGCGGAAGAGCTGACAGAATACCTTTTGCGCAACGACATCCGCTGCAACTACATACACAGCGACGTTGACACTCTCGAAAGAGTAAAGATAATGGAGGAGCTGCGTGCCGGCATGTACGATGTACTTGTCGGTGTCAACCTGCTCCGCGAGGGGCTTGACCTGCCGGAAGTGTCGCTTGTGGCCATCCTCGATGCAGACAAGGAGGGATTCCTCCGCTCCTACCGTTCACTCACCCAGACGGCAGGACGCGCCGCCCGCAACGTCAATGGCAAGGTAATCATGTACGCCGACAAGATTACCGAGAGCATGGAAAAGACCATAAACGAAGCAAACCGCCGGCGCGAAAAGCAACTAAAGTACAACGAGGAGCACAACATCACACCACAGCAAATCAGGAAAGAGCTGCGCAACCCGCTCCTCGCCGAGACCGGCACGACGGAAGCAAAGAAAGGATACAAGCCATACGTCGAGGACGAGCGACCGACCATCGCAGCAGACCCGGTCATACAGTACATGACGGCCGACCAGCTGCGCAAGAACATCGAACTGACGAGGAAACGGATGTACGACGCAGCCAAAGCAACCGATTTCCTCGAAGCGGCCGCCTACCGCGACGAACTCATCAAGCTCGAAGACTTGTTCAAAGAGAAATTCGGGGACAAGGATTGAGCGGCAGCCTGCCACCATCACGGGCTATCCCCTGCCCCTGTCCTTGCCACGGTGCACCCCCCGCAGCAAAAAGCCAAGGCCAAAGTCTGCAAGCAACACTGCCACCACGATGCCAAGGAACTTATACAACCCGGCACGCTTGCTTGGCGACGCCACACACTCATCCACATAGTTGTAAAACGACCGCATCATCCCCTCGGGCTCCAGCAACGAAGAGGAGGCTGCATTGCGCGAGACCACCACGTTCATCAGGATCTCCCCGATGTTGTCAGCAAACCATCGCTCCTCCATCCCTTCCTCATAGACAAAACTGCTGTCTATGCCAAGGCTCTCCCTCAACGCCGCGTTGGTGTCATTCTTCATCGCCTCGACGTTTGAACGGGACAGATAGATGTCATTGACCGAGACATGGAGCAGCCCCGACCTGTCGGCGACAAACTCATTGAGCCCCTCATCCGGGGAGACCTCCCGCAATTGGATGATCCTGCCAATGCTGTCCTCACGTCCATCATACTCACAGATGCAAGGCCGCGTGTCTGGCTGTATCTGGCACAAGATGGAACCGAAACGGGCAGAATCGCGACCCTCCATGACACGGTACATACAGTATCTGCTCGCACTGTTGTCACCGGCACTGTCAGACAAAGGAGGGTTGTAGTCAAATGGCAGCCGCTCATTGTCGTTAGCCTTGTCAACAAGGTCTTGCACCCTGCCATAGAAAGCCCCCGAGGCCGAGACCGAGAACCTGTCCCCCTCGACAAGATCTATCCCCGTGTTGACCCAGCACTCTGCCGTGTTGAACAGGAACACATAATGCTCCTTGCCGCAAGGCTGCTTGACCACCAGCGCGCCTGCCCCGTTGGCATGGTTGTCGGGGGAGAAAAACAGGACGTTGGTGAAGAAAAACGAGACCATCCCAGCCACCATCACGACATAAACGATGATGGTCGAGACGAAAAGCACCGCATTCAACCGTGGAGAAGTGCTGCGCTCCTTCCACTTGCCGGTCAGCAACAGCATCAACAGGCTCGCAAGGAAATAAAACAACGACACGAAGAGAGCAAACAGCACCCACAACGTCCGGCACAGCAGCATCACCACCGGGAACCTGTCCCTCATGTCAAACCGCCACCCTGCAAGCACGCGGCGGTAGAATGGCCTGCCACCCCTGCCCGCGTCCTCGCCCATCAACCCCGAAAGCAGCGACTTGTCGTTGATCTCCACATCGGCGGAAGTGCCCGTGACGATGCTCCTCTTGATCGTGTCAATCAATGAATTCAGGTCCATGGTCACTCCTTCTTGCGTTCAATCACTATCAGAAACGAGCCAACGTTGTCAACATACCAGGCATCAGTGAAGCCCTTGTCATAATAGTATAGCAGCTCATTCACCAGAGGATAGGCATCATAGTATTCCTTGCACTCGCTCTGAGGGTAATGCCCCAAAGCATAAAACTCGCCGGCCGCTTTTATTTTCTTTTCATCATTGAATATGGCAGCGTTAAGCCGCAGCAACGCACCCCGGTCCTCCCCACTGTACCACTTGGTGAACGCGTCGGAGATGCGATTAAACTGGTCCTCGTCGATAACTCCGCTATCCGCCATAAGCCGCAGGTTCTTCCTATACATCGACTTGATCGTGGCTTTGTCCAACTCGATGTCGTTGACGGCAAATTTGAGTACCCCGTCCTGGCGGACAACCAAGTCCTCGCGCTCCTCCCCGATCAGATACAGGTCGTTGCCCGCCTTGCCTCCAGCTGCGACATCTCCACTGCCGATGTCCAGGGGATCGACCTTCATCAGCAACATCCCCTCAAGGTTGTCGGGCGCGATGCGGTGGCGGCGGCGGTTCTGGTCGCGCTTGTCGGACGACTCGCGGTACATCCCGCCCGTGCCGACCCAGGCGTCACGCAACTCCCTGTTCTCCCTTGCTTCATCCACAAGGTGATGTATGGCGGTGTGCGCCGCACCCGAGGCGCGGATAGTCAGCACTTCGTCCTTTTTGACCCTTATGCCAGAGTTGGCCCACAGCACGGCGGTGTTAAAGAGCCAGTAGCTCACCTCCGTGTCCTCGCTCTCCATGATCGTCGCGCCATAGGAGTTTGTGCGAATGGAGTTGTACGGGTAGAAGCTCTTGATCGAAATCACCACCAACGCCAGCCCCGCAAACAGGACGACAATCACGAAGAACAGCGACAACAGCACCCTCCACATCAGCTCAGGGTGCTTGAGCATCTCAAACAGCTGCTTGTGCCGCACGATCAGCACCTCGACTTTTGGCTTGGCTGGGGCTTCCGTGCCGCCGGCGGCATTCTGGGATTTGTTCTCTTCCATAGTATGCTATCGCTTGTTTGACCTCAAATTTAGCGTCTTGCACCTGCATTCACAATTTTTAAGACGCTTTTCCACGCCGCCAGGTCAAGGCATGAATCTGCTGAAGTCAGGCATAAACTTCAATCAGGTCTGACCTAAAGTTCAATTCCTCGGTGCATAAAGTATATTCAGAACTTTTGAATATATAAACAGAACTTTTGTTTATATAAACAGAAGTTTTGAATATATAAACAAAACTTCTGAATATACTTTATGTACGGGGGAAACGAACTTTAAGCACCGAGACACCGAATTTCATGCACCGAGAGGGGGAAACCTGGGTCTGGCTTGATCGGTTTTGTCCCCTATCCTATTCCTTTTAATAAGCGCGCATGACAGTAAAGGCACTGGCATCATGCACCTTCTTACGTCCCGGGCATTCCACACAGACGCACAAGCGGACGATGAGAGGCTCACCGCACGCCGCGACAGGTTCAATGACAATCAAGGATGACCATGCGGATGGCAAGCAAGGATTCGCCTATACCATACTATAAGGATGCAACACCTCCTCCCCGGCTTGCCTGCATGCAGGCGATGCCACGCGCCGGCTCACTCTTGGGCCCCGACCGTCAGCACGCCCCAGTCAAACACTTGGCAATGCAGCATGAGGTGTGTCCGGCCAGCAGAGGTGGTGCAGAGCACGTCAAGGTCGGCATCGCCACAAGCGATGGCGGGAGACACGTCAAGCGTGCGCCGGAAGTCATAGACACCGCTCCCGATGATTTTAAAGGCGGTCTCCTTTGTCGACCACATCGCGGTCGCGGCTATCTCTGGCGACGGCGAGGCGGCGACGCGGGCAAGTTCGTCATCATTGAGGAAACGGCTGGATATGCGGAGAGCCTTGCCGCCGTGCTGCTCGATGTCTATCCCGACCTCGCGCGGCGCAAGTGCCATAGCGACATAGCCAAGCGTGTGTGAGAACGAGACGTGCAGCTGTCGCGTGTGCAGGAACGGCCGCCCGTTTCGGTCATATCCGACAGGGCAACAGTGCCCCGGGAATGCTGTCTTGAACAAGGCACGGGCCGCAAGTCTCTCAGTCACCCGCTTGTCAGACGACAAGCCGGCTGTGGCAAAGGCCGCATCGTCCTCGCCGACGATGGAGAGCAACCGCTCATGCGTCTCCGTCATCTGCCACAAGGCATAATTTGCCTCCCCGTGCCGGCCTGTGAGCAACAATGGCATGGGCGTGGCCGCTAAAGTGTGACTGAGAATGAATAGACGAGCCTGTCGATGTCGCGCCGCATGGCAGCAACGAGTTCCGGCACTTCGCCAGCGTGCGCCCCATCGTCGAAGTAGAGCGAGGCGTTGAAGAAATAGGTGTTGCCGTCTGTCAACGCCAACTGGCAGGGGGTTGCCACGTCGCCCGTGAGGACGAACAATGAGCCTGACGCGCCTTGCTGGTTGCGCACCGGGACTTCCTCTATCAAATCGGCAACCTTGGAGTGGAACGACACCATGCGCCGCGCCTCGTAGTGCAACTGCTCGATGTGGCAGGTGTCTGTCCAGCGGAACGTGCAATAGAGGTGGGCTGACGTGGAAGGATAGATTATATCGCAAAAATACGTCGTCGAGTCTTCCGTGCGGATGACAAACTTGGCCTGCGACGAGATGTCCGCGCGGAACGGGATGGTGTCGTTGTCCAACGTCACGTAGGCCTCTGCCGCTTGTTCCGCCAGCCGCTCGTCATGCACTTCACCCAAGTGGAAACCGAAGAAGAGGGCAAACGCGATTACGACGGCGATGATGAGCGAAGGGATAAACAGTCTACTTTTCTTCATCTATCGTGAGCTTTACTTTCAATATGCGCCTGCTGTCCGCTTCAAGCACCTCGAAGTCGTAGATGCCTATCTTGACGTGTTCGTGCAAGGCAGGGAACTCGCCTTTTGTCTCAAGCAAGAGGCCTGCAAGGGTGTCTGAGTCGCCAGCAGCTTCCTCGACGTCGCCCGGTTCGCTGCCAATCACTTTGTAGAAGTCGGAGAGCAATATCTTCGCCTCAAAGACGTAGGTGTTGCTGTCGAGCTTGACATAGAGCTTCTCGTCGTCGTCATACTCGTCCTGGATGTCGCCCACGATTTCCTCGATTATGTCTTCCATCGTGATAAGGCCTGACGTGCCGCCAAATTCGTCAACAGCTATGGCGATGTGCACCTTGTTCTTCTGGAATTCCTTGAGAAGCTCGTCAATCTTCTTAGTCTCCGGCACGAAGAAGGCCGGACGTATCAATGACTGCCACTCGAATGCGGCCGGGCGGTCAAGGTAGGGGAACAAGTCCTTGATGTACAATATGCCCTTCACATTGTCACGAGTGTCCTCGAAGACCGGGATGCGCGAATAGACATTCTTGACAATGCAATCCATCAATTGCTCATACGTGGCTGTTACATCCACCCCAACCATGTCGAGACGGGATGTCATCACCTCACGGACACTCTCGTCGGTGAACTTGACTATGCCCTTGAGCATATTGTTGTCGTTTGGAGCTCCACCTCCATCATCCAAGTCCAATGCCTGCGACAATTCATCCACCGAGATGCTGCGACGGCAACGGGTGAAACGGCCGCCTGACGAGGAGGCGAACTTGAGATATACCCACACAACAGGATAGAAGATTTTGTCAACAACCAAGACCGCAGGGGCGGCAAAGCGCATCGTCTTCAACGGATTGCTCGCAGCGTAAGCACGGGGCAACAGCTCACCAAGCAACGCCACGAAGAGAAAGACCACGGCAAGCACGAGCACGAATTCCATCGCAAAGTGAACGAAGTGAAAAGACCTCCAAAATGCAAAGCCGCACAACAGGACAGCAAGCGCATTGAAAAAGCTGTTTGCTACGACTATGGAGGTTTGCAGGCGGCCTTCGTTGGCAAGAAGTGAGTAAATCATCCTGTCCCGCTTGCTCTTGGCATCTTCAATCTCTTCCATGCTGGTGGATGAAAGCGAAAAAAATGCTTCTTCAAACGAAGAGACCAATGCGGACATGAAGAGTGCCAATGCTGCTAACACAATCGCTAACGCCCCCCAATCGCCAAGAGGCGCGACCGTGGCATCGGCAAAAACAGAAGCTGTGAGACTTAAATAATCAGAATCAGGGTCCAAAATGAAATGTTTAAGTTAATATTAGGGCGTCAAAACGGGGCTTTTGCTTCTCCATTCTGTGACGCCTCAGCCGCATCCCCAGCGTTTTGTTGCTGCTGATTGGGACGGGGTGATGAATGACGCGGGGTCATCAATTCGATGACATCTGCATATATTTCAGTGATATAGCGGCGAGCCCCCTTTTGATCGTCATAAAAACGGGTGTGGATTTTGCCCTCCACATAGAGTTTGTCCCCCTTGCGGACGTACTTGTCGCACAATTCCGCCAAGCCTCGCCAAGCCACGACGTTGTGCCACTCTGTCCTGTCAGGGACTTGCGTGCCGTTTTGCAATGTATAACCACGCTCAGTGGTTGCCAGCGGAAATGCCGCTACGCCGACCTCTTTGTCCACATAACGCACATCCGGGTCCTTGCCCACATTGCCGACCAATATCACTTTGTTTACAGACATCTGTCACATCATTTGCCGCCAAAAATACAACATTAGTAGATGCAATGCAAATAAAAAGAATTTCGTAGTAGTTTGAATATATGCTAAATAGGTAGGCTTAAAAAGTGAGCCATTTTGCCATCTCACACGTTTTGCCTATATTTGCAGCGTAAAATGAGAGTAAACAACAAGCCAGCGCAAATGGTGTTGGCAAAAAACGAAAAGGAATCTATGAAAGAACTAACGAGTGAAATGGCAATGTTGGAACGACAAATCCAACGCTACCAGAGATTGAGAAATGGCGTAATGTGCCAACAGTTGAAACAAAAGCTTCTTAAGCTCAAAGCTGCATGAAGCAAAAATCAGAAAAAAGTAATTAACCAATAAAAGAAGTAAAGCGTCCCAATGATGGGGCGCTTTTTTTGTTTCCATTGTTTCATCCTAAAATAACTATATAAACAATTGAATAAGGATAAGCCCCAGCTCGACGATTTGCCAAACCGGGGCTTACCTAAAGACCAAATCTGCTATTATTCGTTCATGAGGCGTTCCATCTCCTCAAACTCTGGAGCGTTCAACGCATAATAAATCGAATAAAGCGGCCTCAACCACAAATCACGGTTGTCTGGTGCAAGTTGCCTTGCTTTCTCATAATTGACCTTTGCTTTGTCAACATAAGCGAGGTATTTGTCATTGGCTTGCTTATAATTTGGGTCATTGACATCGACAGGTACTTCTTGTGATGCCTTTTGCGCCAAATCAATATACACGCCACCAAGTGCAGAGAATGTATTGGCACTCGTCGGATCAATCGATACAGAACGCTCCATCAACTCCAATGCTTTGTCATAGTTGTTGAGCAACTGATAGATGTATCCGACCACAAACAATGTATTGGCATTATCGGGATTGTTTGCCAACATATCTTTCCCATATTGTTCTGCCACATCGAGTTGATCGTGCATGATGTAATGGTTGATGAGCCTGCTGAAAAAGTATTGGTTGGTCGGAAAACGCTGTATGCAGTCTTTGACGTAAGCCTCCCAGCCAACAGTGTCACCAAGTGCCAAGTAAGAGGCTTCCGCGTACTCTGCAACTTCCTCTGCATACGCAGGGTTTGATGATGCCACTTCTGCATACTTGATTGAGGCTTTGTAATCCTCCGCTCTGATGGCCGCGACAGTCGCGTAATAGGCAACATTTGTGATGTTTGTGTCGTTTTGGGCATAATTAAACGACTGCATCATCGGGACAGAAGCCAAATCAACATACATCCCCCATGACTTAAGGGCTGAAGCATCGTCGCCAACTGTATAGAAATAGTTGCCTCCATCAATAAGGCTAAACCGGTTTTGGTCTATCATAGAGGCATTGGTCTTGCGATATTTCATCTTGACCTTACCTTTCTCATTGGGGAGTTGGTCGTATTCATCGCATTTGAAGAAGTAGTTGCACATATCTACCAAACTGGAGAACATCTTGGCGGTATCGTTTGGTTGTTGCAACCACATCTTTTCTTGCTCTGCATCAAAGATTGCCTTTTCGATTTTTCCCGCAGTGTTCCACGTATCAGCCTTGGACATGGTTTCTGGGTTGGTCAAAGCACCTTGAATCAATGCTTCAGCTTGAACAGGGTCTGTTGCCATCTTACGTTTGGCATCCTTGACTGCATCTTCTTGCGCATTGATTGTCAATGCAGCAAACAGAAGTGCTACTGGCAATAATACTCTTTTCATAATTAATTATTTTGATTGTTAATTTGTGTTTCTTCTTGTGTTGTTACATCTGAGGTTGCATCATCCTCAACATCATCAA
The DNA here is from genome assembly GCA_944321635.1 of uncultured Bacteroidaceae bacterium. Classification (GTDB taxonomy): domain Bacteria; phylum Bacteroidota; class Bacteroidia; order Bacteroidales; family Bacteroidaceae; genus Avibacteroides. The sequence continues at coordinate 151,368 of CALULY010000001.1, read as the reverse complement.
CGTCCTCTTCAGAATCCACTTTGCAAACAGAACTGATGTGGTCGCCACGTTTCTCAAGATTGATGAGACGCACACCTTGTGTCGCACGTCCCATGACGCGCAAATCCGCAACCTTGACCCTGATAGCAATACCTGATTTGTTGATGATCATCAAGTCATTGTCATCATTGACTGCCTTGATTGAGACGAGTTTGCCTGTCTTTTCCGTAATGTTCAAGGTTTTAACACCCTTACCGCCCCTGTTGGTTATGCGATAGTCGTCAAGGTCTGAACGCTTGCCATAGCCCTGTTCTGAAACGACAAGCACGGTGTCACGCTCCTTGTCCTTGATGCAAATCATGCCAACCACTTCATCTTCGCCATCTTCATCAAGTGTTATGCCACGTACGCCAGTGGCTGTACGTCCCATGCATCTGACCTTCTCTTCGTTGAAACGGATAGCTCGACCATTCTTGTCAGCAATGATTATCTCGTTTTTCCCATTGGTCAACCTAACCTCTATCACCTTGTCGTCATCACGGATAGTGATTGCATTGACTCCATTTACACGGGGACGGGAATATTGTTCCAATGATGTTTTCTTTACTATACCATTCTTGGTGCAGAACAACAGGTAATGGTTGTTGATGTAGTCTGCATCATTAAGTGTCTTGACACGGACAAATGCCGTTATTGAATCATCCGAATCTATGTTAAGCAGGTTTTGGATAGCGCGACCTTTGGATTGTTTAGTCCCTTCGGGAATTTCATATACCTTTTTCCAATAACACCTTCCTTTTTGAGTGAAGAACATTATTGTGTTGTGCATCGTCGCGGGATATATGTATTCTACGAAGTCTTCATCTCTCGTCTCTGAGCCTTTTGAACCCACTCCCCCACGATTCTGCGCCTTGAATTCGCTCAACGGGGTGCGTTTGATGTATCCAAGATGGGAAATGGTGATTATCATCTTGTCATCAGAATAGAAGTCTTCCGGGTTGAGTTCCTCGGAAGCATACATGATTTCTGACTTTCTCTCATCACCATACTTTTCCTTGACTTCTATCATCTCATCCTTTATTATCTGGCGGCAAAGCTCATCGTCGGAAAGGACACGCTTAAGATAGTCTATCAATTTTAGTTTTTCTTCATACTCAGCTCTCAGTTTGTCTTGTTCAAGGCCTGTAAGTCGCTTGAGCCTCATTTCAACGATTTCAGAAGCTTGTATGTCTGTGAGATCAAACCTATTCTTCAATGCCTCGACAGCTGCCTGCGGGTTGGCTGCCGCCTTGATGATTGCTATCACCTCATCAATGTTTTCCGAAGCAATGATCAATCCCTCCAAGATATGCGCCCGTCTTTCCGCCTCTGCGAGGTCGTACTTTGTCCTGCGAATGACTACGGAATGCCTGTGGTTGACAAAACTTGCTATCAAGTCTTTCAATGTCAACAATTTTGGCCGCAATGCAAATGGATTGTTCTCTTCGGGTACAAGGGCGATGTTGTTTACCCCAAAGGAACTTTGCAAGGATGTCAGCTTGTATATCTTGTTAAGGACGACATTAGGGTTGGCATCACTCCTGACCTCGACTACGATCCTCATACCATCACGGTCACTCTCGTCCCTGACGGCTGCAATGCCCTCGATCTTCTTCTCTGCACCTAAATCATAAATGCTTTTGACCAATTCTGATTTGTTGACATTGTAGGGGATCTCATAGATAATTATCTTGTCCAGCGAATTCTTTTCTGTCTCGATTTCGGCCTTACCTCTTATAATTACACGTCCATGCCCTGTCTCGTATGCCTCCTTTACTCCATTGATGCCATAAATCATGCCGCCGGTGGGGAAGTCTGGTCCTTTGACATAATTCATGAGTTCATCAACGGTAATCTCATTGTTGTCCACATAAGCAACGCAAGCATCGATGACCTCGGACAAATTGTGCGGCGGCATATTCGTTGCCATTCCGACAGCTATGCCCGACGTGCCGTTGAGAAGAAGGTTCGGAAATTTGGATGGCAACACAAATGGTTCCTTGCGCGTCCCGTCATAGTTGTCAACGAAATCGACTGTATCCTTGTCGATGTCGCTCATCATCTCCTCGCCCATCCTTGTGAGACGGACCTCGGTGTAACGCATCGCGGCAGGACTGTCTCCGTCCACAGAGCCAAAGTTGCCCTGTCCGTCAACGAGGCAGTAGCGCATTGCCCAATTCTGCCCCATCCTGACCATTGCCAGATAGATGGATGAATCGCCATGAGGGTGATATTTACCCATGACATCACCTACTATACGCGCCGACTTCTTGTGTTTCTGCGAGTAGGTGTTGCCCAATTCCTTCATACCAAACAGGATCCTCCTCTGCACAGGCTTGAAACCATCCCTCACGTCCGGCAATGCCCTTGACACAATCACGGACATTGAGTAGTCGATGTAGGAGGTTCTCATTTCATCCTCGATATTGACTTTGATTATTTTCCCTTGATCTAACATTGGTCTTATCTTAAAATCACGCTAAAGTAACAAATTTACATGACTGGAAACAAGACAAGAGGCAAGAATCAAACAAGCCTTTCGCCATCGTCAACCCTCGCCTCTTGGCATCCAGATTATCCCAAATATGATTTAAGCAACTTGCTTCTGGAGTTTTGCCTCAACCTCCTGATTGCTTTCTCCTTAATCTGCCTGACACGTTCACGGGTCAAGCCGAATTTATCCCCGATTTCTTCGAGCGTCATCTCCTGAGTCCCGATGCCGAAGAACATTTGGATTATCTCTTTTTCCCTTTCGGAAAGGGTTGAAAGTGCCCTGTCTATTTCCTTAGACAATGACTCGTTCACCAGTTTTTTGTCTGCCATCGGTGAATCATCATTGACCAGCACATCAAGCAGGCTGTTGTCCTCGCCTTCGACGAATGGGGCATCGACCGAGATGTGTCGCCCGGAGACTTTGAGAGTGTCTGATATTTTGTCAACTGGGATTTCAAGCTCGTCCGCCAACTCCTCTGCCGAAGGTTTCCTTTCGTTCTCCTGTTCAAACTTGGAGAACGCTTTGCTTATCTTGTTCAACGAACCGACTTGGTTGAGAGGCAGCCTCACGATGCGTGATTGCTCCGCCAAAGCCTGCAAGATCGACTGGCGGATCCACCACACGGCATAACTGATGAACTTGAAACCTCTTGTCTCATCAAATTTTTCCGCCGCCTTGATCAGCCCGAGGTTGCCCTCGTTGATGAGGTCCGGCAAGCTGAGACCTTGGTTTTGGTATTGTTTTGCGACGGAAACAACAAACCTCAGATTCGCCCTTGTCAGTTTTTCCAAGGCTTTGCGTCCCTCGATGCCGCCTTTTCTTATCTTTTGCGCGAGTTCGACTTCTTCCTCCACTGAAATAAGCTCCTCACGTCCGATTTCTTGCAAATACTTGTCCAACGACGCGCTCTCGCGGTTGGTGATGCTTTTAGTAATCTTAAGTTGTCTCATCCTAAAACAATAAGTTGTTGTCAAAAGTAGCTACAAATATACATCATTATTCCTAATGTCGCGAAACAAGCGGTGCATAAACTGCGCTTTGCCTCCCGTCATCGGTCAAAAGCGGAGGCAGCGTCATCCGCGCCTTGCCGCCGCGCCGCCAGATGCAGCCTCGCGCATCTCGACATCGCGCACTTTCTTGAAAAGGTCGCTCGCGAAGATGAAATCCACCAGTTTCTCGTTCTGCGCGGCAAAGATGTCTTTGCTTGTCCCCTCCCACTCTTTCACGCCTTTGTGGATGAAGACGATGTTTTCGCCTATGCCCATGACCGAATTCATGTCGTGAGTGTTTATTATGGTGGTGATGCCATATTCATGCGTGATGCCGTGGATGAGTTCGTCAATCACCAGCGAGGTCTTTGGGTCAAGCCCGGAGTTGGGCTCGTCGCAAAAGAGGTATTTGGGGTTGAGCGCAATGGCTCGGGCGATGGCGACACGCTTTTGCATACCACCGCTGATTTCCGACGGGTACTTGGACTTTGCAGCAGTCAGGTTCACACGGTCGAGGCAGAACATGGCACGCCTGGCGCGCTCGCGGTAGGTCTTGTCCGAGAACATATCGAGGGGGAACATCACATTCTCAAGCACAGTCATCGAGTCAAACAATGCCGCGCTCTGGAACAGCATCCCCATCTCAGTCCTAAGCCTCTTCTTCTCGCGCTTGTCCATCTTGAGGAAATCACGATTGTCATACATCAGTTCGCCCCTCTCCGGCATGAGCAGCCCCACAAGGCACTTGACCAGCACGGTCTTGCCCGAGCCGCTCTGCCCGATTATGAGGTTCGTCTTGCCGTCGTAGAACTTGGCATTGATGTCAGTGAGCACGTCAACGCCGTCAAATGATTTGTATAAATGACTGACCTCTATCATCCCATCAACAATTGAGTTAGCACCAGGTCGGCGAAAAGGATGAGCACGCTGCTCAGCACCACCGCGTCGGTGCTCGCCTTGCCCACCTCGATGGAACCACCGTCAACCGTGTAGCCGAAATAAGAAGAGACGCTCGCGATGATGAAGGCGAAGAAAAACGACTTGATGAAGCCGCACCACACATACCACTCGACGAACATATACTGCAAACCGTACTCCAGCACCGTAGCCGGCATTATCCCTATGAACCAGCACGAGGCGAATGCGCCGATGATGCCCGCGAATATGCTGAAGATGACCAGCACCGGGATCATCGTCATCAACGCCCCGATCTTTGGCAGTATCAGGTAGGAGGCCGAGTTTATCCCCATGATTTCCAGCGCGTCGATCTGCTGCGTGACACGCATCGTGCCGAGTTCTGACGCTATGTTTGAACCTATCTTGCCCGCAAGTATGAGGCACATGATGGCCGAGGAGAATTCCAGCAGCAGGATTTCCCTCGTCACGTAGCCCACCGTCCATTTCGGCATCCAGGGGCTCTCGATGTTAAGCTTGATCTGGATTGTGATCACGGCACCGATGAACAACGAGATGAGCAACACGATGCCTATCGAGTTGACGCCCAACTGCTGCAACTCCTTGAGATACTGCTTGAAGTACATCCCGTAGCGCTCGGGGCGCGCAAAGACACGCCACATGAGCGAGACATACCTGCCGACTGAAGCCAAAGCCTTTAACATGACACACGCTTTAGATTGGTGGCACAAATGTAAGACAATTCCCGGAAACCGGGCGCGGCCCGCGGGTTTTGTTGCCACAAATTAACCCTTGCGATGCCCTGCCACGGGCATCAAATCAGAAGAAGCCTGACGAAAAACGACATCTCTCACCGGGAAAAGTTCAGTATGTCCTGACGTAAAGTTCATTCAAAAGTTTTGTTTATATATTCAAAACTTCTGTTTATATAAACAAAAGTTCTGTTTATATATTCAGAAGTTTTGTTTTTACTTTATGTCAGGGGGAAATAAACTTTAGGCCTGACCCGGGTGAACTTTTCCCGGCAGGCAGTGGGAGTCCAGGTCTGACATCATCGGATTTGTCCCCTGCCCTACCGACCTGGACCGCCGCGCGCGGCTTGCAGAGAGACATGGCACCCGCCCATCCACGTCGCAGGCATTAGCGGGCGGCTCACCGCCCGACTGGGGGCGTGGCTTCATGCGTCTCGGCATATTTGCCTGCATATATTATATTATGATAGCGCGGGAGGCTCTGGAGGCTTGGCCTGGGCTGCAACCATGGCAGGCATATCTCCCAGCGATGCGCCTCCTTCACGCATCGGGACTTGGGATGTCCCGACGTGCTCCACTGGCCGCAACGGCCGGGCGGGATGGGGATGTGGCGGATTTTTCCTAAATTCGCGCCATTTCAATTCAAAGGACATGGAGATGAGATTCATGAGCCTCGGCAGCGGCAGCAGCGGCAATTGCTACTACCTCGCGGCGGGGCGGACGGCCATACTAATCGATGCGGGCATCGGCATCAGGAAGACAAGGAGCATACTCAAGGACAGTGGCATCGACATCGGCAGCATCGATGCCGTGCTTATCACCCACGACCATCTCGACCACGTGCGGTCGGCTGGCTGGCTCGGTGAGAGGGCGGGCATCCCGGTCTATGCCACCGCCGATGTCATCGATGGGATCAACAGGAACTATTGCATACGCCAGAAGCTGCGCGGGTCTGCGCGTGCCGTGACCAAGGGGCAAAGGCTGGACATCGGCGATTTGTCGGCAACCCCGTTTGCAGTGCCGCACGACTCGGCTGACAATGTGGGGTGGCGCATCGAGGCTGGCGGACGGGTGTTTGTCCTCGTGACCGACTGCGGGCAAATCACCGATGAGGTCAAGGCGCACGCCGCAGGGGCGGACTACCTCGTGATCGAGACCAACTATGACGCGATGATGCTGGAGAACGGTCCTTACCCCCGCCCGCTCAAGGAGCGTGTGAAGAGCAGCACGGGCCACCTGTGCAACACCGAGGCCGCGATGTTCGTCGCCGACAACTACCGCGACAACCTGCGCCACGTCTGGCTCTGCCACATCAGCCAGGACAACAACCGCCCTGAGGTGGCGGCGCAGACGGTCGTCCTCGCGCTTGAGGCTGCCGGCGTCACGGTCGGCCGCGACGTGGAGGTCACGCCGCTGGCGCGATATGTCCCGTCGCCCCTTTACGCACTGGAGTGAGGACGGGGTGATGGGGGCGGGGTGTTGCTTTATTGCATCGTTATTACATATATTTGCCGAGCAGCATCCAACTATTCGCATGACACTTAACCTCACATGAGATGAGCAACGACATACAGCTATTTGCCAAAAACATATACGTCATGTGCAAACCCGCCGGGGCGATGTGCAACCTGGCGTGCGACTACTGCTATTACCTTGAGAAGAAATCCCTCTATCGCGGAGCTGGACGTCCCATGATGATGGACGACAGCACGCTGGAGCGGTTTGTGCGTTCCTACATCGAGTGCCAGACCACGCCCTCGGTGATGTTCACATGGCATGGCGGCGAGCCGCTGATGCGTCCAGTCAGCTTCTACCGCAAAGCATTGCAGATGCAACGCAAATATGCCGGCGGCCGCCACATCGAGAACAGCATCCAGACCAACGGGACATTGCTGACTGACGAGTGGTGCCGGTTCCTGCATGACAACGGCTTCCTGGTCGGCATATCCATCGACGGGACACAGGCGATGCACGACCGATTCAGGCACGACGCACGCGGCGGCTCAAGCTTTGGGCAAGTGATGCGCGGCATCGAGATGTTGCAAAGGCACAACGTGGAGTTCAACGTCATGGCAACCGTCAACTCGGCCAATGCTGACGAACCTGCCGCGTTCTACCACTTCTTCCGCGAGGCGGGATGCCACTACATCCAGTTCACTCCCATCGTGGAGAGATATTCCAGCGATGGCAAGCTGCTGCACTACGGGTCGGAGGAGACGGGCGAATTGGCCGCGTTCTCCGTGCGCCCGGAGCAATGGGGGGACTTCCTTTGCGGCGTGTACGATGAGTGGATAAAGGAGGATGTAGGAACTTACTTCGTGCAGATGTTTGACAGCACCCTTGCCAACTGGGTCGGTGTCGAACCCGGTGTCTGTTCCTTGGCACGCCAATGCGGCCACGCTGCTGTGATGGAGCACAACGGGGACGTTTACTCGTGCGACCACTTCGTGTTCCCTGAATACAAGTTGGGGAACATCCACCACTCGACACTGATAGAGATGATGTTCAGCAGCAAGCAAAAGGATTTTGCATCCATCAAGGAGGGCAAGCTCACACGACAGTGCCGCGAGTGCCAATGGTTGTTCGCCTGCCACGGTGAATGCCCGCGCAACCGCTTTGCCACCTCAAAGGACGGAGAGAAGGGGCATAACTATCTCTGCGCAGGCTATCGCAAGTTTTTCAAGCACGCTGCCCCGACGATGGATTACATGAAAAACGAATACGCAAACAACCGCCCACCCGCCAACGTCATGCGCTGGCTCAAGGAGAGCGGGAACAAACAGCAAAACCACTAACTAAACAATATCGAAATGAACAAACTGAAAGTAAGATTGATTGCACTCGCCCTCATGTTCACGGGGGCGGCGCAGGCCGACGAAGGGATGTGGCTTTTGCAGATGATGGAAGAGCAGAACTCCATCGAGCTCATGCAAAAGGCCGGGCTCGAACTCAACGCCAACGACCTCTACAACCCTGGAGGGGTGGCATTGAAAGACGCTGTTGGAATATTCGGCGGCGGCTGCACAGGGGAGATTATCTCCGGCCAGGGGTTGATTCTCACGAACCACCACTGCGGATATGAATCCATCCAGCAGCACAGTTCTGTCGAGCACGACTACTTGACAGACGGGTTCTGGGCGGAGACAATGGAGGATGAACTGCCTTGCCCGGGATTGGAGTTCAGATTCATCGACAAGATCGTCGATGTCACCGGCATCGTCAACGACAGGATCCAGAGCGGGCAAATCACCGAAAGCGAGTCGTTGGACTATGTATTCCTGGACAACCTGCGGAAAGAACTTTATGAGAATAGCGAATACAAAGGCAAACCCGGCATCGTGACCGAGTTGCTCCCGTTCTACGCCGGCAACAAGTACTATATGTTCTACATAAAGGTGTATGAGGACATCCGCATGGTCGCCGCTCCCCCGTCGAGCATAGGCAAATTCGGCGGTGAGACCGACAACTGGATGTGGCCGCGTCACACCTGCGACTTCTCGGTGTTCAGGATTTACGCCAATGCCGACGGAGAACCTTGCGAATACTCCGAGGACAACGTTCCGCTTAAGACGGACAAGCATCTGACAATATCGCTTGGCGGCTACGAGGAGGGCGACTATGCCATGATCATGGGCTTCCCTGGCTCGACAAGCCGTTACTTGACACGCAGCGAAGTGGAGATGATGATGAGTTCGGAAAACGAACCCCGCATCGCTATCCGTGATGCAAGGCTCAATGTCCTCCGTGATGTGATGGCGGCAAGTGACAAGGTGCGTATACAGTATGCAAGCAAATTCGCCTCATCAAGCAACTATTGGAAAAACGCCATCGGAATGAACAAGGCCATCATCGACAACAAAGTGCTCGAACAAAAGGACCAGCAGGAGAAGGATTTCGCCCGTTTTGCCAACGAGCAAGGCAATGATGCCTACAAGACCGTGGTCAATGAGATAGACAGCCACATCAAAGAGGCGACAGAAATGACCTATTTGTGGACTTGCGGCATCGAAACCTTCATGGCAGTGGAATTCCGCACCCCGTCCCAGCTCCTTGATGAACTCATCAGGGCAAAAGAGGCAGGCGATGAAGACCAGTTTGAGGGCGCAAAGGCGAAACTCGATGTCGTTTATGACCAAATCCACAACAAAGACTATGACCACGGCGTAGACAAGCAAGTGGCCAAAGCCGTCCTCCCGCTCTATGCCAAACTGGCTGGAAGCAGCAAACCGGACTTCTACGACATAGTAGAGAATGAATACAAGGGCGACTACGACAAGTTCATCGACGACCTTTATGCCAGATCCATCTTCAGCAACAGGGACAACCTTGCCAAGTTCCTCAAGAAACCATCGGAAAAGGCGTTGAACAAAGACCTCGGCTATCGCTTCAGCAAATCGATGTCCAACAACTTGATTAACATCAGCGCGTTTATGGCAAAGATGGAAGAGACGTTGGCAGTTCCCCACAAGACCTACATCCGTGGGCTGTGCGAGATGAAACAAGCCTACGAGAACTTGCCATCCGCGCCTGATGCCAACTTCACGATCCGCCTCACATACGGCAACGTCAAGTCCTACGACCCGATGGATGCGGTGCACTATGGCTACTACACCACGCTTGACGGAGTCATGGAGAAAGAAGATCCTGAGAACCCCGAATTCGTCGTCCCCGACAAGCTCAAGGAACTCTATGCAGCCAAGGACTTCGGGCAATATGCAATGCCTGACGGGAGGATGCCGGTCGCATTCATCACCACCAACGACATAACCGGTGGCAACTCTGGTTCGCCCATCCTTGACAGCAAAGGCAGGCTCATCGGCTGCGCGTTTGACGGCAACTGGGAATCCCTCAGCGGTGACATCCACTTTGACAACGACCTGCAACGTTGCATCGGCGTTGACATCAGGTATGTCCTCTTCATCATCGACAAACTCGGCGGTTGCCAAAGGCTGATTGACGAGATGACGATTGAGAACTGAGCAGACTCCTATACCATATATAATATAAGCTGCGGCCGTTACCGACCGCAGCTTTTGTTTTCATGTTCACTCTTCTGCCGCGCGTCTCAGTTCTACAACGACTATTTCACTTGGCGCGAAGGCTCGGACATTCCTCCTCGACGTCCCGAGGCCGTTGGTGATGATGATCGGGATGCCGTCATCGTTACGCTTCATCCCGGTGCGGAAGCGTTGGCCATACTTTGACGGAATGACAGGAGCATAACCAAACAACGTCACCTGCCCGCCGTGCGTGTGCCCGGACAGCACCAAATCGGTGTTGGCAATGTCACTGTCCTGCGCATAGTCTGGGGTGTGGACGAGCAACACCACAAAGTCATCATCAGCCAGTCCCAGTGTCGGCGACTGCAAGTTGGCAGGATCGAATGGATTGCGCACCCCGGCAACGATGATGCGGTCGCCGGCACGGACGATTGTGTCGCACTCATGTTCAAGCAAACGTATGCCGTTGCGGCGCATGGCATCGGCAATTTCACCATAGCACTCCTCATAATCATTGTTGCCCATCACCGCATATTTTCCAAGAGGCACATCCAAACCGCCGAGAGCATCAAAGAGGGCAGGTATGTTGCCACATTCCTCCTTGTAGTCCCCTCCGAGCATGAGGATGTCGGGGTTTATCCTCCTTATCGTCTCGACAGTGCCATGCAAACGCTTGTCACCGAACTTGCTCTTGTAATGGAAGTCCGACGCAAACACCAGCAAAGCGCCATCAAAGCCGCGAGGCACGTCCTTGTGGGCGAAACGGTAGTAGCGCACCCGCGCCATTCCCTCCGTCTTGACGTGATAGCGCGTGACACACGACGTCATTGCCAGCATGGCAACGACGACAGCCAACAGCGGATGCCACCTCATCGTGCATCCTCCCTGCCGGCCTCAAACTGCCGTGCGACAGCTTCTGAATGGATCAGTTCGTATATATGCCCTATGAAATCCTCCGGAAGCCCGCGCCGTACACCCATCGCCCTCCACTTGGCAAGCACGGCATTGTAGCGTTCAACCTGCAACACCGTCAGCCCTTGCGCCTTCTTGCATTTGCCAATCTCGGCAACCACCTCCATGCGGCGTGCGAGGGAGTCGATCAGGTTGTTGTCGATCTCATCTATCTTGGCACGCAGGATGTTGATCTGCTCGTCAACCTTGCCCGCCGCGTCGTTTATCACCAATGCCTTGATGATTTGCCCCAGTTCTTCCGGGGTCAATTGCTGCTTGGCATCGCTCATGGCCGCCTGCGGATTGGAGTGCACCTCCACTATGAGCCCGTCCATGTTGAGATCCATCGCCTGTTGGCACAATTCATGCACAAGGCGACGGTCGCCCGCTATGTGGCTGGGGTCGCAGATGACGCTCAGCCCGGGCAAGCGTCCGTGCAACTCGAGCGGGACATCCCACTGCGGACGGTTGCGGTAGGTCATTTGCCCGTACGCCCCGAAGCCCCGGTGGATAGCACCGATGTTGCGGATGCCCGCATTCCAGATGCGCTCAATCGCGCCAGCCCAAAGCGCGGTGTCAGGGGCAATGGGGTTTTTGACAAGCACAGTCACGTCGCTGCCGCGCAAGGCGTCAGCGATTTCTTGCACCGCAAACGGGTTGGTCGATGTGCGTGTCCCTATCCACAACACATCCACGCCGGCATCAAGGGCAAGCCTCACGTGCTCGGCATTAGCGACCTCGGTTGCTGTCATCATGCCCGTCTCCTCTTTGGCACGGGCGAGCCATGGAAGGCCTGCCTCCCCTACTCCCTCAAATGAGCCTGGGCGCGTCCTCGGCTTCCAAAGCCCTGCGCGGAACACCCTTACACCCATCGCCGCCAACTGGCGCGCCGTGTCCAGCACCTGCCCTTCGCTCTCGGCACTGCACGGCCCGGCGATGAGGAGTTTGCCCCGTGGAGTCCTCGGGAGGCATATCGGTCGGATCTGCATCATACCTTATTTGAATATGCCGACGATGTTGTCAAACTCCATCGGCTTGTTGGAGAATTTGCCGTCGATGCTCACGGCATCCTCGGGACGCAGTTCCAGAGCCTTGCGCACGTCCTCTGCCGCCCCGTCCTTGTCCCCGAGCGCAAGCCGCGCACGGCCTCTCGCCTTGTAAAGCTGCGGGATAGCAGACGAAAGTTCCAAAGCCTCGTCGATGACTGCCACTGCCTCGGCCGCTTTGCCTTGGTCTGTGAGCAACCCGGCCTTGGCGACGTAGGCATCAAAATTGAACGGGTTGACCGCCACCAGCGCATCCCATGCCGCCAAAGCCCCAGCCACGTCGCCCGTCATTGCGAGCAAACGTCCCTTGAGCATCAGAGCCTGCTCGTTCTCGCCATCGATGCCGAGTGCTGTCTCTATGTCGGCCAGAGCCTCTGTGGGCTGCCTCATCGCCGCAAGCACCTCGGCACGCGTCAACACAGCCTCGGCATAACCGTCCCTCGCACCTATCGCACGCGTCAAATCAGCTATGGCCTCCAGTTCGTTGCCAAGTTTCCAGTCGGCCTTGCCCAGAGCCAGGAGAGCCTCTGCATTGCCTTCATCGACCGCCAAGGCCGCCTGTGCCTGGCGGCGTGCCCCGTCATAGTCGTCAGCAGCATAGAGCAGCCCCGCCATCGTCACCATTACATCGGCCGCATCGGGCTCGACCTCGACAAGGCGGGTCAGCACCTCGACGGCTTCGCCACCGCGCCCGGTACCGGCATAGAGCGACGCCAGGCAACGCAAAGTCTCTGCATCCGCCCGGATCTCAAGCGCACGGGCGAAGCATTTCTCTGCATAGTCCGCCTTGCCCATCCGCATGGCACGGATTCCGTCATATTTCAACAAGTCAAAATTCTTCTCATCTTCCCTCGACTTCCCCTCGGCAGTGCCGCCACCACCGGCGGAAAACAACTTTTTCAGATAGTTTATCATAATCAATATGGTTTGCCGGCAAAATTAACAACACGGCGACAAACACCAACGGCATAGCACCCAAAATCACCCCGCGTGCCGTCTTGCAGCCGATGCAGGCTGACCTGAATCCTGTTGCCGCTGGCACAAGACCGCGCCACGCCGGACTGGAACTTCACTGATGCCAGGCCAAAACCTCAACAATGTCAGGCCAAAACTGCAATCAAGCAGGACATAAAGTTCATTCAAAAGTTTTGTTTATATATTCAAAAGTTCTGTTTATATAAACGAAAGTTCTGAATATATAAACAGAACTTTTGTTTTTACTTTATGTCAGACCCAATGGAAGTTTATGTCCTACCTTGTGGAAGTTTGCGCCAGACCTTTTGCCGGTTTTTGTCAGACGAGAGGAAAATGTCATCTCAAGACTGCGGTTGCCACGCGTAGGGAAAGGAGACGGGCAGCCTTTCACAATAATAAATATCATGCCACGTTTTGTTGCATTTCAAAAGATTATTTCACTACCTTTGTCAACCGCAATGTTAATCATTGTGAAATGTGCACGATGGCACTGCTGACTTGTTGAAACCTTAAAAAAGCATGGGAAGCACGGCGCACCGAGCCCGCACGGCAGGCATCCGGGACAAAAGGCACGGTAGGGGGCTGCGCCAGCACGTCGCAAGACATTACTTCCAGGACATGATTTCCGACCTTCAGGACATCCGGGCAAGACAATTAACACGGAGGCATGAGTTCTTATGCTTTTTTAATATCAACGGCAATGCACGATTCGTAACTTTGTGACGGTTTTAAGGAATTGAGAGAAAAAATACATAATAAATAAATATGGAAAAGAAGACAGGATATATATCCCAAATCATCGGCCCTGTCGTCGACGTACACTTCCCCGAAGTGGTTGACAAGAGCCAGCTCCCGGCCATCCACGAGGCACTCACCATCCGCCGCGACGATGGCCGCGATTTGACAGTCGAGGTGCAACAACACATCGGGGAGCACACAGTGCGCACGATAGCCATGGACTCGACCGACGGCCTGCGCCGCAAGATGGAAGCTGTGGCGCACGGGCAATCGATCTCGATGCCTGTCGGCGACCAGATCAAGGGACGCCTGCTCAACGTGGTGGGAGACCGCATCGACGGGATGCGCGACCTCGACCGCTCACACCAGTCGCCAATCCACCGCGAACCTCCAAAATTTGACGAGCTCTCGACATCGCAGGAGGTACTTTACACCGGAATCAAGGTCATCGACCTGCTTGAGCCATACGTCAAGGGAGGCAAGATCGGTCTCTTCGGTGGTGCCGGCGTGGGAAAAACGGTGCTCATCATGGAGCTCATCAACAACATTGCCAAAAAGCACAACGGTTTCTCTGTCTTCGCAGGAGTCGGCGAGCGCACCCGCGAGGGCAACGACCTGCTGCGTGAGATGATCGAGTCGGGCGTCATCCGCTATGGCGACGAATTCAAGAAAAGCATGGAGGAAGGCAAGTGGGACTTGTCGAAAGTCGATTACGACGAAGTTGCCAAATCACAGGCGACACTCGTGTTCGGCCAGATGAACGAGCCGCCAGGAGCACGTCAGTCAGTGGCATTGTCGGGGCTTACGGTGGCTGAATCATTCCGCGACGGCGGCAAGGACGGTGCAAGACGCGACATCCTCTTTTTCATAGACAACATCTTCCGTTTCACCCAAGCGGGTTCGGAGGTGTCTGCATTGCTTGGCCGTATGCCATCCGCCGTGGGCTACCAACCGACACTCGCAACGGAGATGGGGCAGATGCAGGAGCGCATCACCTCGACCAAGAACGGGTCAATCACCTCGGTACAAGCGATTTATGTGCCAGCCGACGACTTGACAGACCCTGCCCCGGCAACGACATTCACCCACCTCGACGCTACGACGGTGTTAAGCCGCAAGATCACCGAGCTTGGCATATACCCGGCCGTTGACCCGCTGGAATCCTCATCGCGCATCCTCGACCCGAATGTCGTTGGCGAAGACCATTACAACACGGCTCAACGCGTCAAACAAATATTGCAACGCAACAAAGAGTTGCAAGACATCATCGCAATCCTCGGCATGGACGAGCTCTCTGACGAAGACCGCCAGACAGTCAACCGTGCCCGCCGTGTGCAACGTTTCCTCTCGCAACCGTTCACTGTCGCTGAACAGTTCACGGGGTTGAAAGGTCAGATGATCAACATCGAGGACACCATCAAGGGATTCAAGATGATCCTCGATGGCGAAGTGGACTACCTGCCTGAACAAGCGTTCCTCAACGTCGGGACAATCGACGAGGCAATCCGCAAGGGCGAGGAGATGCTGGCCAAGATGAAGTAAAGGAAACATTATCATAGAACATCATTCAGACAACAATCATGCTTCTAACAATAGTCACACCGTCAGAGACAGCCTGCCGCACCGAGGTCGATAGCGTGACACTGCCTTCGGTCGAAGGCTCGTTCACTGTCTTGCACAGCCACGCCCCGATCATCGCCCAGCTCACCGCTGGGGAAATCATATACTCGGCACAAGGCAAGGAGGAACGGCTGGACATCCGCAGCGGATTTGCCCGTGTGCTGCACGACAATGTTGAAGTGTGTGTGGAAATGGAGGGAAGTGAACGATGAAACGACTGATAACACTTCTGCTGCTGGTCGTATGCCTGCCGATTTTCGCCGCCGGAAGTGAAGGCGGTGAAATCGACACCAAGGAGATTGTGCTCGAACACCTCGGAGATAGCTACGAATGGCACATCACCACCGTCGGAGACCATCACATCAGCATACCACTGCCCGTCATCGTACACAGCAAGACAAGCGGCTGGCACTGCTTCTCATCATCGCGGTTGCACGGAGGAACTGAGTTTGAAGGCTTCAGACTGGCTGAAGACGGGGAATATGCTGGCAAAGTGGTCGAAATCCAAGCTGACGGCAGCGAGACAAGACCATTTGACATATCAATAACAAAGACAGTTGCAGCATTGCTCATCAACAGCATCATCGTAATAGCCTTGGTCATGGGAGCCGCACGCGCCTACCGCCGCCGCAAGGTTGATGCTGAAGCACCGCGAGGGCTGGCAGGATTGATTGAAATGGTTGTCGATTACCTGCTTGACGACTTGATAAAGCCATGCGCCGGACCGAATTACAGACGGTTTGCGCCCTACCTGCTGACAGTATTCTTTTTCATACTGCTCAACAACCTGATGGGGCTCATACCATTTTTCCCTGGCGGTGCCAACGTGTCTGGCAACATAGCGGTCACGTTCGTTTTGGCATTGGCAACGTTTTTGATGGTCAATCTATTTGGCAGTAAACACTACTGGAAAGACATCTTCTGGCCGGAACTTCCGATATTGTTGAAAGCGCCAGTTCCTATCATTCCAGTGATTGAGCTTGTGGGCATCTTCACCAAGCCGTTTGCGTTGATGATTCGTCTATTCGCCAACATGATGGCAGGACACGCAGTGATCCTGAGCCTCACTTGTGTCATATTCGTGACGGCGAGCCTCGGACCGGTAATCAACGGGTCAATGACTGTGGTGTCCGTGGCTTTCTCGATATTCATGAACTGCCTTGAGCTGTTGGTGGCATTCTTGCAAGCATACGTATTCACGATGTTATCGGCAGTGTTCATCGGACTGGCACAAGAAGGTAAACAAGAAACAGAACAAGAATAAAACAATAAACTCGAAATTTAAACATTAAAAACATTTAGAACTATGTTGGACTTATCAGTATTGGGAGCTATCGGCGCAGCAATAGGCGCAGGTTTGGCAGTTATTGGTGCTGGATTCGGTATCGGTAAAATCGGCCAGTCGGCCATGGAAGCTATCGGCCGCCAGCCTGAGGCCGCTGACAAGATTCGTACGAATATGATTATCATCGCGGCTCTGGTCGAAGGTGTGGCACTGTTTGCTGTCGTCGTCTGCTTCTTGGCTCTATAATAGAATCAAAGTAATCGGGACATGGGACTTTTACAACCAGAAACAGGGCTTCTGATTTGGATGGTCATCGCATTTGGCGTTGTATTCATCGTGGTAGCAAAATTTGGCTTCCCCGTGATACTCCGCGCCATCGAATCCCGCAAGAAGTTCATCGACTCGTCGCTTGATGCCGCCCACGCGGCAGAAAAGCAGGTCGCTGAAACTGGGGAAAAAGTGCGTCAACTCCTAACGGAAGCCGAGCAGCAACGTGCGCAAATGCTTAAAGAGGTCGCCGAGACCCGCGAGCAACTGCTGCAAGCCGCACGCAAGGCAGCCGATGTCGAGGGAGAGCGTCTCATGACTGAAGCCCGTAACCGTGCGGAAGCTGAACGGCAAGCAATCCTGCGCGATGCACGTCAGCAGGTGGCTTTGCTGGCAATAGCTGTCTCGGAGAAGATGCTCCGCGCCCAGTTGCCAGACTCTGCCGCGCAGACATTGCTTGACGGAAGGCTCATAGATGAGTTGCAGAACCAAACAAACAAGAAGTAAGCAATGTACTTAGGAGTCATAGCACGCCGTTATGCAACAGCCTTGGCCGACTGCGCAGTGCAACGCGACGAGGAGAACCGCACATTTGACGAAGCTGGAAAATTGCTTGACTTGATGAAAAGCGACAAACGGCTACGCCAAGCACTCTCCTCCCCTATCTTGCGTGGCGATGCAAAGTCGGCAATGCTTAAACAGGCATTCAAGCAACCGATGTGCAGTGCGCTTGACGATTTCATACAACTCGTGATCCGCCATCACAGGGAGACGTACCTTGAGTTCATGCTCTCTTCGTTCCAGTCATTGTACAAGGAACGGCACAACATCTGCGAGGCCGTCCTTACTACTGCCACACCTGTCGAGGAAACATTCGTCAGACGAGTGGCGGCATTCGCGCAAAAAGACAATGACAACGAAGTGCGCATACGCAAGGAAGTACGTCCCGAATTGATTGGCGGCTTCATTTTCCGCATAGGCGATGTCATGATTGACGCAAGCATTTCGACACAAATAGCCCGCTTGAAACGGACGTTCAGCCAATCTACAAACAGAATCGTTTAGGTTAACTTATGAATAAAGAACAACTAAAACCATCAGAGACTTCACAAATACTGCTGTCCGAGCTGCAAAACGTAGACTTGTCTGCCAAGTACTCGGAAGTAGGAACTGTCTTGCAAGTCAATGACGGCGTGGTGCGCATCTACGGTCTGGGAAATGCCGAGGCAAACGAACTTCTCGAGTTCGACAACGGCATGAGGGCCGTAGTAATGAACTTGGAGGAAGACCACGTTGGTGCAGTCCTGCTCGGTCCTACGGATCAGATCGAGGAGGGCGACCTCGTGCATCGCACCAAACGCACTGCCTCAATAAATGTAAGCGAGGCACTGATGGGCCGTGTGATAACACCATTGGGTGATCCCATCGACGGCAAGGGAGCTATCGAGGGAGAGATGACGGAGATGCCATTGGAGCGCAAAGCGCCTGGTGTCATTTTCCGCCAGCCAGTCAACCAACCATTGCAGACAGGCATCAAGGCTATCGACTCCATGATCCCTATCGGCCGTGGCCAGCGCGAGCTCATCATTGGCGACCGCCAGACAGGCAAGACGGCAATCGCCATAGACACGATCATCAACCAACGCAGCCGCTACGAGGCTGGCGACCCAATCTACTGCATATACGTGGCAGTCGGTCAAAAAGCATCAACCGTCGTATCACTTGTCGAGACATTGCGCCAACACGGGGCAATGGACTACACAGTCGTGGTGGCGGCAACAGCAGCCGACCCTGCGGCATTGCAATACTTTGCACCTTTCGCAGGGGCTGCCATCGGCGAATACTTCCGCGACACAGGACGTCACGCCTTGGTGGTCTATGACGACCTCTCCAAACAAGCTGTGGCATATCGTGAGGTGTCATTGATTCTCCGCCGCCCATCAGGCCGCGAAGCATATCCTGGCGACATCTTCTACCTGCACTCCAGGCTGCTTGAGAGGGCAGCGAAAATCATAGCGCAAGATGAAGTTGCAAAGCAGATGAATGACCTGCCCGAGTCACTGCGAGGCAAGGTCTGCGGCGGTGGCTCACTGACAGCTCTGCCAATCATCGAGACACAAGCGGGTGACGTGTCAGCCTACATTCCCACAAATGTGATTTCAATCACCGATGGGCAGATCTTCCTTGACACCAACCTCTTCAACCAAGGCAACCGCCCAGCTATCGACGTGGGAATATCAGTCTCACGTGTGGGTGGCAGCGCACAGATAAAAGCCATGAAGAAAGTGGCAGGAACGTTGAAGATAAACCAAGCACAATACCGCGAACTTGAATCATTCTCACGCTTCAGCAGTGACATGGATCCTGTTACGGCGGCCGTGCTCGACCAGGGAAGAAAAAACACACGCTTGCTTGTCCAGCCACAGTACTCACCAATGCCTGTGGAAAAGCAGATTGCCATCCTCTACTGCGGTACACACGGACTGCTACGCGACGTGGCAATAAGCCAAGTCAACGACTTTGAGCAAGGGCTGTTCCGCCAACTCGAACCAACAGGAGTGTTTGACAAGCTCCGTGCCGGCGTACTTGACGACAATGTGACCAAGGCAATCGAGGACGCTGCCACACGTGTGACGATGACATTAACAGCCAAAGCCTGAATGCCATGCCATCGCTAAAAGAGATAAAGACACGTATCCAGTCGGTCGAAGGGACGTTGAAAATCACTTCGGCGATGAAGATGATTGCTTCGGCCAAGCTCCACCGCGTACAAGCAACGGCGACAGCACTCGCCTCCTACAAGGCAGTGCTCTCGCAGATAGCCTCTGCTGCCTGCTCTGACCCAGAGTTGGCAGTCGCATCACCCCTCACCGCCGACCACAAAGAACGCCGTACAGCTACGGTAGTTGCAATAGCATCTGACAGTTCACTCTGCGGTGCGTTCAATCACAACGCCATCCGCGAACTTGAACAAACCATCGAGTCTCTCCGTGCTGAAGGCTTTAGTCAGATAACCGTCTGGCCAATCGGCGTGAAGATGGCGGCGGCAGTGCGCAAAGCAGGCTATGCGTCATGCACCGACTACGTGCGTCTCGGCTCTGCATTGGACTATGGCAAATCGGCACAATGCGCCGAGCAGCTCATGTCCTCCTACGCATCAGGTGAAACAGACAGGATTGTGATGGTACACAACCATTTCTTCTCGATGGGACACCAAGCCCCAAAGCACTACACTCTGATGCCGGTTGCGGTGTCAGACCTTGCCGAAGGAGCAACCAAGGGAGAAACAGCAGCAGACTACATATTCGAGCCCGGGGCTGCCGAGATGCTGCGAGCGTTGATACCGTATGCATTGCGCATATTCTTCTACGAGGCGTTGACCGACAGCGCGACAGCTGAGCACGCGGCAAGGATGATTGCCATGCAGACGGCGAGTGACAATGCCAGTGAACTGCTTGACGAGCTCTCTGTAACCTACAACAAACGCCGTCAACAAGCCATCACTGACGAACTGGCAGACATCACGCAGGCGACAATGAACTGACCCGCATCCTGCATCAACCGTGACAGTAGCGCACGTTTGCAGGGACAAAGGGGCAACCAACCGACAATCCGGCGCAAGCCTTACGGTTTGCGCCGGATTTATTTTCACTCAAGAACAAAAGACACCAGCAATGCAAGACAACTACACCCTCATCGCCGAGAGCAACCAACGCAAGGCACACCAGATAGTTGCCAACCTTGGCATCATTAAAGCATGGGAAAACATAGGAGCAGAAGCACACCTTGTAGGTTCTCTTTCCACTGGACTGCTCGCCAAACATCTTGACATCGACTTCCACATCTACTCATCACCAGTGGATGTGGCGGACAGTTTCCGCGCAATCTCTGCGATAGCGGCCGCGCCAGGCTTCAAGAGAGCGGAATGCAACAATCTCCTTGCCGCTGAGGACGAATGCATCGAGTGGCATCTCTGGTACGAAGACGACGAGTCACGCCTCTGGCAAATCGACATGATGCACATCCGTCATGGCTCCCGTTGGGAGGGGCACTTTGAGCAAGTGGCCGAACGCATCCGCGCCGCACTGACTGACGAGACCAGGGAAGCAATCATCCGCCTCAAATGCCAAACCCCGGAGACCATGCACATCATGGGCATAGACTATTGCCGCGCCGTGATGGTCTACGGAGTACGGACTCTCCCCGAGATGCTTGCCTGGCACGAGACGCACCGCACTGATGGAATCTCAGAGTGGATGCCGTGAATCTGGCACGAATGCCACCAGGCACGCCATAATAATCCTTTATAACAATGACATACGTTCCCTATTAGACAGTGTTTATTCGTCCAAGGGATACAGTACCCCATACGTCATGGCATCAAGAAAGGTAGCTTTTGCTTACGCAATGCCAATGCTCCGCAGGATATGTAGCACAGTAGACTATGATGCGCCTACGACATACTATAATACATAGGTTATGCAGCATCAGACAGCAAACTTCGCGTGAGGCGAGAATGCTTTCACATAATTTTTCGTAATTTGCGCCCGTAAACGTGATTGTATATGAACAACTTGAGCAATAGAAAGAAAGTCATACTCAAACTTGCATATCGGGCAATGACGCTCATTGTCGTCGTCGGTCTCATCGTGTGGATGTTGCCTAGGGAAAAGAAGTTCAACTATGAGTTCTCGCTGGGCAACCCGTGGAGATACGGGCTTTTGACAGCCGAGTTTGACTTCCCAATCTACAAAGGCAGCAAGCGGCTCAAAGCTGAGCAGGACAGCGTGCTACGGGCGTTCTGCCCCTACTATGTCATCGACGCGAGTGTCGGCGATGGATTCGCACGGGCATTTGATGACTCGTGCAAGACTTCTCTCACGCCTTTGTCCGCTGCTCCACGTACGAGGGAAGCCATCGCCAGCGGGCTGAGGTCGGTCTATGGTGAAGGCATAATGTCTGCGGAAGAATTGGATAGACTGCGCCGCGACAGCGTGCGGTCAATCTACGTGGTACGCGGCAACACTGCCGTGAAGATTGACATTGATGACCTGCTGACAGAGAAACGTGCCTACTCGCGCATAGCAAGCGACCCAAGCAACCGACACGCGGCGCAGGTTGCGAGAGCGTGCAACATCAACAACTTCATCGCTCCCAACCTTGTGGCAGACACAGTGCGGTCGGCAGCGGAACGCAACGAACTGCTCTCGACAGTCTCGCCTGCCGTGGGAAAGATGCTCAAGGGACAGAAGATCATTGACCGTGGCGAGATAGTCAACGAGACCACCTACAACATCCTCAAGTCTCTGGAAGTGGAATCGTTGAAACGTTACGACACCAACCGCCCTATCTACACTATGATTTTCGGACAGACGCTGTATGTGCTTGTAGTGGTGCTGTGCTTTTTCGCCTACCTTGTCATCTACCGTCCCGAGTATCTCAGGGAAAACAGGAAAATCCTGCTGCTATGGGGTGCGTTGGTGGTGTCAAACCTCCTGACGTGTTTTGTGACGGGGCAATACTCTCCTGAGTACGGATTTGCCATCCCGTTTGCCATCGTACCGATAATGGTGTGCGTGTTCTACGACTCTCGGACAGCCGTCACATTAAATCTGGTCAATGTACTCATCTGCTCACTGAGTATGCCCAACCAGTTCTTGTTCATCGCCCTTCAATTCGTTGCGGGACTCGCTGGAGTCTATTCGTTGCGTGAGTTGTCACAGCGGTCACAACTGTTCCGCACGGCGTTCATAGTGTTTGTCGCCTACGTGGCAACCTACATCGGCATCGAGACGCTTGCAGAAGGGAGCTTCGACGGGGTGAACTACCATCGCCTCATCTATTTCACAGCCAATTGTGTCATCTTGCTTTTCGCCTACCCACTGCTCTTCATGTTTGAAAAGATTTTTGGTTTCACCTCCAACGTCACACTTGTCGAGCTGTCAAACACCAACAACAAGCTGCTGCGCGAATTGTCGGAGACAGCACCAGGGACGTTCCAGCACTCAATGCAGATGTCCAACCTCGCTGCGGCGGCAGTCCTCAGGATAGGCGGCAACGCCCAGCTCGTCAGGACGGGGGCACTCTACCACGACATCGGAAAGATGAAAAACCCTGCATTCTTTACCGAAAACCAAAACGGGGTCAACCCGCACCTCCAGCTCCCATACGAACAAAGCGCGCAAATAGTGATAAACCACGTGTATGACGGTCTCAAGCTGGCGGACAAGTACAATCTGCCCGAATCTGTCAAACGGTTCATCTCGACACATCACGGGACGGGCAAGACGAAGTACTTCTACATCTCCTACAAGAACGAGCATCCAGGCGAGCCAGTCAACGAAGAGGCTTTCACATATCCTGGACCAAACCCCGGGACAAAAGAGGAAGCCGTCCTGATGATGGCAGACTCAGTGGAGGCAGCTTCAAGGAGTCTTAAGGAATATACGGAGCAAAGCATCAGCAACCTCGTTGACAAAATCGTGGACGGGCAACTGCAAGACGGGTTCTTCAAACAATGCCCCATCACATTCAAGGACATCGACATTGTGAAAGCGGTGTTCAAGGAGAAGTTGCGCATCATGTACCACACCCGCATCAGTTACCCCGAGCTCAACACCGCGACACCCAAGCACGACAAGCAACGGACAAGGCGCAAACGTTTCTTCCAGTCCTAAGGGGAGACGAGCAGCGCAGCCACGGCACGACAGGACTTCAGCGGATGCCACGCCTGTCTAACGCCCTGCGGTAACGTGCCGCGTTGGCGTTGTGCTGCCAAAGGGTCGATGCAAAGTTGTGCCGCCCTGAGAAATCTTCCTTGGCACACATGTACAGGTAATTGTTCCTCTCACCAGCAAGCACCGCATCCAGTCCGGAGACAGAGGGATTGCGTATCGGACCAGGCGGCAAACCAACGTTGAGGTAGGTGTTATAGGGCGACTCGACCGCGAGGTGCTTGTGAAGGATACGGCGCAGAGTGAAATCACCGACAGCATATTTGACCGTAGGATCCGCCTGCAATGGCATTGAGCGGCGGAGACGGTTGAGGTAGAGTGCGGCGATTGTCGGTTTCTCATCGTCAACGGCAGTCTCTTCATCCACTATCGATGCCAGGATGGATACTTCCAACTTGGATAACCCTACCGAAGCTGCGCGGCTGCATCTCTCCTCGTTCCAAAAAGCATCGTACTCACGGCGCATCCTCGCAAGGAGTTTCTCGACGCTCATGTCCCAGTAGACCTCATAGGTGTTTGGCACAAACATCGCCATCACCGTTTGTGGAGCAAAGCCATATTTTGAGCAAACTGCCGAATCACCGAGTGCTTCAACCACTGCCGCCGAATCAACCATCAACTGACGTGAAAGCCTGCCTGCCAATTGTCCTGTCGTGCGCACTGACGGCACGACGAGCCTCACTGGCTGCTGGAGACCATTCCTGAACTTACGATAAACAGACAAGGCATTGTCGCCACTGTCCAACACATAATGCCCAGTGCGTGGAGACATCCCGCGCAATTTGCAAAGCATCGACAAGCCGCAAGCCGGCAACGGCTCCATGCTGTCATCCAGCCTCGTGCGCAAGGAGTCGATGCTGTCATCACCGTCAACAAAAACTTCCAAAGTGCGCCCCTCGGGCAATGCTGGTGCAAGGACGGCACACGCACCGATGATTGCCACGGCCGCCAGCAAGGCGAGCACGGAGGCAATTATGGCAATGTTTCTCTTTTTGGGATGCATCACAGATTCCAATATTTCAGGTCATAATGCGACTCGACAACCGTCTCCACACTGTCCGGCAATGATGAAAAGAAGTCGAAACCAGTAGCCTGCTCGACATCATCCACCGACTTTGCATAGGAGCGCAGCGGATTGTTGCCCTTCTCATTTGGCATGATGAAGCCTATGGCAGATGGATGTTTGGCATAAGGTGAAAGGACGACCTTGAAGAATGCCTTTGGCACAGCCACTTTCCCATGGCCTATCGTCACGGGACGTTTGGAGACTATCGGACCGCACACGACGACGATTGCGCTGTCACGCTTTGCCCATTTGCGCACCACCTCCTCCAAATCGTTCCAGTCTCCACGGTTGAGCGATGGATTCTGTGGGCACATATTACTAAGATAGAATGATTCACGCATCACCTTCTTGCTCCATTTCATGTCAGCGGCTGGTGCCATGTGCCCACGGTCGTAGCCCGCCCCCTTGTAGTCGGCAAGCTCCGCCTTGTGCCCACGGACATCCGGGTCAGGAGCAAAAGCATCATTACGCGGATTGGTGCCTGCAACCTCGCGGCGCGTCAGCTCGTAGCCCACCCAGTTAGGAATCTTCCATTTGGAATTGTGCGACACCACGTAGCCCGTGTGGCGCACCAGCTCGTTGCGTGTTCCCTTGGGGACGATGGTCACTTCCAAATCCTTGTAAGCGACAGGCGATGTTTGTGATTGCCCGGCTTGGCAAATTCCCTCCTCTGTCACATTGACGTCAGAGGCAGCAAGCGATGCCACCCCGTCCGCCACCTGAGAGACAGTAGCTTTAACACTGTCAACTGGGTTGCTGCCCGGATTGGCTTTCATCGCCACGACGAGAGCCACGGCGACGGCGAGCAACGCCAATGTCACCAGCCTGCCGCCTTTGTTGCTATTTGATGCTTTGCGTCTGCCCATAAGCCACTACAACCCGAGACGTTGCCACGATTCGTTTATCATCTTGCAACTGGCACTCTCAAAGAAAGCGTTGACCAGTTCCTCATAATCCCCACGGACAAGCAGGTGATGATTGCCGACAGGACTGTCTGTGAAGTAGGACACCGGCGTGTCGAGACCTACCTTTATCTGCGTGCGGCAGCAACGTTCCTTGTGCTCATGCGCAATGGTGATGCCAGAAGCTGCGAAGTATTCGTCAAGGCTCTCACCACCGCACTTGACCATTGTCACCTTGTTGCCGTCAGGCATATAGCCCTCGACCGCCACACTCTCGCCCGATTCGTAATGGCTGCGTATGGAATAGTTGCCATCGACAAATTTTGTCCCCACCGAACAGTAGGAGAGCACTATTGCATTAGCCCTCGTGTCAATGGCCGAGACATTGCCCATGAACGGGATCTCGCCCGTCAATTCCTTCATCGCCAGCGCGGTGAAGATGCTTTGCAGATCGCTCTCACCGCACGCCGGGATGCCGTCATCGTTTAGGCGTGACAAGGCGACGCAGGTCGAAGTCCCTGCCTCCTCGATGAATTTGTTGTTGTTGATGGTCAGTGCATCCAACCTGTGCTTGTCAACGAGGCGGCGCAAAGCCTTGTAGGCTCTCATGTCATTGAGCAAGTCGTCCGGTGTCGCCTCGATGCACGTGCGGGCATTGCCGGCTATCTCCGCCGCCATCTCGCCCACCTCGTCGTCGGTCACATTGGCATACTCGGCAAGCACTTCCTCGACAGGCAAATCCACGTACTCGATGCCCCACCGCCTTTGCGCCAGGAGGTAGTTGACACTGCTCGAAATGAGCCAGGGGCAAGGAGTGCCGACAACGCCTATCTTGCGGCCACGCAAGCGGCACAACGCGCTGTGCACTTTGTATATGGTATCGATGCGGTTGATGATTGACTCGTCTTCGCTGTACAGCAACTTGGCTTTGATTGATTGGCTGTTTGCCCATGCTTTTATCTCCATGACCGCAGCAAGCGAATTGTTGTAGCCGTCGGTCAGGAGCAACAGCGGGTGAGGCAGTGATTCGTAGTGGTTGACAATCTGCTGCTCAATGTAGCGGCTGGTGATGAATATCAATTTCAACTCATCCTTCGGGATTTGGTCCACGTTGCGGATGTTGACAAGGTTGACCTCATATTGCGTCTTCAACAAATCCAGCAACTCCTTGTGCCTGTCAGAGATGCTGCCCCTCTGCTTCTCGGATGCGAAAGTAATCAGATATAATTTCCTCATTGCTTGTGTCTTTCATCGTTGCTCCCGATGTGAAAGCCCGATTCGCTTTCACAAAAGTAAAACTTCTTCCTATCCCAGGGAGCGTTTTAATAAATAATTGTATATTTTAATACAACCCCCACAGCCACCACACCGCAAGGCGACCCCTCGGCACGGTCAGTAGGCGAAGAAACGGCGCGGCTTCTTCTCGGGGAAGATGAGACGGTCGAGCCAGCGGTTGACGTAGACATTGGCAAAAGCAACGCCCACGCCGATGAGCGCACCCGAAATGACATCGCTGGGGTAATGGACTCCCAACTGCATCCGCGAGATGCCGACCGACGTTGCCCAGAGTGCCGACGGGACGATGACATACCACTTGGGATAGCGCAACGAAAGCGACGTGGCCAACGAAAAGGCCATCGCCGTGTGCCCCGAGGGGAAAGACTTGCTGCCAACATCCTCACGGCGCACGACCATCCCGGGCCAACGGTCAAAAGGACGCTCGCGCCCGACCACTTCCTTTGCCGCAAAGGTCAAAGCAGCCGCCTCGACCATGCTCGTGCCTATGAAGATCGCGTCCCCCATGAGCTTGCTGTCGCGCTTGACCAACGAGGCTATCCCTATCGACAGCGGGACGGCGGCACCGACGGCGTATATGGAATTAGACACACCCTTGCTGAACTTACGCGCAAAAGGCGTGTCCCAGCCATTGACTTTCCTAAGTGCCGTCACGTCCCACCCCTGGCCGTGCACCGCACCGCACAGCACGCAGAGAGCGACGGCAAACGACAAGACCCGCGCCTTCATCGCAACAACCCTTTCGCCTTGATCAACTCCAACCCGCGCCTGATGGATTGCAGACCGAAGTCGTCGGGATTGATTTCGTCAAAAGGGATGAACCTCAGCGCAGCCACGTCGTCATGCGCCTCCAACGGCGAAAGATCCTCGACACGACAGCGGAAGAACATGTCGAGCGTATGCACCGTGAAACCGCTATACACATATATATTGGGCAGCGAAAACAAGTAACGCGCCTCCGTCACACGCAACGAAGTCTCCTCCATCACCTCGCGCGCAACACCTTCCTCCGCCGTCTCGTCCATGTCCACGAATCCGCCCGGCAAGTCCAAAGTCCCCTTGGCGGGCTCGTTTGCCCGGGTGCTGACGAGCAGGCCTCCCAGCCCGTCCGTCACGAGGGCGACAGTGGCAGACGACGGGTTGAAATAGTATTTGAATCCGCACGCCGTGCAACGCTTGGACTTCCAGTTGTTGACGACGAATGCGCCGCCGCACTTGGGACAATGGATGAATTGCTCCAGCGGATGAGTGCCGGTGATGTGATCTTGCATATCCTTGGTTTTACGTTAAACGTTGCAAATGTAATCAAATGCAGCCGCTCCCCACCACAAAATCGGTTTACGCCCGTGCCAGTGCCGCACGACCGCGCAACGATTGGTGTGCCGCGCTTGCTGGAGAGGCAATGCACGCCGGCTGACGGTGTATGCGGTGCTTACAAACACACCATGCGGAGCTTGCCGCCATGGGGTGCTTTGTAAGTCGCATTTACAATCTTTGTAAGTCACACTTACAACCTTTGTAAGTCGCACTTACAAAAGGCATCGCGGCGGTGGCATTCAACTTATCGACGACCAGTCGAGGGTGTCGCGGCGGCGGCGTTCCACCTCGCGCCAGAGCAGTGCGTTGGCAGGGGCGTTGCAGTCGGGGTCGCCGTCCACGACTGAGCGGGCAGCGTCGCGCGCCAGTTGGAGGATCTGCCCGTCGCGTGCGAGGTTCGCTATCTTGAGGTCAAACGCCATGCCGCTCTGCCTCAGGCCTTCGAGGTCGCCTGGACCACGAATTGCGAGGTCGGCTTCCGCTATTTCAAAGCCGTCGTTGGTATCCACCATGATCTGTATGCGGCGGCGCGTGTCCTCCGACAGGTTGAATTTGGTCACGAGTATGCAAAACGACTGGTCGGCACCCCGCCCGACACGCCCGCGCAACTGGTGCAGCTGCGACAGCCCGAAACGCTCTGCGTTCTCAATCACCATGACAGAAGCATTTGGCACGTTGACACCGACCTCGATGACGGTCGTAGCGACCATGATGGCACATTCCCGCGAGACGAAACGGCGCATCTGCTCGTCCTTTTCGCCCGGTTTCATCTGCCCGTGCACTTTGCACACCTGGTAGTCGGGGAAGGCGTTGCGGACTTGCTCATAGCCCGCCTCAAGGTTTTTCAAATCGATTTTTTCGCTCTCGCTTATGAGGGGGTAGACGAAATAGACCTGCCTCCCCTCCTCCAGCTGCTGACGCACCGAGCGATAGAGTGCGTCCCTCTTGGTGTCGTAGAGGTGTATGGTCCTGACCGGCTTGCGCCCCGGCGGCAGTTCGTCGATGACCGAAACGTCCAAATCACCGTACAACGTCATCGCCAGCGTGCGGGGAATAGGCGTGGCAGTCATCACGAGGACGTGCGGAGGGTTGTAATTCTTGCGCCACATCCTCGCCCTCTGCGCCACCCCGAAGCGGTGCTGCTCGTCGATGACCACCATGCCGAGCGAATGGAATGTGACCGTGTCCTCCAACACGGCGTGCGTGCCGACAAGGATGTCCACCGTCCCGTCCTCCAACCCGCGCAGCACAGCCTCTCGGCGTTTGCCCTTGACCGAACCTGTGAGGAGTGCCACGTTGATGCCTATCGGCGCGACCATCGACGAGATGGTGTCAAAGTGCTGCCCAGCCAGTATCTCGGTGGGTGCCATGATGCACGCTTGGTAGGAATTGTCAAGGGCCATCAGCATGGACATCAGCGCGACAAGCGTCTTGCCACTGCCCACGTCGCCTTGCAACAGGCGGTTCATCTGGCGACCGCTCCCTACGTCGCGGCGTATCTCTTTCAACACCCGCTTCTGCGCCCCGGTGAGTTCAAATGGAAGGCATTGTGAATAAAAGTCGTTGAAGTGCCGCCCTATGCGTGAGAAGACGAAGCCACGGAACTTGCGGCTCCGCTCCTTTGTGTAACGGAGCAACTGCAACTGGACGTAAAACAACTCCTCAAACTTGAGCCTGAACTGTGCCTTGCGCAGCATCTCGGGCGACGACGGGAAGTGTATGTTGCGTATTGCCGCGTCCAACGGCAGGAGGTCATGAGCCGCGACGATGCCCGGCGTCAGCGTTTCGGGCAACGCTCCGTCCGTCCGCGCAAGGACGTTGGCGACCATGTGTTGTATGGCGGCGGAGGTGATGGCCGACCTTTTCATCTTTTCCGTCGTGTTGTAATTGGGCTGGAGTCCGAGGCCGGAGGTGTTCACTTCGTTTGCCTTGTCAATTTCGGGATGTGCTATGTTGACACGCCCGCCGTATTCCGAAGGCTTGCCAAAGACAACATACTCCTCATTGGGAGAGTAACGCTTGATGACATACTTTATCGCCTGAAACCACACCAGGTCTATCACCCCGGTTCCGTCGGTGAAATGGGCGACAAGCCGCCGCCTCCGCCCCTCGCCCACCGTTTCAAAGCTGAGTATTCGCCCCCTGATCTGGATGTAAGGCATAGACCCGTCAATCTCCTTGATGCAGTACAACCGGCTGCGGTCAACGTACTTGTAGGGGAAATAGTAGAGCAAATCCTGGAAAGAGGACAGACCCGCCTCGGCCTTGAGCAGTTCGGCACGTTTGGGACCAACGCCAGGCAGGAATTTTATGTCAACCTTTGACAAATCGAATGTCATACCAAAGCCTCAGCGACAATCATGTCAAAAGGTGTCGTCAACTTGATGTTCTCGCGGTTGCCTTCGACAAGGCGGACGGGATGGCCGTAGGCTTCGACCACCGACGCATCATCTGTGAACGAGGGGCAATAGTCGCAACCGTATGCAGCGTGCAACAAAGCGGCATCAAACACCTGGGGTGTCTGCACAAGACGGTATCCGTCGCGCGGCACAGTCACCGACTTGCCATCGTCGTCCAACCGCCTCAGCGTCTCGTGCACTGTGACTACCGGGACGGCAGCACCGCTCTCGGCAGCGATGGCATAGCACCGTGCTATGACCTCGGTCGAGACAAACGGGCGGACACCATCATGCACGCCTATCAATCCGTCAGATGGGAGGCGTGACAAACCGCTCCGCACCGAGTGGAATCGTGTCTCGCCGCCGTCGGCCACAACGTGAGGAACGTCAAAAGAGTACTGGCGGCACAAATCACGCCAATAGTCCTGATGCTCGACAGGGAGCACCACCACGACCTCGACATCCGCATTCCACCGCTTGAAAGTGTTGACCGTGCGCATCAAGACAGGCAGCCCCCGCACGGGGAGAAACTGCTTTGGCAGCCCTCCCCCCATGCGCAAGCCCTTGCCTCCAGCGACGATGATGACAGACTCATGCATCATCGCGGCAGATTCATCTGAGCAACATTCCTGCTGCAACCTCGTCTGCCTTGGCCTGCCCGCAGAGTTCGCGCACCAATGTCAGAGCGAAATCAAATGTGAAGCCAGGCCCTTTGCCCGTCACCACGCGTCCCGCCACCTCGACAGGTCTGCCATGTGTCGCAGCACCTTGCAAGTGTGACTCGAAACCAGGGTAGCAAGTCGCGTCGCACCCGTTGAGCAATCCCAGATGACCCAAGACCATCGGGGCGGCACATATAGCCGCAACATACTTGCCCTCGGCATGGAATTGCTTGAGAACCCGTGCCAATCCCTCGTGGGCATCGAGATTTGTCGCACCCGGCAGACCGCCCGGGAGGACAATCATCTCGGCGGCAGCGAAATCAGCACCGTCAAACATTTCGTCGCATTCCACCCTCACGCCATGTGACGAAGCAACTACCGGATCGCCGGTCATGGACAAAGTGCGGGCATCAACGCCTGCACGACGCAGGATGTCAAGTGTGCCGAGGGCTTCCACATCTTCGAAGCCCGTGGCCAAACATACGTAAACTCTTGCCATATCAAATGTGTTTTGCGCGGCAATGCAGGCTGACGGCTATGTATCCGGATGAGTGAGGCAATGGCATAGAATGTTTCTGGCAATAGCATACAATGTTTTCGCCTTTACCATACGATGATTTTGCATTTTTCATACGGTGTTTTTGCCGCTGGCGCAGTGTGCCGCAGTTTGTGAAAGCAAATATAATGCAAGCGCGTCAAAACGCCAACGCCAGATGGCCTGATGCCTTCACTTGAGATTAAAGACGTAGGTGATTGTCCCCCTCTGGACATCCGCCCCTTGCACCTTGTTGAAGACGGCGCGCGATGCGGCTTCCTCGGCGGCTGCACGGAGTGAGGTGTTGTAGGTGTTGGTGGCTGCGTTGACTGCCGTGCGGACCACCTTGCCAGATGGTGCCACCCAGATGTCGATGACAACGATGCCCTCGTCCTCCACATCATAAGCCGGCGGAGGCAGCGTACCGTCACCAAGGGTGCGCCCCACGAGGCTGAACGACCCATAGCCGCCCGTGCCTGCCGCCACGCCTGATGTCGAATTGCCGTCGGGCGAACCTTTTGCTCCGTTGCGCACTCCTTCCCCGCCGCTACCGTCCGTGGCCGCGCCTTTGCCAAAGGCGGTGCTCATCAATTTGTCGGCTTCTGCGGCGACACGGCGTTCATGCTCGGCGCGGAGTTGCTCTGCTGTCTTCTCGGTCTTGGCTGGTTCTTTTTCCTCGGTTGGTTCGGTGTCTTCGTCGATTGCCACCGACGGTTCGTCATCTTGGGTGATGAGGGGCTGGTCATCGGACGGGGTAGGAACGTCATCAGGCAACTGTTCCCCAGGCGCGGAGGGCAATGCTTCGATGCCTCCCCCGGCAAGTTCAAAGTCGCCAAGCATGACCTCTATGCCTCCGGCCTGCCGTGACTCGGCCTTGTCAACCGTCATCATGACAAGGAACACGACGAGTGCCGCGTGGACAAGCACTGTGGCAACGGTGGCGGCTATCTTATCTTTCTGACGATTCATCAGACGACGGACGTGCGTCGGGCTTGCGTGTGGCAAGCACCATCTTGAATTTGTTGTCGTTGGCTATGTTCATCACCTTGACCACTTCCCCGTAAGGGACAGAGACATCGGCGTACAATGCTACGTACATCCCCGGCTCACGCTCTGCACATTCACGCAGGAAAGCGGGAAGTTCCTCCTCCGTCACAGGCATCTCACGGTCATTGCCGAATGCGGCATAGATGTTCAGGTCCTTGTCAATGATTACGCGCGCCAACGGCTTCGCATCATTTTGTTGCCTGCCTTGGGGGAGAAGGACTTTTATGGAGTTGGGAGAGACCGCTGTGGAGGTGATCATGAAGAAGATGAGCAGGAGGAAAATGACATCTGTCATGGATGCCATGCTGAAGACGGGCTTTATTTTCGTCCTGCGTTTAAGAGCCATGGCCGTCGGGTTTGGGGGTGTTGAGGATGTCCATGAACTGCACCGTCTTGGCTTCCATCCCATTGACCACATTGTCAACGAGCCCGACGAGGTAATTATAAGCGAAAAGCGCGACAATCCCGACCACGAGACCTCCGACAGTCGTTATCATCGCCTCGTAGATGCCTCCAGACAGCAATGTTATATCGACGTTGTTGCCGGCATTTGCCATCTCGTAGAATGCACGCACCATCCCTGTCACCGTCCCCAAGAAACCTATCATGGGTGCAGCCCCTGCGATTGTGGCTATCACGGGCAGCCCTTTTTCCAGCCGGGCCACTTCTATGTTACCGACATTCTCTATGGCGGTCTGGATGTCTCCCACCGGTCTGCCGAGACGCTTCAGACCGCACTCGATCATTCGTGCGGAGGGTGTGTTCTCTCCTTGGCAATAAGTCAACGCTGACTTATGTTCTCCACTGAGGATATAATCGCGAATCCTGTCCATGAATCTCGGATCATCCTTGCCCGCCTTGCGGACTACAAGGAAGCGATTCACGAAGATGTAGATGCAAATGACTGACAAAACGGCAAGGACGATCATAATCCATCCGCCCTTGACTGCCATATCCCAAAGGCTCATGCCCTGCTCAGCCGCGTCGAGGGTCAGTTGCGGCAACTGCACGCCCGCCGCCTCGCTGGCCGACTGGATGAATGTAAAGAGATGGTTCATCGCTGGTAATTGTTAGTAGGGTTCAGATCAAGCAACGCTTGTACTCTTCGATTGTCTTTTTAAGTCCCATGTAAAGGGCATCACAGATGAGAGCATGGCCTATGGACACCTCATCAAGCCATGGGATGCACTGGTGGTAATACTCCAAATTGTCCAGACTAAGGTCGTGTCCCGAATTGAGCCCGAGACCGAAACTCCGTGCCGCCTTGGCCGCTTCAACGAATGGCGCAATGGCCGCCTCCTTGTCTTTGGCAAAGGAGGAAGCATAAGGCTCGGTGTAGAATTCCACCCTGTCGGCTCCTGCCTTGGCTGCATACTCCACCATCACGGGGTCTGCATTGACAAACACCGAAGTCCTTATGCCTGCTTGGCTGAACTCTTCGAGCACTTCGGTCAGGAATGCCAGGTTGGACTTGGTGTCCCACCCAGCGTTGGATGTCAACTGGTCAGGCGCATCAGGCACCAAAGTGACCTGCGTCGGGCGGACTTTCAGCACCAAATCCACGAAGTCAGTGGTCGGGTTGCCCTCTATGTTGAACTCTGTCTTTAAAACCGACTTCAAGGAAAACACGTCGTTTTTACGGATATGTCTCTCATCCGGACGCGGATGCACCGTAATTCCATCCGCGCCAAAAGCCTCGCAATCAAGGGCGACTCTCACCACATCCGGATTGTTCCCGCCCCGCGCGTTGCGCAAGGTCGCGACCTTGTTTACATTAACACTAAGTCTTGTCATTTCTTCATTTTGATCAACGGCCTGCCGGGAACTGGGCTGGAGGCGGCATCATTAGGATGTGCGCCATTGCCTCGGTAAGGAAAAAAGTCCTACTTTTGCCCGAAACAAGCGCGGCAAAGTTAATAGTTCTGACCGAATAGAATGAAACCTGCCACCAAAAAAGGCCAAACCGCGCAAAGCAACGAAACTGACCAATGAGATTCCTCATCTTTGCCAACACATCTGACCACTCAAAAGCCAACTTCATCCGCAACCTCATCGGGACACTCGGTGAACACGGCGCGGAATATGTGCTTGAACCTCACCTCTACACTTACCTCTCCCGCCACGCACGTTGGGAGCCTGGCACACGCTACCTGATGGCAGGCGGAATGATGGACGGTGACATAGCCATGAGCATAGGGGGCGACGGCACCTTCCTCCGCACGGCACGTGCGGCAGCACAAGGGCACATCCCTATCATCGGAGTAAACATGGGGCGCATGGGCTTCTTGACGGACATCGAGCCTGCGACATTCGGCAAAGCGGTGTCAGACATCCTGCGCGGCGACTACCACATCGAGGAACGCACGCAACTGACGCTCACTGTGACCGGACCAGACGGCACAAGGCAACGCACCGCACTCAACGAGATAGCAGTCACCAAGATGGACATCTCATCAATGATCTCAATCAGGGTGAAGGTCAACGGCCAGTTCCTCAGCACCTACCAATGCGACGGCTTGATCGTTGCGACATCAACGGGATCAACCGCCTATTCACTCAGCGTCGGAGGACCGATCATCATGCCACAATCAGAGAGCATGGTCATAACCCCCGTAGCACCGCACAACTTGAGCGTACGCCCCATCGTCCTGCGTGACGACTGGACGGTCGAGATGGAGGTAGCCAGCCGCAACAGGCAGTTTCTTGTCGCCAATGACGGCGCAAGCATGGCATGCGACGAGCGAGACAAATTGACCGTCACAAAAGCCCCTGAATCCCTAAAGGTAGTGAAACTCAACAGCCACCCCCTGTTTGAAAACCTTCGGTCAAAGCTCATGCTGGGAGTGGACAACAGGGATAAGAGATAAATCACAGTACGGAACATCGCATAAGCACCTCCTCAAGCCTCTTATTAATGCGCATATGCCTTTCATTCTTGCGACGGAGTATGCCTAAACATCCTTTGGGGGAAATATAAAACTTATCCATAGCAGCAGTATCGATTATATCAAGCAGATTCTTTGTTCTATAATCCGCAACAATTGTTGAAGCATTTATGCATCTACCGTCCCTCATTGGGTTGGATTTGCTCAAAAGGCACAATGCATATCCTTTATCACAGATTCGTATATCATCAGAAACACATATGTCCTCCAGCTCATCATACCTCATCAACCGTTCCGCTATCCATCGCACTACTGGGATTGCCCATGAATTGCCCACAGCCTGATACCGTTGGGTATCCCTTGCTCCAGCTATATTTGTATAATTATCTGGTAATCCCATCAACCGCTCACATTCCAACGGAGTAAGACGCCTCAGCCGACCTTCCTGAGAGACGAACAATGAGCCGTTGTAGGCTGCCGCATTACCATTCCACTTAGTTCCATAAGCAGCATAAAGGCAATCCGTGTAACTTCTGAACACCTCCACCTTTACGTCATCAATAGTTCTGGATGTGTCTGCCACGATGCTGCAAGATGTAATACCTGACGGTTCATCAAACTCAAAGAGATGAACAGAGCAATCAGACGTGCTATGGCAATCTATTGTCAGGAACGGGTCAAAAGGTTCGTTGCCAACTTCGAACAGAACATTCTCAGGATGGAAATCCTTGCCACCTCCTAAAAGATACAACCGCCGCCTCTGTTGCGGAAGACCAAGATATTTACTGTCGATCACTCTCCATGCTACATTCCTTTTCTTGCCGTATATCAAACCAGATGAAGACCATTTCTTAACACTTATGGCGTTATCCGCACCGACAAGCCCCGCCAGAAAGCAACCAAAGGCATTTGTCTTGTCTTTCAACACTCCTTCAACGTTTTCCCAAAGGAAGATAGCATCGCAAAGACCGACGCCAGCCCGTTTTTTATCTATCTCATCGAGAATGTCTATGTATTTAAGCGTCAATTGCCCCCTGTCATCTTTCAAACCGTTTTTCCATCCTGCGAGCGAAAATGCCTGGCAAGGAGTGCCACCACAGAGGAAATCCGGAACAGCGACCTCTCCTGAGGCTATTTTCTCTGGAATCAAGTTCATATCGCCAAGGTTGGTGACTTCAGGATATTTCAACTTAAGCAATCTGCTCGGGAAATCCGCAATTTCAGAATACCATGTCGGCAACAAGCCCATAGGACGGAAAACGAGTGTTGCCGCTTCTATCCCAGAACATACGCTACCAAATGTCTTCAGTCTAAGCATCACCTTTTATCTTCTTATTAAGTTTTCGTCTCCAATCCTCTATGTCATACCAAGGACACCCTAAGCAACCTTTCTCAGCCGCCTTGCCTACAGCTGGGATTATGTCGTCCCAAGTCTCACCACCCTCTGAGAAGAAATCTATCCCAAATATTTTCCCGCGCAGCCCCTCTTGAAAGCATTTCCTGCATACTTCCCTTTTCTGTTGGTTACGCTGGTTATCAAGCAATTGAAACTTTCTCATTACTTCTTCATCGGTCATTTCCATAGAATTCTCTGCCTTTGTCTCCTCATCCCACCTGACTTCAGAGAACTTATGGTCTGGTATCAGCCCTTTGACAGATGTCTGCTTGGCTTCATAAGCGTTAATGCCTTTCAATAGACGTATGACGCGACTCTTGAATTGTGGTGTGAAAGTCTCATATCCCATCTCATTGTTCAACGGCAAAGGCAGAAGTATCCTGCTGGTGCGTCCTTTCCTGTTCGGTATCGATGCGACCGTATAGCCTGCATCTTTGATGTCTTGAATTCTTCTGGCTGGATTATCATTCGGCGGGAACTCTGTTTCTTCCTTGAAGGAGAGCAGTGTGAAAAAGAATACCTTTGTAACCTCCGCTTTTGATGCTTGCCATTTCTTTTTCTCTGCTACCCGCCACTGTAACATCCATTCTTTAGTAAAATACTTTTTAATAGAAATCAGATAATTTGCAACCTGTTCCTCTGTTTCATAGAAAATACCACTTCGCCTAATATGATAAGGGACAACCGTCTTCCACTCAAAACCATCATTTTGTACGAACTTTGTTCTTACATATCTCTCACTGGCTTTATTGTTTATCTATCAATTCGCTCGCTTCAATGCCAGAATCAGCCAACAAATCCCTTATTTTACCTATTTCCATCCTCTTTACCTTTACGACATTCAAAAGATGTCATCTTTAAGTTTTACAACTGCCACATCATGACTAAAATCATTTCAAAAATACGAAAAAGAGCAATATCGTCAACACCATCCACCATTGATGCCAGCTCGAACAATAAACACCAAAAACCGCACAAAAACTTTATTTTTAACCTGCAAATACATAATTGCATGCTAAAAATATATAGATTTAGATTGAAAACATATAAACTTAACCTAAAAACAGACTTTTCTATGCGAGCAAGTGACTTTATAAAGGATGCGACGCATGGAAATGTCCTTCCAATGAACGCACGTCACAGCCTCATCCCAGCCGCTGCAACAAATGATGCGAAAGAAGTGATGCGCCGCTGCACACGGTTGATAGCGGTCTCATCGCACATTGCCACGGTTGCGACAAGCGACGTGACCAGATGATGCCAGGCAAACCACAGCACATCGCGCGACTTGGCATCTCGTGTTATGAGCCGGTGAAGTGATTGCAACGACAGGTCAATTGGGAAGTCGAGGGCGACAACCATGCATATGTCAAACAACGGGTCGCCGAGCGCGAGGTCACTGCCACGTGGCGCAGAGAGGTCAACGGAGTTTATGCCTTGCACCGCCATCCGACGTAAAGCATCAGACGACAACACCACACACTGCCGGCATTGCCCCACTTGACGCGAATGGTCGGAGATGAATGCCATCACGCGCCAATCATCGCGGAACTTTATCGGTTGGCTGTCATAGGATTGGTGCAACGCATCGGCCATCGACACATAGTCAAGTTGCACTATACCTGCCACCGTTGGCATCGAATGGATGCGCCCCAACGCAGCGTGAAACTCAGCCAGGCACGCATCATCCGCACATCCGCCGCTGTAAGGCCTGATGTCAGAGCAATCTCTCATAAGCTATCCTTTCGCCGCGTGCTACACCAGGATAACACACCTTGCCACACCGCACAAATCCCTTGCGGAGCAACAGCCCCGACATCGCCTCGTTGCGCTCTGCTGTGTCAGCCCTCATCGAGAGGACTCCCTCAGCTGCGGCAAGCCTCATCGCATGATCAATGAATGCGGAAGCATAGCCACGCCCACGGCACTCTGCCGCGACAGCAAGACGGTGGATTGTCGCATAGCGGTCGGTCTCAACAAGCCACGCACCGGACAGGTCGTCATAGGCACTTTCGCCGCCGAAAGACACTACGCCGTAGGCGGCCAACCGCCCGCAAGTCTCGATGACATAGGCCTCGCCACGTGACACATCGCCCTCGATGGTCGATGGCAATGGATAGGAATCATTCCACTGCGTGCTGCCTTGCGCCGCCATGAGAGCCTTGGCATCGGTGATTATCCTCCATGCCTCAAGAACATCCTGAGCGACTGCCCGCCTGAAAACACCGTCTGCCATGGGGCTAATAGATAAGAAATCCCACCACACCGGCGGCGACAATGACCATGATGGGATGGACTTTGAACCAATAGGTCGCGACGAATGCAAGTGCGAATATCACCACGCTGGCATAGAACTGGAAAGCATCGCCGTCGATGCTGCCGAAGTTGTCGGCATTCATCAGCACAAGCGCGGCAGAGGCTATCAACCCTACTACTGTCGGGCGCAAACCCATGAAGACAGATTCGACAACCGGGTGCGTCTTGTAACGCATCAACAAACGGCTGACCGTCAACATCAGGATGAACGATGGCAACACCACGGCAAAAGTCGCCACAGCCGAGCCGAGCACACCCATCCACACAGGGCCTCCGTGCTCAAGCACTGACATATAACCAACGTAGGTCGCCGAGTTGATGCCTATCGGGCCTGGTGTCATCTGGCTGATGGCGATTATGTCGGTGAACTCATGCGAGTCAAGCCACGCGTGCTTGGTAACAACCTCGCCCTGGATCATAGAAATCATGGCATAGCCTCCCCCGAAACCGAAGAGACCTATCTTGAAGAACGTATAAAACAACTGGAGGAAAAGGGTCAACATTGCGAACCTCCTTTCTTTTTCCTGAAGACTGCACCATACAAATATCCGCCCACCCCGCCAGCAATGATTACATAAATCGGCGATACGGCCATGAGCCATATCAACACAGTCGCTATGACGGGGATGATGGCATTCCGCCAAGTCAGCCGTGCCGACTTGGCCATCTGCAAGCAAGGTGCTGCGATGAGTGCCACGACAGCGGGACGTATGCCCTTGAACACCTTGATGACCGCCTCATTGTCCTTGAAGTTGGTGAAAAACAGTGCAATGGCAAGGATGATGGCAAACGACGGGAACGCCGTGCCAAACGCCGTGGCCACCGCCCCCTTGATGCCTTTCAACCGATAGCCCACGAAGATTGCCATATTGATGGCAAGTATCCCTGGCACTGATTGCGCCACAGCGAGCAGGTCGATGAAGTCTTCTTTGCTTATCCACCGCTTGTTATCCACAAATTCACGCTCGATGAGGGGCACCATCGCATAACCTCCACCGATGGTGAACAGCCCGATCTTGGCAAAAATCCAGAGTAACTCGAAATACAGCTTCATATCAATCATTTGACACGATGCACACCACCACCAACGGCATACAGCCACGCAGCTGCGGCACCGGTTGCTAAAAGAAAAAGGATGCGGACGTCGTTGCCGTCACGCATCCCGTGATTTGTCTCACTTGCCGTGATTCTCAATCCAGCGGCGCGCGTTGACGAATGCCTCAATCCATGGCGTAACGTCATCATTCCGCCTCTTGCGTGGATAGAAACCGCATTGCCACGGGAAAATCGCACGTTCCAGATGTGGCATCATAGCCACGTGCCGGCCATCCCAAGAGGCGATGGCGGCTGCGGAGTATGCTGAGCCGTTGGGGTTGCCCGGATATTCGTCGTAGGCGTACTTAGCGACGATGTTGTACTGATCCTCCGGACACGGCAATGAGAATTTCCCTTCGCCATGTGCAACCCAGATGCCAAGACGATCGCCACTGAGCGAGCCGAACATCACTGATTTGTTGGGCAAGATGTCAAGCCCAAGGAAGCTGGACTCGAACTTGTGGGAGTCATTGTGCAACATCCGCGCCTTTTCCTTGTGCTCCGGATTGATGAGGTCAAGCTCAATCATCAACTGGCAACCGTTGCAGATGCCGAGGGACAAGGTGTCCTGACGGGAATAATAATTGTCGAGGGCTTTTTTCGCCTTCTCGTTGAAGAGGAATGCGCCCGCCCAGCCTTTGGCCGAGCCGAGAACGTCGGAATTGGAGAAACCTCCGCAGAAAACTATCATATTCACGTCGTCCAATGTCTCCTCGCCGTTGACCAAATCGGCCATCGTGACATCCTTGACATCAAACCCAGCAAGGTAGAGGGAGTATGCCATCTCTCTTTCACCGTTTGTCCCTTTCTCACGGATGATTGCCGCACGCACCCCTGACGGTGTTTTGCGGTCAGCAGTCAGGCCGTAGGAAGCCAACGTCCCTGCAAATTTGTCGCCAAACTCAAAGAACAATGGCTGGTACTTGTAATTCAAACGGCGCAACTCGGCACATCCGTTGAAAGACTGCCGCCTGTCGAGCAGGTAGGATGTCTTGAACCATACGTCACGCAGTTTGTCGATGTCGAAAACGTGCTTGGACTCACCCTTGACGACAGTGATTTTCCGCTCCGAACATGGGAAACCGATGCGTGCATAGCCGACACCTGCGTTGTCCAAGATGCGTTTTACCGCGTCCTTGTTTGAGGAGTGGACTTGGATGATAACGCCGGGATTCTCGGCAAACAATATTTTTACCAAGTCATTTTCTTTGATCTTCCCGAGAGTTATGTTCACACCACCTTTGACGTTGGCAAAACACATCTCAAGCAGAGCCACGATCATTCCGCCGGCAGATATGTCGTGACCGGCCATTACGTAGCCCTTGTTTATCAATTCCTGCACGGCATTGAACGCATCACGGAAGTAGTCGGCAGACTTGACTGTCGGCACATCGCTGCCAACCTTGCCGAGGGACTGCGCGAAGGCCGAACCGCCCAGGCGATGGGAATCAAAGCTGAAGTCGATGTGGAAGATGTCCGTGCTGTGATCATTGACCATGACGGGCGACACCACTTTACGGATGTCGGAGACTTCACCTGCGGCAGAGACGATCACAGTGCCGGGTGAGATGACTTTCGTCCCATCCGGGTACTTCTGTGTCATAGACAAAGAATCCTTGCCGGTCGGCACATTTATCTGCAACTCGCAACAAAAGTCGGACAGAGCCTTGACGGCGGAGTACAAACGAGCGTCCTCTCCCTCCTGCGACCTGCAAGGCCACATCCAGTTAGCCGAGAGGGAAACGGTCGAAAGTCCGTCAACGAGCGGTGCCCACACCAGATTTGTCAATGCCTCGGATACGGAGAGGACTGAACCAGCCTCGGGATTTGCCAGCGCGGCTTGCGGCGCATGGCCTATCGAGGTGGCAATGCCCGACCGCCCACGGTAATCCAAAGCGACGACACCGCAGTCACTCAACGGCAATTGCAACTTGCCCTGGCACTGCTGGCGCGCGACCTTGCCTGTGACAGACCTGTCCACTTTGTTGGTGAGCCAGTCCTTGCAGGCTACTGCCTCCAGTTGCAAGACACGCTCAAGATAGGAGTCGAGATGCTTGACATCGTAGTTGACATCCTCATACTTGCGTTCCACCGTCTTGTCATGCATGACCGTCTTTGGCGAACTGCCGAACATCTGATCGACGGCAAGGTCAAACGGGCGCACCCCGTCTGCTTGTTCAAAAGCAAAACGTCCGTCGCCGGTCGTTTCACCTACTATATACATAGGTGCACGTTCTCTTGCTGCTATCTTTTTGATGTGTTCCAACGCCTCGTCTTCAACGAGCAAGCCCATGCGTTCCTGGGATTCGTTGGCGATTATTTCCTTTGCCGAAAGCGTATTGTCACCGATGGGGAGCTTGTCCATGTGTATGAGACCGCCGCATTCTTCCACCAGTTCCGACAAACAGTTGACATGACCGGCCGAACCATGGTCATGGATTGAGACTATCGGGTTAGTCGATTCCTCGCAAAGGGCACGTACCACGTTGTAGGCACGCTTCTGCATTTCGGCGTTTGCCCGTTGCACGGCATTGAGTTCGATGCCAGTGCTGTAACGTCCCGTATCGACTGATGAGACAGAACCTCCACCCAATCCGATGCGGTAGTTGTCCCCTCCGAGCACGACAATCTTGTCCCCGACCTCGGGCTCGCCTTTCAGACAGTCGCGGCGTGTACCGTAGCCGACACCGCCGGCAAGCATAATCACTTTGTCATAGCCATATTTCTCACCGTTCTCCTTATGCTCAAAGGTGAGTACTGAGCCGCAAATGAGTGGTTGGCCAAATTTATTGCCAAAGTCCGACGCTCCATTTGAGGCCTTTATCAGTATCTGTTCGGGCGTTTGGTACAACCATTTGCGCACTGGCAAAATGTCTTCCCAGTCCCGGCCTCCGTCAGGACGCGGATAGGATGTCATGTAGACAGCCGTGCCTGCAATAGGCATCGACCCTTTGCCGCCGCCCATTCGGTCTCGGATTTCACCTCCCGTGCCGGTGGATGCCCCGTTGAAAGGCTCGACGGTCGTTGGGAAGTTGTGCGTCTCGGCTTTCAACGAAATCACCGTCTCGACATCCTTGACCTTGAAATAATCGGGACGCGAGTGGTCCTCAGGTGCAAACTGCTCGGCAACCGGGCCGGCAGCAAACGCCACGTTGTCTTTATATGCTGATATTATACGGTTCGGGTTCTCGTTTGTGGTCCTTTTGATCATCTGGAACAATGACGACTCCATCTCCTTGCCGTCTATGACGAATGTCCCCCCAAAGATTTTGTGGCGGCAATGCTCCGAATTGATTTGTGCGAAGCCGAATACCTCCGAATCCGTCAGCTTGCGACCGAGGTCAGCCTCTACCTTTTTCAGATAATCCATTTCCTCCGCTGACAAAGCCAATCCCTCTTGCTCGTTGTAGGCTTCGAGGTCATCGACGTAGACTATCGGCTCAGGCTTGCGATTGGTAGTGAAAATGTTTTGGTCGAGTGAATTGTAAATCCTCTGGAGCATGGAGTCATGGTCGGCTTCACCGCTTGCAACGGGGAAATACTCCTCGATGCGCGAGATGCCGCTTACGCCCATGTTCTGCGTTATTTCCACCGCATTGGTACTCCACGGCGTGACCATCTCCTTGCGCGGTCCGACAAACCAACCATCGACAACCTGCCCCTCGGCCTTGGAGGCGTTGCCAAACAGCCATTCCAACTTTTGCAAATCGTCGTTTGATACCTCCTTTTGGACTTCCACGGCAATCACACTGCCTGAAGTGGTTCTGAAAAACAATATCATATATCTAATCGTCAATTAAAGCATTTGCATAGATTTCGTGTCTCACAACTTGCGGAAAGCCGCCATCGCCCAACCGTCCTTCTCGCGACAAT
This sequence comes from uncultured Bacteroidaceae bacterium, assembly GCA_944321635.1. Lineage (GTDB taxonomy): Bacteria > Bacteroidota > Bacteroidia > Bacteroidales > Bacteroidaceae > Avibacteroides. Next base: position 106,795 of record CALULY010000001.1, on the reverse strand, counting down.
GCACATAGAACAGCCCTTGTTCCTCCGCAGCACGGCGGATGGACGGAACATCCTCGACGTAGAAACCGCTCATGCAGAGCATCGCCCCGGGTGCCATCTCGGCGACATAGGACGGGATGTCCTCAAGTAATATGTTGCGGTTGATGTTGGCAAGGACGACATCAAACGGACCTTTGCCCGCCAGCGACGCGGCATCGCCCTCGGCGACCTCGATGTTGCCGACATTGTTGAGCTTGATGTTGTCCCTCGAATTGTCCACGCACCAGCTGTCGATGTCAACGGCCAGAAGTCTGCCCGCGCCGCGTTTGCTGGCGAGGATGGCAAGCACCGATGTCCCGCACCCCATGTCAAGGACGGAACGTCCAGACAAATGCAAGTCAAGGATCTCCTCGACCATCATCGCCGTCGTGGCATGGTGTCCCGTGCCGAATGCCATCTGGGGATTTATGATGATGTCATAGGCGGCAGCAGGCACATCATGATGGAAAGTGCTGTGGATGGCGCAACGACCGTCGATGACAATCGGTGTGAAGAAGTTGTTTTCCCACTCCCTGTTCCAATCCTTGTCCTCGGCTTCCTCGACATCGTATGAGATGTCTTCGACCTTCATTGGGAAATCAGCCAACGCGGCATCGAGCGCCGCCGCGTCAAACAACCTTTGCTGCACGTATGCATCCAGCCCGTCCGCAGTCTCCACAAAGCTCTCAAAACCCGCCTCGGCAAGGACTGCCGACAGCACGTCACGCACAACTTCGTTTGATGGCCTGACGGTAAAATGGACTTCAAAGTATTTCATTGCCTCTTCCTATTAATATAAGCAACAACTGCGGGCAAAGATAATACAAAGCCGCACGATAACATTGCATGAAAGTTACAAAGCCCATATTTTTGCCCACCCAAACAACTCACCACTATGACAATATCCCGACTTGCGGCAACCCTCATCATGCTTGCCGCCATCGCATCAGCACTCGCCGACAACGGACTTGCCAGACGCATACAAGCCATCTGCGACAGCGCGGATGCCACCATAGGAGTTGCAGTGATAGTCGATGGCACCGACACGACCGTCGTCGACGGCGCGGCACGCTATCCCATGGCGAGCGTGGTAAAACTGCACCAAGCCATCGCCGTGTGCCGCCACCTCGACCGACAGGGGATGAGCCTTGACGACACGTTGCCAGTCCCAGCAGCAATGATGGTGCAAGGCACTTACAGCCCGATGCGCGACCGCTATCCCGACGGCATCCCGGGCATAACTATAGGCGAATTGCTGCTCTACTCCCTGCAACAGAGCGACAACATAGCTTGCGATGTCCTTTTCGGCCTCATCGGCGGGCCGCAAGCGGCGGACAATGAGATCAGGGCATTGGGGCTCGACGGCTTTGCTATCGCCCGCACTGAAGCAGAGATGCACGACGATCCAGCGGTCTCAGCCGACAATTGGACTTATCCACTCACGGCAGCCGCTCTGCTTGAGATGCTCGTCACGCGGCCGCTCTGCTCCGCCACCAACCAACGGTATGTCATCGACGCGATGACCGGATGCGACACCGGACAAGACCGCATCCCCAGCCCCCTGCTCGGCACGCCTGCCATCGTAGGGCACAAAACAGGCACCGGAGACCGCGATGCCCACGGCCACGCCACGGCAGTCAACGACGCGGCATTTGTCATCCTGCCAGACGGGAGGCACTATGTCCTTGCCATCTTCATCACAGCCTCCACCGAGGACGACGCGACAAACGCGAGGCTGATGGCGGACATATCCGCAGCCGTCTACGACCACGTGACGAGCGGGAGCAACTGGAACTCAAAACAACAATAAAAGACCGGACACCACGCTCGGCATCCGGCCAGGAAAAAAAACATCCAAATGTCATGGATGGTGTTGCGCCACACTACTTCTTGTAGAATGTACCGATGTTTATGTTGCTTGACTTATTAGTGACTTCCATCACAGAGCCATTGATAAGTCCTCGAAGCACCGCCTTGCCCTCATCGTCCGGGTAAAGCTCAACGTAGGGCTCACTGTAAGAATAAGTGTAACGCGTCGTTTGACTGTCCATCACGTCGCCATCGTCATAAGCCCAGACATAGACGCAATCGATGTTTGATGTGAAAGTGATGGTGATTGACTCATAGCCATTGGGGGAATTATAGACCCATGACGACCCATTGAGCTCAAACACCGCTACTTCTTCATCATCCTTGTCGCAACTTGAGAACGTGAACATAAGCAACGTCACGGCAAGCATCGAAAGTAAATACTTTTTCATAACTAATTAACTTTTTATTTGGTTTTACATTCACGGGCAAAATTATGCACACCGCGCCAAGCGGCACCGCAGGCAGTGTGGCGGAAATGGCTACGAAAGACATAACGGCTGCTCATACCAAACCATCGCGCCCGACTGAAAGCAAATCTGAATACAAACCGAAAAAGTCAAACTCCAAGACCCGCGAGACACGCAACAGCAACTCGGTGTCGATGCTTTGTTTCTTGAAGATTTTATATGCATTAGTGCGGTCACAATGCAGGGCTCGTGCAAACCATGATACCGAGAGATTGCGGCGACGAAGCTCGGCCTCGATCAAGCTTCCGATATGTATCGTCCTGCGTTGCAACGATTGCAGCCATCAATGCGCCAGCAAGCTCCGATTGGCATGGTCAAGTGAAAAATGTCGCGGCATACACAAAAAAGCGTGGAGCCTGCATCGCCGCCCGCTCCACCATGTAAAGGCTCTCGCATTGCCCTGTCTGTCAGAACGAGCAACGCCAGAACCCCCACGCCGATGCACACTATGTCGAGCCAACACCTTGCAGCAGCGAAAACGACACACCGCAGGCTTGACACATCATCAGACACAATGCATCACATGGGCATCAACCGTTGCTTTGATTTGACAGACAGTCTGAACTTGCGAGATTCTTACATGGTCAAAGTCAAAGCGTCAAGTAAACGCCTTTCTATGTATGCCGTCCCACCATGCCAACCGCGCAAAAGGCGCAATGGCAGCGGGAACGGCGCAAATATAGGCATTTGACACGGCGCAAGACAACAAGCAGGAAGAAATATCCCATAGGGTAAGCCAAAAAGACAACAGCCGGATAGGCCTGTGACGACGGGAGATCAAGGCCGGCGGCGTGCATCTTCACGCGAGGGCAGAGGCAACATTCACAGAGGCAGAACCGGACTTCAATGCGGCAAGACCAGGACTCGTGACAACATGGGCAAGCCTAAACTTCCATAAGGTCGGACATAAAGTCCGATGAGGTCTGACATAAAGTATATTCAGAAGTTTTGTTTATATATTCAGAACTTCTGTTTATATAAACAAAAGTTCTGTTTATATATTCAGAACTTTTGTTTTTACTTTATGTACGGGGCAATCGGAGTTTATGTCCGACCTGAGTGAAGTTCATGTCTGACTTAACCCAAGTTTATGCCAGACTTTTTGGGATTCCGCATCTCTCACCGCCCGCGCGATGCCCTGCCCTGCTTGCATTGATGGCGCATCTTACGGGCCAAGGCAAGGGCATGGCATGGCGCAGGCCGCCCGTGGGCGGAGGCATATAAAACAAAAAATCCCGCGTCACCTGACTGGTGGCGCGGGATTCGCTTTCGTCTCGTTGTGTGTCAACTATGCTTACTTGACTTCCTCGAAGTCTGCGTCTTGCACATTGTCGTTGCCGTTGCCGGTGTTGCCTGACGATGCTTGACCTGATGTGCCTTGCGACGAGCCGTTTGCAGACTGTGACTGCTGGTTGCCGGCGTTGGCGTACATCTCGGCACTTGCTGCCTGGAATGCGGAATTCAACTCAGCTATCGCCGCGTCGATTGCCGCGAGGTCTTGTGCCTTGTGCGCATCTTTCAGCTTTTGGAGCGCGGCCTCGATGGGTGCTTTCTTGTCGGCTGGGAGCTTGTCGCCAAGTTCCTTGAGTTGGTTCTCGGTCTGGAAAATCATCGAGTCTGCCTGGTTCAACTTATCGACTTTCTCGCGTTCCTTCTTGTCCGCTGCCGCGTTGGCCTCGGCCTCGGCCTTCATCCTTTCGATTTCCTCTTTGCTCAAGCCACTGGAAGCCTCGATGCGGATGGCTTGTTCCTTGCCGGTTGCCTTGTCCTTGGCGGAGACTTTCAGTATGCCGTTGGCATCGATGTCAAATGTCACCTCGATCTGAGGCACTCCACGACGTGCCGGGGCTATGCCTGTGAGGTTGAAGTTGCCGATGGTCTTGTTCTGCGATGCCATGGGGCGCTCGCCTTGGAGGACGTGTATCGTCACTTCGGTCTGGTTGTCAGCAGCCGTAGAGAAGACCTCGCTCTTCTTGCACGGGATGGTCGTGTTGGCATCAATCAGTTTGGTCATCACGCCGCCGAGGGTCTCGATGCCCATCGACAGAGGAGTGACATCCAACAGCACGATGTCGCCCACGCCGCCCTCTTTGTTGAGGATCGCGCCTTGTATGGCCGCACCGACTGCTACTACTTCATCGGGGTTGACACCCTTGGAGGGAGCTTTGCCGAAGAAGTCTTCAACGAGCTTCTGCACGGCCGGGATCCTTGAAGAACCACCGACGAGGATGACTTCATCGATGTCCGAATTGCTCAGGCCTGCATCTGCCATCGCCTTCTTGCAAGGCTCAAGGCACGCTTGTATCAAGTTGTGGGCCAATGCCTCGAACTTCGCACGTGTCAGCGTCTTGACCAAGTGCTTTGGCACACCGTTTACTGGCATGATGTAGGGCAAGTTGATCTCGGTTGATGTCGTCGATGACAGTTCTATCTTAGCCTTCTCGGCAGCTTCCTTCAGACGTTGCAGGGCCATCGGGTCTTGGCGGAGGTCAACACCCTCATCGTTCTTGAACTCGTCAGCAAGCCAATCGATGATTACCTGGTCGAAGTCGTCGCCGCCAAGGTGAGTGTCGCCGTTGGTTGAAAGCACCTCAAAGACACCGCCTCCGAAGTCGAGGATTGATATATCGAATGTTCCACCTCCGAGGTCGAACACTGCGATTTTCATGTCCTTATTCGACTTATCGACACCGTATGCCAAGGCTGCGGCAGTCGGCTCGTTGACGATACGCTCTACTTTCAGGCCAGCTATCTCACCGGCCTCTTTGGTAGCCTGACGTTGCGAGTCGGAGAAGTATGCCGGGACGGTGATGACGGCCTGCGTCACTTCTTCGCCGAGATAGTCCTCTGCGGTCTTTTTCATCTTTTGCAGGATCATCGCGGAGATTTCCTGCGGGGTGTACATACGTCCGTCGATCTCTACACGCGGTGTGTTGTTGTCGCCACGCACTACCGGATAAGGCACACGGGCTACCTCTTTCTGCACTTGGTCCCAGTTTTCACCCATGAAACGTTTGATCGAGAACACCGTGCGTTTCGGGTTCGTGATGGCTTGCCTCTTGGCCGGGTCGCCTACCTTGCGTTCCCCACCATCGACGAATGCGACTACGGACGGGGTAGTCCTCTTGCCTTCGCTGTTGGCAATCACGACAGGCTCGTTGCCTTCAAACACTGCTACACATGAGTTAGTAGTTCCTAAGTCTATACCAATAATCTTTCCCATAATATTTATGTATTTATTTGTTTTCCGAGTTTGACAATCTTGTTGACTTCGTGCTGCCCTTGCGGGATGCACACCAGACCTTTTGCAAACCGTGTGCCAAATGTGAGCGATTGCAAATACTGCCATTTTAAATAGGTGGTGCGCCGGATGACTGCCATTTTTGCAGTGATTGGTGACACGGCACGGCATGATGGCGGTGTGATGGCAGGAAGTGAAGCCGGGAATCATCAGGCCATTGCCTTCGGAACAAGCAGTGACAGTGCGGGTAACAAGCAGGCATCCGAGGCGCAGCATTGCAAGAAAGGCGCGGACCTAACATCCACGCCTTTACCTACATATTAATTATGGTGCCAAATCACTTGACCTCGCTGCCTGGCTTGACCTGCCTCATCGGGGTGATGACAGACAGAGTGCCGTCATGGTCTTCGGCACTGAGGATCATGCCTGCGCTCTCAATGCCCTTGAGTTTGCGTGGCGGGAGGTTGGCGATGAAACATACCTGCTTGCCCACCAATTCTTCTGGGGCGTAGTGTTTGGCGATGCCAGAGACGATGGTGCGTGTGGCTATGCCGTCATCTATCTTGAATTGCAGGAGCTTGTCCGCCTTTGGCACTTTGGTGCATTCGAGGACGGTGCCAACCCGTATGTCGAGCTTGAGGAAGTCGTCGAAAGCGACGTTTTCACGTACCGGATTGGCCTTGTAGTTGGCTTCCGCGTTGGCTTTCTTTATCTCTTCGAGACGGGACACCTGCTCGTTGATCTTGTCATCATCGATCTTTTCAAACAACAACTCGGGTTCGCCCAACACATGACCCACTGGCAAAAGGTCGAGACCGCCCAACCTTGACCAACCCGTATCAGCGAGGTTGAGCATGAGTTTGAGCTTGCCAGTGCTGAACGGGAGGAATGGCTCGAACACTATCGCCAAGTTTGCCACCAACTGAAGACTGATGTTGAGTATGGTGGCGACGCGTGCCATGTCCGTCTTGGCAAGTTTCCAAGGCTCGGTGTCGGCGAGGTACTTGTTGCCGACCCGTGCGAGGGTCATCGCCTCTTTTTGCGCATCGCGGAACTTGAATGCATCCAACAGCCTCTCCACACGGTCACGGATGGTCGAAAGTTCGTTGATCACTTCGCGGTCAATGTCCTCCAGTGCGCCAGGAGCTGGGACTTTGCCATCAAAATACTTATTGGAAAGCACCAACGCACGGTTGACAAAGTTGCCATAGACTGCCACCAGCTCATTGTTGTTGCGTGCCTGGAAGTCGCGCCAAGTGAAGTCATTGTCCTTTGTCTCTGGCGCATTGGCCGTCAGCACATAACGCAACACATCCTGTTTGCCAGGGAAATCACGCAGATACTCATGCAACCACACGGCCCAGTTGCGGGATGTCGAGATTTTGTCTCCCTCAAGGTTCAGGAACTCGTTGGCCGGCACATTGTCAGGCAAGATGTAGGAGCCCTCCGCCTTGAGCATAGCCGGGAAAACGATGCAGTGGAAGACGATGTTGTCCTTGCCGATGAAGTGGATGAGACGCGTCTCAGGGTCTTTCCACCAGCGTTCCCACGAGTCGGGCAGCAGTTCCTTTGTGTTGGAGATGTAGCCTATCGGAGCGTCAAACCACACATACAGCACCTTTCCCTCCGCACCCTCGACCGGCACCGGTATGCCCCAGTCGAGGTCACGGCTCACCGCACGGGGCTGGAGCCCGAGATCAAGCCAGCTCTTGCACTGCCCGTAGACGTTGGGACGCCACTCCTTGTGCTCTTCGAGTATCCATTTGCGCAGCCAGCCCTCATGGCGGTCGAGGGGGAGATACCAATGCTTTGTCTCCCTCATCACCGGTTTTGAGCCGCTGATGGCAGAGTGCGGGTTGATGAGCTCGGTGGGGCTGAGCGACGTGCCGCACACCTCGCACTGGTCGCCGTATGCATTGAGGTTGTGGCAATGCGGACATTCGCCGACGATGTAGCGGTCTGCAAGGAACTGCCCCGCCTCCTCGTCATAGTATTGCTCTGAAGTGCGCTCGATGAACTCGCCTTTGTCGTAGAGTTTGCGGAAAAAGTCGGAAGCCGTCTGCTCGTGCACTTTGCTCGTCGTCCTCGAATAGACGTCAAACGAGATCCCGAACTCCTCGAATGAATCCTTTATCAATTTATGGTAGCGGTCAACGACATCCTGCGGCGTGCACCCCTCCTTTTTGGCGCGGATTGTGATAGGCACACCGTGCTCGTCCGACCCACCGATGAAAAGCACATCCTCTCCCTTCGCCCTCAAATACCTCACATAGATGTCAGCCGGGACGTAAACGCCTGCCAGATGCCCTATGTGCACCGGGCCGTTGGCATAAGGCAGCGCGGATGTCACCGTGGTCCTTTTGAAATGTTTCTCCATATCTAACTAATAATTTGCTGCAAAATTAAATTATTATCCCTCACCAGATGCCTTCCATGGCTAAAAACCTGCCATGGAAGGCTACATAGGGTGTCATTTGATTTCATTATCCTGCCAAAAGCATTACTTTTGGAGCGACAACACTAATGACAACATAACTACGGTAAGGCATGAAAAAGAAAATCCTACTCCTGGCAGCCGTCGTGGCCATGCTCTGCGCGGTGCCTGCCAAAGCACAAATCAAGTTCGGGCTCAAGCTGGGAACTAACATCTCAAACACCGATTTCAGCGAAATCCGCGAAATCAAAGAGTTTGCCGACGTGGCAATCAAGAACAACGCCGGATTCTTCATCGGTCCGGTGATGGACGTAAAGATACCAATCCTCGGGTTCGGCGCGGATGTCGGGCTGCAATACTCATACAGCAGTTACACCATCGAGAAGCCTGATTACGCCGACAAGAAGACCAAGCAACACATGTTTGAGATCCCCGTGCATCTCAAATACAACTTCGACCTGGGGAGCATCCTCGGGGTGTACGTTGCGGCAGGCCCGACATTCGGCTTCAACATCAACCCGGACAGTTTCTGGAAAGACTTGTCCATAGGAATCGCCGACAAGATCGACGGCGTGAGCTACGATCGCAAGAGCACCGAGGTGTCACTTGACTTTGGAGCCGGCCTGACCATCCTGAGCAAGGTGCAACTCGGCTTCACCTACAACCTCGGCCTCACCGACGCGGCAAAAGGCAAAGGCGTAGGAGGCTTTACACGTTCGGCATGGGACGGCAACGCGTTCAAGAGCCGCGTGTGGAAAATCTCCGCCACCTACATCTTCTGACACGACCAAAGCACGGGCGGCACACCGCCCCGGCACACCAAAAGGCATCGGCCACGCAAGCCACTCACGGCGGCGCGGCCGATGCCTTTTGTCATGCCAGCCCGCAACGACGCATGATGATGCGGGCGCATCGCGCACCGCCGCATCACCTCCAGCCGTCTCCAAGCAATCACGGCAAAAGGCCTGCACGGTCATGTCAGGCACAAAACCGGATGATGTCTGACTTAAACTCGCATTAGGTCAGACCTAAACTTCATTTCCATCAGACATAAAATAAAAACAAAAGTTTTGAATATATAAACAAAACTTCTGAATATACTTTTCATTAGGAGGCAATGAACTTTATGCACCGGGACACGAAAGTTCAGGCCAGACCAGAGTGAAGTCTGCACGCCGGGCCGGACGGTTAGCGCGGTGTAGCACTTGCCTGGCGATGCCTGCCGACGTGCGCGGATCGCTTGCAGACGGCCTCGTGCCTTGTGCATGATGGACGGGGCGAGGTATGGAGGCGTGCGGGCATTCCCCGCAGGGGCATAAAAAACCAAGCCAGCCGGAGCATCGTCCAGCTGGCTTGGCCTGTGAGTCTTGCCGCAACCGGCGGCTGGAGCGTGTCACCACACGTCCACGCGGTCGGCTTTGGGGATGAACATCGCATCGTCCTCGGTCACGCCGAATGCCTCGTACCATGCGTCAATCTGCGGCAGCGCGCCGTTGACCCTCCATTCGCCAAGGGCGTGCGGGTCAGTCTTGGTCGCCACGCGGATCTGCTCGTCGCGGATGCTTGCCGCCCAGAGGTTAGCGTAGGCGATGAAGAAGCGTTGGTCGGGCGTGAAGCCGTCGATGTCGGCGAGGGGCGCGTCCTTGGTCGCGTTCTTGTAGGCTTGGAATGCGACCTTGATGCCGCCGTGGTCGGCTATGTTCTCGCCGAGGGTGAGCTTGCCGTTGGCGTGCAGGCCGGGGAGCACCTCGATGCTGTCAAAGAATTCCTCCATGACCTTGGTCTTCTCGCGGAAGCGGACTGAATCCTCCTTTGTCCACCAGTTGTTGAGATTGCCGTCCTTGTCGTACAACGAACCTTGGTCATCAAAACCGTGCGTCATCTCGTGCCCGATGACCACGCCGATTGCGCCGTAGTTGAAGGCGTCGTCAGCCTCCATGTCAAAGAACGGGTACTGGAGTATCGCAGCCGGGAAACAGATCTCGTTGGTGGTGGGGTTGTAGTAGGCGTTGACCATCTGCGCCGGCATGAGCCACTCGCTCCTGTCAACGGGCTTGTTGGCCTTGGAGAGCATGTAGTCGTATTCGAATGCCGTCGCCCGCTTCATGTTGTCCCACAGGCTCGTGCTGTCGATGTCGAGGGCGGTGTAGTCGCGCCATTTGTCGGGATAGCCCACTTTGACGTAAAAGGCATCGAGCTTGTCATGCGCCTTTGCTTTCGTCTCGTCGCTCATCCAGTCTTGTTGGTCTATCCTTTCGCCAAGGGCGGTTTGCAGGTTCTTGACGAGGTTGACCATGCGCTCCTTGGCTTCTGGCGGGAAGTATTGCTTGACATACATCTGCCCCACAGCGTCGCTGAGCGTGCCGTCCACGAGGCGTATCGAGCGTTTCCACCTCTCGGAAGGAGCCTCGCGGCCTGACAACACCTTGCCATAGAAGGCGAATGACGTGTCATAGAAGTCGTCGCTGAGGTAGCTTGATGCGGCCTCAAGGAGCTTGAACTCGATGTAGGCTTTGATGTCTTCCAACGGCCGTTTGTCGAGGATGCCAAGGACGGTCTCGACTTGCGCGGCCTGGCAGACGTTGACATCGCCCACCGAGTCAAGGCCGAGGGTCGTGGTGTAGGTTTGCCAGTCGAATCCCTTGAATCGGTCTTGGAGCTGGGCGAAAGTCATCTTGTTGTAGTTGTTGTAGGGGTCGCGCAGTTCCGTCGCGCTCTTTGACCCTTTGGCTATGGCTGTCTCGATGTCGAGGACGGCTTGCATCTTCTTTTCTGCGGCAGCGTCTTCCCCGGCGAGGCGGAAGAGCTCGGCTACATATTTTTTGTAGCTGTCACGGATGGCCTTGGTGTGTTCGTCGTTGTCGAGATAGTATTCCTTTTCGCCCAATGAGATGCCTCCTTGATAGATTTGGAAGAGGTTGTTGCGGCTGTCTTTCTCATCCGCACCGACGTATGGTTGGAAGAAGAGGCTGACACCGACGCGTTGCAGGTTGGCTATGGCCGCCGGCAACTGGTCTTTGGAGGTGATTGCCTCGATTGACTTCAGGTCTTCCTGTATCGGTGCTGCCTTGTCGTTGTTGCGCCTCACGGTGTCCATGGCCATGTTGTAGAGGTCTCCGATCTTTTGCTCAATGCTGCCTGGCTCGTTTTGTTTGGCTGCGATGCCCTCGATGAGCGTCCTTATCTGCTTAAGGTTCTCTTCCGCGAGGTACTCGAATGAGCCGAAACGGGAGTATTCGGGGGTGATCGGGTGTGCTTTTATCCACCCTCCGCAAGCGTACTGGTAGAAGTCATTGCCGGCTACGACGGTGGTGTCCATGTTTTCCAGCCGTATGCCTGCGCTCTGTGCCTGTTGTTTGCATCCGCTCAATGCGGCCATTGAGACGAGTGCTGCTGCCATGATTGGCAGGTAAGTCTTACGTTTCATGTTGTTAGTTGGGTTTATTGGTGATTTCAAGTTGTTCGTTGAGTCTTTCCCATTCCTCCATGGTCTGCTCGATGGCGTGCTTTGTCGCTCCGTGCTTCTCATAGAGCGACGTGTCCGATGCCCCGTCCGGGGTGGCGAGCCGTTGCTCGATGTCGGCAAGCTCGGTTTCGAGTGCCTCGATGCGTTGCTCGCAGTCTTTTATCTGGTTCTCGATCTTGCGTATTTTCTTGGTGAGCAGTTTCCTCTCTTCGTAGTCGTTTTTTCCGGCTGCCTGCTCCACTGGGCGCGGCGTGGCGGTGGCTTCGCGACGTGGAAGATTGAGCTCGTCGAGGTGTTCGATGTTCTTTTTCGCTAGGAAGTCATAGACTCCCCCGAGGTGCTCCCTGACGTGGCCGTCGGCGAATTCGTACACTTTCTCCACCAGCCCGTCGAGGAAATCACGGTCATGCGAGACGATTATGGCCGTGCCGTCAAATGTCTTTATGGCTTCCTTGAGGACATCTTTGGAACGCATATCGAGGTGGTTGGTCGGCTCATCGAGTATCAGCAGGTTGACGGGCTGGAGCAACAGGCGTATCATGGCAAGGCGTGTCCTTTCACCCCCGGAGAGGACGCGGACACGTTTGTCGATAGCGTCACTGCCAAACATGAATGCGCCGAGGATGTCACGGACTTTTGTCCTTATGTCCCCCGTGGCGATGTTGTCGATGGTCTCGAAAACTGTCAAATCCTCGTCGAGCAATTGTGCCTGGTTCTGGGCGAAGTAGCCGATGTGCACGTTGTGTCCGATGGTGACTTTGCCATCAAACGGTATTTCCGCCATGAGGCATTTGACGAAAGTCGATTTGCCTTCGCCGTTTTTGCCGACCAGAGCCACTTTTTCCCCACGGCGTATAGTGATGTCAACCCCTGAGAACACGAGGTGGTCGCCGTATGACTTTGCCAGTCCCTCGGTGATGACGGGGTAATTGCCGGAGCGGATTGCCTCGGGGAAGCGGATTGACAGTGCAGAAGTGTCCTCGTCGTCAATCTCGATGCGTTCTATCTTTTCGAGTTGTTTTATGCGGCTTTGGACTTGGACTGCCTTTGTTGCCTTGTAACGGAAGCGTTCTATGAATTCCTGTGTGTCGGCGATTGCTTTTTGTTGGTTCTCGAAAGCGCGCAATTGCTGTTCGCGCCGTTCCTTCCTCAGTGCGACAAATTGGTCGTACTTGACCTTGTAATCATATATTTTGCCGCATGAGATCTCGATTGTCCTCGTGGTTATGTTGTTGATGAATGCCCTGTCGTGTGAGACGAGAACGACAGCATTGGCCTTGGTGATGAGATAGTCCTCCAGCCACTGTATGCTCTCAATGTCGAGATGGTTGGTCGGTTCGTCCAGCAGCAACACATCCGGCTTGAGCAGCAATATCTTTGCCAACTCTATGCGCATCCTCCAACCACCGCTGAACTCGGATGTCGGACGGTCGAAGTCGTCCCTTTTGAATCCCAGCCCGAGGAGTGTCTTCTCGATGTCGGCGCGGTAGGTGTTGCCGCCGTTCATCGCAAACAGCTCCTCCGCCTGGCTGTATTTGTCAATGAGTGCGTGATACTCCTTTGACTCATAGTCGGTGCGCGACGCCAGCTCTTCTTTCATTCCTTCGATGCGCCGCCTCATCTCGTCGATGTGGGCGAATGCTTTCTCCGCTTCCTCGATGACCGTGTGGTTGTCGCTTATGGCCATTACCTGCGGAAGATAGCCAATCCTTGTCTCTTTCGAGCGCGAGACTGTCCCGCTGCTCGGTGTCATCTGCCCGGCTATGATCTTGAGCAAGGTCGATTTGCCTGCACCATTTTTGCCGACGAGCGCAATCTTGTCCTTGTCGTTTATGACGAAAGAAACATCATGAAAGAGCGTGTCCGCCCCGAAGTCCACCCGTAACTTGTCAATCGAAACCATGCCGCGCCTCGTCAGTTGTTAAGTTGGAAGTCTTTTTTGCGGTAGACGAAGTTGTTGCTCAGATACTTTTCGCGGACGATGCTGTTCTCTGCCAGTTCCTCGGGCGTGCCTTGGAAGAGTATACGCCCCTCAAAGAGCAAGTAAGCCCTGTCCGTGATGCTCAATGTCTCCTGCACGTTGTGGTCGGTTATGAGGATGCCGATGTCCTTGTATTTCAACCTCCACACGATGTTCTGTATGTCCTCCACGGCTATGGGGTCAACGCCGGCGAATGGTTCATCGAGCATTATGAATTTCGGGTCTATCGCCAGGCATCGCGCTATCTCTGTCCGTCGCCTCTCGCCTCCCGAGAGTTGGTCGCCGAGGTTCTTTCTCACCTTTTGAAGGCGGAATTCAGAGAGCAGGCTCTCCAGTTTTTCCTTCTGGTAATCCTTGGGCTTCCCCGTGAGTTCGAGCACTGACGCGATGTTGTCCTCGACACTCATCTTGCGGAACACCGATGCTTCCTGGGCGAGGTATCCTATGCCGTTTTGTGCTCGTTTGTACATGGGGTATTTTGTGATGTCCATCTCGTCGAGGAAAATCCTGCCAGCGTTGGGAGTTATCAGTCCCACAGTCATGTAGAACGAGGTGGTCTTGCCCGCGCCGTTTGGCCCGAGCAGCCCGACGATTTCACCCTGTTTGACATCGATGCTGACATCGTTGACGACGGTGCGTTTGCCATACCTCTTCACAAGGTTTTCCGTGCGCAGCACCATCTTGTGATGTGCCTCTGGGGTGTGTTGGTCTTGGTTGTCCATCTTGTTGTTAGCGGCGTTTCGGCAAAAGTAGTAAAAATGGGATAATAGTACGTGAGTCCCATGCTTTTAGTTTTTCCACCGGCATCGCTGCTTGCAACTTGCTCCCGGTCTCGACTAATGTGGGTGCGACGGGATGCAAAAGTCGTTCTGGTGGTACGAAAAGTTTGTTTTCAACTTAAGTTTACGTATTTGCAGGTTAAAAACACACAGATTGAGGCTGCAAATATATATTTTTAGCTTAAAAACAAACTTTATCCCCAGTGTAATGCAAAAAAACCGGGGACGCAACTTGGCTTACGCCCGTTGCATCCCCTGCAGATATTTGTTGTCGGTCGGAGACGATGGGATATCTCAATTTTGTTCTTCCTCCTTAGCCTTGTTCCAGTAGGCATCCATCTCGTCCAGCGTCATGTCTTTGAGTTGTTTGCCGTCCTGCTTGCTGTGTGTCTCAAGGTAATTGAAGCGGCGGATGAACTTGCGGTTTGTCCTCTCAAGAGCGTTGTCCGGGTTGACATCATAGAGCCTTGAGGCGTTGATGATGCTGAACAACAAGTCGCCAAACTCGCCCTCGATGCTGTCCTCGTCGCCGGATACGATTGCTGACTTGACTTCTCCAAGCTCTTCTGACACCTTGTTCCACACGTCCTCGCGGTTTTCCCAGTCAAAACCGACGTTGCGCGCCTTGTCCTGTATGCGGTATGCCTTGATGATTGATGGCAGGCTTGCGGGGACCCCACCGAGGACAGTTTTGTTGCCATCCTTTTCTTTCAGTTTGAGAGCCTCCCAGTTTTGCAGTACTTGGTCGGTGCCATCGACCTTCACCTCGCCGAATACGTGGGGGTGACGGAAGATGAGTTTGTCACAGAGTTTGTCACAAACGTCCTTGATGTCGAATGCGTCGGTCTCTGAGGCCATTTTTGAGTAGAAGACAATGTGCAAGAGGACATCGCCCAATTCCTTTTCAATGTTGGCCATGTCCTTGTGCTCGATGGCATCGCACAGTTCGTAAGTCTCCTCTATGGTGTTTGTCCTGAGGCTGTCGAATGTTTGTTTCCTGTCCCAGGGACATTTCTCACGGAGTTCGTCCATGACATCAAGCAGCCTTTCAAAGGCTGCCAGTTGCTCTTTGCGTGTATGCATTGTCGTGTCGTTTTAATATTTGTGCAGTCGTCAATCGTTGAGGTAGTAGTTGACGTAGGTGACGACGCGCACTTTCTTTATATAAGGTGTGTTGGCATCTCTGTCCTCGATGGAGAATTGTCCCTGCCGTGCGCTCTTGATCTTGCCGAGTTCGCTCTCTGAATCTTTGGCGAATTGTTGCGCGGCTTCGCGTGCAGCCTTCGTGGCTTCCTCGATCATGCCCGGTTTGATGCTGTTCAGCCCGGTGAATTCATAGGTGATGGTGTTGTAATCACTGTTCAGTACGATGCCTTGCTCCAGGAGATCCTCCTGCTTGTTGACTGCCTCATAGACTGCATCGACGCTTGATGTCGAGACCGTGATTGTCTTTGAGACGTTGTAGCGAGGTGCCTTGTTGGTGTCATAGACGTAGCGGCCGCTGAGTTTGTCATACACATCCGCCGGTGTCTTGTAGATGTCTTTAGCGTCTATGCCGTTGTCGGCGAGGAATCGTTCAACTGCTTCTTCCGTGCGTTTCGTCTTGTTGTAGAGCGACTTCAAGTCTTCTCCGCTTGAACTGAAAGTGATGTTCCAAGTCGCACGGTCAGCTTTGACTTCTTTTTCTGACAATCCCCGCACTTCGATCGTGCGTGTCGTGTCCGAGATGCTTTTTATGCCGTTCTTGACTGCGTTGCCGCAAAAGAAAAGGCCAAATGCTATTATGACAGCTTCAGTTTTCCATGCCATGATGTACTGATTTTATGAGAGTGATGTGATATGCTGCGAATATAGGTATTTATTGCCAACAATGCTACTCGGTGTGTCTTTTCGGCTTGCACGGTTTGTCTCGTGGCTGAAAAGCGGCGCGCCGCCGTCAGGGTCTTTGCCCGTGCGGTGGCGCGTCAAGTGTGTCGCATTTTGCTTTATTTGATTATGCCGAGTTGCCTGAAACATTTGACGAGTTTGTCCACCGCAATGTCTATCTGCTCCTTGCTGTGTGTAGCCATGAGTGAGAAGCGGATGAGGGTGTCCTCTGGTGAACAAGCCGGCGGGATCACGGGGTTGACGAAAACTCCTTCGTCGAAAAGCATCTTTGTGACGAGGAATGTCTTCTCCATGTCACGGACATAGAGGGGGATGATCGGCGTGGAGGTGTTGCCTATCTCGAATCCCATGGTACGGAAGCAATCGAGTGCATAGTTTGTGATGTCCCACAAATGCTGGATGCGTTCCGGCTCGGTCTTCATGATGTGGAGTGCCGCACGGGCTGCCGCCGTCGCCGCAGGCGTGTTGCTTGCACTGAAGATGTAGGAACGTGAGTTGTGCCTCAGGTAGTTTATGACGGTGCTGTCAGCAGCGATGAACCCTCCGATTGCGGCAAGCGACTTGGAGAATGTACCCATGATGAGATCCACGTCATCAGTAACGCCAAAGTGGTTGCAAGTGCCGCGTCCATGGTCGCCGAGGACGCCGAGCCCGTGGGCTTCGTCTACCATGACACTGGCATTGTATTTCTTTGCCAACCTTGTTATCTCTGGGAGATTGGCGATGTCGCCTTCCATGCTGAACACTCCGTCAACGACTATGAGCTTCACTTTGTCTGGGTCACAGCTCTGGAGGGTCTTCTCCAAAGAGTCCATGTCATTGTGTTTGAACTTCAGTCCCTTTGAGAATGACAGCCTCCTGCCTTCAACGATTGAGGCGTGGTCAAGCTCATCACAGATGATGTAGTCCTCACGTCCGGTGACGCAAGACACGACCCCGAGGTTGACTTGGAAGCCGGTAGAGTAGATGATCGCTTCCTCTTTTCCAACGAAATCCGCAAGTTCCTTTTCCAATTCAAGGTGCAAGTCGAGAGTCCCGTTCAGGAATCTTGAGCCAGCACATCCGGTGCCGTATTTTTTAGTCGCTGCGACAGCGGCTTCTATGACCTTTGGGTGGTTTGTGAGCCCCAGGTAGGAATTGGAGCCGAACATAAGTACTTTCTTTCCACCCATGATGACTTCGGTGTCCTGTTCGCTCTCAATGCATCTGAAGTAGGGGTACACGCCTTTTGCCTTAACACGTTGCGGCAAATCATATTTGGCCAATTTGTCTTGTAGCAATCCCATAATTCTTATAGTGTAGTTTGTGTTCGTTGTCTTAGTCTGTCCGTCAACCGTCAGCCATTGTCCTTTTGTTTCTCGACACTGGAAATCCTGAACGCGGAGTACATTTCCAGCACCGTAGCGATGCAAAGGCAACCGATCCATTCGTTGCCCCTGAGTGTTGTGAGCATCAATGCTCCTGTCCCTACAAACAGCACTGACGCAAGCATCTGTTGCACTTTGAGGCGGCGGAGCACGATGTCGTCTGTCTTTTGGTAGGAGGCGAACCGCCCGAGTGCGGCCACTATGCTGCCGACGAGGAATGCAAATTGCGCGTCGTCGATCCTTACTGCGATTAAGACCAAGGCCGTGAGCATTGTCAACGAGCCTGCGAAGAATGCAAGGCTGGCGATTTTTCTCATTTCTTCTCGATTAAATAGATGTCCTCGTTGTCTTTCTTCATGAGATATTTTTCCCTGGCGATTTTTTCAATCGATGCAGGGTCTTTTTTGATGCTGTTGAGCATCTTTGTGCTGCGGTCGTAATCTGCCCGGTAGGCTTCGATTTCGCCGTTCAGCTCACTGATTGTCACCTTGTTTTGCAACCTTGTTATGAGATTGTTCTCATCAAAGAAAGTGATATGGATGGTGAAAACTCCTAAAACAATCAGGTATTTGTGCCTCTTGATGAGTTCCCAGAGTTTTAACAGTTTTCCCATTGCCATTTTGGACTTGATGTAGTTTGCATTTACGAGGCGCAAAATTAGAAATAATATTCGTTAGTATGTAAATGGGTAGGAATTTAAATGTATTTTTGAACCCCACAATCTCGCCTTTTTATTTATGGAAAAGCAATATTTGGTCTCAGCACGCAAGTACCGCCCCGCCAAGTTTGACGACGTTGTCGGGCAGGAAGCGTTGACCACCACGCTTAAGAATGCTATAGCAAGCGGCAAACTTGCCCACGCCTACCTGTTTTGCGGCCCACGTGGTGTGGGGAAAACGACGTGCGCAAGGATATTCGCCAAGAACATCAACTGCCTTAACCCCCACAACGGTGAGGCGTGCGGCGAATGTGAGTCGTGCCGTGCATTCGCCGAGGGGCGGTCATTCAACATCTACGAACTAGATGCCGCGTCAAACAACTCGGTGGAGGACATCCGTTCCCTGACCGAGCAGGTGCTGACGCCCCCGCAAATAGGCCGTTACAAGGTGTACATCATCGACGAGGTTCACATGCTCACTACATCTGCGTTCAATGCATTCCTCAAGACATTGGAAGAACCGCCGTCATACGTCATATTCATCCTCGCCACCACCGAGAAGCACAAGCTGCTGCCCACGATACTTTCGCGTTGCCAAATCTATGATTTCAACCGCATGGAGGTGGGCGAGACTGTCGCGCATCTGAAGCGGGTCGCCGCGAGCGAGGGCATCGAGGTCGAAGACGAGGCACTCAACCTCATCGCGCGTAAGGCGGACGGGGGAATGAGGGACGCCCTTTCCATCTTTGACCAGGTGGCAAGCTATGGGAACGGTCGTGTGACATACGAGGCGGCATTGGCTGACCTCAACGTGCTGGCCTATGAGTACTACTTCAAGGCGGTTGATTTGTCCAGGCAGCACGACGTGCCGCACCTGATGGTCTTGTTGGACGAGGTGATAAAGAAAGGATTCGACCCCGGACAGTTCATAAGCGGGCTTGGCGACCACCTGCGCGACCTGCTGATGAGCCGTGACCAAGTGACATTGCCACTGCTCGATGTCCCCGATGACGTTAAGCAACGCTACCACGAGCAAGCAGTGAAGTTGTCGCAAGGTTTCATATACAGCGCGATGCGCCTGGCCAACCAATGCGGATTGCACTACAAACAGAGCCGCAACAAGCGTTTCCAAGCTGAATTGACGCTGATAATGATCGCCCAACTCGGCGACGAAGGCGAAGACCCATACGCGGGGCGTGGCCCTGCAGAGATTAAACCCTTGTTCACCACCCCTGGCCGGCAGGCGGCGCAACAAGACAACCAGCCGGCACAACCAACCGTCCAACCGCAACAGCCCGCTACTCCGACCGAGGTCAAAGCAACTGTGCGGCAGGAACACCAGAAGCCGAAACCGCAACAAGGCCGCATAGGATTCTCAATAAAGAAATATGCAGCCGCAGAGACCCAGGCCTCAACGCAAGTTGCTGCGGAGCAACCGCTTGCGGCAGGAGGGGCATCAAGCGAACCGCACGGACAACCTGTCGATGACACCAGGCTCGGCTACGAGTGGCGTCTGTTCGCCAACTCAATGCCAATTGAGGACAAGGCCATCAGCGCGCGGATGTTGAACATGACACCACGGATGATTTCGCCGACAGTGTTTGAAGTGAATGTCGATACCCCCAAGGTGCGCGAGATGATGCTTGAGAAGCGCGGCGAAATCGTCACCGCCCTGCGCACTGCCCTGTCAAACCATGCAATCGACATGCAGGTGACTGTCGTCGAGGCGCAAAACGTGAAAGTGGCCATCTCGCCAAGGGAAAAATTCGAGGAGTTGAAAGCCAAGAACAGCGACTTGGAAGAGTTTGTCAAGACATTCGGCTTGCGGTTTGACTGAGCATCGTGACAGTCAAGCATGGCATGGATAGGAAATGGCGGCAGCACCGTGTGTGTTGCCGCCATTTTTGCTATCATCCGTTGCGCATCTGCCGTCACACAGCTTTGCCGTGGGTTGTTTCACGGCATATAAAGGTATTTATATCTCACATCATCAGTTGCAAACTCTGTTTTTAGACTAAAAACATATAGATTTAAGTTGCATCTACATATTTTCAAGTTAAAAATATGTAGCTTTAGGTTAGAGATAGAGTTTTTCATGCCGCCATCCGATCTTCATGCCCCGCCTGTTGCTGCCGCAGGCTTGGCATTGCCGGGCTGGCTTGGCAGCAGCAGCCTGATGATGGTTGCGGGCAGTGCAAGTTACTTTAATTATGATGAAATAATCATAAATCGCTGTCGCTGCTGATGGTTGGAGGCAGGTGTGGCAATATATTTACATCAACGAATCGTTGATTATGGTGCTATCGGGACATCCAGACCGTGCGGCGTGGATTGCCAGCATTGCGTGGCGCGCAGGTGCTTGCCTTTTGCTCGTGCTTGCGTTGTCGTGGCCTTGTGCTGCGCACCCCCAAGTGCCGGTTGGGAGTGACACTGCCGTCGATTCCCTGGATTTGAAGTTGCCGGTTGAGATAAATTTCGACCTCAATTTCCGCCCAATGGTCGAAAAGGACTCCCCAAAGTCCCTTTTCCTCGGTGCGGAGAGCCTGCCGCAGACGTATGCCGATGGCGATGAGCGTGCGAGGTTGACGCTGCACCCCTACACGTGTTTCACGCGGTACGACGAGGATCCTATCAAATGGCAGTCGATGCGCACCATGATGTCACAAGCCAAGTTGTCGGAACGTGATTTGTATGTGCCGTTCACCATACGGGGTGTCGGAAGGGCAACGTCGGGAGGATTCGGGACATCCTTTACTTTTTCGATGGAGGATGTGTTGCAGTCGATTTTCAGCAAGACCTACCGTTACAAAAAGCGCAATGCCAAAAATGCGACGGCCTGGAAGTATTATTTGATGCCAGGCTTGTGATAACGGTGGAACTCTATGCCGCTGACGGTTGCCGCCTTTATGCCGCCGTCTTCATCCGTAGGAGTGAGACAGAAGGACAATGCCAACCGTTTGAGACGTGCGGATGATGTCTCCACGACAATCGAGTCCGTGCGGCTTGTCGTCGCAGTGTTGCAGTAGGTGGCCGTAGAGTCGTTGGCATAGGTCAGTGTCATCGTGGTAATCAGTGCTGACGCTGCACTGTCCGAGGGGAATTGACAAGTGGTGCGCAACACCAGCTTGTCGCCAGGATGGAAGGTGGTGTCTATCTTCTCGTCAAACAACATGAGCGATTTGGTGGGAAGTGTCGATAGGACATACTCTCCCATGCCTCCCCAAAGGTCCGCCGTGTCGGCCGAGATCGTCTTGACAAATTTGTTTTCCCTCATGCGCAAGATGTCATCGACTACGTTGAGACGGGTGTCCACTCTCGACTCAATGTTCTCGTAGATGCCTACCAAGTAGGATGTATGTCGCGAGTACCAAGCCAATGAGGAGTCAAAAAGAGCCTCGTCGATGCCATGTTTGGCGAGGACATAATTCTTGTAGGGTTCTTTTTTGTACTTCTGAGTGTATGCGATGTCCGACGAGACAGCCTGCGCCAGATGGTAGTCGTAGAGGATGCCTTCCATCTCTTGCGGCTGAATCAGTTCCTCGGGGACGGACTCTTTGCATCCTGTGATCAAGACAACGAGCGCAAGGACTACGGGCAAGCTAATCTTGTTTCTTGGCATTCAACAGATTGTTAAGGTGTTTGCCATAGAAGAGGATCAATGCTATGACCCCGCAGCTGATTGATGCATCGGCAAAGTTGAATACAGGGCTGAAAAAGATGAAATGCTCGCCGCCAACGAATGGCATCCATTCTGGCCAATAGGTGTCTATGATGGGGAAATAAAACATATCCACCACACGTCCGTGCATCCACCCCCCGTAGCCTTCGCCTATTGCGGTGAATGTGGCTTTGGCAAACGGTGTACTTTCGGTGAAAATAGCCCCGTAGAAAATGTTGTCGATGATGTTGCCCATCGCGCCGGCAAAGATCAGTGACAGGCAAATGAGCAGACCTTGCTTGGCATTGCTCCCGGCGGCTTTGACTATTGCATAGCCTATGAGGGCGACAGCGACTATCCTGAACAGTGTCAGGAACAGTTGCGGCATGATTTGCATACCCCATGCAATGCCGGTATTCTCGATGAAGAAGATTTGGAACCAGTCGGCAATGTGGATACTCTCCCGGAGGTACATCCCCGTCTTCACCTCGATTTTGATGATTTGGTCGATGATGACGATGATGGCAACCGTGACTGCGCACATCCACAATCTCTTTCTCTTCGCTGTCATTTGGTCATAATTAATCCGCACCAGGATGCCTGGTGCGGATGCTTGGGTCAATGTTTCTTGCTGTTCTTGGCCTCGATGCTGAGAGTGGCGTGTGGCACGGCGCGAAGTCTCTCGGCCGGAATCAATTTGCCTGTTTCACGGCAGATGCCATACGTCTTGTTTTCAATCCTTACCAACGCTGCTTTGAGGCTTTGGATGAACTTCAACTGCCTTTGCGCCAGTTGACTGGTCTCTTCGCGGCAGAGGGTGTTGGCTCCTTCTTCAAGTATTTTGTAAGTCGGGGACGTGTCATCCGTGTTGTTGCCATCCTTGTTCATCATGCTTTGGCGCATCTCGTCATAGTCTTTTTGCGCCTTCGCCAGCTTTTCCAAGATGATTTTCCTGAATTCCTCCAATTCCTCGTCGGAGTATCTTGTCTTTTCGCTCATGGTGTTATTCTATGAAGGTTAGATTTTCTC
Source organism: uncultured Bacteroidaceae bacterium (assembly GCA_944321635.1). GTDB lineage: Bacteria > Bacteroidota > Bacteroidia > Bacteroidales > Bacteroidaceae > Avibacteroides. Next base: position 83,938 of record CALULY010000001.1, on the reverse strand, counting down.
AAGTCCTATTTTCACGGTGGCAAAGTCGAGATCGGCGTCTACACCGTTTGCAACGTTGTCGCTCAGCGTTATATTTTGTGCTAAGACTTGGTTGCAAATATATGTATTATACTTAGCAATGACAACCTCGATAGTTTCATTTTTGCTTATAGTCACATTGATCTTGTCGGTGATGTCGTAGTTGCTTGACTTTCTGATGTTTTGTATACGGTTCACCAATTCACGCGCAATGCCTTCGTGCCGCAGGTCGTCAGTCAATTCTACTTCCAAAGCGACAGTCAGCTTGCCATCGTTGGCGACGAGCCATCCCGGGATGTCCTCATTGTGAATCTCCACATCCTCGGTCGTCAAGGTGACTTGTTGCCCGTTGATTTCAAAAGTGGTGCTACCGTTTGCTTCCAACGCTGCTATGTCGTCCTGAGTCATGGCTGTGACGTGCTTGCTGACATCCTTCATCAGCTTGCCGAATTTTGGCCCGAGTTTCTTGAAATCACACTTTACACTCTTGACCAGCACTCCTGCCGTGCTGTCAACGTAACGGAGTTCCTTGACATTGACCTCGTTGAGGATGAGAGGTTTCACGGCCTCGATGCATTCCCTGAGCGATGGGTCGTTGTCAACTGGGATCATGATTGATTGCAGCGGCTGGCGCACCTTGATGTTGACCTTGCGGCGCAGGGCGAGAATCATGGATGTGATCTTTTGTGCCACTTCCATCTTCCTCTCAAGTTGGCTGTCGATTGCATTGTCATCGCAGGCCGGGAAGTCTGCCAGGTGCACCGACAATGGAGCGTTTGCCCCCTTGTGTGCAGTCAAGTCGCAATAAAGCTTGTCAGCAAAGAACGGGGCAATAGGTGCCATCAACTTTGCCACCGTGAGCAGGCAAGTGTAAAGGGTCTGGTAGGCCGAGGTCTTGTCCTTTGTCTGTTTGCCTCCCCAGAAACGTTTGCGGTTGAGGCGCACATACCAATTGGAAAGGTTGTCGTTCACAAAGTCCGAAATCAGACGGCCTGCCTTTGTCGGCTCATAGTCATTGAGGTTGGCATCCACGTTCCTGACGAGGGTGTTAAGCTCCGAAAGTATCCAGCGGTCTATCTCCGGCCGCTCGTCGAGTGGGATGCTCTCGCCGTCCGCATCATACCCATCGACGTTGGCATAGAGCGCGAAGAATGAATAGGTGTTGTAGAGTGTCCCGAAGAACTTCCTCTTCACCTCTTCTACCCCCTCCATGTCAAACTTCAGGTTGTCCCATGGCGACGAATTCGTTATCATGTACCAGCGCAGCGGGTCTGACCCATACTTGTCGATGGTCGTGAATGGATCCACCGCGTTGCCGAGACGTTTTGACATCTTGTTGCCATTTTTGTCAAGCACCAGCCCGTTGGAGATGACTGTCTTGAATGACACTTGGTCAAACACCATTGTCGAGATGGCGTGCAACGTGTAAAACCATCCGCGTGTCTGGTCCACCCCCTCGGCGATGAAGTCTGCCGGGTAGACCGAGTGGCTCTCCACCTCCTCCTTGTTCTCGAAGGGATAGTGCATCTGAGCGAATGGCATCGCTCCCGAGTCAAACCACACGTCGATCAAATCCCGTTCCCTGTACATCGGTTGTCCTGACGACGAGACGAGGATGATGTCATCGACGTAGGGACGATGCAGGTCGATCTTGTCGTAATTGTCCTTAGTATATACGCCCGGCTCGAAATCCTTGTACGGGTTGCTCTTCATCACGCCGGCGGCAACGGCTTTTTCGATCTCGTTGTACAATTCCTCTACCGACCCGATGCACAGTTCCTCGCTGTTGTCCTCGGTGCGCCAGATGGGCAGCGGCGTGCCCCAGTAGCGCGAGCGGCTCAAGTTCCAGTCGTTGAGGTTCTCCAGCCATTTGCCGAAACGTCCCGTGCCTGTCGATTCGGGCTTCCAGTTGATTGTCTTGTTGAGGGCGATCATCCTGTCCTTGCAGGCGGTGGACTTGATGAACCAGCTATCGAGCGGGTAGTAGATTATCGGCTTGTCCGTGCGCCAGCAGTGCGGGTAGTTGTGGGTGTGCTTCTCTATCTTGAATGCCTTGTTGGCAGCTTTCAGCTCCATGCATATCGAGATGTCGAGCGTCTCGTCCTTGTCGGTGAGCGCGGGATCATAATCATTCTTGACGAAACGTCCCTCGTACTGCCTGTACAGATCGACGTTGACTGAGCGTTTAACGAAGTCTTCGTCGAGTTCGTCCAGCATATAGAACTTGCCCGTCAGATCGACCATCGGACGCGCCTCCCCTCTCTTGTTGATGAGTTGCAACGGCGGGACACCGGCAGCCTTGGCCACGAATGCGTCGTCAGCACCGAACGTCGGCGCGATGTGCACTATGCCCGTTCCGTCCTCGGTGGAAACGTAGTCGCCAAGGATCACCCTGAACGCCCCTTCGCCGGGATTGACCCAAGGCAGCAGTTGTTCGTAGCGCATCCCTTCGAGGTCCGTGCCCTTGTACTCGGCGATGACCTTGTAGGGGATCACCTTGTCGCCTTTCTTGTAGGAATCCAGGTCAAGCCCCTCGCCTTTTGGGTTGAAGTTGGCCGCCACCAATTCCTTGGCCAGCACGACAGTCATCGGCTCGCCTGTGTATTGGTTGTAGGTCTGCACCGCAACATAGTCGATCTTCGGCCCAACGCACAACGCTGTGTTTGACGGCAATGTCCACGGGGTCGTCGTCCATGCCAGGAAGTAGGGCTTGCCCCACCTTGTCATCTCCTCCCCCGGCGTCGTGATGAGGAACTGCGCCGTCACCGTCGTGTCCTTGACATCGCGGTAGCACCCGGGTTGGTTCAGCTCGTGCGAGCTCAGCCCAGTCCCCGCCGCCGGCGAATAGGGCTGGATGGTGTAGCCCTTGTAGAGGAGCCCCTTGCCGTACAATTGCTTCAACAGCCACCAGAGTGTCTCGATGTAGCGGTTGTCATACGTGATGTAAGGGTTCTCCAAATCGACCCAGTAGCCCATCTTGACAGTCAAGTCAGACCATTCCTTCGTGTACTTCATCACCTCCTTGCGGCACGTGGCATTGTACTCCGCCACGCTGATCTTCCGCCCGATGTCCTCCTTGGTTATGCCGAGCGTCTTCTCGACACCCAGCTCCACTGGCAGCCCGTGAGTGTCCCAGCCAGCTTTGCGGCGGACGAGATAGCCCTTCATCGTCTTGTAACGGCAGAAGACATCCTTTATCGTCCTCGCCATCACGTGATGGATGCCCGGCATCCCGTTGGCCGACGGGGGGCCTTCATAGAACACGAACGAGGGATGCCCCTCACGTATCTTCATGCTTTGGTGGAAGAGATCGTGCTTGTTCCACTTGGCCAGCACCTCTTTGTTTATGTCCGAGAGGTCAAAGTGTGAGTATTCAGGGAATTTCTTTACTTCCATAACTGTCTGTGCTTGTATTTTGTTTCAAATTGCTGCAAAAATAATAAAATTGGTATAACGCCGTCCCACCCCCGCGCATTTAATGAACACCGCCCTGCCTCCAGCCGCCGGCGCGACGGGTCAAGGCATCAAGCCCGTATGGCCGGACATGAACTTCAATGAAGCCTGGCATAAACTTCAATTACCCGGCGAATAGAGTAAAAACAAAACTTTTGAATATATAAACAGAACTTTTGTTTATATAAACAGAAGTTTTGAATATATAAACAAAACTTCTGAATATACTTTAGGTCTGACATCTTTGAACTTTATGTCCGGCCTCAAGGAACTTTCCTCGGCGGATGGTGGGAATTTGCGCCTGACCCGACCATTCTGGCCACCTTTCCATCTCCGCCCGCTGCCGCCGCGCCGGCAGCAGCGACGCCAAATGTCGCGTCCACCCACGTCCCATGCGACCCGCCGGGATCTCCCGCCCACCGTAGAGGCGCGATTGATAGCGTCTCTGCGCCATACGGACAGATTGCGACTTCCCAGGCGACACATCACGCTCTGCCAGCTGGTTTGCGGCATTTGCTTGCTGGCAGCGGAGCGATTATCTTTGCGCCCGTAAAAACTGGAAATGATGAAGACATTGACTGTGACCCTATTTGCCGCTGCGGCGATGGCTCTTGCGGCGTGCAGGGAAAACCGCGAGGAGGGCTACCTAGACAGGACCGGGACGAATGACTGGATCGTGGCGACGATGAGCGACCACTACCTGTGGAACGAGTCGATGCGCACCGGCGCCAATCGTTTTGCGATGCCTGACATATTCTTTGCCAACATCCTCACCAGCAACGGGAATGGCGGACGTGCCGACACGTTCTCATTCATCGACACCGAGGGCAACACGGGACGTTTGGGGGTGAACACTCCGGGTTACGGTCTGGAGTTTTACACCACGTCGGCCGATGGGCAGGCGTTGGCGGCGAGGGTGCTGTTCGTCTATCCAGGTTCTCCGGCCGAGCGTGCTGGGTTGAGGCGCGGCGATTGGTTGACCGAGGTTAACGGCATCAAATTGACCAACAGCAACATAGGTATGTTGCACAGCGGCGGTGCGGTGAGCATGACGCGGGCGGCGTGCAACTATGACGAGGTTGAGGAGGCATACGCTTGGACCAACACCGACACGGTGGCGGTCGGGACGGCGGACTTCATGCCTGCGACACCGTTTGCCTGCGACACGACCTACGACATCAGCGGGATGAGGGTCGGTTACGTCAAGCTCAACTCTTGTCCAGATGCCTCCGGGCAGTCGGAGGGGGTGCGGCAGGTGGCGGGCAAGCTGGCCGGTTGTGACGAGATCATCGTTGACTTGCGCTATTGCTCACGCGGCGACATCTCGTTTGCCGCCGGGTTCGCCTCGATGCTGGTCGATGAGGGACTGGCCGACAGCACATTCGTGACCAAGACCTACAACAGCAACCATGCGGACAAGGACAGCGTTGTGACATTCGGCAACGCGGCGGGGACGCATCTCGGCGTGAGGACTCTCTGCGTGATTGCCGACGAGGGGACGGGCGGCGAGTTTGAGACCCTTGCCAACGGGCTGCGGGGACGCATCGCATTGACATTCGTCGGGCAAGCCACGGCGGGGAGCAACGCCATCCTCGGCTGCTTCGTATGCCCGGACTACCCGCAATATGTCATCTATCCCGTCGTGGCGGCATGGGTCGCGCCTGACAATGAGGTTGATTGCTTCCGTCCCATCCAGCCCAACCTTGAGGTGGATGAGAGGACAAACGAGGTTGGTGTTTATGCTGAGATAGGCGACACCGCCGAAGTCATGCTGCGCAGTGCGATAGATGTGCTGGTCAACGGCTTGCCAGTGACGACTGAGTAGGCGGCTGGCGGCCGCCGCACCGCGCCCTACTCCACCCTGGCGCGGGAAAATTGTTCCATGATGACAGGCATTACCCTGTCCAACGCCGCAGCCCAATAGTCGTGGGTATGCCCGCCAGGACATGAATGATAGGTGTGCCCTACCCCAGCCTGCCTAAGCAACCAGTGCAGGCGGAGGTTGTCTTGGGAGAATATGTCTTCCGTCCCGCAATCGAGGACTATTGCCAGCCCGTCCATCCGCTCAACAAGCGACATGACTGATGACTGTTGCCACAGGCCGGGGTTGGCATCCATCGGCCCGAGAACCTTGGCTATGTCCCACGAGGCGGGATAACCGGTCAAATCCACGCAACCACTCAGCGAGGCAGCGGCGCAGTAAACGTCCTTGTGCCGCACCGCGCACCACAAAGCCCCGTGACCTCCCATGCTGAATCCGCACACGGCGCGGCAATCGCGGCTCGGCAACGTGCGGTAGGTCGAATCCACGTAGGCGACGAGTTCGCCCGCAACGAATGTCTCGTAGCAAGAAGACGAATCGACAGGGCTGTCAAAGTACCAGCTGTTGCGCCCGTCGGGACAGACGAACATCACCCCCAGGCTGTCAGCGACTGACGGCAGTGACGGTTTGGTCTTGCCCGCCCATGTGGTGTGATCGCCGCCATAGCCGTGCAGCAGGTAGACGACAGGCACTGCCTCGTCTGACGATGGGGAGATGATGGTGACATTGATGCCCTTGCGCATTGAGTCGCTCCACACTGCGACAGTATCAACATCTGCGGCAAACGATGTCTGCCACGCCAGCGCGGCAAGCAAAAAGGCTGACAGGCAGATGCGGATGATTGAAGTGGCGGCGGTGCTCATCGCTGCAACTTTTCCTTGGCCTCCTTGCTCGCCTTCAAACCGAGATAGATGGCGGTCATCTGGTCGATGTCGTGCAACTCCTCGTCCGTGAGTTCGTCCTTGAAGTCGGCGAAGTCCTCATCCGACAGTTCGTCAAACCGCTCGTCGGCTTCGTTCCACTGTTCTTCGTCGTACGATGGGCCGCCAGCCTCAACCTCGTCTATGAATTGGTGGAAATCTTCCATATAATCTTCCTTGGATGTGCATGAGACGCACAACAGAGGGAGGATGATTGCTGGGAGTATGAGTCTGTTCATTTCCTTGGATTAAGTTTCATCTTCAAAGTAAAGTGTCTCGACCTTGGCGAGGCGTGCGCGGAGCGGCTCCATCTGCGACTTGCGGATGCTGAGCGTCATGCGGCAATCCATGTCAAACTGTTGGTTGACTATCACCGGTGACAACTCCTTGACAACACGCATCACGTCGTTGAGGAATGGGTACTCGAATGCAAATGTCACCGTCGCGTCAACCGTCCTCTCGACCGTGACCGCCTCGGCTATCGCCATCGCCGCAGCTTGCTTGTAGGCAGCAATCAGCCCGCTCGTGCCGAGTTTGATGCCCCCGAAGTAGCGCACCACCATTATTAATATGTCAGTCAGCCCTGCCGAATTGATTTGTCCGAGGATGGGACGGCCGGCAGTGCCTGACGGTTCGCCGTTGTCATTGGCCCTGAACGTCAGCCGGTCACTGCCCAGGACGTAGGCATAACAGAGGTGACGGGCGTCATAATACTTCTTCTGGTTCTCATCGAGGTATGCTTTGATTTCATCCAGCGTCCGCACCGGCACTGCCATTGCTATGAATTTGCTGCGCTTCTCGGTGTAGACGGCTTCGGCACGCCCCTCGATTGTCAGGTAGGTGTCATCCACAGGTCTATCGCTGTTGATGGTGAATGATTGGCTTGCTAAAACCTGAATCCTACCGACAGGAGCGCCTGGTGCTCACGGTTGCCCAATGCGAGAGGAGCAAGGCTTGTGTTGTCGTAGGGGTAGAAGTCAGAATCATACTTCATGAACTGATATGCTAAGTCGAGATAGAAGTGATTCCTGCTGTAACCGAGCCCTGCCGCCACCGACCAACGATCATGCGCGTTCTCATATTCGGTGTCTGTCCTTGCAGAAGACGACTCCATGTACTTGAACGCCGTCTCATCCATGAACGAGGTCACATAGTTGAACCCCGCCCTCACCGAGAACGATGGGGTGACACGGAACTCTCCGCCCAGTTTGAAGGTGTTCTGCTTCTTGAACGATTGCTTGATGCCACCGATAAGGCTGCCGTCTGCGGCAAAATAGCCGTCGTTCAACACGTCGATGAGTACGCCGTCATCATACATGACAGAGGTCTTGGCCGCATTCTGGAACTCCCATTCCGCGCCCAACGCCAGACGGTTGAGCAACGTGGTGCCGAGGCTGACATTGACTTTCCACGGAGCACGGACGCGGTAGCTGTATTGGTAACCGAAAAAACTGCCATATTCGTCGTATGGGGATATGGAGCCATGCATCCTGCTGCGCCCATCAACGTCGTCGACATCAACCCCATAGCTAAGGGTCGATTCCTGATAATCGGTCAACCAATAAATCGTCGGGGTCGAGAAAGAGAACCCAAGGCGCAGATTGTCATGGAGACGCGCTATGATGCCAAGCGAGAACCCGAGACCGGAGCCGGATGTTGAAAATGTATTCTCCAAATCATACCCGCCGCGATAGTCATTGCCGTTGTAAATTTCCTCTGTGTAGAACGAGGATTTCTGGTATTTCACATCTATGGCCGTAAGTGTCATGCCGAGATACACACGGTCATAAAGATTCATAGATATGTTGAAATCGTAATCGTTAATCCACCCGCTCTCATTCACTTCATAATAGTGGTCAAAAGAGTCACCTGGCATATATCCAGACCAAATGCCGTCAAAATTACCAGCATTGTCCGTTACGGGATTTATCAACCATGCATTGTAGGCCATTATCGGCAGCCACCCGACATAAGGGTCATCTGTAACAAAAGCAATGTCCTCCTCAAACTGTTCCGGGTCATAACCTGGCTGTCCGTTCCAATTGATGCCGTTGGTCGCCATGTCCGCTATCAAATCGGTCTGTGTCGTGCCATCTGCCCACGACCCGCTCCATTTGCGGTTGAAATTCCGCCTCTTGTTGTAATTGAATGCGAAGTTCAGGAAGCGGACAGGGCTTTTCCTTCCCAATTCTGCCGAATAGACAAAGGCTGCATTATCAAAGGAGAAAGAGGTTTTCCTGTACTTATTCCCGTCGAGGTCAAACGATGTCGATGCCGTGTTAGTACCAAATGAGAACACAAGGTCATTGCTGCGGTAAACACCAATGCCCGCCGGATTGCTGCGGATGACCGAAACGTCCCCGCCCAAGGCACTCATCGCCCCGCCCATTCCCACGTAGCGGGCCGTGCCGTTCAAATCACTGTCGATGAGGTTCGCAGCCTCGTATATGGTTTGTGCATTGACAGACACCGCAAGTGCGGATGCTGCTGCAAGAAACAATGCTTTTTTCATGATTTTCTTTTAATCCTTATTTATACTACAACCAGAATCTCACCTTCGGCCACCGCCACTTCTTGAAGTCCCCACACTACGTGATGAGGATGAAGACCTGGTACTGCCAGATGAGAAACTCGACCGTGACGACGGGGAATAGGACGGACGGCTGTAGGTCGTCGAACTGCGCCGCGTCGTGGTCGTGCCCATTGACCGCCTTGCACCAGTGTTTAACGATGAAGAAGAAGTACTGCGTGTCGTGCCAAACGATGATGTCGCAGATGAGCGGCTGCCACCGACCCGTGATGTGCTGCCATCGATCCGTGACGATGAGGTGCGACGGGTCGTCGCGTCAAATGAAGAATTGTAATTCCTCCTTGTTGACGAATAGGAACCCACCGACGTCGCACGTCTTGTGGTGGTTGCACCTGTCCTGCGGTCTGATGTGGTCACACCTACCCGTGAACCATAACTGCTGCCAGTCCTGTAATTGTTGCGGTAGACCGGGCGTGCATGATGGTTGGCATAGTAATGATGCGGGTGATAGGGGTAATAGTAATGCGGGTGATACCAATGGTAATAGTCATAATACCAACCCGGATAGTAGGAATAGTAGTAAGGCGAATACCAACGGTAGTAGTAGCTTGCCGGCGTGAAACGCCAATCCCACCATAAAGGATTGGAGAATGTCGGGAATGCATAGGCATAAGGACCATCGACATACACATTCCAGTCAAAGGATGACGCGCCATAAACCACATCAAAATAGAGTGGACTGGAGACATGGATAGCTATCTCGGGGTTTGTGAAGCGCATAAGCCGGATCGTGTACTCATAATCCGACTGCGAGCCATTGAAGCCGTTGACCCAGCCCTCGTCCTCATCTGCGTCGGCAACTGATGCAGGCTTTGATTTAGTCTCCACTTCATCACTTTCTGGCTCATAGCGACGGTTGTAAGCATCCACGTCAACATCAAGAGGATCTGATGAATGAACCTCGCCGGTCGATTGGTAAGTGTCCGGATAATCCTCCTCGGCAGCGTAAACATCATATTCCTCTTCGTAATCATCGTCCGATGGGACGTAATACATATCATTATACCCTTGCGAAAAAGCCGCCATCGGCGCGAGGGCAAGCATGGTTGCAAACAAAAGATTCTTAATCATAACTTTTCCTCCTTTATATTATGGCTTATACAAATATAAATATATAGGATTAGTTGGTATGCCAGGCGGCAATTCTATTTCTATTTTTTAACTATACATAGCGTGGTGCTGTCGCGAGTTCACATATTGCAAGGCATTTCAACGCTTGGCGACGATGGTGACACCTGCCGAATCGATGTCCGCCCCCATAGGAGGATTGTCCTTGCAAACGGTCAAAGAGACACGGGAGACAAGCGGGAAAGCATCAAGCAACGTCCGTGCCAACCTGCCGGCCAGAGCCTCAAGCAGGAGTGCGGGCTTGGCCATCTCCGCTTTCATCAATCCACACACCTCGGCATAGTTGACCGTGGACGACAAATCATCGCTTGCCGAAGACGAGAAATCGCACAAGTCGAGCGATATGTTCAAGACATAGGTGTTCCCCACCCTGCGTTCCTGCTCCATCACTCCGTGGAAAGCGTGGAAACGAAGGTTGTTGAGATGGACTGTCATGCTCTCTATTTCCATTTGCTCCTTAACTTTTCAAACGTTTTGCAGCCAAATAAATAATATTTCACCACCACACTTCCACCGAAACATTCAGGGAAAGCACCGTAGACGCCCGACCTTGGGTAACGTTTCTTGCTCCTTGCATAATCCGCCCGTGCCCTGATGACCGCCATTGCTTTCTTGAAGTCCAGTTTGAAGGCGAAGAGCAAGACAGACAAGCAATCAAGGAAAGCACGTGTCGCCATGACCCTTACATAACCTTTCGCCGCAAGGTTTTTGCGCATCATAAAGAGGTTGTTCCTGAAGTTGAGGTATGTTTTGTACGGATTCTCAGCACCAAGCGTCGCGCCACCGACATGGTAAACGACAGATGACGGGACGCAACAGATCTTGTAGCCCGCCCTTTTGATCCGCCAACACAAGTCTATCTCCTCCATGTGTGCAAAGAATGTCGTGTCAAACCCGCCCATCTCATCAAAAACACTCGACCGGATGAAAAGTGCCGCCCCCGATGCCCAGAAGATTGATGCCACGTCGTCGTACTGTCCTTTGTCCTTCTCGACGACGGAGAACATACGTCCACGGCAAAAGGGATAACCATATCGGTCGATATATCCACCGCAAGCCCCTGCATACTCAAACGACGAGTTGTCGCGCTCGCTGAGTATTTTTGGCTGGCACGCCGCCACGTCGCCATGGCTGTCCATGTAATCAATGATGGCATTGACCCATCCTGGCGTGACACGCACATCAGAGTTGAGCAGGACAAGGTAGTCCGCCTCAATGCAGCGCAAGCCCAGGTTGTAACCACCTGCAAATCCATGATTTTTGTCAAGCCTGACCAGTCCTACTGTGGGGAAATGGGTGCTGACATACTCGACAGAGTTGTCGGTGGAGGCATTGTCTATGACAAAGACCTTGCACCAATCCGTCTGGGAGTGCTTGACAACCGACGGGAGATATGCCTCCAGCACAGCCCTTCCATTCCAATTGAGGATGACGACAGCGACCTTTGCACTCATCAGCCAACGATGTTTAGTCAACGATTGTCGCAAGTACGTGATGCGACGTGCGGTCAAGGGCATCGAGGCTGACCTCCACGATGCAGTTGTCAAGCGGAGCAGAAGTAGCGACCTCGACCTTTATGTAGTTGTCGGTGAAACCGTTCATGACACCTGGCAGCTTGGAGTGTTCCAAAAGCACCTTTGCCTTGCGTCCCACGTGCTTGGCATAGAAATCCAGCAACTTGCCGTCCGATAACGCGATCAGCCTGTTGCAGCGTTGATGCCGCACCTCTTTAGGCACAACATGGTCTATGCGCAAAGCCGCCGTCCCGGGACGCTCCGAATAAGGGAATACATGGAGTTGCGAGACATCGAGGCTGGAGATGAAGTCGTATGACCTTTCAAAGAGCTCGTCAGTCTCTCCGCGCGCCCCGGCTATGACATCGACACCGATGAATGCGTCGGGTATGACCTCTTTTATATGATGTACCTTGTCGCGGAACAACGAGGTGTCATAGCGACGACGCATCAACTTCAGCACTTCATCGCTGCCAGCCTGCAACGGCAAATGGAAATGGGGCATAAACCGCCGTGACTTGGCCACGAAATCTATGATTTCATCCGTCAGGAGATTGGGCTCGATGGACGAGATCCTGAAACGCTCGATGCCGTCAACCCCGTCCAAAGCCTTCACAAGGTCAAAGAAAGTCTCACCTGTCGTCTTGCCGAAATCGCCGACATTAACTCCCGTGAGGACAATCTCCTTGCCTCCTTCTGCTGCCACGCGCCTTGCTTGATCAACCAGCTTGGCAATCTCGCCGTTGCGGCTGCGCCCCCTGGCAAAAGGAATGGTGCAGTAGGAGCAGAAATAGTCGCACCCGTCCTGCACCTTCAAGAAGTAACGCGTCCTGTCACCACGTGAGCATGAGTAGTCGAATGCCGTTATTTCGTTGCGTTGCGTCGTGTGAGCCTGGGGCTTGCCGGCGGTCAATCCGTCGAGATAGTCAAGCAACTTCATCTTCTCATTCGCCCCGAGCACGAGGTCAACGCCTTCTATCTCCTCGATACTCCCCGGCTTGAGTTGGGCATAGCAGCCTGTCACGACGACGACCGCGCCGGGATGCATCTTGACGTAACGACGGATGATCTGCCTGCACTTCCTGTCGGCAAGATCCGTCACCGAGCAAGTGTTGATGACAACGATGTCCGCGCGCTCGCCCCGCTTTGCCGTGACGATGCCACGGGATGCCAGCTTCTCGGCAATGGTTGATGTCTCGGCGAAGTTCAACTTGCAGCCGAGGGTGTAGTATGCAGCTCTTTCCAATGTCATTTGCAAACCGTCCTTGGATAGTTACGGGGACGAAATTACGCAAAGTCCCGCTAACAGCAGGACAGGGGGCGGAATAATTAAATAAAATTATTGAAAAAAGTTTGGGCGGGATGATACAACCTATTGCGAAAAGACATACTTTTGCAGCGTCTAACAAAATTAATTGTACAATTTAAATTCAAAAGAGATGAAAAAGTTAGTTTTTGCTTTCGCAGCAGTTGCTGCTGTATGTTTGGCTTCTTGCGGTGGTAACGCAAACACTGAGACAGCTACTGAAGAGCAAGCTGCTCCTGTTGAAGCAGTAGAGGCTACAACTGAAGCTACTGATTCAGCTGCTGTTGAAGAGGCTGCTCAAGACTCAGCTACAACTGTTGAAGAGGCTGCTCCTGTTGCTGAATAATCCACAGGATAGCTTAGAAAACGGAAGCGACGAGCAATGCTTGCCGCTTCTTTTTTTGTCTTTTCGCACAAAACGTAGCAAGTCAAAGCCCTGGGAGTAAAACCCGCCAGGCACGAATCCAAACGGCAAGAGTGCAACAAGCCGCGACACTCACAAAAACATCGTATGCAACTGGCAAAACCATTGCATGATTTCACCTGGGACATTGCATGATTTCCGGAAAATCATCGTATGTTTTCCGCCAAGCATCAGATGATCCCGACAAAGCACCAGCCCCTTATGCCCGCGCGGTCTGGCACAAGACAAGGGATTGACGAGTGTGTTCACAATTAATTAGCTTTATATCTCGTTTTACATTCATCATCCACGCATAAAAGATAGAATTAGGTTAAATCACGATTAATTATAGTTAACAGAAACGTCCAAGGTTGCATGAGTTCATATATTTGCTATATGAAAAAAATAAAGATTTGGGCGTTAAGCATCATAATGATATTTTCTTTCGCGTGTCTGTTGCTTTTGCAGGTGACATACATCGAGAGGATGGTCAAGATGAGGAATGAGCAGTTTGACGAATCGGTCAAACGCAGCTTGAATCAAGTGACACACAACCTTGAGTACGACGAGACACTCAAATACCTCGAAAAAGAGCTTTACGAATCCACCGACAACAAGAAACTTGCACAGCCCAACAGCCTCTTGCAGCAACGCTACAAATCTTACAGCAAGGGGAATGACTTCTACTCATCCTTTGAGATAAGGGCCATAACAATGCAGCCCGCGCAAAATCCCAAGATCATAATCGCCCGGGACAACTTCGGCAAAAACAAATCCATCAAACAGACGACCGAGAGTCTCCAGGAGACGCTCAAAAACAAATATGTCTTCCAACGCTCGCTGCTCGACGAAGTGGCACTGGGCATCTTGTACCACTCAAGCGAAGTCCCAATCGAGAAACGCGTAAATGTAAAACAACTCGACTACTACATCAAGAAAGAGCTGAGCAACAACGGCATCGGGCTGAAGTACCACTACACCATCCTCGGCAGCAACGGGCAGGAAATCTACCGTTGTCCTGACTTCGACGACAAGGGGATAGAGAAAAGCTACCAGCAAGTCCTGTTCCAGAACGACATACAAAGCAACACAGGAATGCTGGTGTTGCACTTCCCGGACAGGAGCGAATATATGTACGACTCGATAAAGTTCATGATCCCATCGATCATTTTCACCCTCATCATCATCATAACGTTCATCGTCACCATCTACAGCATAACGATGCAAAAGAAACTGTCGGAGATGAAGAACGATTTCATCAACAACATGACCCATGAGCTGAAAACCCCCATCTCGACCATCTCACTTGCCGCGCAGATGCTCAACGACGACACACTGTCAAAGTCGCCGGCAATGTTCAACCACATCTCGACAGTCATCAACGACGAGACAAAGAGACTGCGGTTCCTCGTCGAGAAAGTGTTGCAGACATCCATGTTTGACAGGCAAAAGGCCATGCTCAAGATGAAGGAACTCAACATCAACGACCTGATTGAGAACGTCGTCAACACCTTCAGGCTCAAAGTGTCCAACTACGGGGGACGCCTAACGACTGAGCTCAACGCCGAGATGCCGACAATCGAGGGGGACGAGATGCACATCACAAACGTCATCTTCAACCTCATGGACAATGCCGTCAAGTACAGGAAAGAGAACGAAGCCCTCGAACTCACCGTCAAGACCTGGAATGAGAACAACAAACTGCACATTTCCATCGAGGACAACGGCATTGGCATCAAGAAGGAAAACCTGAAAAAGATATTCGAAAGATTCTACCGCGTGCCGACCGGCAACCTCTACAAGGTGAAAGGCTTCGGGTTGGGTCTTGCCTACGTCAAAAAGATAATCACCGACCACAAGGGGACAATCAAGGCTGAGAGCGAGACCAACGTAGGCACCAAATTCATAATAACATTACCAACAAAACAATAAACTATGGAAGAGAAACTGAAAATCCTACTTTGCGAAGATGACGAGAATCTTGGCATGCTCCTGCGGGAATACCTCCAGGCCAAAGGCTACGACGCCGACCTCTGCCCTGACGGTGAAGAGGGCTACAAGGCTTTCCTCAAAAACAAATATGACTTGTGCGTGTTTGACGTGATGATGCCCAAAAAAGACGGATTCACGCTTGCACAGGAAATCAGGTCGGTGAATTCGGACATCCCAATCATATTCCTTACGGCGAAAACGTTGAAGGAAGATGTCTTCGAGGGCTTTAAAAACGGGGCGGACGACTACATCACCAAGCCGTTCAGCATGGAAGAACTCATCTTCAGGATCGAAGCCATCTTGCGCCGCATCAAAGGCAAGAAGACCAAGGAAACAACATTCTACAAGATTGGCAAGTTCACATTTGACACGCAAAAGCAAGTCCTGACCATCGACGGCAAGAGCACCAAGCTCACGACCAAGGAGTCCGAGCTCCTCTCACTGCTCTGTGCGCACTCCAACGAGATACTCCAGCGCGACTTTGCCCTGAAGACCATCTGGATAGATGACAACTACTTCAACGCAAGAAGCATGGATGTCTACATCACCAAACTGCGCAAGCACTTGAAAGAAGACCCGTCAATCGAGATCATAAACATCCACGGCAAAGGCTACAAGCTGATCATCCCCGACAGCGAATAAGGCCTGGCACAGAGCGGGGCGGTCGTCACAGCGACCGCCCCGCTTGTTTTCACACCGCACGGCGCAAGCGATGCGCTCAGTGCAGGTAGGTCTCAAGCATAGCACTCAACTGAGCCCACACATCCTCCTCGGGAATCAAGGCGAAACGTGCCGCATAGTCCATCCCGGCCTGCTGCCCCAACGGCAAATAGTCGTCCGGCGAGATGCCCCTGTAACGCGGGTCATCGCCCGGAAGCCAGAAATGTTTGCTGATGTCCGGCGGATAAATCGCGAACGACGGCACACCAAACGCCTGTGCTATATGACGCGGCCCGCCCTCGTTGCCGAAGAAAAACGACGAATTGGCAACCAAGGCACACAATTCACGCAATCCACGCGCCTCGATGTCAAGGAACACACGCTTGTCCCGCCCCATGCTCTCCCAGATGGACTTGGCGGCAGCAGTCTCGACATCGCCGGCATAGTTGAACACCAACTGCGCATCAAACCTCTCGACCAGACGTTTGAGCACGCGGCTCATCTTGTCGTATGGCCAGACCTTGTGCGGCACACGCGCCGTCACCGCACAGAGGATGATGGGACGGGCGAAGTCAATCCCGTGGCTCGCCATATAATCACGGTAGGCCACCACCTCCTCATCCGAGACACTCAGCCTGAACGCCTCGTCCTTCACCACTTCACCGCCCTTGGCTGCCGCCAAAGGCTCGACCAGTCTCAGGTTGCTCTGCACCCGGTCATCACCCGGCTGGTCGGACACACGGTAGTTGTGGATGAGCGCATTGTAAGCCTTGCGACGGCCAATCCTGTACTTCGTCCCCAACGAGAAGAGCGAGAACAACAACGTCTTGGGCGTTGAGCGCATATCCACGATCACATCAAAATGCTCATCGTGCACCGTCCGCCACACCTTCTTGACATAGTGCCAGCCATGGCAATCCTTTTCGGCAAAAGGCACCACCTTGTCAATGTCGGGATGCCCGTAGTAGAGCGGCGCGATGCCCTCATTGATGACAAAATGCACCTCGGCATCGGGGAAATTCTCCTTCAGGCTGCGGCAAAGAGCGGTCGAGAGGACAGAATCACCGATGCGCCTAAATCGTATGACCAATATCTTCCGTATCATATCCCTATATATAATGGTATAGTCCGTCACTTGCGCAATCGTCTTTCGACAAAACGTCTGAAACGCTCCAGCCCGTCGAGCATCACGGCACGCGGGCAAGCGATGTTCCACCGCATGAAGCCCTGCCCCTCGTCGCCATACATCGTCCCGGCATTCAGCCACAACCGCGCCTCGGACAACAATTCCTCCTCCAACCTCTCGGAGTCGTCGCACACGGCACGGCAATCCATCCACACGAGATATGTCCCCTCAAGTTCCGTGATGGGGAAATCCGGCAGATACCTCGCGCAGTAATCGGCCATGCAATCGTAGTTGCCTTTCAGATACACCAGCAGACTGTCCAGCCACTCGCCGCCCTCGCCGTAGGCAGCCACCGTCGCCTCGATGCCAAAAGGGTTGACATCGCACACCTCATTGATGTTGATCGCGCGGTCGATGCGCCGCCGCACATCCTCGTCCGCCGAGACGATGCTGGCAATCTGCAACCCCGCGATGTTGAACGCCTTGCTCGGCGACAGGCACGTCACCGAGTTGTGCAGGAAAGCGTCGGACAACGAGGCAAAGGGAACGTATTCATGTCCCGCGAACACCAGTTCGCAATGGATCTCATCCGCAATGACTTTCACCCCATGACGCAGGCACGCATCGCCCAGCCTCTCAAGCTCGTCGCGCCGCCACACCCTGCCCACAGGATTGTGCGGGTTGCACAGCACGAGCAGGCGCACGGCTGGGTCGGACAACTTGCGCTCCAAGTCGTCATAGTCCATGACATAACTGCCGCCCACACGCCGCAAAGGATTGGAAACCACCTCACACCCGTTGTTCCTGACCGAGGAGAAAAAGCAGTTGTAGACTGGTGTCTGCAACACCACCTTGTCACCCGGCCGCGTCAAAGCCTTGATGATGGCCGACACTGCCGGCACGACACCCGACGTGTACATCAGCCATTCGCGGCAGACAGGCCAATCATGCCGCCGCGCAAACCAGCCCGTGACGGCATCATAGTAGGCATCGGGCACACGCACATAACCGAAGATGCCATGCTCGACCCTGCGCCTGAGCACGGCGATGACCGGAGGCGCGGTGCGGAAGTCCATGTCTGCCACCCACATCGGCAGCACGTCGCGGTCGCCGGCACTGTCCCATTTGTAGGAATTGGTGCCGCGCCTCTCGATCCTCTCATCGAAGTCATAGCGCATCGCATCCGCACCGCATCCCTCATTCGTCGGCAGTCCTCCGTCGCGCGTGGTTTCAAATCCATCCCCACGGTGCTCGTCGGACGGGGCAAATCCTGATCTTTTGCTCATAAAATCTGACCTTTCTCTTTCAAATGTTAGTACTCATGCCGCAAAAATAACGATTGGCAGCCATGCGGATGTAAATATATTACAGATAATCTCCCCGTCACCGTCAACCCTGGCAAAGAGGCGCATCCCTCAAGGGTAAGGGACAAACTCCACCCTCCCGGTGCTTAAACTTCCATTAGGTCAGACCTAAAGTTAAAAAAGGTCGGACATAAAGTTAAAACAGAACTTTTGAATATATAAACAGAAGTTCTGAATATATAAACAAAACTTCTGAATATACTTCATGCACCGAGGAAACGAACTTTGTGTCTGACCTAAGTAAAGTTTGTGCCTATTTCCGTTGATTTCATCCCCGGCTGCCCTGGCAAGATGCCTCAGTGCGGCCGCAGAGATGCTATCGCCCGCGTCCGCGCACATCCCAAGCAACGGCCGCCCATTCACCGTTTGGCGGGAGAGGCACATCATGCTCTGCTAAGGCACAAGGAATAGTTTTAGGCTCATCACACCGCGCGGGGACAGAGACGCGCAATGTGCGCCTCCTTGAGGTCCCTGGCATCCGCCGGAGACTCGCCGTCTGCCATCAAAATGCGCAGATGGTGCGGCACGGGATGCCTGGAGGTATGTCTGATTGATGTTGCTGGCACGGGGCACGCCGCGCGGTCATTTGGAGTGCCGCTTCACATAGTCCTCGACTTTCTTGACGGCGATGTGGTAGGATGATTTGAGCGCGCCGACGGTTGTGCCGAATATCTGCGACATCTCGTCGTAGCTCATCTCGTCAAAGTAACGGAGGTTGAACACCATCCTCTGCTTGTCCGGGAGCGTGAGCAACGCCCTCTGGAGGAGGAGCTGGGCTTCGTCACCGGTGAAGTACTGGTCGGCGACGAGCTCTTCGGCCTTTGATTCCGACATCTGGTCGAGGGGCAGCGTCTGCGAACGCTTGGAGATGAACGTGAGGCATTCGTTCAAAGCGATGCGGTAGAGCCATGTGGACATCTTGGCATCGCCCCTGAAGTACTCGACATTCATCCATGCCTTGATGAAGGTGTTTTGCAGCAGGTCGTTGGCATCGTCGTGGTCGATGACGAGACGGCGTATCTGCCAATACAGCTGGCTGCTGTAATGGCGGACAATAGCCTCGAATGCCTTGCGGCGTGTCGATGGTTCTTCGAGTTGGAGCAAGACTGCTTTTTCGTCGTAATCTTTCATCTCGTCTGCAACGTTTGATTCATCCCTGTTTGTCGATGAAAGGTGTCACTTGCGCGTCTTGGTCTTGCTGCGTGTGAGTTCTTTGAGGATGTGTTTTTGGAACTTCGTCTCGGCCTTGCCGAGCTTGAATATCTGCTCGTAGGTCAGGACTGTCTTGAGTTTGGCGAGATATTCCTCCTCAAGTTCATTGGATGCCCGCCCCAAGGCTTGCAGCCTGTCGATGATGGCGCGGTACTCCGCTTCGCTGGCCATGCCGGCCTTGTCCATCAGGGCTTGGTTCTCGTTGTAAAGTTTCTGCTTCTTGTCCTGGTAGTCCTCGTAGATGGGGAAGAATCGTGCGGCCGTTGCATCGCTCAGCTTCAATTCGTTTTTCAGGAAATTCTCCTTGTACTGCCTGAATTGCTCGCGTGTCATGCCTCCGACCTGCGCCATTGCAGGGATGACGGCGGCAAGGAGGATGGCCGTTGCCAGTATCAATATCTTCCTCATGTCGTGTGTGGTGTCTGTGGGGTTATTCGACAATCTCCTCCATATAGAGATACATGGAGTAGTCATCCA
This sequence comes from uncultured Bacteroidaceae bacterium, assembly GCA_944321635.1. Taxonomy (GTDB): domain Bacteria; phylum Bacteroidota; class Bacteroidia; order Bacteroidales; family Bacteroidaceae; genus Avibacteroides. Next base: position 63,953 of record CALULY010000001.1, on the reverse strand, counting down.
TTTCACTTTCGTTCATCACGTAGTTGCAGTAGTCAAAGGCAAGGTCATCCTCCGCCGTCTCTTCAACCGTCGCGGCCGTGCCACCTGTCGCTACCAGCCCTGTCCCGGCTTTGGTCTCGTCGTCCGACCGCATGAAGTCTTCGCCGATTGCGAACATCGCGGCGATGCCGGCGAACATTGCGGCGAGGTATACCACTGGCTTGACCTTGTCCCAGAGGGTGACTTTGCGTGGGGTTTCTTCCTCGAAGATCCTCTCCGGCAACCTCTTCATCAGTTCGTCGGCGAATTGGTCAAAATATCCTTCGGGGACTTTGAACGGGTTTTCCCGCCCGCACTTGCTCAACAAGTAATCTTCTTTGGCCATAGTCTTTACATTTTAATGTTAGACTTCGATTGCAACCCAAGGTTTAATCCCGGGGTGTTGCAAAGATAGTGCGCCTGCCGCCAACGTCAAAACGGATGCAAACAAAAAGGCATCCCGCCGGGGGATGCCTTTTGTCAAACTTGAATGTCTTGGATCAGAGGACAACCTTCTGCGCCTTGTCACCATAGCGGACGACATACACCTGGCCGGCATTGAGACCGCTGAGCTCATTGCAGCCGTCAACGACTTGCTCCGTGCGAACCAACTGACCGAGGAGGTTGTAGACCTCGACCGTGCCCACGCCATTGGAGAGCACATAGACGTTGCCGTTTGCTGAATAGATGCCAGTCTTCTCAGCCTGCGCGTCGGACAGTCCGCTGCCAGAACCTTCGACCATCATTGGGTTGGCGATAGCAACCGTGCTGCCACCGTAGCAACGGAAAGCTAAATACAGAGACACTGCAGTTTCTGGTGTAGTAATTTCCATCGATACATGCTTCCACTCCGTAGAATTTTCCATATACACACTATTATCCCCTCCAAACTGCATATCCTCATAGTCATCATCAAGATAAGAGTCTGTGCTAAGATATTTCCTATCGGCATTTTGCCAGCGTAACCAGTGGCGGAAAGAATTATCAGAATTGACGTTTGTGACTTTGTAATCGTACGACACTGTGTACTTAGTATTCTCCGTCAAGCCATTAACATACTGGAGGAGAGCTGAGTTACCTTTGCCAGTTTGACTCCACGATGTCCCGTAAGTGCCAGCAGAAGTACCCTCAATGCGAGTAGCGGTTCCGTCATAGAGCAACCAGTTCTCAGGACGTCCATTCTCGTCATTCCACTCTTCGAAAGTTGAGTTCTGAACCAAATTCTCTTGAGCCATCACAGAAGCCGCGAAAGTCAAGAACAAAACAGAAGTAAAAATCTTTTTCATAAGCTAATGCCTTTAATATTAAACAATGTTTGATGTGGCAAAAGTAAGCAGGATTGCAGTAACAAGCAAAGGAACGTGGCGTCAAAAGCGGTCAAAGGCTCAATTTCATGCCCTCCTGTGACAAGTATGTTTCATCGAACACCTCCCTTGCCTCGTCCAACAGCGGCTGGAGGTCCTTGTAGCGTGCCGAGTAGTGCCCGAGCAACAGCCGCCCCACCCCTGCATCCTTGGCGATTTGCGCCGCCTGCCGAGCCGTGGAGTGGAATGTCTCCCGTGCCCGCGCCGCATCAGCCTCGGCAAAAGTCGCCTCGTGGTAGAGCAAATCAATCCCAGCCACCAGTTCCACCAACTGCGGCCGGTAGACTGTGTCAGAGCAATAGGCATAACTGCGCACCGGGTCACGCGGCGTAGTCAACAGTGCATTGGGAATGACCGTGCCGTCATCGGCCACATAGTCACTGCCGCTTTTCAACCGACCATACCAGGCCATCGGCACGCCATGCTTGTCGCACGCCCAGCGGTTGAGATGCAGCAGCCCCTCATGTTCCTTGAAGAGGAAACCGGCACACGGCAACCTGTGCTTGAGCGGGATTGTCGCCACCGTCAACGTCGCATCGTCATAGATGATTGCCGGCACCTTGGGATTGAAAGGGATGAACGTCACCTCAAAAGGCATCTCCCCGCACAACGACTTGACCACCCCCTCCATCATCCGGCAGGCATAGTCAGGCACATAGACACCCAATGCCGCCTTGCGCCCGAGCAGGGCAAACGTAGACAACAGTCCCGGCAAGCCGAAACAATGGTCTCCATGGATGTGCGAGATGAAGATTGCCCGCAGCTTGGTGAACGACAGTTCTGAGCGGCGGTACTGCAACTGCGTTCCCTCGCCACAGTCGATCATGTAGAGTTTGTTGCCCGCCGAGAGCACCTGGCACGATGGCAGGTGCTGGGAGGTAGGCAATGCCGACCCGCATCCGAGTATGTTGAGCACGATAGGTTCCATTGCCCCAAAGTTAACATAAAAAGATGTGGGGAGAATGACTTCCCCCCACATCGGCACAATCAAAAATTCAATTATGAAGTTACTTTTTGTTCTCAGCGTCCATCTGCTCCTTGAGGGCAGCAAGCACGTCGATGTCACCCAGAGTGGTCGATGCAGCCTGGTTTTGGATCATCGGCTGCTCCTCTTTCTTGGCAGCACGGCGAGCCTTCTTCTCTGCTCTTTCCTCGGCTTTAGCTGCGTCCTCAAAGATACGGCTGTGCGAGAGGATGATCCTCTTGGCATCCTTGTTGAACTCGATCACCTTGAACGGCAACTTCTCGTCAACCTTAGCCTGCGTGCCATCTTCCTTTACCAAGTGCTTGGGTGTTGCGAAACCTTCGACACCGTAAGGCAATGCCACGACAGCACCCTTGTCAAGCATCTCGACGATAGTGCCCTCATGCACAGAACCGACAGTGAAGACAGTCTCAAACACGTCCCAAGGATTCTCCTCAAGCTGCTTGTGGCCGAGGCTCAGGCGGCGGTTCTCCTTGTCAATCTCAAGGACAACGACATCGATGTCCGCCCCGATCTGAGTGAATTCAGAGGGATGTTTCACTTTCTTAGTCCATGACAGGTCAGAGATGTGGATCAAGCCATCGACACCCTCCTCGATCTCAACGAACACACCGAAGTTGGTGAAGTTGCGCACCCTTGCAGTATGCTTGGAACCGACGGGGTACTTCTGCTCGATGGTTGCCCATGGGTCTTCCTTCAATTGCTTTATTCCGAGAGACATCTTACGCTCTTCGCGGTCGAGTGTGAGGATGACTGCTTCGACAGTGTCCCCTACCTTCATGAAGTCCTGAGCTGAGCGCAAGTGCTGCGACCAAGACATCTCGGACACGTGGATGAGTCCCTCGACACCCGGTGCTATCTCGACGAATGCGCCGTAGTCCGCCATGACTACCACCTTGCCAGTCACCTTGTCGCCCACCTTCAAATTGGGATCGAGAGCGTCCCACGGGTGCGGGGTCAATTGCTTCAAGCCGAGAGCAATACGCTTCTTTTCCTCATCAAAGTCGAGGATGACGACGTTGAGCTTCTGATCAAGCTCGACGACTTCGTGCGGGTCGTTGACACGTCCCCAGGACAAATCGGTGATGTGGATAAGACCATCCACGCCGCCAAGGTCGATGAACACGCCGTAGGAAGTGATGTTCTTGACCGTGCCTTCGAGCACTTGGCCTTTCTCAAGCTTGGAGATGATCTCTTGCTTTTGTTGCTCAAGCTCTGCCTCGATGAGTGCCTTGTGTGAAACGACGACGTTGCGGTATTCCTGGTTGATCTTGACAACCTTGAATTCCATTGTCTTGCCCACGAACACATCATAGTCGCGGATAGGTTTGACGTCGATTTGCGAGCCAGGCAAGAATGCCTCGATGCCAAACACATCGACAATCATGCCGCCCTTGGTGCGGCACTTGATGTAACCTTTGATGATTTCAGAATTTTCAAGAGCCTGGTTGACACGTTCCCAAGAGCGTGATGCGCGTGCCTTTTTGTGAGAGAGCACCAATTGTCCCTTTTTGTCCTCTTGGTTCTCGATGTACACTTCAACGGTGTCGCCGACTTTCAAATCGGGGTTGTAACGGAACTCGTTCAACGGGATGATGCCGTCGGACTTGTAACCGATGTTGACGACAACTTCGCGCTTGTTCATCGCGATGACCGTGCCGTCGATGACCTCATGGTCGCTGACATTGTTCAATGTGTTGTCGTAAGTCTTCTCGGCAGCCTTGCGGTCCTCGGTTGACAACACATCACCTTTTTCATAAGCATCCCAATCGAAATTCTCGACTGGTTTGACATCTTTTAAATTTTCCATCTGATTAATGTAAGTTTAGTTTGTTGTTAATGAGTTAGACATTATGTGTAGATGAAATCCGGGCGCAAAGATAGCACAAAATCTATTGCCACAACCGTTTATATGTTTTTTTCTCAAGACGGGAAGACCCGCGCCGGCCACCTGTGGCGACTGATGGCGGCAAAGCGGCATCCCGTGTGCCGCCACAAACATCCGGCAACGAGTTGCCATGGGTGGAAGAAAAGTTTATTTTTAGACTAAAAATATATAATTGCAAACTAAAAACATATAGACGTAACCTAAAAATACATAGATTCAGGTTAAAAACAAACTTTCCACCGTGAGCCGGCAACTTCCCGCACTGCCTCGCGGCGATGCCATGCCTCGACAATCAGCCATGTGCGGGATGGCTGCCACGGGTCAGCTTGTGAGGCGGATGGCGGGGTTTATTGAAATCTTTGGACTATCTTTGCACTCTCAGTCTGACGACAGGACACAAAAACTTAGTTCTTCATATATGCAAGAAAAGATTATCATACTTGACTTCGGGTCACAGACCACGCAGCTCATCGGGCGCAGGATCCGCGAGCTGGACATTTACTGCGAAATCTACCCCTACAACAAGTTCCCCGAGGGGGACGAGGGCATCAAGGGGGTGGTGTTGTCGGGCAGCCCGTTCTCGGTCTACGACGAAAAGGCCTTCAAGGTTGACCTCTCGCGGATTGTGGGCAAATATCCCGTCCTTGGGATATGCTACGGCGCGCAGTACATAGCCTACTCTGGTGGAGGCAAGGTCGAACCTGCCGGCTCACGCGAATACGGCCGCGCACACCTGGCCCGCATCAAGGCAGGCAACGCGTTGTTTGACGGCATCGACGAGGGCTCACAGATCTGGATGAGCCACGGCGACACCATCACGGAGATACCTGGCACATTTGAGCGCATCGCCTCGACAGAGAGCGTGGAGATAGCCGCCTACGAGGTCAAAGGGGCTAATGTGTGGGGCGTGCAGTTCCACCCTGAGGTCTACCACACCGTCGATGGCACACGGTTGCTCAAGAACTTCGCCGTCGGGATATGCGGCTGCAAACAGGACTGGTCGCCTGCATCGTTCATCGAGACAACGGTGGCAAGCCTCAGGAGCCAGCTCGGCGATGACAAGGTGGTGCTTGGCCTGTCGGGCGGCGTCGATTCGTCCGTCGCGGCAGTGCTGTTGAACCGTGCCATAGGCAAGAACCTCACGTGCATCTTCGTTGACCATGGGATGCTGCGCAAGAACGAGTTCCAGAACGTGCTGCACGACTACGAATGCCTCGGACTGAATGTCATCGGCGTGGACGCGAGCCAAAAGTTCTTCAGCGAACTGGCCGGCGTGACCGAGCCCGAGAAGAAAAGAAAAATCATCGGCAAGGGTTTCATCGACGTGTTTGATGCCGAGGCACACAAGATCAAGGATGTCAAGTGGCTGGCACAAGGGACAATCTACCCTGACTGCATCGAGTCGCTGTCGATAACCGGCACAGTCATCAAGAGCCACCACAATGTCGGCGGTTTGCCGGAGCGGATGAACCTGAAGCTGTGCGAACCTCTGCGCCTGTTGTTCAAAGACGAGGTGCGCCGCGTGGGACGCGAACTGGGTATGCCCGAACATCTCATCACGCGCCACCCATTCCCGGGACCGGGACTTGCGGTGAGGATACTCGGGGACATCACCCCCGACAAAGTGCGCGTGCTGCAAGATGCCGACGACATCTTCATCCAGGGGCTGCGCGACTGGGGACTGTATGACAAGGTGTGGCAAGCCGGCGTCATCCTGCTGCCCGTGCAGAGCGTCGGGGTCATGGGTGACGAGCGCACCTACGAGCGCGCCGTGGCATTGCGTGCGGTGACTTCGACCGATGCCATGACTGCCGACTGGGCAAGGCTGCCCTACGACTTCCTCGCCAAGGTGTCAAACGACATAATAAATAAGGTGAAAGGGGTCAACCGTGTGACCTACGACATCTCGTCAAAGCCGCCTTCGACAATCGAGTGGGAATGACATCCCCGCAACTAATTACGCAACGGCAGCCCCGACCTATCATGGCCGGGGCTGCAACGTTTTTAGGCAGATGTGACACCAGGCGTCAGGCACTCAGGAACTGGAGTGGCAGAGCGCACCATTTGACACTAATTGATGTAAAAAACACCAAGTAAAGCTGGATTGTGCGTCGGAAAGTCATAAAAAAACAGGGTTTCCGAGCGACAATCGCGATTTTTTCCTCAAATTTCACACTTTGCAACACAAAGCGTCATAATGCACCCCGCCCAACTCCACCGCCCTCCCGGCACCCGGCATCCGGTGCGGCGGGCAATCACTGTGCGCCATCATCGATGATGCACAGCGGACGGGGATGGACGGGTGCTTTCGCTTATCCCACATGTAGCGGTCATTTGACCTATCTATTATTTAACTCTCGGAAATAAGCCTGGCCGCACTTTATTTGCCTATCTTTACACCCGGAAACAGGGCCGCAGAGGCGGCGGTTGCCATTTTATGGGTTATTAATAGCGTTTGCTGTTTGTTCTTGTTATTCTGAAACGTAGGAAATTTCATGATATGTAAACCGGGACAGATAAGTGAATGCTCGCGTATAGCGCGGGCGTTTTGTCTGTTTACATCGGTTTCCTACGACCGCAGAATAAAGGCAAGATTCGCCCGCGCTCTGTGTTCGTAGGAAACAAGACGATGGCAGCGCATAAAACATTGAGCGTATGCCAAAGTCATTACTTGAAGAACTGCCCCGCATCGCAGCCGAGGGCAGGCGGGAGGCTCAGCAACTCCTGGAGCGTGCAAACAACGGTGCGCGCATCGGGCTGCAAACCAACGAGCTGGTGTTGCCATCACGGGACAGCGCAGGCCTGTGGCGCGGACGGAACAGCCTGACGGTAGGCGACAGATGGATCAACCGTCTCATCTACGGCGACAACCTGCTCGCCATGCAGGCCATGTTGTCTGGAGACGAGGCGACGGGGCTGCCGTCGCTGAGGGGCAAGGTGGACTTGATTTATATAGACCCGCCGTTTGACAGCAAGGCGGACTATCGCACCAAAGTCAGTTTGCCGGGTGCGGATCTGGAACAGCGTCCGACCGTCATCGAGCAATTTGCCTACTCTGACACTTGGAGGGACGGCACTGTCTCCTACCTGAAGATGCTCTATCCCCGGTTGGTGCTGATGCGCGAACTGCTGTCTGAGCGAGGAAGCATCTATGTGCACATTGATTGGCACGTGGGACATTACGTCAAGGTTTTCATGGATGAGGTGTTCGGGAAGGAGAATTTTGTGAATGAAATTGTGTGGTGCTATTCTGGGCCTACGGCTATCATCAACGCATTTAGTAGAAAACATGATATAATCTTATTCTACTCAAGAAGCGGTTCAAAGACTTTTAATATACAATACATTTGTCATAAGAGCGGGTTACATAATACAGGGCAAGTATTTAAGAATATTGGGAGCGATGTAAGCAAGGTTAATGATCTATTAGAGAAAGGTAAAAAATGCGAAGATTGGTGGATTGATATTTACTCAGGAGATAGATACCGTTCAGAACTGGTGGGATACGCCACCCAAAAGCCCGAAGCCCTCCTTGAACGCATCATCAAAGCCTCATCCAACGAGGGCGACCTCGTCTGCGACCTGTTCGGCGGCAGCGGCACTACGGCAGCCGTGGCAGAGCGTCTGGGGCGGCGATGGATAACGACCGACATCGGCAAGCCTGCCACTCTCGTCATGCGCAAACGGTTCATCGACCAGGGCGTGAAGCCGTTCCTTTACCAATGCATCGGGGACTACCAGAAGGAGGTGTTCGGCAGCAACAAACTCTACCGCCGCATCGGCGACCTGAGCCAAATAGTAATGCAGCTCTACGGCGCAATCCCGTTCACGCCAGAGCAGTTGAACGACCGCAACTGGGGCTATGTCAAGGCCGACCGCACCCTTGTCTACGTTGACAGCCCCAACAAGCTGACAGGCGCGGCAACCGTCCGCCGCGCCAGGGAAGCGCGGGACAACCTGCTCGGCGGGGGATGGCGGCGCGTCGTCGTGCTGGCATGGAACTTCGCATTTGACATCTCCGCCGCCCTGCGCCAATGCCAAGGGGAGGTCGAGGTGCTTGTCATCCCGCCAGACTTGCTTGACAAACTGTCAAAGAAAGGGTACGGCAAGCTGGTGCGCGAGGGGTCGGTGCGGTTCAGTTCGTTGCAGTATCTCACGATAGAGCCTGTCACCATCAGACCGCACGACGATGACGACGAGCTGTGCATCCGTCTTGACAACTACGTGCTGCTTTCGCCCGACAACATCCCGCTGGACGACAAAGACAAAGCGAAGCTGCAAGAGGTCATGGAGCGTGACCCGCTGGCATTGATCGAGTACTGGAGCGTGGACCCCGACTATGACGGCGAGACATTCCGCAGCCGATGGCAGGACTACCGGGAGAACACGGCCAACGACAACGACCCTCTGCACTGCGTCTACGAGGCCCGGCTGATCGTCAAACGCAAGACGCGGCGGACAGTCTGCATCAAGGCGGTCGATGTCTTCGGCTTTGAGAGCATCGCGATGGAAACTGTTGAATCCTAAATAAACAAGCAAACATGGCAAGCGACATATCCCTGGAGTTGGCCAAACGGCTGACGGAGCAAGTGCAACAAGCATTTGAAAGCGGAGAGATGCTCGAAAGGGTCACAACGGTGACACGCGAGTTGCTCAAATACTGGTTCATGGAACCCTACACCGACGAGCGCGGCAGGAACTTCCACGTCGGACAGCGGCAAAGCATCCTGAACATCATCTACCTGCACGAAGTGCTGGGCGTGACCAGCGTGCGGGACATATATGAAAAGGTTGACAGCGACCTGCTGGCGGAGTGTAATTTGTCGGAGCTGGGCAAAGAGAAATACCAGATGCCCAAGTATGCCGTCAAGATGGCAACGGGCACAGGCAAAACTTGGGTCATGCACGCCCTGCTGCTGTGGCAGATGCTGAACGCGCGGCACGAGGAGGAACGGAGCGGACGTTTCACGCAAAACTTCCTGATAGTCGCCCCGGGGCTCATCGTCTACGACCGCCTCAAGGATGCCTACTGCGGGCGGATGAAGGAGGACGGCAAGGAACGTGACATAGACACCAATGACCTGTGCCTGAACAAGGAACTGTTTGTCCCGCCAGCTTACAGGGACGAGGTGTTCTCATTCATCCAAAACAACGTAGTGACCAAAGAGGACGGCATAGGGCGCAAAGTCACGGGTGACGGCGTGATAGCATTGACCAACTGGCATCTGTTCCTCTCCGACGAGGAGGCGGCGGAAGAGACAGTAGACACCGACCCGGCATCGGGCATAGTGGATGACATCCTGCCGATACGCCCGGGTACAAGCGGCGGCAACGCACTGGACACTCTGGATAAGAGATACCTGCGGGGCAGCGAACTGGACTTCCTGGCCGGCCTGCCAGACCTGATGGTCATCAACGATGAGGCACACCACATCCACGAAAACAAGGTGCAAGGCGAAATAGAGGAAGTCGAGTGGCAAAAGGGGCTGAATAGGATAGCGCAAGGCAAGGTGTCGGGCTTCTTCCAAATAGACTTCTCCGCAACACCCTACGACAAAGTGGGGACGGGCAAGAAGCAGAAGAGGCACTACTTCCCGCACATCATCACGGATTTCGATTTGGAAACAGCGATGAGAATGGGACTGGTCAAGACTTTGCTGGTAGACCGCAGGCAGGAACTCACGGACCTTGGCAACCTCGACTACAAAGCCGTGCGAGACGGCAGGAGAGTGATAGGTCTCAGCGACGGGCAACGTCTCATGCTCCGTGCCGGGCTGCGCAAACTGAGAATCCTTGAAGAGGGCTTCACCAAGATAGACGAAAAGAAGTACCCCAAGATGATGGTCGTCTGTGAGGACACCAATGTCACCCCCTTTGTCGCATCATTCCTCCAGGAAGAGGGATTGGCGGAAGATGACATACTGCGCATCGACAGCAATGCCAAAGGGGATGTCAAGGAGAAAGACTGGTTGCAAATCAAGGAAAGGCTGTTCAACGTCGATCGGTACAAGTCACCGAAAGTAATAGTCTCGGTACTGATGCTGCGCGAGGGCTTTGACGTCAACAACATCTGCGTGATTGTCCCGCTGCGCTCCACTCAATCTGACATACTGCTGGAACAGACCATAGGGCGCGGCCTCCGACTGATGTGGCGCGAACCGGAGTACCAAGAAGAGAAGCGCGAGAACAGACGAAGGGTGCTCAAAGAGAAGAAATCGCCGAAATCCTACCTTGATATGCTGTCGATCATCGAGCATCCTGCATTCCTCGACTTTTACAAAGACCTGTTGGCCGGCGGGCTGGCTGGCACTGATGAGGACGATTTGCCTTCAGCGTCAAATGTCGTCGGCGACTTGATGAGCGTTGGGCTGAAAGAGAACTATGCAGACTATGACCTGTTCTGGCCTTTCATTGTCAAGGAACATGAGGAAGAACTGAATCTCACGACCATAGACATCGACCGATTAGCCCCTTTCACCGACTACCCATACGAACAGTTGCACAGCTTGCTGGCAAAACCGGGGGAAGCCTTCATCTCACACGAGATATCGGTCGGCACCACATTCGGAAAATACGAAGTGAACGCCGATTTGTGCAACGCCCAAAGCTACAACGAGTATTTGCAGAAAGTGCTGCGCATAGTGACGACACGCCACGACAAGGTGGGACGCAACAAGACACTGAGATTGCCGACACTGCAAATCAACCAGTCGGAGATAATCCGTGCAGTAGACACCTACATAAGGACGAGACTGTTCTCCCGCCCATTCAACCCTTTTGAGAATTATAATTGGAAAATCCTGCTGCACAACGAGGGGGTAGCCACACAGCACATCGTCAAAGAGATGTCCACGGCCATCCATCGCCTGCAAGAGGATGTTAGCGTCACCGATGCAATCGTCGAGAAAATCTACTTTTCCTCCGTCCCGACGATGAAAGTGAGGGAACACTATTCGCTTGTCCTGGAGAAGACAATCTACGAACGCACCGGCTACCCATCCAACAGTGGAGGATTGGAGAAGGCGTTCATGGAATATCTTGACAACCAAGCCGAAGTGGAGCGGTTCATCAAGATAAACGAATACCAACACAGCTTCGCATCAATCTGCTACATACGTCAGGACGGGATGCTCTCGACATACCATCCCGACTTCATGGTCTCCACCGCCACACACATATACATAGTGGAAACCAAAGCCCAGGAACAAAAACACAACAAAAATGTCAGGCAGAAACAGTTGGCAATAACCGAATGGTGCAGGAAAATCAACCAGCTGCCACCTGCTCAGCGCGGCGACAGGACATGGGAATATGTGTTACTGGGAGAAAACGACTTCTATGCCTTAAGGCGCAACGGCGCGGACTTCACCGAGATGTGCGAATTGCACAAGGTCACAGAGAGCAGTGCCAGCGGGCAATTGTTCTAAGACCGCCTCTGCAACAACGCGGGGCGTGACATCAACAATGATGCACGCCCCGCGTTTTGTCTTAAGACGTTTCACTCGTCAGGCTGTGAACGCAGGATGATGGATGTGGCCCCGAGCGTTATCACATCACCGTCGGACAGGCGAATCCTGTCCTTAGGACCAAGTATGTCGTTCATCAGGAACGTTCCGACCACACTTCCGTTGTCGCGGAGCATATACACCAATTCGCCGCGTTTGTCCTTGCTGACGTTGATGTAGCAATGACGGCGGTCCATGCTGGGATCAGATGTCTCGATGGGTATGTCAACTTCCGTGCCGAGGTTGGCACGTCCGATGAGATTGTCACCAAGGTGCAGGGGGAATATCTGCTTGTAGGAGAATACATTCTCGACCACGATGATGTAACCGTACTCTGCCTCCTCCTTTTGCTCCTGGAGGTCAACAGCACGATCCTTGTCGCGGAGGCGGTCTTTGCCTATCCTTATCTTGAATTGCTTGTGACAGTCCGGGCAGTCAAACACGAGGACTTGCCCGTCAGCATAGTTTGATGCGTCAAAAGTGATGTAATTGTTGCACTTGGGACATTTGATCTTCTTCATGCGTCATCTTTTTAAAATCCAAGCATCCTTGCACGAAGTCGTGGCAGTGATCTCACGCAATGCGGCGACAGCCTCGTCCATTGTGTCAAAAGCCGCGACACTGATGCGCGTCCTCTCAGTGCCCTCTATGGCAAATGTACCTGTGAAACCTTGCTTGACAAACGCCTCTACCGTTGACGAGGCATCCGTTCCCCGCACAAGGCTTGCTACGATGATGCAGTAGCGTCCTGTCGATGACGGCGAAATGGCCGCACGCTGTGTCTTTTCCTCATTGCTTTCCACGACATCAGGTTTAGCGGTAGCCGCCACAGGTGCTGTTGGCTCTGCTATCACCTCGACTGCCACAGGCTGTTCGGTAACTGCCATCAGGATATTGGCAGGGACAATGGAGGCATAGTTGTCGTACCGATTCAATCCGTAGTTGTCAATCGGCTCGGAAAAAGACAGGTAGACGATGACGGCAGCAATGCAAGCTGCTGCATATTGGACATAGCTCCACAACGTGCTTCTCCGTGTGGTGACAGCTTCACGACGGCGGGCAGCACGCTCCTCGGCGGCAACCTGCCTCTTCAGGTCGGCAAGCAGAGGGGCATGAGCTTCACCCAATCCCCAGACAGCAAGGCTTGACGTGGCACCCGAGGATGTGAATCGCCTCTCGCCGCGCAGGTTCTTGGACAGCGTGCCAACGTTGTCAATCACTATTTGCTCACCTGCATCAAGGCGTTCCATCAGGCGGACGGAATCCCGCTCCACCACTTTTTTGGCAGCGGCGTACGACAGATGTGCTTCGGTCACATATTTCTGCATCAGAAGTCCATCATCGACAACCATATCCTTGTTGAATGTCACCTCAACGACAGGTTTTGAGACCTTGCCAGTGGTCTGGTCAAGCCGTGGCGGACATTCATTGGCGACGAACCCGCCAACGCCAGGAACGACCGCATAGCCGTAGTCTCTGAGCAAACTGCTCACGTAGGAACAAATCTTATCCATGCTTGCAAAGTTAATTACAATCTTATTATTTCAAGCGCAAATAACTATATTTGTCGCCCGCTTGCGACTACATTTTAAAATTTACAATCATGCAGCTATCAAGGATAACAGACCCGGCCTCGGAAACGTTCAGGCGGCTCATGGACTTATACGAATTGTCATTCCCACCAGCGGAGAGACGTGACAGGCAGAGCCTCGCCCGACTGCTCGGCAATGAGGGGAGGATGCACTTTTGCGCAATCATTGATGACGACGGGGCGATGGCAGGACTGTTCGTCTACTGGGACTTGCATACCTTTATATATATGGAGCACCTTGCCGTATTCCCCGACATGAGGAACAGGGGCATAGGACGACGGCTGCTCCAACACCTGCCCACCTTGTACAGCAAACCGCTTGTCCTCGAAGCCGAACCCGCCGACGACGGGATGGCCGGGCGGCGCATCGACTTCTACCGCCGCAACGGTTTCGATGTAGTCGAGACGGATTACATCCAACCAGCCTACAAAGCGGGCGGCGACCAGCTGCCTCTATGGATCATGGCGCACGGCAAGATGGACAGCCATCAAGTGCAGGAAGCAATAAGTACCATCAAAACCGAAATCTACCACAACAACCGCTGAAAGAATGCGACTGAGCTTCCACCCCTACACTCTGAAGCTGCGCGAGACATTCACCATCTCGACCTACTCAAGGGACACCACTCCGTGCATCATCGTCAGGCTCGACCACGACGGATTCACCGGCTACGGCGAAGCGTCATTGCCGCAATATCTCGGTGAGACCGCCGACAGCGCGGCGCGGTTTCTCTCACAAGTGGATCTGTCCCAATTCAAAGACCCGCTGATGACGGAAGACATACTAAGCTACGTCGCCGCCATCGACCAAGGGCATTGCGCCGCGAAGGCCGCCATAGACATAGCCCTGCACGACTTGGCAGGGAAAATCATCGGGCAGCCCTGCCACAAGCTCCTGGGACTTGACAAGGCAAAAGCACCCATCACCTCCTACACCATCGGCATAGGTCCTGAAACAGAGACCCGCCAAAAGGTGCGGGCGGCCGCCACGAAATACAAAATCCTCAAAGTCAAACTCGGCACCGACCACGACCGCCAGATCATCGAGACCCTAAGGCAGGAGACATCCATCCCCATCACCGTCGATGCCAACCAGGGATGGCGCGACCCGTCCGAGGCAATAGACATGGCGCACTGGCTTGCCGGGCAAGGCACGCTGCTCATCGAGCAACCATTCCCACGCGCAGACCTCGACATGACGGCGCGGCTGTCCGAAGCATCGCCCATCCCCATCATAGCCGACGAATCCGTTCAACGCGCCACGGACATCCCGAGGCTGCAAGGTGCATTTGACGGCATCAACATCAAGCTGATGAAATGCACCGGGATGCGCGAGGCATGGAGCATGATTGCCACAGCCCGCGCCCTCGGGATGCGCGTCATGCTCGGTTGCATGACCGAGACATCGTGCGCCATCTCGGCAGCGGCACAGCTCTCACCAGCCGTTGACTTCGCGGACCTCGACGGCAACCTCCTCATCAGCAACGACCCGTTCACCGGGGTGGCAGTCGCTGGCGGGCGGATAACCCTGCCAGATGCCCCGGGCATAGGCGTGCAGCCGGCAGGGGGACAAACAGAGACATTCACCAATTAAACATAAACTTATGGACGAACTCATTGACAGACTCATCGACCTCGCCTTTGCCGAAGACATAGGCGACGGCGACCACACCACCCTCTCATGCATACCGGCGGACGCCATGGGCAAATCGCACCTGCTCATCAAGCAAGAAGGCGTGCTTGCCGGCGTGGAAGTGGCAAAGGAAATCTTCCACCGTTTCGACCCGGAACTCAAAGTCACCGTCTACATAGGCGACGGCGCGGAGGTAAAACCCGGCGACATAGCAATGCTCGTCGAGGGACGCATCCAGTCGCTGCTCCAGACCGAGCGTCTCATGCTCAACGTCATGCAGCGCATGAGCGGCATAGCCACGATGACACGCCGCTATGTCAACCGCCTCGCGGGCACAAACACCCGGGTCCTCGACACCCGCAAGACGACCCCGGGGATGCGTATGCTGGAGAAAGAGGCCGTAAAGATAGGCGGAGGCGTCAACCACCGCATCGGTCTCTTTGACATGATACTGCTCAAGGACAACCACATCGACTTTGCCGGCGGCATAACCAACGCCATCGACCGCGCAAGGGACTACTGCCGCGCCAAAGGCAAGCAGCTCAAGATTGAGATAGAAGTCCGCAACCTCGACGAACTCCGGCAAGTCCTCGACCATGGTGGCGTGGACCGCATCATGTTTGACAACTTCACGCCCGAGCTCACAAGGCAGGCCGTCGAGATGGTCGGCGGACGCTGCGAGACCGAGTCGTCGGGAGGCATCACATTTGACACCATCAGGGACTACGCTGAGTGCGGTGTCGATTTCATATCGGTCGGCGCACTGACCCACTCGGTCAAAGTCCTCGACATGAGCTTCAAAGCCTGCTGACCAATCCAAGGCAGGCAAAGACCGCTCGGCGCGGCCACCAACCGCCTGCCGCAGGCAAGCCGCACGGCGACACACGATGTCAGCCGTGCGGCTTAGTTTTTCCACGTGTGCATGAAGTGCCAAACCGCCCGGCGGCCGCCTTGCTCCACGTCCATCCCCCCATCCATGGCACGATGTGGCACACCGCCACGCCACCACGCAAAGAGGGCATGAGACGCAATGCCGGGATGGAAACCCGGTGATGCAGGACATGAAGCCCGACCGCCAGCAGGGAAAAGTGCCATCAGGTCAGACCTAAAATCCCTCTGCCCGGTGCATAAAGTTCATTTCCCCGCACATAAAGTAAAAACAAAACTTTTGAATGAATAAACAAAAGTTCTGTTTATATAAACAAAAGTTCTGAATATATAAACAAAACTTTTGAATATACTTTATGTACGAGGGAAATGAAGTTTAGGCCAGACCCTATGGAACTTTCCGTCTGACGCTGTGGAGTTTTACACCTATCGCCATCGATTCCGCCAAGCATCCACCACCCTGCCCGACTGAATGCACAGCACAGCTGCACGGGCGCGAAGTTTTGCACCTCCTAAACGTCCCATGCAAACCCTCCGACTATCCCTTGCCGACGTAGAGACGCGATTAATCACGTCTCTGCACATCGTGCACGGCCATCGGCGATTCACCACCTCATGTGGAGAAGCGACATTTTGCATCTCTCCACCTTACGGGCAGATCGCGAGCGGACCGCCCATAAAAAACTCCGTCCACCAAGCCGTTAAGCAAGGTGGACGGAGGATTAGGAATTACACCTACGAGACCCACGACAGCAACGCCGTGTCCGTGAGGTATTGGTACACGCAACTGAGCAAGCCGATGAAGACCACGCCTGCCAGGCATATCGACAAGCCGGCACGCTCCATCACGCCGCTCTTGAAGGTCGGGATGGGGTTGTCGTTGGGCGTGATGTACATCGCCTTTACAATCAGCAGGTAGTAGTAGAGCGAGATGATGGTGTTGACCAACGCAATGAAGACCACTACCCAATAGCCCGTCTGTTCGAGCGCAAATCCGGTGTGGAACGCCGAAGCGAAGACAAAGAACTTGCTGAAGAAGCCCGCGAATGGCGGTATGCCTGCCAGCGAGAACAACGCCAGCGTCATCACGAAAGTCAGGCGCGGGTTGGTCTTGTACAGCCCGTTGTAGTCGTCCCTCTCGACCTTGCCGCCGCTGTGCTGCTCGATGGAGCTGATGACGCCAAACACGGCGAGGTTGGCCACGATGTAAATGACGACATAGTAGACGAGCGACGCGACACCTTGCCCCGAGTCAGCCATGACGGCCAGCATGATGTAACCCGCTTGGGATATGCTGCTGTAAGCCATGAACCGCTTCAAGTCCTTTTGCAGGATAGCGAAGAGGTTGCCGACAGTGATCGTCAACACGATGACGATGCCGAGCAGGAGCGTCCAGTCCTCGACCATGATGCCAAACACTTTCATCAAGATACTCATCAAGGCGAAAGCCGCAGCACCTTTGGATATTACGGACAGATAGGCCGTGACGGTCGTCGGCGCTCCTTGGTAGGTGTCAGGAGTCCACATGTGGAACGGCACGAGGCTTATCTTGAATCCGAGACCGGCGAAGAAGAAGACCATCGCAAGCACTTGCAACGGCGTGCCGGTCAGGGCGGCCGCAGCATCGGCGAAGTAGAGCGTGCCGCACGTGCCATAGACCATGGATATGCCGTAGAGCATTATGCCCGATGAGAACATTGCGTTCAAGATGTACTTGACACCTGCCTCCGCGCTGTGGTGGCGGAACTTGTCGAATGCGACGAGGCAAGCCATGGGGATGGACGCCAATTCGAGACCGATGTAGAACAGGAGGAAGTGCCCGGCACTGACCATGAAGAACATCCCGAGCAGGGTGCTGAGCGTCAAGATGTAGAATTCACCTGTCTTGAAGCTGGTGTCCTCACGCCCCAGCCATTTGTCAGCCTGCATGAAGACAAGCAATGTGCCGAGAGAGAGGATGGTCTTTACCACCGATGCCATCTGGGTGCTGTGGTACATCCCCTCGAATGCCGAAGTCTCGGCCGGGACAATGTTGACAGCGATCTGCACGACCAAGAGGACGTAGGCAAGGACGCGGAGTATCTTGGAATTCGACTCTTTGACGAAGAGGTCGGCAACCAACATTAACAATATGATTAGCGCAAGAGTTACTTCCTGCTGCATTGAGATTATTGCTGCAAAATTCATGACGCAATCAATGTATTAAATGTGAAATAATCGGTTCGACGCTGCCACTGATCATGTCGCTCACCCAGAACGGGGCGAGGCCGAGACCGGCGACGGCAAATATCAGGCAGATCACCGCAAGACGCTCGTCCCAAGTGGCATCTGTCAGTTTGAGATGCTCCTTGTTGGTGCAAGTGCCGTAAAGGATCTTGCCGACAACCCTGAGGATGTAGACAGCCGTTATGACTATGCTGGTCGCTGCCACAATCGTGCAGACACGGTGGAAGGTGTCCGGATTCTGGAATGAACCGGTGAAGATGGTCATCTCGGCAATGAAACCGCTCAGGCCCGGCAAGCCGAGGTTTGCGAGACCGGCAATGACATAACCCACGGAAAGGAACGGCATGATGCGCATCAACCCGTTCAACTGACGGATGTCACGAGTGTGCGTCCTTCCATAGATCATACCAATCAAGGCGAAGAACAATGCCGTCATCAGACCGTGGCTGAGCATCTGGAGGATGGCACCGGTCGAGCTGACCTTGGTCATCATCAAGAGGGCGAACAGCACGAGACCGCAGTGGCTCACTGATGAATATGCGTTGATATACTTCAAGTCTGTCTGAACGATAGCACTGAATGCGCCATAGACCACTGAAATCGTCGTCAACACGAGGAAGAAGTCACCCCACATCGACAAGCCTTCCGGCATGAGGTACATCGCCACACGGAAGCAGCCGTAACCTCCCAGCTTCATCAACACTCCTGCATGGAGCATAGAGACTGCCGTCGGCGCGGAAGCATGACCGTCGGGAGACCAAGTGTGGAACGGGAACAAAGCGCCAAGCACTCCGAAACCGATGAACACGAGCGGGAAGAAGATGTTCTGCATCCACTCAGGGATGTGCTGCTGGGCCAATTCGACGACATTCATCGTTGTTGCTCCAGAGCCGTAGTATATGCCGAGGATGCCGATGAGCAAGAATGCCGATCCACCCATGAGCATGAGGGTGAGCTTCATTGCGGAATACTCTTTCTTGCCGCTTCCCCACACACCAATGAGCAAGTACATCGGTATCAAAGCGACCTCATAGAACATGAACATCGTGAACAAATCGGTCGAGATGAAGAAGCCGAATACACCAGTGCTCAAGAGTGTGAACCACATGAAGTATTCTTTTGTCAACGGCTTCAATTTCCATGAAGCGAATGTCCCGGTAAAGACTATGATCGCGCTAAGCAGGAGCATCGCCACGGATATGCCGTCCACACCGACTGAATACTTGATGTTGAGGGGCTCAAACCAGGGAACTTCCGCGACAAAAAGCATTTCGCCTTCCGCCCCTCCGCTTCTCAATGAAATATATGATATGGTCAGATAGACCGCCATCACCAACAACGCCGATGACCCTGCGACCATCACCCCCTTGACCTGATTCAGGCTGCGGGCAATCCAAAGCCCGAGCAGCATCAAAAGGGGAATCAACACGAATAATGACAATATATTCATAACAATATTAATAACAAGATAGTTAATACTACTACACCTCCAAAGAACCACATGACATAGCTCTGGATCTTACCACTCTGAACAGGCTGAAGTTCCTCGCCCGCCGCATTCGTAGACCATGCCATGAAGTTGAGGAATTGGTCAACTACGTGACGGTCAAACCAAGCCACAGGAGTCGATATGCATCTGAAAATGATTTTCTTGGTGATGAACAACCATATCTCATCCAAGTAAAAACGCTTGTAAGCAGCACGCCACAGTTTCGGGAATGTGTGTTGAAGGGTGTCTGCGACAGGTTGCTTCTCTTTTGCATACATGAAAGTCGCAAGCGCGATGGCAACCACCGCTACGATGACACTCGTGATAGCTACTGTCTTATCCAAATGTATGGGATAGGATTGCCCATCAGATGAAACAAACTCACCAAACGGGATGAAACCGCCAACAACGGTTATCGCGGCCAGCACCATCAATGGGAATGTCATCGACAGAGGGCTTTCATGCGGAGTGTGAGCAGCATGAAGCTCTTTGTTCTCCTTTCCCCAGAAGATGCCATAATAGAGACGGAACATATAGAAAGCCGTCATGCCAGCTATCACCGTCATCACCCAACCCATCACGGGGCTGAACTGGAAGCAAGCTGTCAAGATCTCATCCTTTGAGAAGAAGCCAGAGAACGGTGGAATACCAGCAATCGCAAGGCAAGCTATCAAGAATGTGATGTGGGTTATTGGCATATACTTGCGCAATCCTCCCATAGCAGACATCTCGTTGCTGTGAACCGCATGGATTATGCAACCTGCGCCAAGGAACAACAAGGCCTTGAACATTGCATGAGTGAACAGGTGGAACATACTTGACATATATCCCAAACCACCATGGTGAGGGTCAGCAGAGGTACAAACGCCCAACGCGACCATCATGAAACCTATCTGCGAGATAGTGGAAAAGGCGAGGACACGTTTTATGTCCGACTGCACACAAGCGACGGCCGCAGCATAAAAGGCGGTAAATGCTCCGACGTATGCCACGATGTGCAATGTCTCGGGCGCATAGGCTATGAACAACGGGAACATCCTTGCTACCAGATAGACACCTGCAACGACCATCGTTGCAGCGTGTATCAACGCAGACACCGGGGTCGGGCCTTCCATGGCGTCTGGAAGCCAGATGTGCAACGGGAACATCGCACTCTTACCAGCACCGCCAATGAACATCAGCCCCAATGCCCATGGGAGAATCATTCCTGCACCCATGAGATTGGTCTCTTCTGGGGTGAACGTGAATGTGCCCATGTAATACCCGTAGAGAAGGATACCTATCAAGAAACCCAAGTCGGCAAAGCGGGTAACGATGAACGCTTTCTTGGATGCGGCTATCGCCTCCGGTTTTGTGTAATAGAAACCTATGAGCAAATAAGACGAGACACCAACAAGCTCCCAGAACACATACATCTGGAAAATGTTAGTCGCCAACACCAGCCCCAACATCGAGAAGCTGAACAGGCTGAGGAATGCATAGTAACGTTGGAAGCCCCTTTCCCCTTTCATGTAGCCGAAAGAGTAAATGTGCACCATGAGACTGACCGTCGAGATGACCACAAGCATCATCACCGAGATGGGGTCAAGCAAAATGCCCATGTCTATGTGCAATGACTCCGTGAATGGCAACCACTCGAAGTTCCAAGGTTGCAACGTCGGGTAAACACCCTCCGCCGTCCTGTCAAGGCTAAAGTAATTGTAAGCCGTGAGATAGCTTAGCAAAGCCACCACAGCCAATGAGAACGTACCAATGCCCCCAGCCAACTTATGCTTCATGCGCATCCCTGCCAATCCGAGGACAAGGAAGCTCAATAGCGGGAGCAAGAGTATTAATATTGTATATTCCATAAATCGTAGCTTTCAAATTGTTTATCCATTCAAATCAGTGACATCATCTGTCATGATCTTCTTGATGTTCCTGTAAACGTTGATTATGATGGCTATGGCAACAGCCGTCTCAGCAGCCGCGATAGCTATCCCAAACAGTGCAAAGAAGTGTCCTTCCAGTTGTCCTGGGAAAAGGTAACGGTTGAAGACTGCAAAGTTTATGTTGGTAGCATTCAACACCAGCTCGACAGAGATGAGTGTTGCCAGCATATTCTTGCGTGTGAAAAAGCCGAAGATGCCACAGATGAGCATGATTGTGCTCACCACCAGATAATGCACCACGTGTATTTCCAAATCCATAATTTATCCTCCTCTTTTTAACGTTTCCTTGCGATTAAGACACCACCGATCATGCAGGCGAGGAGCAGGACACTGAGCAACTCAAACGGCAAGACATATTCATATTTGTCACCGCCGATGAGAGCCATACCAATCTCTTTGACTCCAAGTTCACCTGCTTGAGGAATCGAGTTCAACACAAAACCATTAGTGAAGACCAAGAACAGAATCAAAGCTGCTCCCACCAATGTCGTCAACAAGACCGACACGAGTTTGGGTTTGCTTATCTTGTACTTCATGTCCTTGTCAGAGCGTGTCAGGAGTATCGAGAACACATATAGCACAACAATACCTCCCGCGTAAACCATCAGCTGCACTGCCCCAAGGAAAGTGTATCCAAGTATTATATATATTGCAGCAGTGCCAAACAGCACAAAAAGCAAGTAAGTCGCCGCACGAAGGATCCTGCCAGTCGAGACTGCCAAGGCCGAGCAGACAGCAACCACTATCGCAACGACATAAAAGACGATTTCTTGAAGATTTACTTCCATATCCTATTACTTTTTAGCGAGTGATGAACCTTCGTGATTGAGAGTCAAAAGCAGCTTGTCTTTCTCATAAACGGCGTTCTCAAAGTCATTGGTGAACTCTATTGCGCCGTGAGGACAAGCGTTCACGCACAGTTGGCAGAAAATGCATGAACCGAGGTTGTACTCATATTTAACCAATACTTTTTTCTTCTTCCCTTCTTCATCCTCACGCATTTCCGAGATGACCTTGATAGTGCCGTTTGGACAAGCCATCTGGCACAAGCCACAGGCGATGCAATGATGATGGTTCTCGGCATCATGGATCATTACCAATTTTGCACGATGGCGTTCAGGGATGTGCAGGGTCGTGTGACGGTTCTCCGGGTACTGTTCTGTGACCTTGGGCTGCAGGAACACTTTCATAGAAGTGCGCATACCTATCAGCAAGCTCTTCAGGCCCGAGAAAAACCCCTTCATATATCTACTGAAACTATTCATAACCTTCTTTCAATTAAAAAACCAACCCATATATTTTGCACACTGTCATTACGACCAAGATGACGAGTGACAGAGGCATGAGATACTTCCATTCGAGCGTCAGCACCTGGTCTATCCTCAGACGGGGGAAAGTCCACCTTATCCACATCAGCAGGAAGACAACGAAGAACGTCTTGCCCAAGAACCACACAATGCCTGGGATATAATCCATGACAGCGTTGAAACCGTCAAGCCCTGCAATGTGGAATGGCATCCATCCACCGAGGAAGAGGGTCGTGGCAATTCCCGACGTTATGAAAAGATTGAGGTACTCTGCCAAATAGAAGAAACCGAAGTGCATACCGGAATACTCCGTGTGGTAGCCCGCAGTCAGCTCCTGCTCGGCTTCGGCCAAGTCAAAGGGTCCACGGTTCGCCTCAGCATTGCCGGCAATCAGATAGACGATGAAAGCGGCAATCGCAGGGATGTGCCCTTTGAAAATGTTCCAACCGTTCTCCTGGCTCATGACGATGCCATGGATGTCCATCGTGCCGCTCATGACCACCATTGTCAGGACGGTTATTCCGATTGACAACTCATAACTGATAATCATCGCGCCGCTTCGCACCGCACCGATGAGGGTGTACTTGCTGTTACTGCTCCAACCTGCAAGCAGGATGCCGAGTATGCCTATCGACGATGCCGCCAGCACGAAGAATATGCCGATGTTCATGTGCAATATCTGAGCTCCGTTGTGCCAAGGCAGGCAAGAGAATGTGATTATTGATGCCAATATCACAAGGTAAGGAGCAAGATTGTACAACAGCCTGTCGGCCTTCTTCAACTTGATGATTTCCTTGGTGAGTATCTTCAACACGTCGGCGAAGACTTGCAAAAGACCGCCCTTGCCACCGACACGGTTGGGGCCTATACGGCATTGGAAAGCCGCACATACCTTCCTTTCCATATATATGAGGACAATGGCGAGCAGGGCGTACATTACTATTATTATCACGCCGACCACTATCCCTTCGAGCGTCATTGCCAACCATTCAGGCATCACGCTGCACATGGCCTCGTGGATGGTCGCCAGCAACGGCGCAATGTTATAATAATCTAAGAATGACTGATTCATAATGTTTTAGTATTTCTGATTTTACCTATCGACATCAGGCAACACGAAGTCAAGTGTAGCACCTATGGCTATCAAGTCTGCAAACTTCTGTCCTCGGCACGCGGTGTCCATGGTGTGCACCAACGGCAATCCGGTGGAACGGTAGTGCAGCCTGTAAGGCGACTTGTCACCATGGCTCTCGATGAACACACAGAACTCGCCACGGCTTGCCTCAACAGAAGCCGAGTAGACACCCTCAGGCAACTTGATGATTGGCTTGGTCTTGACCTTGTAGTCGCCTTCCGGGATGTTGTCTATCAACTGCTCGATGATGTGGCAGGACTCCATGATTTCGTCCATCCTCACCATGTAACGGGCAAAGCAGTCGCCCTCGTTGTAGAGCACTTCCTTGAAATCGACCTTGTCATACAATGCATACGGATGATGCTTGCGCACATCGTTCGCCCAGCCCGAGGCACGGCCAGTGCCACCAGTCGCGCCGAGTGAAACCACTTGGTCACGGGTCAGCACACCTACGCCCTTGAGACGGGTAGTGGCGATGACATTGCCTGTGAAGATGTCATGGTAGTCCTTGATGACCGCACGCAAATGCTTGATGAACTCCTTGACTTTCTGCTGGAAAGTGGGATGTATGTCAGCCTGCACGCCGCCAATCACATTATAGTTCTGAATCAAACGACCGCCAGTCGTCTCCTCGAAGATGTCAAGTATCATCTCACGCTCCCTGAAACCGTAGAAGAACGGTGTCAGGCCACCCATATCCATCACAAGACATGAATAGAACAGGAGGTGGCTGTCGATACGCTGCAACTCATCCATGATTGTGCGGATGTAGTTGGCGCGCTCAGTTATCTCGATGCCCGCAGCCTTCTCGATGCACATACACAGGGCATGGCGGCTCTGGTGCGCACTCAAGTAGTCCAGACGGTCGGTCATCGCCAACGTCTGCGGATAAGTGAGGCTCTCGCTCATCTTCTCGACTCCACGGTGTATGTAGCCGAGCACAGGGTCAACCTTGCGCACCATCTCACCGTCGAGTGAAGTGCGCATCCTCAGCACACCGTGCGTTGACGGGTGTTGGGGGCCGATGTTGACGACAAACTCATCCTTGCCGAAGACAGTGTTTTCCTTCTCCGCCACCGTCCCGTCAGGATTGAGGAACACCTCCTCTGTCGTGTCGGCATTGACATCGCTCTCCAAATCCAAGGGGTTGGAATTCATATCATAGTCCTTGCGCAACGGATAGCCGACCCAATCCTCGCGGAGGAAAAGCCTCCTCATGTCAGGATGGTTCAAGAAACGTATCCCATAGAAGTCATAGACCTCGCGCTCCTTTATCTCAGCCGTCTTCCACAAGTCGCAGACCGTCGGGAGAAGCGGGTTCTCACGGTCGGCCGTAGCCGTCTTGAGCGTCACTTGCGAATAGTCCTTGGACGACTCCAGGTAGTAGAGTGCCCCGAGCGTCTCGCCCCAGTCCATGCCGACGATGTCGCGCAGATAGTCCATCGGGGCAACCTTGTCAGAGCGCAATGCCTCGGCGACGGCGCGGAAATCCTTCGGCGCAAGCTCCACAATCCTCTGGCCGTAATCGAGCACGGTGGCATTGGGAGCGATTTTCAGTATCTTGTCAATTAATTCCATAATCTACGTCACTTTGATTCTTCGGGTTCTTTTTCCTTCCTGTTAACTCCGCCGAGGAATTTCTCCACCTTGATTTTGCGTTGCAGCTGCATCATGCCGTAGTAGAAAGCCTCCGGACGCGGGGGGCAACCCGGGATGAAGACATCGACAGGCACAATCTTGTCAATGCCGTTGACCACGTGGTAGGACTTGACAAACGGCCCACCGCTGATGGTGCAGCCGCCCACGGCGATGACATACTTGGGCTCGGCCATCTGGTCGTAGAGACGCTTCAACACGGGCGCCATCTTGTAGGTGATTGTCCCGAGCACCATGATCATGTCGGCCTGGCGCGGGGAGTTGCGCGTCACCTCGAAACCGAAACGGGCCATGTCGTAGCGCGCCGCGCCGAGAGCCATGAACTCGATGGCGCAGCAGCTCGTGCCGAATGTCAGCGACCACAGCGAGTTGCTCCTGCCCCAGTTGATGAGGTCGTCAACAGTGCCGACGACGACACCCGCCCCGTCCATGTTGAGTTCCTTGACCATCCTCTCCAGATAGTCGTTGTTCTTGAAGTCTTCATACTTCATGGAACGAATCTTGGTGTGCTTGCTTACTTCCATTCCAAAGCTCCTTTCTTCCATGCATACGCAAGGCCTAATACCAAAACAATCAAAAAGAACATCGCGCTAAGCAACGCATACGTCCCTACCTCGCCGGCCACCACGCCCCAGGGGAAGAGGAAGACCGTCTCGATGTCAAACATCAAGAAGAGGATGGCGTACAGATAATAGCCCACCTTGAATTGCACCCACGAGCTGCCTCGCGTCGGGATGCCGCACTCGTAAGACTCAGCCTTCTGAGGGTTGAACGACCTCGGCGCAATCAATTTGGCTATCATCATCGCTGCCGCAACCAAAACGATGGCTGTCAGAATGACAACAACTAGATAAACAAAGTACATATTACTAATATTATTAATACGATTCACTCGCCAGCGTCACCACGCCACGCGCCAAGGCTCGCCCCCGGCGCACGATGTGGTGACGTCAAACCGATTATCTGTCAAAAGCAATCCCGGACACGCAAGACGCCTGCGACGGCTTGCGGCCCGGGAACTCTTAGGATCTGGCACTTCCAATGCGGCACGGATGGCAACCAGGCGGGCGGCGGGACAATGCCGCACGACTGCACGAGGCAGCGCGGACAAAATCTGCACCAACGCGACGACTATTTCACCCCAAAACTCCATCCGTGTCTTGTAATGTGCCGGCAAAGATATGAATTAAATTTCACTACCATGAAACCTTATTAACAAAAAGTAGCAGCCCGCCCAAGCCATGCGACAGGACAAAGCGGCATCCATCCTAAGGGAGGGCGCAAGCACCGCAACACGCTGCTGCAAGCGTACACCTATATATTATATAGGGCACCGCATCCCAACACGGGCGTATGGCACTCCCCGCCCCGCAACCAGTCAATGACCGGCTGGCGCATGGCACGCGGATGGAAGGCACATCATGCGCCACCACAGCCACACGCCGATTTCAGATGACTGCAATGAGGGGCAAGACCAGCGATGCCTGACTTAAATCCACTCCAGGCCAGACACAAAGTCAACTTGCCCGCCGGGAAAAATTGCATTGGGTCTGACCTAAAGTTCGTTTCCTCGGTGCATAAAGTTCATTCAGAAGTTTTGTTTATATATTCAAAAGTTCTGTTTATATAAACAAAAGTTCTGAATATATAAACAGAACTTTTGTTTTTACTTTATGTCAGGGGACAATGAACTTTATGCACCGAGGGAACGAAGTCCAGGCCAGGCCTAATCGAGGTTTACGCCCGACACGACCGCTTTCCAGTTTTGGCGCTACCACCCTGGAGCCTTGCCTTGCGGCGGCAGCTCGCGTCATCACAAGGCAAAGGCCGGTGAACAAAGCCATCGGCTCTGCCCACCGGCCTTCGTTGCCAGCTGCATAGTGAAATCAGGATGCCATCACTCGCCCATCGCGGCACGCACTTCGTCGAGCGAATGCCCCTTGGTGACGATCGTTCCAGTGCTGTCCACGAGCATGACGGTCGGTATGCTCGTCACATTGTAGAGGCGCGCCGCCTCGCACTCCCAGCCGCGCAGGTCGGACAGTTGCAGCCAGTCGAGCCCCTTGTCCTTGACAGCGGCCTCCCAGTCGGGACGCTTGGAGTCAAGGGATATGCCTACCACCTGGAAGCTCCTGCCCTTGCAGTCCTTGACCAGCTGCTTGAGCTCTGGCACCGCCCTCATGCACGGCGGGCACCATGAAGCCCAGAAATCGACAAGGGTGTACTCCGCGCCCTTGACAATCTCGGCAAAACGGTAGGTCTTGCCATCCATCCCCTCCATCTCAAAGTCCTTGACGGGGCGGCCGGGCATGGTCGCTGCCACGTGGTCAAAGCGCGCCGACACTTCCTTGCCGAGAGCCGTCGCCTTGATGCTGTCAGTCAGGGCCGAATAGAGGGAATCGAGCAGCGCGAATGGCATTATCCCCCCGTCCATCCCCTGACCGAAGACGAACATTCCCGCCGCCGTCCCGGCATTGGCGGTAACGAAGTCTGCCACGACATTGGGGAACTCCTGCTCCTTTGCCTGCATCCGGGCGGCAAGTTCCTTGCGCGTCTGCTCGTCGTCACACGATGCCAGGTCGTTGTAGAAAGCCGACATCTCCTGCTGCCAACTACGCAGGCCGCTGTTGAATGCGAGCAACAGGTCGTTGTCCGCCGTCCCCTTGGCGTAGCTCTCGGGGGCGAGGACGACCTCTATCTCCCCAGGTTGGAGGAACACCTCGGTGAAGTAGCGCGTGCCGCCTTTGCCATAGGCGACATAACGCAGGGCTGTCTCTGTGGCTTCGCCCTCGAATGTGAAAGCACCGCCCTTGACAGCCGCCGTGGCGAGCGTGTCGGGACGACCGTCAGTGACTTGCAACATATAGACCTTGTCGCCATCGGCCGCACCCTCGACGCTGCCGTTGATGGTGTAGGACGTCTTGCCACCGCACCCTGCCAGCACTGCGGCGCAGGCAAGGGCAATCAATTGGTTCTTGCAGTTTGTCATAATCTGTTTCTTATTTTGGTTGAGGGCGTGAAGATAGTGATATTTCCACCAACATTGCAAGCTATTGCCGCGAGGCGGGCAAATGCGTACATTTGCAACGCTTTACAAACAGGAACACACACTATGAGACCATTGTTGCAAGTCGAGGAGCTGAGCAAGTCATTCGGCGACCTGGTGCTGTTGGACGGAGTGTCATTCACCATATCCGAGGGGCAACGCATCGGCCTCATCGGTGCAAACGGCTGCGGCAAATCGACATTGCTGTCGGTGCTCGCCGGTGATGACGGCCATGACTCGGGCAAAATCACGGTGATGAACGGGGTGAGCGTCGGCTACCTGCCGCAGTCACCGTCCTACCCGGGGGAGATGACGGTGCTTGATGCCTGCTTCTGGCATTCAAACGAGGTGGTCGAAACAATCAAGCTCTATGAACAATGCCTGGCCACCGATGGCAACCCGGGGCTGGTGCGACTCATGGACCGCATGGATGCGCTCAAGGCGTGGGACTATGAGACGCAAGTCAAACAGATCCTGGGAGTGATGGGCATAACCGACTTCGCCCAGCCCGTCAGCCAACTGTCCGGAGGGCAGCTCAAGCGGGTCGCGCTGGCAAACACCCTCATCCTGCGTCCCAACCTGCTCATCCTTGACGAGCCGACAAACCACATGGACATCAAGGCCACCGAATGGCTTGAGGGATACCTCTCGACCAACAACATCACGTTGCTGATGGTGACGCATGACAGGTACTTCCTCGACCGCGTTTGCTCGGTCATCTACGAGATTGACAACAAGTCGATCTACCAGTACGAGGGCAACTATTCATATTATATAGAGAAGCGGCAAGAGCGCATCGACGAGCTCAATGCCGAAATCCGGCGGGCGAACAACCTCTACCGCACCGAACTGGAGTGGATGCGCCGTATGCCGCAAGCCCGGGGGCACAAGGCAAAGTACAGGAAAGACGCATTCTACGAGCTGGAGAAAGTTGCCAGGCAGCGGCTGCACGAGGACCATGTGAAGCTGACGACGCAGGCATCCTACATCGGCAACAAGATATTCGTGGCGGAGCATCTCTCCAAGCGGTTCGGGGACAAGGTGATCCTCGACGATTTCACCTACACCTTCAGCCGCTATGACAAACTGGGCATCCTCGGGGACAACGGGACGGGCAAGTCCACATTCATCAAGATACTCCAAGGCATCGTGCCTCCCGACTCGGGACACCTGGAGGTTGGAGAGACGGTGAAGTTTGGTTACTACTCGCAGGATGGGATAAACTTTGATGACGACATGAAGGTGATAGACGCCATCCGCGACGTAGCCGAAGTAATCGACCTTGGCAACGGCAAAAGGCTGACGGCATCGCAATTCCTGCAACACTTCCTTTTCACCCCGGAGAAGCAGCACAACTACATCAGGAAACTGAGCGGAGGGGAGAAGAAACGGCTCTACCTGTGCCAAGTGTTGATGAAATCCCCCAACTTCCTCATCCTCGACGAGCCGACAAACGACCTCGACATCATGACGATGCAAATCCTCGAGGACTATCTTGCCAACTTCAAGGGCTGTGTCATCGTGGTCTCGCACGACAGGTACTTCATGGACAAGATCGTCAATCACCTGTTTGTCTTCAACGGCAACGGGGAGATAAAGGATTTCCCGGGCAATTATTCCGATTACAGGCAATGGAAAGCCGCACAAGACAAGGCCGACAACCCCAAACCGACCGCCGCGAAAGGCGAAAAGCGGGCAAGGCCTTCGTCCGGCAAGGATGACAACAAGATGACATACGCCGAGAAAAAGGAATTCGCTTCGCTCGAAGATGAGATAAACAAACTTGAAGAAGAGAAGAAACAACTTGAGACCGAACTCTCGTCAGGGCAACTATCCATCGACGACTTGACAAGCAAATCCAAGCGCATCGGCGAGGTCATAGCGATGATTGACTACAAAACACTCCGATGGCTCGAACTCAGCGAAAAGAAACAATGACCATGACAAGCAATCTGACCAACTATCATTCGCATTCACTCTACTGCGATGGGCACGCTCCGATAAGGGATTTCCTCGACGAGGCGGTGCGGCAAGGCTTCACCTCCTACGGTGTCAGCCCGCACGCACCGTTGCCATGGACGACACGGTGGACGATGCTCGCATTGGAGTTGCCGGTGTTCATCCACGAGATGCATAGGTTGAGGGAGGAATACAAGGAGAGGCTGGAATTATATTGCGGTCTCGAGATCGACCACATCGACCAGGACATCAATCCGCAGGCTGGCATTTTCAAAAACCTCACGCTGGACTACAAGATAGGTTCAGTGCATCTCATCCACAACCAGGCAGGCCGCCTCGTTGACATAGACCTAAACGTGGAGAAATTCAGGAAGGCAGTGGATGATTCATTCAGCGGTGACGTGGAGTATGTCGTTGGGAAATACTTCGAGGCACAGATGGAAATGGCCGGGACTGGCGGATTCGACATCTTGGGGCACATGGACAAAATCTCTTTCAACGTGGAATCCTACCGCCCGGGGCTGACTTCAAGCCGCTTTTACACGGACAAGGTGGAACGGTTGTTGGAACTCGCCACCAGCAAAAGCTACATCATCGAAGTCAACACCAAGGCTTACGCCAAGCAGGGTGTCACGTTCATAGGGCGAGCGCACTACCATCTATTAAAGGATATGGGAGCAAAGGTGGTCGTCAACTCTGACTCGCACTATCCTTCACTCATCAATGCCGGCAGGATGGAGGCACTCCATGACTTGAAAGAGGCTGGGATAAAAGAAGTGATGGAGTTGCACGGCGGCAAATGGTGCAACGTCGCCATAGGCAGCGTCTGACATCAACCCATCAATGAGTCATAGACAGCCTTGGTCTGCGCGGCGATCTTGTCCCAATCATACTGGCTCATGTCGTAAGACTGGCGAGTCGGATTGTCGAGATGCTGCTTTATTTTAGCCGCCATGTCTGACACATCGCCTGTCTTGAAGTAGTGGCACGGCTGCAATCCCACCTCGGCATTGGCAGGAATGTCGCTCACCAGCACATCAGCACCGCACGACATGGCCTCAAGCAATGAGATTGGCAACCCCTCATGGAAAGAGGGAAGGACAAAAAGAGAGCATGAACGGCACAACACCGCTATTTTGTCTTTCTGCACAAACCCTGTCAGGACGACGCCGGCATCCTTTGCTTTCTGTTTCAGCATCTGGGAATAAGCATCCTCATGGTCTGCATCCCCGGCGATGACAAGGCGCACATCATCATAACCCAACCGGCAAAAAGCGTCTATCAACAAGTCAAACCCTTTTTCTTTAACGAAGCGGCCGACCGCAAGGACGTATCTCCCACCACGCAACCCCAGACGTTCCAGGTAGCCGTCCCCATCTGTGACCGGCGGCAGGGCGAACCCATTGCGAATCAAGTAAACGTGCCGTTGCGACGGGCATCTGGTGTTGACGATGTTTTGGATGTGGCTGGAGATGACAATCACCGCATCCGCCCATCTGATGCCCCAACTCTCCCCAAGCCTTAGTATGAACTTGGCGAACCGTCCCCACTTTTGACGGTCATAGTCTGGTCCGTGGTGCGTCATGACCACTTTCATTCCCAGCAGCTTGGCAAACGGCACCATCAGCGCGGGACCTATTGCATGGATGTGGATGATGTCAGCCCGCACCCTCTTGGCATAGATGACGGCGCGGAAAGTGTGGATGACAGACTCAAGGCTCTTGCTCTTCAGGTTGGGGATGTCCTTTATCTTGACCCCTTTGTAGAGGAGCGTTTCATATCCTTTTGCAACGAAACCCTTGCGCCTCACCACGATGACCTCGTGGCGGTCGTCCACTATGCGGGGCAGCAATGCTTCGCAATGCGTCTCCACCCCGCCCTGTATGCCAGGTATCCCCCTGAAGCCTGTGACTACAATCCTCACGGCAGCTGTTCCTCGTTGAGCTCGATGCAGATTGGTTTGCCGGACATGACACGCAGTTTGTTGGCAAGCACCCATTTCAACGGTTTTGCGATGTGCTTCTTCATCACTGGAGAGACGGTGCCCACCATCCAGCAGTTCTTGGGGCAGTTCCTGACCTTCTCCCGCACTCGGTTTGCACATTCACTGCGCCAGATTTCATCAAACGATTTGCACTCCCTGATGTTGCCCATGCTCTCAAGCCAGAACTTTTCCTCCATGCCGTTGCATGGATAAACCTCTCCGTAAGGATCCACAAAGAAGTTCAGCAGCCCCGCCTCGCAAGGGAGCAAGCGACGGTTGCCGTGGATGTAATTGATGAGACCCATGTTGAAATAGGCTCTGAACCACGACTTAGGGTGCGCCTCGGCCAGTTGCCAGCGCATCAGAGTCTCGAAGTTTGAGCAGACCTCATCCTTATTTGTAATGAAATTGTCCTCCTTGTGGAAATAATATGAATTGTGGAAAGCTGCCGTTGCAAACTCCATCCCCATCGTCTTCGCCAGTTGGTAGAGCGAAAGCATATCGGCCGAGTTGTGATTTGACACGGTGATGCCGAATCCTATGTCCTTCACCCCCATGCTTTTCAACCGCAGCAAGATGCGCAAGCCTTTGTCGAAACCTCCCTCACGGCCGCGCAACTCGTCATTCTTCATCGAGAGGCCCTCGATGCTGATGCGTATGCCGATGTTCGGGAACTTCTTTGCCAGCGCGATGACCCTGTCCTCAAACCATCCAGAAGTCGAGATGACCACGCGGGGGGACTTCTTGAATGCCACGCGGACAATCTCCTCCAAGTCCTCGCGGACGAATGGTTCGCCGCCCGTGATGTTGATGAACTTGACGTTTGGCAGCACCTCCATCTCAGCAGGGGTGATCTCTTTGTCCTTTTGCGTCGGGTTCTGCCATATATTGCACATCTTGCATCTCATCGGACAACGGTAGGTCACGATGATGCACATATCCGTAGGGTTCTTTACCTCCATAAGTTCTTAAAGTAATTTATTACAAAGATATTACTTTCCTACTTTGACAACGGTTGCAACCTGCATTTTATTGCATCGCATCCACCCCTCACCGCCCTGTCAGCTCACGGTAGAGCGACATCAGGTCGGAATAATAGCGCTCCTCGGAATAAGCCTCCCTCGCCATTGCCGCTATCGCCGCATGGTCGAAGTCGGTAGCATACATCCGTCCGATCTTGTCCTTCAGGTCGGAAACATCGCCAGGCTTGAACAACAGACCGCACCCGTCACTGGCCAACGTCTCGGGGATGCCACCGATGTCAGCCGCCAAGACGGGAGTGCCAAGGCATTCGGCCTCGATGTTGACAAGACCAAAAGTCTCCAAGCACTCTGAGGGCATGACAAGGAATCGCGCCCTGCCCACCAACCGCGACAAATCCTGCCAGTCCTTGTGCCCGCAGAATGTGATCTTGCCACAGCCCCCCGCCATAGCCTCCAGCTCACCACGCATCGGGCCGTCGCCGATGACGAGCAACTTGTGGGGCAAGTCTTTGGCAGCAGCGATGAGCGTCGCCACCCCCTTCTCACGGGACAGCCGCCCGACATAACAATAGTAATCGCCTCGCTCACCGCACAACCCGCCAGGCCGCCTCGGGACACAATGCTGAACAGTGACTACCTGGCCGGCCGCAAAACCGCCCTTGAGAAGCATCTGCCTCACGAATTCCGACGGTGCGATGAGACGATCCGCCGCGCGTGCCAGCCGCTTGCGGTTCCACCAAAGCGACTCAAGCCACGCAAAGGTACTTTGCAACAGGCTCCCCTTCATGCACCTGTGGCGCACCACGCCGAATGTCCCGCCCATGCACTCAGTGCACACCTGCCCGCCACGCAGGCAGAGATAGGAGGGACACACCGCCTTGTAGTCGTGCATGGTCCACACGACCCGCACTCCCTTCGCATGAGCCGCCTCGGCAACCACGGGGGAAAGATAGGAATGTATGTTGTTGAGATGCACCAAGTCTGGACGGAAGTCATCAAGCAGCCGCACGAAAGCGCGCCTAACGTCGGATGGCGAGAACAGCCGCCCCAGCGCACGCAGCCGTTGCCCCGCCGAGCCGCCGAAATCGGCTTGCGGTGCAAAATAGGGTTGCCAAGGGGAAGGCAGGTTCTCCGGATAATCCATCGCAAATACAGCAACGTCATGCCCATGCTCCCTCAATATGCGCTCGGTGGCCAAAGTGGCAGTGCAGTCGCCACCACGGTTGTAATAGAATTTGTTGACTACGATAATCCTCATGTCGCACACCCTTTGCCCGTCTTTGACGGATTGGTCGTGCAAAGATGACACTTTCTTCCCTATAAACCGCGCCCCACCTTGATTTTGGCGGCAAAGCAGCACGCGCGGCAGCTCCTGGCAAGACCAGGGAAACGCGAATACGGGGCATAGGTGCAGATTGAGCAAGGCATTGGCCATGCGAAGTCAGGTACAAACCCCTGCCAAGCGGGGCGTAAAGTCCCATCAGGTCTGGCATAAACTTCGTTTCCCCCGTACATAAAGTATATTCAGAAGTTTTGTTTATATATTCAAAACTTCTGTTTATATAAACAAAAGTTCTGTTTATATATTCAGAACTTTTGTTTTTACTTTGTGTCAGTAGGAAATGAACTTTATGTCCGACCTAAGTGGTTTTTATGCCAGACCTCATGTGATTTTATGCCCGGCATCACATTGCTTGCCCCAAGGCATATACACCCACACAGCGGCAAACAGGCACGGCCGCTGTGTGGTGCTGCCGTCGCAGTCACCGCCAGTGCGGCGGCAGGGAAGGTGCGCCTATACCTATATTATATATACACGCCACGGCGGCAAAAAACGTTGGAACGGGGATGGCGGCACGAAAGTTTTCGCTAAGTTTGTATGCACTTAAATTAACAACCCACCATGCAACAGATTGAAACCATCAAGTCGCTCATCGCCGACGGACGCATCGATGAGGCCGTGGCTATGTGCGAGGCTGAGGCGAGCAAGGAGACAGACACGGGGCGGCTCGAAATGATCTACTACACCCTCGGCAACGCCCACCGCAAGCGGGAGGACTGGCAACGGGCCCTGAACGCCTACCAGCGGGCGATAGACATCAACCCCGCGAGCCCCGCCGCCACGGCAAGGAAAATGATAGTCGAGATACTCAACTACTACTACAAAGACCAGTTCAACCAGTAAAAGTGTAAGCACTGGAGCATGATTTCACATAAAATAAGGCTCTCCAGCTTACATTTGTTCAGAACAAAACATATATTTGCATATACCAATTCAAAAACATAAAGCGTAACAATATGGGAAAAGTAAAAGGAGTAGTGGTCGTTGACACCGAGCGTTGCAAGGGCTGCAACCTGTGTGTCGTAGCTTGCCCCCTGCACGTCCTGGCACTTGCCAAGGAGGTCAACCTCAAGGGGTACAACTATGCCCAGCAAGTCTTGGAAGACACCTGCAACGGATGCACCTCGTGCGCCACGGTGTGCCCCGACGGTTGCCTGACGGTTTACAGGGCAAGAGTGGAATGAATGCCCGGCAATCGGGACTTGAAGTGGAACAAATGTCAAAAACATATAACTTATGGCTCAAGAAGTATTATTAATGAAAGGAAATGAAGCGATAGCGCGCGCCGCAATACTCTGCGGCGCGGACGCTTACTTCGGATATCCCATAACACCGCAATCCGAGGTGCTGGAGACCCTCGCCGAGCTCAAGCCGTGGGAAACGACCGGCATGGTCGTGCTCCAGGCCGAAAGCGAGGTGGCGGCCATCAACATGGTCTACGGCGGCGCGGCAACTGGCAAGATGGTCTGGACATCATCGTCGAGCCCGGGCGTGAGCCTCAAGCAGGAAGGCATCTCCTACATCGCAGGGGCGGAACTCCCCTGCCTCATCGTCAATGTAATGCGCGGCGGCCCGGGACTGGGGACCATCCAGCCCAGCCAGGCGGACTACTTCCAGACGACCAAGGGCGGCGGGCACGGCGATTACCGGCTCATAGCACTCGCCCCTGCATCGGTGCAGGAAATGGCCGACTTTGTGGAACTCGGTTTCAAACTGGCGTTCAAGTACCGCAACCCCGCCATAATCCTCTCGGACGGCGTGATAGGGCAAATGATGGAAAAAGTCGTCCTGCCTGAACAAAAGCCCCGCCGCACCGAGGCCGAGCTCATAGCACAATGCCCGTGGGCGGCAAACGGCAAGGCCGAGGAACGCAAGCCCAACATCATCACTTCGCTTGAGATGGACCCGCAGAAGATGGAAGTCCGCAATCTCCACCTGCAAGCCAAGTACAAGGAGATCGAGGACAACGAGGTGCGCTATGAGGAGATACAATGCGACGACGCCGAATATCTCATCGTGGCATTCGGCTCATGCGCCCGCATCGGACAGAAAGCCATACAGATGGCACGCGCCGAGGGCATCAAAGTCGGCCTGTTGCGCCCCATCACCTTGTGGCCCTTCCCGACCAAAGCGATACAGGAATATGCCAAGAAAGTCAAAGGGATGCTCTCCGTCGAGCTCAACGCTGGACAAATGATCGAGGACATCCGCCTGGCGGTCAACGGGACAATCCCCGTGGAGCACTTCGGCAGGCTCGGCGGCATAGTCCCAGGTCCGGACGAAGTGGTCAACGCACTCAAGGAAAAACTCATCAAACACTGACGGACGATGAATGTAAAAAGGATTAGGGACGTGCTGAATGCGTTGTTCATGCTCGGGACGCTGGCCACGGTCATCATCTACTTCGCAGTTGACGACTGGTTGCTCTTCGCCTACGTGGGCATGGCGACGATGGCCATCAAATTCATAGAGTTCACAATCCGTTTCACCATCAGAACAAAATAACCAAGGCAATATGGACAAATCAGATATCATCAAGCCCGAAAACCTCGTTTATAAGAAGCCAAAGCTTATGAACGACAACCCAATGCACTACTGCCCGGGATGCAGTCACGGCGTAGTCCACAAGCTCATCGCAGAAGTGATAGAAGAAATGGGTATGGAACACAAGTCTGTCGGCGTTTCCCCCGTAGGCTGCGCGGTGTTCATCTACAACTACCTCGACATTGATTGGGAAGAAGCAGCCCACGGCCGCGCACCAGCCGTGGCGACAGCCATAAAAAGACTGTGGCCGGACAGGTTGGTATTCTCCTACCAGGGCGACGGTGACTTGGCCGCCATCGGGACCGCCGAGACAATCCATGCGCTCAACAGGGGTGAAAACATCACCATAATCTTCATCAACAACGCCATCTACGGCATGACAGGCGGACAGATGGCACCCACGACACTCGTCGGCATGAAGACTGCCACCTGCCCCTACGGCCGCGACCCCAAGATCCAAGGCTATCCGCTCAAGATAACGGAAATCGCAGCACAGCTCGAAGGCACAGCCTACGTCACACGCCAGTCCGTGCAGACCCCGGGCGCAATCCGCAAAGCAAAGAAGGCCATCCGCAAGGCATTTGAGAACTCCATGCAGGGCAAAGGCTCAAACCTCGTCGAGATAGTCTCGACCTGCAACTCGGGTTGGAAGATGTCGCCAGAAAAAGCTAA
Source organism: uncultured Bacteroidaceae bacterium (assembly GCA_944321635.1). GTDB lineage: Bacteria > Bacteroidota > Bacteroidia > Bacteroidales > Bacteroidaceae > Avibacteroides. Next base: position 25,807 of record CALULY010000001.1, on the reverse strand, counting down.
CAAATGGATGGAGGAAAATATGTTCCCGTTCTATCCGCTCGGAGACTTGAAAGACAAAGAGTAATGACAACCATCTAAAAAGCAACAAAATGACACACGAGATAATAATCGCAGGCTTCGGAGGCCAAGGCGTGCTGTCCATGGGCAAGATCCTCGCCTACGCAGGGCTCATGGAAAACAAGGAAGTCACCTGGATGCCCGCCTACGGACCAGAGCAGAGAGGAGGCACGGCCAACGTCACAGTCATCGTCAGCGACGAGAGGATCTCATCGCCAATCCTGAGCACCTACGACGTTGCGATAGTCCTCAACCAGCCTTCCCTTGAGAAATTCGAGCCGAAAGTCAAAGAGGGCGGCATAATCATATACGACAGCAATGGCATCATCAAGCCCCCCACGCGCAAGGACATCAAGGTCTACAAGATCGACGCGGTGGAGGCAGCCAACGAGATGAACAACACAAAGGTGTTCAACATGATAGTCCTCGGCGGACTCTTGCGGCTTGAGCCAATCGTCACTCTTGAAGGCGTGGTCAAAGCCCTGAAGAAATCGTTGCCGGAACGCCACCACAAACTCATCCCGATGAATGAAGAAGCCATCAAGAAAGGGATGGAAATCATCGAAGAGGTGAAGTAAGCACAACCTTGGCAAGGACAATTCCGTGACAGCGGCGCGGGCATGGCAGCCTGCGCCGCTGTTTTTTTATAGCGGCTTGGAATGTCCCTGCCCCACCGCCAAGAACCACGGCCGGGAGATGCTTTGTTAAAAGCAATAACAACCTTTGTTAGTGCGACTAACAATCTTTGTTACTGGCACTAACAAAAGACCTCTTTGGCATAACCCCGCCACGCTTGTCGCCGTTGCCCCACATCACCTTGGCGCGGTCTCGCTGCCACGCCTGCCGGACTTGCGGCGGTGCCTGCCAGCAGGACTGTTGATAAGTTTGACTTGGCAAGGTGTCACGCTAATTTTAAAAGGACTATCTTTGCCCACGCCCGTACGCCGCGCACCGCCGTGTGCCGGCACTGTGGCGAAAGCTAAATCAGACAATGATGGAAACATCCCAGCAACGTCAGGGCGGCATCGCTGTCAAGATGCTCGACCTGAAGAAGCAACACTCGCGCATAAGGAAGGAACTTGACGAGGCAATTGCCGGAGTGGTCGATTCATGCCGGTTCATCAACGGTCCGCAAGTCGGGCAATTTGCGGCATCGCTTGCCGCCTACACAGGAGCACGCTATGCCGTGCCTGTCGGCAACGGGACTGATGCCCTGCAAATCGCCTTGATGGCCCTCGGGTTGAACCCCGGCGACGAGGTGATCGTCCCTGCATTCACCTACATAGCTTCGGCCGAGGTCATCGCGCTGCTCGGTCTCACGCCGGTGATGGTCGATGTCGATTACGACTCGTTCAACACCACGGCAGACAACATACAGCGTGCCATCACCCGCTCTACCAAGGCAATCATCCCAGTGCACCTCTTCGGGCAGTCATGCCCGATGGAAAGCATCCTCGAAGTTGCACGCGAGCACCGTTTGCACGTCATCGAGGACAATGCGCAATCGATTGCGGCACGCTACACATTCAGCGACGGGACAGTGAGGCAGACTGGCACGATGGGTACATTCGGGTGCATCTCGTTCTTCCCCACCAAGAACCTCGGCTGCATGGGCGACGGAGGCATCATCATCTCCGACGACCAGACCAAGGCACAAAGGGCCAAACTCATCGCGTCGCACGGGCAATCGACAAAATACTACCACGACATCGTGGGCTGTAACTCGCGGCTCGACACGTTGCAGGCGGCCATTTTGTCGGTCAAACTGCGATACCTCGACGAGTGCACCGCCCACCGCCAGAGCGCAGCCGCCATCTATGACGAAGGACTGCGGGGGGTGAAGGGCATCACCACGCCGAAGCGCATGAAATACTCGACGCACGTCTTCCACCAATACACACTGAAGGTAGCCGGGGGGCAGCGCGACGGCCTGCGGCAGTTCCTTTCCGACAACGGCGTGGAGTCGATGGTCTACTATCCGCGTCCGTTGCAGCGGCAACAGGCATTCAGGGGCATAGCCCGCTATGGCGACAATCTTGAGGTCTCCGAACAGTTGTGCGGCGAGGTGCTCTCCATCCCGATGCACCCGGAACTGACTGCCGAGGAGCAAAACTATGTTGTTGAAAAGATAAAGGAATATGCCTCCACGCATCTCTGACCCAGCCATCCACCCCACTGCGGTCATCGACCCGGGTTGCACCATAGGGGGTGGCACGCGCATCTGGCATTTCTCCCACGTCATGCAAGGGGCGACGGTGGGCGAGAGGTGCAACATCGGGCAGAACGTGGTCATATCGCCCGGCGTAATCATAGGGAACGGGGTCAAGATACAAAACAACGTGTCGGTCTACACTGGCGTGACAATTGCCGATGATGCCTTTCTCGGGCCGTCATGCGTCTTCACCAACGTAATCAATCCCCGCAGTTTCATCGAGCGCAAGAACGAGTTCCGCCCGACCAAGGTAGGACGCGGGGCGAGCATAGGTGCAAACGCCACGATAGTTTGCGGCAATGACATCGGCGAATACTCCATGATCGGTGCCGGTGCCGTCGTGACCAAGGATGTGCCACCCTATTCCCTTTGGGTAGGCAACCCGGCCCGGCAAGTCGGATGGGTTAGCCGCGCGGGGCACAGGCTGGACTTCATTGACGGCAGAGCAGTGTGTCCCGAGACAGGCGAGGCGTACAAGCTCGTCGATGACCGCGTTATGATGGCAGAATGACCGCCACAAGCCTACTCCAACTTGAATTCGGCCATCATCGTCACCTTTTGCCCATTGATCTCTATGTCGGTGAAAAAGCGGTATTCTCCTACCCTTCCCCCGTTGACCAGCGGATGCAAGTGGGCAACGAAACGGTGCTCTTTGCCAGGAGGCACGACATAGGCGATGGCGTTGAAGAATGAACTCGATGGCAACACCCGCCATTGCCCCTCGCGCCAATAGGCGAGAGTATAGCTTTCACCACACTCCACCGTGCCGCTTCCCTCATTGCGCAAGACGAATGCGGCGGTCTCGGCATCGCGGGCGACAAGTGTCTTTTCTGCAATGATTCTGACCCCGAGCGTGTCTCTCACCCCAGTACGGCGGCAAACAGACATCCCGTCTGTCCCGGTGAACGTGAGAGCCGGCGAGTCCAACGCTTTCTCGCGGAACTCGCGCCGCTTGTCGGGCGTGTTGAGCAGCAGCGTGATTTCCAGACCGTCAACCGTTGCGCCCCACCCCATCACATTTGCCCTGACAGCAGGGTCAATGCTGTCCCATCGTGCATTGAGCGAATCGACCAGCGCGTGCAGTTGCTTTTGAGACAAGCGTCCGCAGCCGAGTTGCTCGATGCGGAACGCTCCACTACCGGCCGCTTCCTCAAGTTCGCGACGTGCCTGCAAGGTGTCGCCACGGACTTGCAGCACCAACGTCGCACCGTCAAACCACATTCCTTCAAGATAGTCCGGGCATAGCCCATTGCCTATGAAGCCGCCAACAACACCAGGCTTGTCACCGTACGCGCGATTCAGTCCCTCGATGACCTCCATCCCTGCCGACTGGTCGATGAACGACGTGTCATTTGCCATTGCTTGCAACGAGTCAGGAGGCAATGTCTGGACATTCTCACCACTTTGCACGTTGCCGCACGCCGACGCGGCCAATGCCGATGCAAGGAATATCAATGCCAGTTCCGTTTTCATATCATCAAATGCCTAATACGTTTGTCCCAATCGTTTCCACATCCTGAAGTTTGTCATCCATAGACGGCGGGCACGCGCCTGTTGCTCCGCCTCCACGACATAACCACGCCGCACAAAGAACGGACGGGCTGTGATGCTCGCCTCGGTGCGGATAAGGCTAAGCCCCGATTGCTCCGCATGACGCTCAACCTCACGTAGCAAGGCAGTAGCGACACCGCGCCGTTGCCATTCGCAGTGCGTGAAAAGTGAATGCAGGTAGCCATCGCCACGCAGCGAGGCATAGCCAACAACTTTGCCTGAGCCATCCGCCGCCACGACAAAGTGCAACGTAGCTATCAGCTCAATCCACCGCGCGTCATCGTCTCCGCACGCCGCCCAATCGGCCACTTCATCGGCAGTGTAGTCAGCGGCGTTGACCGTCAGTACCGTCGTGCGGAAGAGTTCGCGCACCGCAGGCACATCGTCAAGCGTGGCGCGGCGTAAGATGAATGCGGCATTGCCGCTTGTTGTCAAGTCCATACGTTGTTCTTTTCCCTTGGTAAATATAACCACGTGGCTGGCCGATTGCAAGCAACGTGATGGGATTGGCATATATTAATTATATATATAGATATGTTTACCTATAAGGTCGTGTTGCTTTGACTCAACCACCAGACAGCCAAAACTGCCAGCAACGGAACAAAAAGTTAAAGTTGTTTGACAACCACGCAGGGATTGCCAGCCGCAATGACGTTCGCAGGGATGTCACGCGTAACGACACTGCCAGCACCAATGACGGCATTGTCACCAATGGTCACACCCTTGAGAATGATCGAGCGTGTGCCTATGAAGACATTTGAGCCTATAACGACATCAGCCCGCCGTCCGTCGGCGTATGGGACGCGGCGCGAGGCTGGATCGAGGGGATGCCAGTCGGAATCGGTTATCAGCACATTGCCCCCGATGAGCGTGTAGTCACCGATGACAATGCGTTGGAACGCGGAGATAGTGGCGGCAGATATGCCCACGTGGTCGCCTATGATGATTGACGCGCCGTGGTCGTTGGTCGTGATGCGCGAGCGGGAAAGTATGCCAATGTTGTTGGATTTGAACGAAGAGTTGGCCTGGAAGTGGCAGCCTATCTTGATGGTCGAATAGGGCGAACGCAGGATGTAAGGCACCCCGTCACACACTGGCATCGAAGCGATGTCAACGCCTTTGGCCTTTGCCATGAGGTAAGTCCATGCGGAACAAAAGGCCTTGTACGCCCGCTGCCACATCTGGAATGGTTTGAGCCAGAGATAGGCCAATGGGTCGCCTTTGACTTTAGTAATGATGCCGCCTTGCTGTCTCATGGTGATTATCGATTTGATGTGTCGCGCACGGATTGGTATATCGACCAGAGAGCGTCGGCTATCGCGGCACGGTCATGCCGCGTCATGGCCACATCCCTGCCACCTTGCGAGAGCTTGAGGGCGAGGGTGTCATCGGAAAAGACGGAGCATATCTTCTCGGCAAGCATCTCTGCCTCCTCAAAGCGGTAGAGCAATCCGCTCGTGCCGTCTTCCACAAGATCCATCATCCCACCGACATAGCTGGCAACGACTGGTGTCCCGAGGATTTGAGCCTCACAAACAGAGTTGGAACTGTTCTCTATTGACGAGGGGCAAACGAACACGTTGGCCGACAGGTACTGCCTCAGCATCTCCCCCTCGGGCAATCCGCCGAGGAACGTCACGCAGTCACGCAAGTTGTGCTGCCTGATTTGCTTGTTTATGTATCGCCAGTAGGCACGCATCTTCCACCACGGACGATCGCCAAGGTTGACTCCGGGCAAGTAGAGATGCACATCCGGGTAACGTCGCCTGACCAACGGCAAAGCTGCGAGCAACTGATGCAATCCCTTGATTGGATAGGACGGCTGGCAGGCGAAGATGGTGTGGCGGCGGCATCCGTGCAAATCCCACGCGGCATGGTAGAAGCCTTCGCGCAACGGTTCCTGGCAGGTGTGATAACGCACAGAGGGATTTATCGCGACGCTGTGCGCATAGTCCCAGCTTGTGCGGCCAATGACGTTGCCGACACGTGAGATGAGCGAGCGTTCCAGCCGGCCGCGACGCTCAAAGTCCTGGCGTTGGAGACAAGGGGTGTCACGCTTCAATAGGTCACGCAGAGTGAATTTCCCTTGCAAATCAAGTCCTGCGTAGTAGTACCTTGCATATATGCTTACAAGTCCCTGGATGGAAAGGACGGCATTAGCCCCGCCGCAGACATCGACAAAGAGCGACGAGTGGGGATATTCCGATCCGTGGATGTGCACCACATAGGGACGCACTCGGTCATTGACGGACTTCAGCCACGCTCCCAACGCCTTTTTGCCTGTATGCTCAGGGAAGAGGTAGTGGCGGGCATCGCCGGCATCGACCTCGGCAAATGACGTTCCTGCGTATGGGGCTATTATGTGCAGTTCCATGTCTGCTGCGTGAGCGGATTGCAACACTGACTTGTAGGCGGTCAGCCACGAGCCTATCACCAACTTGGGCAATCCAAGCTGTTCGGACACTTCGGGAAGGATAATGTTTGAGAGCCAGAGTATCCTCATTTTTTCTGCCATGGCAACAATTTGTTTTTGATGGTGAACAGCTCGTCCCTCACCTGATCGTCCGTCATCTTGCGGAAATTCTTGTCAAGGCAAATGGAAATGGCAAGCCAAATCATGAACATCTTGGTGTTAAAGCCATGCAAGCCGAATGGCGCCATGTCAATCAATTGCACAAGCACTATGCACGCTGAAGCCTTGCACAAGGCATTACGGCTCTTGAAGCCCTGCCAGATTGCAATGATGAACAATGCCATGTAAAGGAAAAGGTAGATGAGACCGCCTTTGAGTATGAGATAGAGATAGCCGCACTCAATGTGGAAACGATAATCCATGCTCTCGTTAGTCTCACGATCCACCACATCCACATCTGGGCAATAATATATGCCAGACATACCACGCCCGACAATCACATCATTACCAGATGTCAACATATCGGCAGCAAATGACGCAAAGACAATTTCCCTCGTGTTTTCAGATGCACGCCCCGTTATCTTGGAAAACATGCCGCCGCTCTCACTCATATAAAAGACAAACGCCGCCATGAGAAATAGCATTGCGGAGAGGAACATCATGATTTTGGCCTCTGCGCTCTTTAACTTGCCGTTCAAGATGATAAAGGCAGACCCTATGACCAAATAAAGAGCATAAGTCAGCATGAGATTGCGCCTCGCTGTCAACGTCGCCACAAGGAAGGCAAGGAGTAATACCACAAAAGAGATTGTTATGTTCCTGTTAGAATGGTACTTATTAGTAAGGAATATAAAGGCAGCCGGCACAGAAAACGTTTCAAGGATCATCTGCGTCACACCATTGTCTCCTATTAAAAGCGGAAGTATGAATATCAGCAGGAAGGAGTAATTCGTCTTATAGCCTACGGATATAAAACTGATTAACATCGGTTTGGTCTTCACCATAAGCATTACCACACCAGCATAGGACAGTATCCCATACAAAGTCGGGTAAAACAATGAGGCTTTGGAACGGACGCACATCACTGACAACCAAAACATCATGACGAAATAGACCAACAGAGACAACTTGCCACGGTTGGAGAAATCAAAAGAAAGCCCTTTGACCAGAGCCACCAACATCGGCAAGGCTGCCAACAAATAGAGTAGGCTTTTCATAGGAATATCTGAAAGCACAGACTCTGCCACATATATAAAGGCATAAACAAGCAGCCCAATCCAGGCAGCAGTGTATGTCTTGTCCGTCTCTCTCGCTACATACTCCATATCCCTTCCCTTCGCTTTATCAAGATTTTATAGTACTGCATCGGCGCAAGCAACAATCCATTGAAGTTTGCAACGACCGACGCGATCAAGATAGCATACATCCCCATGCCGCCCCACTTGCACATGAGCATCACCAAGGCGAAAAACAACAGCGGCGAGACAAGGCTCGAATAGTATTGAATCCTCAACGCACCGATGCCATTGACAAAGTAGACGAAGACCGCCCCGAAAATGGTCGTGACAAAATAGACCATCATCCATGTGGAAAGGCTGAACGGGATTTGTACCGCCCCGCCTATCCAAACCTTGTATACAAAGTCGGAAAGGACAAGCATGAGCAATCCCCCAACCGCTATCAAGGCCACAACCTTAAGATACTTCCTCACCATTGATTTGATCCAATCATAGTCGCCTTTGGCATACGCGTCTGTGACGGCTGACCAAAACGGCTGGAGGAGAATCATAAAGAACATATAGAGCACATTGAAGTACTTGTAGGCAATGTTGTACTGCGTGACTTCCCCCATCGAATAAAGGCGGGCAATGAGAATGTTGGCTGTCTGGAACTGGATGAGGGCTGCAATCTGTATGACAAAAAACTTAAGGCCGAGGGCCAGCAAGCGCGAAGAATACTCCATCCTTATATGTTTCACCGATGGGGAACAACAACGATAACGCTTGCCACTGTAACAATAAAAAGTGAAGAACACCCACACGAGCAAAGGCGGAATACACAAGCAATAGGAAAGTATGGTCAACGAACCATCCACGTAATTGCGGAAAATCAATATCGCCGCCAGAGATAACAGCTGCCCGACAAAATCGATGAACGAAGAATAAGCAGGTCGCTGATCCGCAATAAGGACTACGCTTAGTATCCTCAAAACAAACGTTATACAGAAATAAACGATGAGAACGCTGAGCGAGACCTTCAATTCGGTTTCATAGGAACCCGATATGTTAAGCAAAGAAGAGATGTCCAACAGCTGCACAAGCAGCAAGAGCAGGAGTGCCAAGAAAAAGAATATAACCGACAATATAAAGTATGTGGTACTAACATAAACTTTTGCCAGCGCATTGTCCTTAAAAGCAAACGCTTCTGCCAGTTTGTTCCTCAGCCCATTCGTGAATCCTATGTCGAAAAAACTCATCCAAGCGACAATAGAACTTATGGTCAACCAGATGCCATACTGCACGTCGTTGACAAAATCTATCGCCACAGGAACCATGACCAAAGAGCATACTATGCTCCCGACCTTGACCAACAACGAGACTGCCACATTCTGTTTAAGGCGGGCAGACCGTGATGCGGATTGGCCAAACAGTTTCGAGTATAGCGACGAGAAACAAGACATCTTAGTGCTTTGCCTCTGACTTCACATCATTCACCACATATACATAATTGGAAATGACACGTTGCTCCACCAATGTCTCAACATACTCCAACGAAGCTTTGTCACTGTGATTAGCTCTCGTGACAAGGATTGCCATGTCAGACAATGCAAACAGTGGCATCGTGTCTGAGTAGTCATATAGATTGGCCGCGTCGATGACTATGAAATCATAGGCTGCCTTTAATTCATCCAACAATGCATGGAATTTGGCATTAAGCAACAACTCAGAAGCATTTGACTGCACGACACCTGCCGGCATGATATGCAAGTTGGAGGCAGATGATGATTGCCTCACGACCATACGCCAATCAACATTACCTTGCACGATTTGGGCCAAGCCATCAGACAACTGTGTTTCTGATGACAAAGGCATGGAACTCAAAGAAGAGTTACGCAAATTGGCATCTATGAGCAGGATCTTCTTGTCAAGCAGAGCCATAGACAATGCGAGGTTCAGCGCTACGAAGGTCTTGCCTTCACCTTTCATTACCGAAGACACTACTACGGCCTTATGTTCAACATCATTGTCCAAAGCTCGGTATATGACGGAACGGAAAGTCCTAATATCCTCTTCCACTTCACCATCACCACTGCTAAAAAGGAAATCCTTGTCCGAATGATGGACATTGCCAGAGAATACCAATGACGTAGCAGAACGCAACTCTTGCGCATTTTGGAATTTGCGCACTAACATCTTCTTAGCATAAAGATAGAACACTGGCATGATGACAGCAAACAACAAGGCTGCTGCAGCAACAAGCATCTTCATCGGCTTGACAGGGCGTGTTTTCACATAAGCATTGTCGATTATCTGGGCTTTGGGATTTTCCATCGCAAGCTTCAACGCATTGTCCTCTTGCTGTTGGAGCAAATATAGATAGAGGGCTTGTTTAATTTCCTGCTGCCTTTTGATTTCTATGTATTCCCTCTCTTGTTTTGGCATACCCTTGATTCGGTCCATGAAATACTTTTCCTGGTCGCGCAAATCGTCGCGGGCATACTCTATTCCTCGTTTGATGCTCTGGATAGTCATAAGAACACTCTGCCTCGTTGCATCAACCTGCTCATTCATTGATTCAATCATCGGGTTGCCTGGCTTTGTGGATCGGAGCAGCTTTAGACGTTCCATCAACAGATCATTATAAGCAAGCAATGACTCGACAGCCGACTCTTCCTCGATGCCAAGGCTCATCGGGACTACCGCATATTTGTTTTCTGGTGCTTTAAGGAAATCTTCGATGATTGATATCACTGAGAATTGTGTCTCAGCACTGATAAGGCGCTCTTTAAAGTCGCTGCTGCGGTCAAGTATGATTTTGGCTTCTGATTCGATGTCAGTCAGTTGATTATCCTCCTTATACTTTTCCACTGCTTTTTCTATGGCATTCAAGTCTTTTTCCATAATGTCTATGCGTTGTTGCAGGAAAACAGCGGTACGCTCAGAGACAAGGTTTTTTTCATCGATGCCATAGGCGTTGTAATGGCTTATTATGGCATTAAGTATGTCTTTTCCTCTTTCTGGTATCTCATCTTCCATTGTGAGATTGATGACATTTGCCTTCTTGCTGGCGACCGATATGTCTACTCTGCTCATCAAGCTTTCTGTTGCGCTCCCATAACCGCCATAAACCAATTTATATTTTTTGGTCTTGCCTGGGTCATAATAAGAAGTCTTGTCAATAATGAAATCACCGAAAATCGTTGTCAAGTTGACTGGGAAAACGGATTTTGCTTCACCCACGGGTTCATCCATGCTGTAGGCTTCTATATTTACAACACCTTCTTTGTCTATAGAGACCTCCATCTCTATGGCATAGCGTAAAGTGTCCGCCATGCCAGCCACTTTAGGAGTGACGGTCAACGGAGAGTCCTTGTAATAGTTCTTCTTTTTCAGAAAGCCTTTTGAGCAGTTAGCATTCAGTCCTAAGTCTTTTACTACACCACGTAAGATCGAATATGAACTAATAACCTCAATTTCATCATCTACAACACTGCCACCTACACTCAAGACATCACCAAACGGGACTGACTTCATCATTGCTGAAGCCAAACCTCCGGATTTTGAGTCCTCCTTTATCAGAACATTGGCATTTACCTTATACTCTGGGTTTTTCAACATCAGGTACAAGCCAGCTAATCCTATGCAAAGGACAAGAGAAAGAGCAAATAGTTTCCAGTTCTTAATGTAATCTGTCAACAAAGACACTAATCCGGATTGCTTATAAGAATTCATTGCTTTATTACTTTACAAAGAGGGCGATACACAAAGAGGATATCACAGAAACGACACTTATCACTGTGGAAGCAACAGAAACGTTGAACTGCGCCGCCTGGCTGTATTCTGCATTACTGCGCCTCGCTTTGTTGGGTTCTACATATATCACATCATTTTGTTTCAAATAAAAATATGGAGACTTGAATACATCTGACGACGTTAGATCAAAGACATGATAGGTCTTTTTGCCATTCTCATCACGATAAAGTGTCACACGGTTTCTCATTCCGTTTATGGTCAGGTCGCCTGCCATGCTCAACGCATCAAGTATGGACATTCTTTCATTGGTTATGGTAATCGTCCCGGGTTTATTCACTTCGCCTAGCACTGAGACCTTAAAGTTCATTATGTTGACAGTCACCAATGGTTCCTTGGCATATTTGGAAATCTTCTCTTTCAAGAACTCTGCCAACTCATGTCTTGTCAGCCCAGCCACATGGAGACGTCCCAAGACTGGGAAGTCAATGTAGCCTTCCGAATCCACCAGATAAGACTGCAACACAGGTGTAGAATAAATCTCATCAACTCCAGGTTGCAGGTAAGTTGTCGCCGGCAGATTGAATATGGCTATGGCGTTCGGGTCAATGCTCGAAACCGAGATAGCAAGCAGATCATCGCTCGTGATTTTGACCTCATAATTGCTTTCTACACCTTCAAGGACATTGTTGTCAACCGTCATGTCTTGGAAATATGAAACCACATTCCTCGACGATTTGCATGATGCCAACAAAAGAAACATTGGCAAAACCAGAAGTAAGATTAACTTATTTTGTCTCATTACTAAACCTTATACTTTTCAAAGTTAATGTTCTAAGATATGTAAATCGATTACCCTATTTCCTAAACGCCAATACTATATCCTTTATTGCATTATTAGTAATTTCAATCAAAGAAAAGATGCCAAACGTAATTTGATCACTCTAAGCACATTTGATGGCAGGAAGCGCAACCATTTGTGGGCCCAGACGTAGTCTTGATAGATGTTAGGGAAATTTTTTTTGAAATATCCATAAAACTCCAATCTACCGGCTCTGAAGCTCGTTTCGCTCACCCCTCCTTTCGCGTAATCAGACACACAGAGATCGATTGTCTTTGGAGTTTTATTATACTTAATTAAGGCTTTAAGCAAAAAGCAAACATCTGCTGCTATTTTCAAATCCTCATCATATCCACCAAGTTCCCTCAAGACCTCAGTTTTTGTAAATGTAGATTGATGACCATAAAAACGATACAACAAGGAATAAGCAGTAATTCTAGCGGGCTTTTCAACTAAATACCCTATTCGTTTTTTTTGCTTTGTTGCACCTATAATTACATCAGCATCCATATTAGATTGAGAAACCTCGTGTAACACATCGGATGATGCAAACTTATCCCCAGAATTCATGAATATCACATACTCCCCCTTTGCCAAAGCTATGCCCTTATTCATCGCATTGTATATCCCATTGTCCGGCTCCGAAATCAGACAATCTATCTTGTCTCCATAGCTTTTCGCGACATCGATGCTTCCATCCGTCGATGCGCCGTCTATGACTATATACTCGAAAAGGGAACGTTCCTGCGCCAATACGCTCTCAATCGTACTTCTCAGTCCGTCGGCATTATTAAGGTTGATAGTGATGACAGTGAATAACATCCTATTCTGGTTTTAGCAGTATTAAAAAAGACAAGACCATCACCCTTGGCAATAGCCTTGTCTTTATCCATTATTCAATTAAGTATTTACTCCTCGCTTACTACTTCAAAAGGAATCTCAACCGACACTTCCTTGTGCAGCCTTACCGTGGCCACATAGTTGCCGACTTCCTTAACGGTGTCTTTGACAACAATCGCCTTGCGGTCAACTTCAAATCCTTTTTCAGCCAACTTCTCAGCTATCTGGATGTTGTTCACAGAGCCGAAGATTGTCCCAGTCGAGCTAACTTTAGTCGCAATTGTGAGAGTGACTCCTTCAAGTTTCTTAGCCAGTTCAAGAGCTTCATTCTTGATTTTCTCAAGTTTGTGCGCTCTTTGCCTCAACTCTTCCGCAAGCATCTTCTTCGCTGACGGGGTTGCCAAAATCGCCTTGCCTGAAGGTATCAGATAATTCCTGCCATAACCTGGCTTGACACTTACAATGTCATTTTTGAAACCCAAGCTTGCTATGTCTTCTTTAAGTATGATTTCCATATTGATCCTCCCTCTTTTTATTTCAACATATCAGCTACATAAGGCAGAAGAGCCAAGTGGCGGGCACGCTTCACAGCTTGGGCAACGCGACGTTGGTATTTCATCGAAGTACCAGTGATTCTTCTGGGGAGTATCTTGCCCTGTTCGTTCAGGAACTTCTTCAAGAATTCAGGATCCTTGTAATCGATGTATTTGATGCCACTCTTCTTAAAACGGCAATATTTCTTCTTCTTGACATCCACCGTCGGCGGAGTAAGATACCTGATTTCAGATTGATTTTGCTGTGCCATGATTATTTATCCTCCGTTTTAGCTGATTTTAAATTCCTGCGCTTTGCTGCATATTCTGCGGCATACTTGTCTTGTCTGAATGTCAAGAACCTCAAGATTCTTTCATCACGTCTGTAAGCAGTTTCCAGCTTGATGATCGCGCTCGGGTCTGCTTCAAACTCAAGCAGCTGATAGAACCCGGTTGACTTCTTTTGGATTGGGTAAGCCAATTTCCTCAGCCCCCAGTTCTCCTCATTCACAATCTTAGCTCCGGTTTCCTGCAGGATTCCTTTGAATTTTTCTACCGCTTCCTTCATCTGGATGTCAGACAAAACGGGAGTTAAGATGAAAACGGTTTCGTACTGATTCATAATAATTTTGGTTGTTTAAAAAGTTATCGGCTGCAAAGGTATGGAAAAAACATTAAATAGCAAACACACCACATCATTATATGGCGCACACGCCACCACACAGCAAACATTGTCTCAACTGGTATCTTTTACAATAGGAGTGCCTTGGTTTGTCAGGCACTCCTATATATAATATATGGTATAGGCGCCTTTTGCTGTCAGTCCATCAACTTGCGGTAACGGATCCTCTTGGGCTCTTCGCGTCCCATGCGTTTGATCTTGTTTTCTTCATATTCCGAATAAGAGCCTTGGAAGAAGAACACATTGGAATCGCCCTCAAATGCCAAGATGTGCGTGCAGATACGGTCAAGGAACCAACGGTCATGGCTGATGACGACAGCGCACCCGGCGAAGTCGTCAAGTCCCTCCTCAAGAGCACGAAGCGTGTTGACATCGATGTCATTGGTCGGCTCGTCGAGGAGCAACACATTGCCTTCCTCCTTTAATGCCATGGCAAGGTGAAGGCGGTTGCGCTCACCGCCGGACAGCACCCCGCACTTCTTCTCCTGGTCTGCCCCGGTGAAGTTGAAGCGGGACAAATAAGCGCGGGCATTGATTTCACGTCCCCCCATGCGCATCAGCTCGTTGCCGCCTGAGACGACTTGGTAGACGGTTTTCTCAGGGTCTATGTCCTTGTGCTGCTGGTCAACGTAAGCCAGTTTGACCGTCTCGCCTACCTCGAAAGTGCCCGCATCAGGCTTCTCAAGCCCCATGATGAGCCTGAAGAGTGTCGTCTTGCCTGCCCCGTTTGGACCAATGACGCCGACAATGCCATTTGGGGGCAATGAAAAGTTGAGATTGTCAAAGAGCAACTTGTCGCCAAAGGCTTTCCTTACCCCGACAGCTTCTATCACCTTGTTGCCAAGACGCGGGCCGTTGGGGATGAAGATTTCGAGCTTTTCCTCCTTTTCCTTCACATCTTCGTTCAGCAGCTTGTCATAGGAGTTAAGCCTTGCCTTGCCTTTCGCCTGCCGGGCTTTGGGAGCCATGCGCACCCACTCCAATTCACGTTCAAGCGTCTTGCGCCTCTTGCTGGCTGTCTTTTCCTCCTGTTCCATGCGTTTGGTCTTCTGTTCGAGCCATGAGGAATAGTTGCCCTTCCATGGAATGCCCTCGCCACGGTCGAGTTCCAATATCCATCCCGCCACGTGGTCGAGGAAGTAACGGTCATGGGTGATGCAGATGACCGTCCCGGCATATTGTTGCAAATGCTGCTCCAGCCAGTCTATCGACTCGGCATCAAGGTGGTTGGTAGGCTCGTCAAGCAAGAGCACATCCGGCTGCTGCAACAGCAGGCGGCACAAAGCCACGCGGCGACGCTCGCCACCCGAAAGGTGTTCGCACTTCTGGTCTTCAGGCGGGCAACGCAGGGCATCCATGGCACGCTCCAGCTTGCTGTCCAAGTTCCATGCATCGGTGGCGTCGATCTGGTCTTGCAACACTGCCTGGCGGTCAAAGAGCGACTGCATCTTGTCGGCATCCTCGTAGTACTCGGGCAAGCCGAATTTGTTGTTTATCTCCTCATACTCTGCCAACAGGTCAACGATGGGCTGCACGCCCTCCATGACAACTTCCTTGACTGTCTTGTCCTTGTCAAGCTGCGGCTCCTGGGGAAGGTAGCCGACAGAATAGCCCGGGGAAAACACCACCTCGCCCTGATATGCATTGTCAAGCCCTGCAATGATCTTGAGCAAGGTCGATTTGCCCGAACCGTTGAGACCGATGATGCCGATTTTCGCACCGTAAAAGAATGACAAGTAGATGTCCTTCAACACCTGCTTGCCCGATTGGAATGACTTGCTCACCCCGACCATCGAAAAAATCACTTTCTTGTCGTCTGCCATAATTCTTTGAGTTGTTATCGTTCACGCGTCGCCAGCCCACGCGGCGGCGCGGCAATTTGCCTGCCTTTGTTGCAGCCTGCCACCATGCGGTCCGGTCAAGGGATTTCCTGGTCGGCATTCTTCACCATGCCGCGATAAGCCTCAGGCAGCCCGGCCTCGATTGCTTCGTAGGCCAGCTTCATCGTCCGCTTGATGTCGCCCAGCCCCTCCCCCTCGGGAGCAATCGGGTCATGGATGGTCAGCGTCAGGCGGTGCGGGCGCGGCAGCCGCTTGAAACGGGGCAATATCTCAAACGACCCGTCAATCGTCATCGGCACCACGGGCAACCGCAACTCGTCGGCGAGCTGGAATGCCCCTTTCTTGAAGTAGCCCATGTGCCCCGTGAACGTCCGGGATCCCTCGGGGAAGACCACCAGCGAAGTGCCATCCACGAGCGTGTCATGCGCCTTGGTGATAGTGCCGCGCACCCCTCCGGCACTCGTCCTGTCAACAAAGATGTGCCCAGCCGCCTCGCAAGCCTTGCCGACAAAGGGGATGCGGCGCAGGCTCTTCTTCATCATCCACTTGAAGTTGCGACCCAGGTAGCCATAAATCAGGAATATGTCAAATGCACCCTGGTGATTGGCGACAAACACATAGGAATGCTTGCTGTCCGTCTTTTCACGCCCCACGACCTTGACCCGGATGAGGAACAAGGCGCAGATGACCCTCGACCACACCTTGCCGGGATGGTAGCCCCAGAAGTGGGCATTGCCGACCGACGTGCCTATGATAGTCACCATGGCCGCGATGATTGTCGCCACGATCCCAAGCGGGACGGCGATGCAAAACATATAGATGTAGTAGAAAAACATGACGCAATCCTTTTAGAAACGTTTGCAAATTTAACGTTTGCACCACTATCCAGCCGGTGCGGTGGCGTAAAAAGTTGTTAAACCACCCCTCCCCCGCGCCACACGCACCAGCCGCATCGGGACGTTGTTCCAAGAGGCTGCCACGATGGCAACAGAGGCAAAAAGCGATTGCCTGCCGGGAAAAGTCCACTTGCCCTGAGCATAAAGTTCATCATCCCCTGACATAAAGTAAAAACAAAACTTCTGTTTATATAAACAAAACTTCTGAATATATAAACCAAAGTTCTGAATATACTTTATGTTAGGGGACAATCAACTTTTCCCGGCGGGTCGGTGAAGTTTATGCCTGGCCACACCATGCTTTCCACTTGACCTGCCCTGCTGGACGGCCGTGCGTGGCAGTCGAGATGCTATTGATCACGTCACGACACGTCCTATGCAGCCGCAATTGTCCCCGGCACACCACCCGGCCACGTCCCAAGTTTTTTCACCTGGTCAACCACTCTTGTCGTGTGGAGATGAAAACGCGCAGCACGCACACAAGGCGAGGCTTCCCGCGACACTCCACGCGGCAGCAAGATGACCTGGCAAAAGAAATCCCCTGCCGGGCTGTCAAGCCTGGCAGGGGATGTGTGCACGACGCGATGGCGGTGTGCCGTCAGCGCAAGTCTATCGCATAATAGGCACGAGAGCCCGAGGGATAGACTCCGACGATGAACAGCACCTTGTCGTCGGTCGCCGATGCCGCCTTGATCACCGCATCGAGATCCTTCTCCGAATTGATGGCTGTGTCGTTGGCCTTGAGGATGATGAAGCCTTCGCGCACCCCTTCGCTGCGGAGCTTGCCGTTGGAGAGCTTGGTGACTTCGATGCCACCGCTGATGCCGAGGCGTGCCTTGGTGTCTTTGTCCACCTTCTCAAACTTGGCTCCGAGCATATTGGCTGTCTTGGTGTCACCCACGCCGCTGACTTCCTCGTTCTTTTGGAGTTTGACCTTGATGGTCTTGTCCTTTCCGTCGCGGTTGACCTTGATGTCAACCTCCGTGCCGGGCTTGGTGAGGGCAATCATCTCCTGGAGTTCTGCCATATTGTTGATTTTCTTGTCGTTGAAGCCGATGATGACATCGTTGGCCTTGATGCCGGCACGCTTTGCCGCTCCGCCGTCAACGAGTTCCGAGACGTAGACACCGTAGTTTACGCCCAATTCCTTTTCCTTTGCCAGCTCCGCGTTGTTGTCCCCGCCGAGGATCCCAAGCTGGGCACGCTGGACGGCACCAAACTTCTTGAGGTCAACGACCACAGCCTTGACAAGGTTTGTCGGTATGGCGAAGCCGTAGCCCGAGTAGACACCCGTGGGTGAATAGATGGCGGCGTTGATGCCCACCAGCTCGCCCCGCGTGTTGACGAGTGCCCCGCCGCTGTTGCCGCGATTGACTGCCGCGTCGGTCTGGATGAACGACTCGATGCTCCCTTGCTTGCCGCCGTAGATGTTGAGGTTGCGGGCCTTGGCACTGACTATGCCGGCAGTGACGGTCGATGAGAGGTTGAACGGGTTGCCGACAGCCAACACCCACTCGCCGACCTTGAGGTTGTCAGAGTTGCTGAGTGTGAGATAGGGCGCGTCGTCCACCTCGATCTTGAGCAATGCTATGTCTGTGGTGGGGTCGGTGCCGACGAGGCGGGCCTTGAATTCGCGCTTGTCATTGAGCGTGACATCGATCTCATCGGCGTTCTCAATGACATGGTTGTTGGTCACGACATAGCCGTCGGCAGATATTATCACCCCCGAACCTACTCCGACGCGGGGCTGGGTCTCGACCCTGCGCTGGCGGCCTTGCCCGTCACCGAAGAAGAAGTCAAAGATGTCGGGCATCTCCTGCACATATTGTGTCTTGGAGTGTTCCACCGACTTGATGTGGACTACGGCGTGGACGCTTTTTTCCGCCGCGTAGGTGAGATCGACGGGCGATGCCGCCGTGCTGCCGTCATCGGCTATGAGCGAGACGTTGCCCGAAGTGCCGAATTCGCGGGCAAACTCATCGCCCGAGGCTGAAACGATCTTGTTGCTGCTCACCTTGTATGCCGTCACACCTCCAGCCACCGCAGCGACGGCGACGATTGAGAGGGCGGCCAGTACCTTTAGAAAATTCTTTTTCATGGTTGCTTATCGTTTTAATGTTAAAATCCTGTTGTTTTTTGCTTTTGGCGATGTTAAAATAGTGTCTTTGCACTGTCCGATGTAACGGCGCAAATGTTCTTTTTGTTTGTTTTATGAAAAAAGTCAGGGGGTTAACTGTGATTAACGGCGGGTAGCGGCGTTTTTTACATTAATTTATCAACTCAATGTTAAAACGCGCGGCTTGTGGGGTCAAAGGCCTATGGGCTGGATTTTTTCCCTTATGGAGGAGAGGTCGATGATGCTGTAACCTTTCTCGCCGCCCTCAAGTTGTTCCTTGTGCCTGGCATAGACATCGGCGGCATAAGTCCGTGCCCGCTCGAATGACATCTTTGAGATCTCCTTCTGGCTCTTGCCTTGAATCGTCGAGTCGGGTGCGGCCTCGGTGAAGTAATCGTCGAGATTGACATCACCGATCATTGAAGTCTCAAGGTATTCGATTTCCGTGTGCTTGCGGTCAAGGTAGTACCCAATGAACATGTGGGTAGGGGTCTTGACCAGCACAGGGTCTATGTTTATGGCACGCAGGAGGGACGCAAGCATCACACTCCCATCCACACAATTGATCTGGGAATTCTGGAAAGCGTCCTCAAAAGTGCGCACTTTCTGCGCGACCACCTTGCTTGACGAGAGGCTGGAGTTGGAGATGGAGCTGTACTTGAAGTTCCTTTTCTGCAAGACGTGCCAGATTGCATAAACTTGGTCACGCACCACGTTCTTGTTGCGGCTCTGGTATCCCCAGAAACGGTTGACTATCCTCGTGTCCAACGCCTCACGCAGGATTTGGTCAATCAGCGGGGTGTCCTCGTTGACATAGGCGGCAAAGAGGATGCTCGTGTCATGCCGACGGCCTTTTTTGTCTATGTAGGAGGTCATGCATTCATTCACCGTGCGCATCGACATCGTATAAATCTTCTCGCTGCGCTCCTTGCCAAGCCCCTCGACCGTGATGGAGAAGCTGATGGGGGTGGGTTGCGTGTTGGCCTTCAGCTCATCGTATTTCCAATTGATTTCGGGATAGATGGTGTAGGCCGTGTTGGGATTGGCAAGTTTATACTCCGACACCGACTCGTAGGTGAACTTCGTCTCGCCGACGACCAGCCTCACCGTCGATGGCAACTTGGGCGAAACGAGCGTCACGTTGAACGGGGCTTTGGGATTGCCCGTCCACGACGAATCGACAGGCACCACCAGCGTCGTGTCGGTCGTCGCCGTGCTCAGCACCAAGGCGGGGAAGATGTTGCTGTCCAGATTGTCGGCGATGACGATGTCATCCCTGCCGTAGATGTCGCGGTAGGCAAAGAATGCCACCACGGCGAGCAACAGCACGAGGAGCGCGAGCATCACCTTCCTGACAGAAACCTTTGCCTTGCTGCCCATGACCGATGCGTTTTACCTGTCCTTGCCCCCGATGGTTATGTAGGAGACTTCCAGCCGGTTGCCGGCTTTGACGAGGCGGGCATACGCGGGCTCGAGTTCGTTGCGGACCGATGTCACCTGCTCGGAGTCGTTTATAGTCTCCTTGTTGATGGTGACTGGCACGACGACCACCTCTTCCACCGCATCGGGAGGCACTATGCCGCCATTGGCAGCCCTTGCCTTGGCTATGGCGTTGACGACGAGTGCCGAGATGTTGCCAAAGGTGTAGGTGTTGGTCGCATCGTCCAGTTCCGCCGTGTAGGACGTGAGCCCGTCAGGCAGCGAGTTGTCGCGGAAGAAGCTGTAAACCTCGCCCTTTAGCACGAGCAGCACCTCCTCGGGCTTAGCCATCGTTATCTCGTTGCCCGTGTCCTGGTTGTAGGCCTGCAACGTCAGCTTGGTCTGGATGATGGTGTCGGTGACTGCCGCCGCTATTTCCCCTATCGGGAGCTTGACGGTGGTGAATATCCCGGCAGGCGACTTGAGGTAGGTGTTCTCGGTGTCGCCCACCACCGCGTCGTTAAGCGCATTGGCGAAAGTGTTGACCTGATATACCTCGCGCGTCGAGTTGAAGCCGACGCTGTAGAGTGCGGTCGAGTCCTCGTCGGTGTGCCCGGGTTCTTTCCTTTTGATGGGATAAACGCCCGCACTGTCCACGTACATGAGGAAATTGATGTTCAGCGACGTAGTCTTGGCATAGAGCACCGTGCCGTTGCCCGACGAGGGCTTGACGTAAAGCCCCTTGATGACATCGCGGTTGAAGGCCACCGAGTTGGTGAAGTACTCGGGATGTTGCAGGTTGGTGTTCAGCACCCACTGCCCCAGTTCGTCAGGCACGCGGATGATGAGGTCGCGCTCCTCCGTCCTCTCGTCCTCATCCACATAGGTGTTGGCGGCGGTGTAGGTCACGCGGCCCAGGAAATCCTCCTCGGGGTCATAGAACCCCTCCTCCTCGGGGTCGAGCGACGAAGTCATCTCGCCGGTCAGCTCACGCGCCAGGCGGTAGACCTCAACCTGGCAGGGATTGACCGAGTCGCCGAAAAACGAATCGTAGTTGACATTGACATAGCACGTCACGTCGGCAAAGTCGTATATCGGCTTGCCCGTCGCCTCATCGACACCGACGGAATCCTTGACCATCTGGTCGAAATCAAAGACCAGCCCGTTCTGGCAGTAGAGCTGTGTCATGAACCCCGCCTCAAGGTCGCCGAAGATGTCATCGGTGTAACGCCCCAGATAGCCCATCGTACTGTTGGTGTAGATGGAATCAGGATCGACGATGAAGTTGTCGAACTCGACATCAAACACCGTCCCCGTCGACTCGACAACGTTGCTGTCGGCCACGAGGTTGAGACCCAGTTCCTCGGTGGTGTCGTCGCACCCGCACAACACGGCTACTGCCGCAGCGGCCAACGCCGCATGGAGTTTCCTCATTGTCCTGATGCTGTTTTTATTTGTCAAAGACTGTGTCATAGAGGGCAGCGCACTGCTCGGCCAGCCCCTCGCCCCCGTCATGCCGCACCACGGGGATGCCGCGTCCCGAGGCATAGTCGAGCAAGCCTTGCCCCACGTTGCTGCCGTGGGCAATCACGCCGTCGGAGTAGTCGATGGCGAGCTTCGCCAGCTCGTCATACGTTATGTTGTCCTTGTCAATGCCTATGTCAGCGATGTCGATGCCCCTGAGCAACGCCTTCTCGGCGAGGTTGCCCGGCAACTTGCCCTCAAAGCGGTTGTCAAACAGCGAGTAGACGATTTTGGAATTGCGGAACGACGGCTCGTCGTTGTACGCCTTCTTTATGTAGAGCGGCACGAGCGACGAAATCCAGCCTTGGCAGTGGATCACGTCGGGACACCAGCGCAGCTTCTTAACCGTCTCAAGCGCGCCGCGTGCGAAAAAGATGGTGCGCTCATCGTTGTCCTCGCACCCATCACCGCACACCGCCGTCGAGGCGACCTGCTGGAAATAGTCGTCATTGTCGATGAAGTAGACCTGCATCCTGGCCGCCTGTATCGAGGCCACCTTGATGACGAGCGTGTGGTCGGTGTCGTCGATGATGATGTTCATCCCCGACAGGCGGATGACCTCGTGCAGCTGGTTCCTGCGCTCGTTGATGTTGCCCCACTTGGGCATGAAGGTGCGGATTTCCCTGCCCGTCTCCTGGATTTTCTGCGGAAGCTCCCGCCCTATGGTTGACATTTCGCTTTGAGGCAAGTAGGGGGTAATCTCCTGTGAGATGAACAGTATCTTGCTTGCTTTCGACATAATATAGAGCTATGATAATGAAACTTTCGCAAAAGTACGAAAAAAAACGGATTGACGGCCAACCCCCTTTTTGATTTAACGTATTTAGACACATCCCGACAAGCACCGTCCCGGCACTTGCCGCCGCGCCCAAGCGTGACGGCATACGATGTTTTTGCCCGGAACATTGTATGCTTTTGCCAAAAACATCGTATGCAAACGGTCAAAACATACAATGATTTTGGCGGTTGCATACGATGCAAAAGGGGAAATTATGCGGAGATTTTGGCAACGACAACAGGAAACTGGTACGAAACTCTTTGATACAAATCAGACAATCATGAAATGATGCGTTGTTCGTTTCGTAAGATTTTATATTCTAAAAGTAATATAATGTAACTTAGCACTCTATCAGCATAGAAAATAGAATATATTTTATGATTTATTGGATATAAATTTTTGTCATTTTTATTCCCCATGCCCAAATCTACACCCTATATTTGCGATGCAACAGCTGCTGCAAAAAGCAAACAATTAAAAGACAAAATTTCATTTTTATGAGAAACAAACTCTTAGTGGCTGCAATGTTCCTGGGTGGGGCATTCGCCTTTTCGACAGATGTCGAAGCGCAAACAACCACAACCATAGAAGGCACATATTATGGTCGTACAGTGAGAAACGGCGATATGCAAATGCCTTGCGCTGGAGTTTCAAGGAGAATATGTGCTAAAGTGAAAATCGTAACCACCAATGTCACCAATTTGGGCTCGGTTGTCAAGTACGAATGCACAAGAACCCTCTTTGACGAAAACGACGCAGTGTTGGGCACAACTGACGAAGAGTACATAGTACCCGTAGACGTGCCGTTGGAAATCTATCTGGAGGAAGATGCTTTGAGCAAAAACCTGCAATACGCCACCGATTTGGTGCGCAACGACAACTATGCTACGCCTGTTTATTAAGCTTTGAGAGTGTGGTGTCCGTCCGTGGACACCACACCTTTTCATCGTTAACATAAAGACCAAGAGCCATGAAAAGACTGCTCACACTGTTTTCATTCATATCAATCATCTCCTTGGCCTTTGGCCAGAGCCTTGAGGACTATTGCTCCCAGCACCTGCACGTCGCGCAAAAGGAGGGTACGGACAGCATCGTGCGGCGTTACTTCGCCGACGTGCCGTCGAGGGGCGACACGCTGTACGTGGCCATGTACACCCCCGGCTTGGGCCCACGCCTTGAGATGCCGCTCAACTTCTTCCATGACTACCTCAAGGCCGCCGACCCGGATGCCGAGATGGTGCTGCTGTCCATCAATTGCGGCAGGGACGCGGGGGAGAAGTACTGGAAGAGGATGGGCTACAAATCGGACTACCAGCTGTATGACACCGATGGCAGCTACTACGACTTCCTGAGCTTCAACTCCAACGTACCGTTGTGCAGCTACGTGCTCAAGGTGGACAAACGCTCCGGGCGCATCATCTTCAGCGGGGGCTTACTGGAACAAAGCCCGGAGTTCTGCAAGGCGTTGGTCGCCGAGCGCGATGTGCGTCCCTACCACACCTACCCCAGCACGTGGCAGGGCGGCACTTTCCCGCTGCCGGGCGACATAGGCGAGGCGGACTTGTCCTACGACCGGCACGAGCTGTCGCAGCCCGACAGCCTGTTTGCCATAGGGTTGGTGAGATATCAACCCGCGATGCGCGGGGGCAACCTTTACTACAACGACGACTATTCGGGTGTCGTGCAGTGTTTCACCTTGACCGAAAGCGGTGACATGGCAAGGCGGGGGACGATAGAACCGACGGATGAAGAAAAATATATGTACGCCACTACATTGCCCCGGGATGCACGCGGCATTTTCGAGCAACGCGGGATGCTCTACTGGATGGCTCTCGGCATCAGCCTCCTGCCGGACGGGAGGGTGGGTTGCGTCTACGACCTGCCTTTTGTATATGAAGAGAGCGAGAGCAGCTATGCTTTTTGGAATTTCCCCGCGATGCTGGTGCGTGACGAGGCGGACCTGTCGCCGCGCGAGCCGGTGCTGCTGGACGATCATTTCTTTGACGACGTTGACGAGGTGGAGAGCAACTTCTCCTACTTCAACATTTTGGACAGCGCACGTATGCTGTTTGGGATGAAGAAACAGAGCTGGCCTGTCGATGGGTTTGAGGACTACACGGGCGACCCCGACCATGACGTGTTCATGGACGAGTTCTACGAGCGCGGGACACCGTGCATGGAGCTTGTCGATGCCAGGACCGGCAAGAGTGTCAGGCGGTTTGGCAACCTGCCGGAGGCGTTGGCGGAGACAAAGACGGGCTACTATTTCTTCACCCCCACGGTGCACAGCCACGACGGGGAGGTGGTCTACAGCGACAGCCACACGGGCGAATTGCTGTTGGCCGACAATGCTACGCCCTGGGATGTCAAGCGCACCTACCGCGCATTTGCACTCGACCCGGAGCGGAAACCGGAGATTGACACGGCGAAGTTCTACACACTCGAGTATGGCAGCGACTATGCCCCCTACTTTTGCCGCCGCATCATGTGCCTGAGGCTGACGGACGACAAGATCCACGTGCTTGTCAATGTGTCCTACAGTAATACGCTTACGGTCAAAGAGTCCGTCTACGAGTACCGCGTCATCGACCGCCGCAGCGGTGAGGTCGAGACGTCGTTCCGAGTGGGCAAGGAGTTTGACGATGAATATATGATTGCCGCCGGGCTGTCGGACGACGAAGAGCCTGTGCTGTTCTACCTGTCCGAGCGTGGCGGGCGTTACTACATGACAGAGGTGTCGCAGATTTAGGCTGCGGCACCCGGGTTTGAGGGCGGGGCGCACGGTGACGGATGTGGCATCACCGTGAGTTCCCGCCGCTTCATGCGGCGCGGGGGACGAAAGCATAGTATGTTACGGCCAAAAACATCAAATGCAAGCGGCAAAAACATAGAATGTTTCTGCCGACAGCATACAATGTTTTAGGGATTACCATACAATGTTTCCAGCGTTGTCATACAATGATTTTGCCTCATAAACCGAATTCCGTTTGCAGGACATTTGTTAAAAAATCGACTTCATTGTTTTGCAGTAATCAAAGAAAAGCATACCTTTGCCGACGCATCGGGATACATGGTGGATGTAGCTCAGTTGGTTAGAGTGCCGGATTGTGGTTCCGAAGGTCGAGGGTTCGAGC